>NZ_JBAGJC010000012.1:0-140694 GCF_036864765.1 Paenibacillus sanfengchensis | reverse complement strand
GTTGGATTAGAGATCATCGGGACTCTATTTCGCCTGAAGAAATTCCTGCGGCAGACGAACATGTTCAAGAGTTGCAACGCCTGCAGGAGGTAGAGCAACGCTACCAAAAGGCCGTTAAGGTCCTTGGTGAAAAAGAACTCGAAATCGAAATTTTGCGAGAGTTGCTAAAAAAGCAAAACCCCGCTTATCTGAAAAATTTGAAATAGCCGACCCATTCATTAAGCGGGGGGAACCGGCAGCTGTTGTGCTGCGCATTCTTGGGTTGTCAGAATCAACGTATTACGACCGTAAAAAGCGACTGGCCCAGTCAGCAGAAAAAGGCGAAGAACGTCCAACCGAAAGCCGTGCAGGTCGTCCCGTGCCTGGATACTCTTACACGGCTACAGGTGAGAAAGTTAGCGACGCACAAATCAAAGAATGGCTGCTCGAACTCCTTGAAGGAGAAGAGTTTGTCTATGGTTATAAGTTTTTGGCCCAATCCCTTCGAGATAAGTATGATCTCATCTTCAACAAAAAGAAGTCTTATCGACTTTGCCAAGAGTTAGACATATTGCAGAAACCTAGAAAGCGCGTACGTTCCCACCCTCGCCGATTACCGAGAAATCGAGTTATAACGGGGTCAAACCAACTTTGGCAAATGGACATTAAATATGGATACGCGATCGGGCAGGAACGGTTCTTTTTTGTACTCAGCATTATAGATGTGTTTGACCGAATGGTAGTAGGGCAGTATAGAGGCCCAGTATGCGAAGCTAAACAAGTCGTCCAAACCTTATGGTATGCCTTGCAAGACCGTATAGAGCCCGGCGAGCCCATGCCGGTGGTTCGTACAGACAATGGTCCGCAGTTCGTCAGCAAGCTATTTGGAGATACCTGTGAAAGCTTGGATCTTATTCATGAGCGTATACCACCTCGGTCCCCCAATATGAACGCCTACATTGAGTCATTTCACAGCGTCCTGGAGCGCCATCTGTTTAGCCAAAGGGACTTTATGACCCTCGATGAAGCTTATGAGGCGCTGGACCAATACATGGACTTTTACAACAACCGAAAAATTCACGGTAACTTAAGAAAAATGTCTCCAGCGAAGTTCTCGATATGGGTGAGGACACTGGAAGACACCTCTGCCTTTCATAGAGCGGTGTAATACGGCAGAATAAGGAGCAATCCTGTGAATTCATAAACATTGTAGGGTAGGACTCCGGATTAAGGGGGCCTAGCCGATTCTGCAGGAATTTTCGACGACACCGGCCCGTTTCTCTAAAATCGCTAGAAATACCTGCAGATTTGCATCTTTTTGGAGTTGGATGAGTTGGAAGGTGCGCTAGGCAACTTGATCGCCGTGGGCCCCATACGATTTTAATGTCTGATGAGGCACTAGTTCAGCTAACCAACTTTAGCCCTACGGCAGAACCGAGAACCATAGCTATAAATAAAATTCTTAAGAAGTTTCTGGGTTCTCCGTAAAATATCATCCCGAGGACAGCTCCTCCGGAGGCGCCTATTCCGGTCCATACCGCATAAGCCGTTCCCATCGGCAGGGTTTGCATGGCCAAAGACAGAAACAAAAAGCTTAAGCCAAATCCCGCAACCAATAACAGAAACGAGACCGCATTGCGATCTTTATTTAATTTATTCATCATAAGAACTCCGGTCATTTCAAAAATTCCTGCCATGATAAGATACACCCAGCTCATGAATGACTAGCCTCCCCTTCTTGTTTTTTACTCAGCATTTTGAGGCCAATTACACCTAGCAAGAGAACGCCGACCAGTATTAGTTTTACGGGTTGAACCGAGGACCCAAAGAGAATAAGATCCGCCAGAACGGTGCCGGCTGTCCCCAACCCAACGAAGACCGCGTAAACGGTCCCCACAGGAAGGAAGCGGGAAGCCCTAATCATTAATGTGAAGCTTGTTATGATGGCTACCACGGTAGCCGCCCATTCCATCATTCCACTTGCGTGTTTCAGTCCAATGACCCATCCCACCTCAAATAATGCGGCAATAATAACAGACAACCAGGTTTTATTCATGCCTTTCACACTCCTTGTTTAAAAAAAGTTATTTTATGGTACCTTGCTAAATGGGGATAAAATACAAAAAGCCCGAGGAAATTACTGTTTGTTCAACAGTGATCTCCCAGGCTTTTCTCCTTCCGTGTCACAGCCCATGCCGTGGGTTTTCTCTCGGACCAGACCAGAATAGCTGCGGAACCCTAGAAAACCTAATCTATTCTATTGGGGCAGCACAGTTTTATTTACATAGATCCTCGACAAATTTAGGCAAAACAAAAGAGGCTCTATGGAGTTCAGGTGTATAATACTTCAAATCCATACCATAGAAGTGATCCGGGCTCACAGTCAACGGATCATGTGTCTTGGATCCTATGGTGAATGTCCACATCCCGCTAGGATACGTTGGAATGTTGCATATATACAGACGGGTTGTGGGGAAAATTTCCTTGGAATCCTGAATGGCCTTGCGAATCAATTCGGCCTTAAACCAAGGGTTATCGGTTTGAGCTGCGAAAATACCGTCTTTCTTCAGTGCATTAGCAATGCCAGCGTAGAACTCTTCCGTTTCAATCAGATCTAGCTGTTGGTAGGGAGTTTTTTCCGTGTGAAGCGATTTTTTGACTTTAGCGGTGATGCCAAAAGAATTCGTTTGCTTTTCCGTAAACCAAAGTTCCAATTCAATTCCCCCCAGTAAGCTAATCCTCGTTCAAGTTTAAGCCGATTTATTCCTGTTCCTCTTGTCTGATTCCCTGCCAAAAGACATGCCATGATGCTTCAAGTCTCTTCAATGCACGCTCTTTATCACCGTAAAGCATCTCAACAAATACACTGTCCAGAATCGCCATGTAAGCGCCGGTAGCCTGTTCAATCGATACGTTTAAGCCGATGGAGCCGGGATTTTCAGCTGATGTGAAAAGAACTCTGGCTAAATCAGTCATTTTATCGACATACCCCATGCTCAACTTCATGGATTCCATTCTCAGATGGGTTGGAGGAAAAAAGGACATTCTCAAAAAGAATTTAGTCTCCTCTTCACGCTCATAACGCTCCATATACTGAATTAAAAAATCGTAAAGTTGAGTTTTAAAAGTCGATTTACTATCGGGTTTCAGATACTCTTCAACAAAGCTAAGTTCTTTCGCGGCCACATCCTGGTAAACGGCCATGAACAATTCGTCCTTGCCCTTAAAGTGATTATAGATGGATGGTTTTTTAATCCCCACTTCGGCCGAAATATCACGAAGCGAGGCACCTTCATAGCCGTTTTGCGCAAAATGGTGAAGTGCTATTTCCATAATTTTTTTTGCCGTCATACAACCCCTCCACCACAAACTAACGATCGGTAGTTAGCTTAGCATATCGAACGAGAAAATGCAACCGATCGAACATTGTATTTACGCAAAAAAGCGACCGTCATAGGTCGCTTTTCGCATTCGTGCCGGCTTAGGAATTCGGATTCTGGCGCAGATTAGCCAGTTTCTCCAAAAAGACCGCTACGGTTTCCAACGACATTGCGTCGTAACTTGTTAATAATTCCATCGCTTTCTGATCCTGCTGCTGGTGAAATAACCGATGCAGTTCGGCCAATTCGGCACCAAGCGGAGTCACCGAGAAGTAAATTTCCTTCAGGTTATCCGGCAGCTGGGTTTTCCGAATCAGGCCCTGATCCAGTAATTTGCGGGTAATTTTGGAGACGGCGCCTTTCGTTATACCCATATCGCGGGCGATATCGACCCCTTTAATGCGTTCATGCGTATCGATAACGTCCAAAACGTGCAGACCTGAGATGGATAGGTGGGGTAACAGCTCTTTTAGCCGGTCGTCGGAGATGTGCTCCATGAGCCAAAGCCGATCCTGGTTCTCGTCGTTTTCGCTGATGAGAATCCGGTACAGTGACTTTTCAATGCGGTTTTTGAGTTGAAGTAAATCATCATTTATATGGGTCATAAGGCAAGCCTACCTTGTTTTCTATTTATTATACCATGGTTTCCTAGGAAACCATTTGACAGAACGTCTTTTTCTTGCTATTATGGTTTCCATGGAAACCATATATATGGAGGGAATTTGAATGAATGAGGTCATGCAAGTCATCAGCCGGCATCGGTCCATCCGTAAGTTTAAAAATATTCCGTTGACAGGCGAGCAAATCGAAGCCATAGTCGATGCCGCGCAAATGGCTCCGTCTTCGGCGCATATGCAGCCGTTCTCGATCATCGGCGTCACCGATCAGGAACTACGGAGGAAGATCGCGGTACATGCGAAAAATCCGCCGATTGAGGAATGCGGGTACTTTTTTATTTTTTGCGCCGATCTCCATCGGATGAGGTTGGCTGCCGGCCCGGACCAACAGGAAAAAATGGGCCAAAACCTGAGCTTCTCGTATTTTTACCAAACCGCTGTGCTGAGTGCCGCGCTTGCCCTGCAGAATGCCAATGTGGCGGCCGAGTCTATGGGACTGGGAGCCGTGATGATCGGCGGAATTAACGAGGCCCTCCCCGCACTGGACGAATGGCTGGGCCTTCCGGATTTCGTCATTCCTCTGGTCGGCCTTGCAGTAGGCGTTCCCGATGAATTTCCCGAGCAAAAGCCGCGGTTGCCACGGTCCGCCGTGTTTTTTGAAAACCGGTATGATGATCGCGATCTTAAGGCAAAGGTAGAAACCTATGACCGGGAAATTGAGGAGTATTACGGCGCACGAACGAACAACAAACAAAAGGCAAGCTGGTCCGGCAAATTCGTCGCCATGCTGAACAAAGATTTGCCGTTGGGCGGGTATACGGAATACGTAAAAAGCAAGGGTTTTGACATGAAGTAGATATCCCTGAAACGCAAAAGATCTCACTTATAAATCGGAGAATATGGTGGGATTTTGCCTAAAGACTTGATTTGTAGCAATATCTTAGTACAATGGTTTTATGACTACTCAAAAATCATTGAATAATGAACACAGGGTCAAAATGTTTCAAGCATTAGCTGATGTAACAAGATTGGAAATCATACGAGTTCTATACGCCAATAAGAAGGAGATGAATTGCGGAGAAGTTGGGGACATTTGCAATACTTCGAAGTCGAATACTTCGTATCATTTGCGTACTTTAAGGGAGGCGAAATTGATTAAGGTACGAAAAGAAGCTCAAACGAAGTATACGAGTATCGACATGGAGACCTTTGAATCTTACTTGCCGGGATTTCTTGATACATTGTAGAAGGAAATTCCTTTTTTCTCTTCATTAGTTCAAAAGTTGTTTTACAACGAAACTAAGATCGATAGGAGAAGATGATTCCCATGATTAAGTTAACAGCGTTACTTTTTCTTATCATGTTTGTTATCGGTACGGATACATTTTTGATTTCTCCGCTCATCCCCACCCTTCAGAAATTGTTTCATATCCCGACCGAATATGCCGGTTGGATGGTCGGGGCCTATGCGTTGGGATATGCCATATTTGCTCTGATAGCCGGACCGCTTTCCGATGGATGGGATCGCAAAAAAGTAATGTTTTCCGGCATGGTTTGCTTCTCGGTTTCAACCATTTTATGCGGCTTTGCGACAGGATTTTGGACGATGTTTTTATTCCGTTTTTTAGCCGGAGTCAGCGCAGCATTCACAGCGCCGCAAGTCTGGGCCTCTATTCCTGCTCTGTTCCCTGCGGCAAAGACCGCCAAAGTATCAGGAATCGTAATGGCAGGCTTGGCTGCTTCCCAAGCTTTCGGCATACCGATTGGAGGCTTGCTTGCTGCAACCCATTGGTCTTATCCCTTTTTTACAATCGGTGCATGCTCGTTGCTGGTGGCTATATTCATCCCCTATGCTTTGCCCGAAATGAAACCGAAACAAGACCTAAGAACCAAGCTTCCGATATTTAAAAGATACGTCCCGCTATTCATAAGCCGAATCGCGAGAAGGTCTTTCCTGGCTCATTTCTTATTTCAATGTGGATTTTTTGCTGCCTTTTCTTTCATTGGAAAATGGATGACGGACCGCTTTCACCTTTCGGTTGATCAAGTGGGGTACGTCATGTTTTTTCTTGGCCTAGGGAATATAGTGGGAAGCTTTAGCGGTGCATATGTGATCAAAATGTTGAATCGTTTCAATACGATGGTTGTGGGCATTCTCGTCTCTATTGCATGTTTTATTGCTTTGCCTCACCTGCCATCGGTTGCGTCTTTCGAAGGGGTATACTTTTTCATATTCGCAACCATGGGCATCGTCTTTCCGCTCATCATGGGAATGCTGAATTCATTAAATCCGACAATTCGTGGCACGATCTCTAGCTTGGCCAATTCGATCATGTACGCTGCGACAGCGCTCGGCTCTTGGTTCGCCGGCTTGATTTATGCGACATTTAACGGTTTTTCCGCCGTAGGCATATTTGCGGCTATATGCTTTGCCGGTTCGTTGTTCTCTTTTATAGCAAGTGGTATTTTGACTAATCACGCTAAAACAAAAAAGGATTATGCATCATAAATGCACAGAAGAAATTCAAATGGATATTCTAAATCTTCCAAAATTCAACATCCTAAGTATAAGTGAGACTGAATATGATTTTCTAATACAAGTGGTGACGAACTCCGAGATAACAACTTCCCGTTGTTCGATAATACGCCTCCTGTCAGTGTGATTCGTGAGTGTGGCGAACAGCCCGTGGTATCGACATTTCCACCTTGATTGAAAAATTGGAGAAGGGCGAATTATAAGCCCTTTTCCACTATAATTTCCGAATACCCATTTTTTTTTGGGGGGGTTGACATCAAAGGGGGGATCGAATATATTCGTTACATACCAACCGAATGTATGAAAGGGAAGAGTGAATGGCAAGAAATAAATATCCGGAAGAAACGACCAACCAAATCCTAACCGTGGCGCTTAATCTGTTCATCCAAAAAGGCTACGAGCAGACCTCCATTCAGGATATCATCAACGGACTGGGCGGGCTGACAAAAGGGGCTATTTATCATCACTTCAAGTCGAAGGAAGAGATCATGCAGGCCGTTATCGACCATTTGTTCAAAGGTGTTGACGAGATGCTGTCCGACGTCCGGGACGACAAGGAGTTAAATGGCCTGGAGAAGCTCCGCAAGATTTCCCGCGTCTCTCTCAGCAATCCCGCCCAGAACGAGATGGCATCGGCGGCACCCAACCTTTTGCGCAATCCGAAGCTGCTGGCGGCCCAGATCGAGCACATGCTCGAAAAAGCCTTACCCGTCTATATCCAGCCCATCATCGAACAAGGTATGCGAGACGGCTCGATCCGAACCGACTATCCTAAGGAGCTTAGCGAAGTGTTGCTGATTCTCACCAACCTGTGGCTAAACCCGGCGGTTATCCAAGCTTCGCCCGAGATGCTGGTGCGCAAGGTAAGGTTTTTCGATCAAATATTGAAAGGCCTGGGGCTTGACCTGTTCGATGATCAAATGTTTCAACGATACGAGGAACTGTTTCGTTTGTCAGCTAGAGAGGACAGCAAAGATAACTAAAAAACTAAACTGCCGAAAGGCAGTATATTTTTAAATCTATACATACCATCGGTTGGTATGAATATTTGCTTCAGGTTCAAAACGCTAACGCTTATTAGAAAACATATTATAAGGAGATGTGAATGTGATGAATCAGAAATTGACAATGACCTCCCGCTCGCTGGAACGGCAAGACGGCGCTACGATGGATAAACTGACCTTTGCTCTTCTCAAAGGCATAGATGCTGATTTGTCAAAAATTACAGTCATTTACGGGAGGGAAACTAAATGAAAAAGATGATGGAACAAAGCAACGGAGGCTTTTCCAAAACAGGGCTGCTCAGAATGCGCGACGTGCTGTCACGGCATGTCGAGTCCGGGAAAATTCCAGGGCTCGTTGCCCTGGTCAGCCGGAACGGTGAGACGCACGTCGAAGCGATCGGCACGATGCGCCATGACGGTGGCGCGCCGATGCGCCGGGACACGATCTTCCGGATGGCGTCCACTTCCAAGATGGTCGGGGCCGCGCCGGTGATGATCCTACTCGACGAGTGCAAGCTGCATCTGGACGACCCAGTAGACAAATGGCTGCCCGAACTCGCCGACCGGCAGGTGCTGAAACGACCCGACGGTCCGCTGGACGACACCGTGCCGGCGCGGCGGCCGATCACCGTGCGGGATCTGCTGACCTCTACGTTCGGGCTCGGAATGGATCTGACGTTGATGGGCTCCCCGATCCAGAACGCGATCTTCGAGAATGGATTAAATGACACGCCAGGGCAGGAATTGCCCGAGCCGGATGAGTGGATGCGCCGCCTGGGTACACTCCCACTGAGCTACCAGCCCGGAGAGCGGTGGCAGTACCACCTCAGTAACGAAGTGCTCGGCGTGCTCGTTGCCAGGGTCACGGGTCAGACATTCGAGACGTTCCTGCGCGAACGTATCTTTGATCCGCTGGGGATGAAGGATACCGGCTTCTACGTGCCCGAAGGCAAAATTGACCGGCTGCCGCCTGCCTACATCCCCGATCCGCAGACCGGAGAGTTTATCGTGTGGGACGAAGCCGCAGGCGGACGCTACATTAAGCCTCCGGCGTTCCAGGCAGGCGGCGGCGGGCTGCTCTCCACCGCCGACGACTATCACGCGTTTTTACAAATGCTGCTGAACCAAGGGATGCACGGGACCGAACGGATCCTGTCCCGGCCCGCCGTCCAGTTGATGACCTCAAACCGTCTCACGCCCGAACAACAAGCATTCCGAGACGACTTGGCCAAAAATAACGTCCATTTATCGCATGGTCAAGGGCAGCACGGCGGCTGGGGCTTCGGGATGGCGGTACGCACCTACCGCGGCGACTATGCTTCCATCGGCCAGTTCGGCTGGGACGGCGGAAGCGGCACCTCGGCGTACGCCGACCCGGACAAACAGCTTACCGGCATCCTGCTCACGCAGGTCGGGATGTCCACCCCGGATTCGGCGCATCTTATCCACGACTTCTGGACCATGGTCTATCAGGCAATCGAAGACTAACACCGAGCCCGCGCCGGGTATGCCCGTCCTCAACCCACGGCACCCAACGGTCAGTCGAACCGTCAGCCTATTGTAAAATCATCAAAAAAAACCGCAAGCCCTGGGGAGAAATCCCTTACGCTTGCGGTTCTTTCGTACTAGCGGCAACTTCAGCTATCTTAAATTAATAGTGGCCTTGTCCTCATCTTGTGCCAGATTTACAATCAAACTATCTTTTGATTTAGCTACTGCGTCAGGAACTTCCATTACAACAAATCCGGTTTTTGAAGATAGCGGCTTAATACTTTCATTGCTAAGGTCTTGCTCTATCATCGTGATCGTATATTTGTACTCATATTTGTCCTGAAATATCGCCTTCATTTCGACTCCGCCAACCATTGACGTAAAGTTGTCAGCTTCCGTCCCATTATTTGTAACCGTATACTTTAAAATTAAAAACTTATTGCCCTCGTCCGCACTAGAAGAAAAGTAATCATCACTGACTTTTTGGTTGAATTCAAAGGAGTCCAGCACAACTTCCCAATCTCCCAAATTAAACTTGTCCCCTACTTTGTAGACAACCTCTTTCGGCTCTTCAGGCTCCTTAGTCGGTTCAGCTGTAACAGCGGCATCTTTTTGCTCATTATTTACGTTCTCTGCAGTGCCTTGATCCTTTGCAGAAGTATTAGCATTCTGCTTTCCTGCTGATGTAGACGCAGTACCTCCACATGCAGTAACCAGTAATAACAGTGCCACAAGTAAAATTCCCAAACTAGTCTTTCTCAAAACCTTCTCCCCCTTTTCTACATATTACCACATATTACGAGCTTTTTGGTTCCTAAGTTTCATTTTCTCCAATTTTTTGCCTTTCTTTCGTCCCAAATTTGTTAGTCACTGCCTTAACGTAATTTTGCCATTTTCTATTTCATCAAAATAAAGAGTTGCTAATGCATTGCGCAACTTTTTAATTATATGAGGATGCAAAAAAGCGACCGATTAAGGTCGCTTTTTCTCGTGCTACATATGGAGGCGAGGGGAGTTGAACCCCTGTCCGAAGGCAACGCCACATAGGCAAGCTTCGCGTGGGTGAAGTGACAGTTTTGATGTCAATCGATTTTAAATAAATCGAGGACACCTTTTGACCAATTTGGTGCCTGATCTATCTTGTAAACTAATTGATTATTCCTTATTTCCGCAATGATTGCAGGTTCAAATGTGTTATCAATAATAATGAGCTGGTCTGCTATACTAACAGCAGGCTTTAGATTCTGCAGCGATTGCCCATACCGCCAACGGATATCCTCTTCAGCAATCCAATGACCTCCCTGCTCTACACGGGAGGCCACGCGGTCAATATGCATCTGGACATCCTGAAGACCGATATAGTAAATTACTATTTCATACCCTTCTACTTTCGCCAGTTGCATATGTCTTAAGAAAAATGTACCGGATAACGTAGTCTCAACAGCGAAATGACTATTGGAGTTAATCAGAGATCGGATTCTTTTGATCGCTTCTTTGCCTGCTGATAAATCCGCACTTCGCGGATTTTCGGGATTGAGCCGTATAGCAATTTGGTCGGGATCAACAACCTCCCCGATAAAGTCCCTCATTTGCAGGCTGATTGTACTCTTGCCAGCACCGTTGGTACCCGCAAATACCGTCATCACGGGTTTATGATTATTCAATATACTCCCGCTCCATCCGCTTTCCTTGGGAATCGAAAATGATTTCGAATTTATTGCCTCCCGCATCTTCACGAATACGTCTGTTGTTTTTTATATAGTATATGGATGCTCCTGATTGCTTGGCTTGTTCACGAGCACGCTGATTGGCCTTCTTGAGTATATTCTGAAGCTGTTCCCGATCTACTGCCATAACAAGGACCTCCTTCAATGCTTACAGTTAATTGTTATACGTTATTATACACAATTAAAAAGCCAACAACCACATCAATGGCTGAAGGCTTTTCGTCTTGCTGTGGAGGCGAGGGGAGTTGAACCCCTGTCCGAAGGCAACGCCACATAGGCGAGCTTCGCGTGGGTGTAGTGACAGTTTTGATGTCACCCGAAAGCATTGCGAAGCAATGCTAGCATCGTAAGCAATACTGAGACCCCGTCATCGGATTCCCTTTCGGGTCAGCCTGATTGTCTTCTTCAGCTAGCCGCAGGCGGAGACTAAACAGCGTATCCCACTAAAGTTGGGCCCTATTCCCGGCACGTGGGCCATGCAGAGATAGAGCTAGCACGCAGGTTGAGTTTAAACTTTATAACTGTTTAATTGTTAAAACGATTGAATATGATGATAAGGAGAGAATTTCTATGGATAGGATGTTTGAAATGGAACGAAAAGTGACCAAATTCGGAAACAGCTTAGGCATAACCATGACTGACGCTTTGAAGCAAATTGGATTGGATCAAGGCGATATCGTCAACATAGATGTTAACCCGGAATCAGGAGAAATTATTATTAAGAGGTCAACAAAAGTTTCATTACCAGAAGGAGTCAGTCCAGACTTCATGAGTACTTTGTCAGATGTTATTAAGGCATATGATCAAACACTGAAAGGTCTCAAAGATAGATGACTTCAACTCGTTTTTTATCTGTCCAAGAAGTAATAGCCATTAATGTTGCAATGATACAACGTTACAGTCCAGGTGAACTATTAGGAGTTAAAGAACCAGGATTGCTTGAATCAGCAGTCCATCGTCCTCAAACTTCTGTATTTGGCGATGATGCATATCCTACGATCTTCGAGAAAGCAGCGGCTTTATTTGAATCATTTGGTCAAAATCATCCATTTCACAATGCAAATAACCGAACTGCTTTTACAGCATTGGTAATATTCTTGCGATATAATGGACTACACTTTAAAATGGATGCAAAAAAAGCCGAGGATTTTACTGTAGATATGGTTAATCATCGTTTTCATTTTCAAGAGGTGGCTTCGATTATTAAAGACCACTGTTTATTCATCCCTTGAAAGTTATCTTAAGAATAAAAGGCTGTTCTTATCTGTATATCATCACTTAGTAGCAAAAAAGCGACCGATGAAGGTCGCTTTTTTGCTACTACATATGGAGGCGAGGGGAGTCGAACCCCTGTCCGAAGGCAACGCCACATAGGCTTCTACGGGTGTAGTGACAGTTTTGATGTCACCCTAGAGACTCCCCGTCACCGGATTCCCTTCGGGTCAGCCTGATTGTCTTCTTCAGCTAGCCGCAGGCGGAGACTAGACAGCGTATCCCACTAAAGTTGGGCCCTATTCCCGGCACATGGGCGATGCAGAGATAGAGCTAGCACGCAGGTTATTAAGCTGCGAAAGCTAAGTTGTTGTTTTGTTTGCCGTTTAATTGGCTTTAGCGTTGATAAAGCGGACGCGTCCCCACTACCCGCTACCCATGCTCGATCTACCCCCGTCGAATCCAAAAACGCCCCCTTAATAAAAAGGTGGTTCCTGGTTAAACGGCCGAGCATGAATGCTTTGATCTTTCCTTTACATTCATTAGTATACCACAAGTAACGCACGATTTGCCTGGTGAATACATGGCAGCCGTGCCAAGCGGTAGAAATAATTGTAGCAATGAACCGACGGAAAAGCAAGATTCACATGAAGGCGAAAATTATCGGGATTTGTATTTTTCTTCCTTTATTAATACAGAATCATCATGATAAGATCATACCATTCCAAAAAATAATGGAGGTTAACATGAAAATCAGTAACTACCACTACAGGTCCAAAAGGAAAAAACTTCTGCTATCCAGTCTGCTCCTGATGAGCATCCTCGTTATGCCCTTCAAAGCAACTGCAGAAGCCGTGCAAGAACCCGATCTAAACTGGGTCGAGGGTTCCGGACAGCAAGTGAGGCTCACTGATATTGCTGAATTGACGCTGCCGCAAGATTATTTTTTCCTCGATAAGGACGACACAATTGCTTTTATCAAAAGTTTCCACGACCTCCCTTCCTACAATGAAATCGGATATGTGGAGCCTGCGGATGAGAATGCCGTGTGGAGCGTTTACTTCGAGTACGCCGAATCCGGCCATATCGAAGATAACGAAAAATCGGATATTGATGCCGACGAGTTGCTCAAGAGCTACGAAAGAGGGCAGGAAGAAGCAAACAAGAAGCTGCCCGAATCCAATCAATTATTTGTGGACGGCTGGTTTAAAGAGCCTGCCTATGATGAGTCCGTCCGCAGCCTCACATGGGCTCTGCTTCTACATAATAACAACGGGGAAAAAATTATTAATTACAACGTGCGCATTCTTACTCGCGTTGGATACATATCGGCCATTCTGGTCTCCACTCCTGAAAATCTGGAGGCTGACCGCAACACGTTTGAGCAAGAGCTGCTCCCTCACCTTTCGGTAACTTCCGGCAATACATACGCTGACTTCGATTCTTCCACAGACAAAAAGTCCGCCTTGGGCCTGACTGGACTCATTTTGGGGGGAGCCGGCATTGTCACGGCCAAAAGGACGGGCCTTCTTGCCATCATCGCTTTATTCGCCAAGAAGCTCTGGTTCATTATTTTGGCGCCATTCCTTTGGATCGGCAAATTATTCAAGAGAAAGAACAAGAAGGGTCACCAACAGACAGATTACCCCTCTGCTTTCGATAGCCAGGAGGACAACCGCTTCAAAACTAAATTCGATGCGGAGAACGAACAAAAAAAGCCGCCCACTTCGTTGTAATAGAAAAAAATCTCAGGACGCAAGAAAAAACCGGGAGCCGAATAGCCACTCCCGGTTTTTGTATATCATTACCGCGCCACCTTCTGCTTCTCCCGCAGCACGCGTTGAATGTCGCGCTGGGCATCGCGTTTGGCGGCGGCGTCGCGCTTGTCGTACTGCTTCTTCCCTTTGCCGAGGCCGAGGAGCAGCTTGGCGTAGCCGTTCTTGATGTAGATTTTCAGCGGCACGATCGAGTACCCTTCCTGCTTGGACAAGCCCAGCAGCTTGTTGATCTGCGCCTTGTGCATCAGCAGCTTGCGCGTCCGGGTCGGGTCGGTCGGATTGTACCGGTTCCCCTGCTCGAACGGGCTGATATGCATGTTGTGGATGTGAATCTCGCCGTTCCGGATCGTCGCGAACGCGTCTCCGATGTTCACCCGGGCGTTGCGGATCGACTTGATCTCGGTCCCGGTCAGCACCATGCCCGCTTCGTACGTATCCTCGATGAAATAGTCATGGGAAGCTTTTTTGTTCTGGGCCAGCACTTTGCCGTCATTTTTCTTCGCCATGGTTCACCCTCCTCATCATCCCTCAACGATAATTAACCTTCCACAAATCCGCATCAGCGTGCCAGACTCTAATTGTAGCAACTCCGCCGCTTAAAATCAAGAAATGCCCTTGATTTACAAGGGCAAATCCCGTTTACGGAACAGCGCGACGGCCAAAGCGAACGCCACTAGGCCAACAGCGGCCAGTACACTAAAGCTGAGGCTCAAATCCGCCGTGCCGCCAATCATCTCACTCGGCTTATACAGCGTAAAAATCGTGAAATTCCGCAGCCACTCCAGTTTTTCGCTGAACTTGCCGACCAGATCCAGGCTGAAGAAGCCGAAGGTGATCAGACCGGACAATCCTGCCGCCTTTTTCTCGTCATTCGACAGCGCCGACACCAGGAACGCAATCCCGCCGATCGCAAAAAACAGCAGGAACGCCCCCGCGTTCAATTCCACGAAACGCTCCGTATCCAGCGGATAATCCCCCCGCAAAAACCACGCGCTCCCCGCGAACCCGGCCAGCGTTGTCACCGCCAGAATCAGGAACAGCCCGGTCGTCAGCACGGCCGCCTGTGTTAAAGCCACCTTCGCCCGGGTCGTCGGCGTAGACAGCAAATAGGCCATGCCGCCTTGATCCACCAGCTTCGCCATCAACTGCGTGGACAACTGCATGCACACGATCGCCAACAGTAGGATCAGAATCAGGCCGTAATACTCGCCCGAGATGAACGACTCCGCCGTGCCGAAACCGCTCAGCCCGAACGCCCGGCCCACGCCTTCCGGCATAGAGTTCACGAGTTGGTCGATGGCGCCGGTATTTTTCGCAATGCCGGGGTACAGCCAGAACATTAGCAAGATATAGAAAGCGGATCCCACCGCGTAATTCATAAAGCTCTTCATGTAAACCTTCAGCATCTGTTTGTACAGCACGGTATTCATTTTTCCGTCCCCTTCCGGTCATAATAATTCATGAATATGTCCTCCAGGTTCTGTGTAAAAATATCGATATTACGCACCCGGTACTTCGCCGTCTCCGCCATAAACCGGTCGTAGTTGCCCTGGACGGCCACGCGAACCCGGGCGCCTTCCCGGGATTCCACCGCCAATCCGGCCGCCAAGAATGCTTCCGCATCTTCCGGGCGCTCGAAGGTCACCTCAAACAGCTTCCGTTGCATGGATTGCAGCTCGTGAATATCCTTGACCGCAATGATCACGCCATCCTTGATGATAGCGGCCCGGTCGCAGGTCCGCTCGATTTCCGGGAAGCTGTGCGAGGACATAAGAAAGGTCGTGCCGCGCGCTTTTTCCTCCAGGACGAGTTCGATAAAAATCTTCTGCATCAACGGATCGAGCCCGGAGGTTGGTTCATCCAGAATAATCACCTGCGGATCGTGCATGAAGGCGGCGACGATGCCGACTTTTTGCTTCATGCCTTTCGACATTTTGCGAATCGGCGTACGTACATCGAACTGAAGCCGGTCGATTAGCCCGTCACGCTTGGAGAGGTCCTTAACGCCCTGCATGTCGGCCATAAAGTCGAGGAACGCTTTGCCGGTCATGCCTTCGATAAAAGCGATCTCCCCCGGCAGATACCCGACGAGGGTCTGCACCTTCCCCTGATCCTTCCACGTATCCAGGCCGCCAATCATCACGGTCCCCCGGTCCGGCTTCATAAAGCCCATGATATGGCGGATCGTCGTCGACTTCCCCGCACCGTTCGGCCCCAGAAACCCGAAGACCTCCCCCCGCCGGACCGAAAAAGAAACATCGAAAATCCCCTTTCCGTTCCCAAACTTCTTCGTCAAATGCTCCACCCGCAGCACCGCATCCACCTCCACAAGGTAAAAGAAATGAAATATTATGACTAAAATATTTCATATGTTATACTATACCTGCGGTTCTATTCCGTCAATGATTTTATGAAATTATTTTATTTATATATTTCATAAATTACATAACAATCCAAAACAAGGAGCCTAAATTCATGAATGGTTTTGAGAAACGCGCCAACCTGATCAAGCAAAAAATCATGCGCACCACGTTGAACATGCTGCGAACTGCGGACCCGAAACGCCTGCGGATCGCCGATATTTCCAAAGAGGCCAAGGTATCGCAGGTCACGATTTACAACTATTTCGGGAGCAAAGAAGCCCTGCTGCGCGAAGTATTCATTCAATTCGTGGACAACGCGATCCGCGAGTTCGAGGAATATATGAACGGGGAGCATACGCTGCGGGAGAAGATCGAACATATTATTTTTCTGGAAAAAGAGGCTTACCGCGAGATTCCTCCCGGCCTGATGAAGGAGCTCATTCTCGACGATCGGGAACTGGCCCATTATGTGGAAAATCTGTACCAAGAGGTCGCCGTCCCAGTCATGATCCGCATCCTGGAAGAGGGAAAAGCCAGCGGCGAAATCTCCCCCGATGTCGCGGTGGAGCACGTACTGGCCTTCATTCAGCTCTATATGAACCAGTATGAGACCATCCTGGAGATGGCCCAGCATAGCGGGGATTTGAACGGGTTTTTGGAAGGGATCGTGCATCTGTTCTTCTACGGGATTTGCGGAAAGCCGTAAGCATAAACGGTGCTAGAATCGGCTCAAGCCTTCCCGCGCGGCAGCTTGTCGGCGTAACGCTTGCGCAGCTCGCCCAATGCTTCCAGCTTGGACAGCACCTTGTCCCGGTTCATCAGGCCAATGCTCAAAATCATCTCCTCCACCAGCAGCAGCGGGGTCACCATGGAATGGAACTCCCCCATCTCCCCCCGGCTGACGTAAAAAGCCGCCTCCACCGGCGCGCCGTACCGGAACTCCTCCCGGTCGGTGACCATCACCGCCGGGCAGCCGGTCCGCTTCACGCAATCCAGAATCACCTCGGTTTCGGGGAGCAGCCGCGTGAAATGAAACAGCACCACCACATCATCCCGCTGCACATGCGCTAGCGATTCCAGCACCTCATGCCCGCTGGCCGCCATCATCCGCACCGACATCCCGAAGCGCGACAGCCGGTAGGACAGCAGCTCGCCCAAAGCAACCGCCGGACCCGGGGCATAGACATAAATCCGCCGGGCTTCCGCCATCAGGGAGGCGGCGCGCTGAAGTTCTCCGGGCTCCGTTTTTTCCGCCGTCTCGCGCAAGTGCAGCATCGATTGCTCCAGCATCTTCATTGGCAGACTGGACGGGTCGAGCTTCGAAATCGTCTTCTCCAGCTTTAGCGCCGGCGTCGTATCAAAGGCGGAGCGCAGCTTCAGCTTGAACTCCTTGCCGTTCTCATAGCCCGCCGCCCGCCAAAACCGCGACACCGTGGCGATGCTGGTGCCCAGCCGGTCGGCGATCTCCTGCTCCGTCATAAACAGCACCTCTTCCGGGTTGCGCTCGATGAAATCGGCAATTTTCAATTGCCCGGGCGAAAACCTTTTTTTATCGGGAAATCCGGGATTCCGGTTCATGGCGATTCAGTCCTCTCCGCATCATTATTCGCATCTTCTTTCTCCAGCTTAGCAGGACTTTGTAATGTAAGTTTTTTTTCATTGTTTTCACTATGTAAAAATAATTACATCCCGTTGACACAATACCGCTACTCTTTTAATACTCCTCCTCTACACTTAAGAACAAATTCAAGTCCAAGGAGGCGTTCCCCGCATGAGTCGCAAGTCGCTCTACACCCTGACCTCATCGCAAAAAATGATGATCTTCGTGCTGTCCATGTCCCTGTACGGCCTGTCCAACATGTTCACCGAACTGATCCCTTCCCTGCGGTTAGGCCCGATCGAACTGTCCGTCGAGTACTTTGCTTTCATCCCGCTGACGCTGTGCATGCTGTTCCATCCCTTCTATGCCGCCGTTGGCGCGGCGCTGGGCGAAGTCATCTTCGGCGAGCTGATGCTCGGGCAATTCGGCGGCCTCGGCGAGCTGGAGAAATTCCTCACCTTCTCATTCGCCATGTACGTCGCGGGCCGAATCGTCCGCAATCCGCAAAACCGCACCCAGGTCGGCATCGCCGCCATGACGGGCGTCATCATCCATCAACTGTGCAGCAGCCTGGTCGACATCGGCAAAGTCTGGATCGGCGTGGAAGAATTCGAAGCCGTGCCCGGCCTGGCCGAAAGCGTCGTGCTCGTGGAGGGCGTGAGCTTTTTGAATGACGTACTGTTCTCCGGGATTTTGTTTGCCCTGCTGCCGACGCTTTATCTGGTACCCCGACTCTATGGAAAAATAGAACCCCTGCTAGGCATCAAGCCCCGCGAAAAAAGCACCCGATACGAAGCAGCCGGTGTCGTGTCACCCAAGCTGGTCCTGACCGGGATCCTGCTTGCCCTGATCGCCTTCGGCGCCGAGTCCCTGTCCGAAACGGACTGGAATTTCGGGGAGTGGGACAGCGGCTTCGCCGAACAACTCGGCGATGGCGCGATTTGGCTGAGCATCGGCGCGGCGGCCGTCGTTGCGATCATCGTGCTCCTGGCGATGCGCGCCAAAAAAGCCCGCACCGCCGCCCAAACCGGCGACACCGGAGGCGTGCCTCATGTCTAACGAACAGCGCTCCCTTTCGGCAAGCGCCATGCCCGAAAAATCTGAACCTCCAGCGATTGAAATCATCGGTGTGTCGTTTACCTATCCCGGCTCCGATCAGCCGGTGCTGAACGCGGCCACCTTAAGCGTCGAACCCGGCAGCTTCACCGCCATCATCGGCGGCAACGGCTGCGGCAAATCGACACTGTGCAAGCTGTTTAACGGGCTGATCCCGCATTATTACTCGGGGGATTTCGAAGGAGAAGTGAAGGTGGGCGGCGTCCCGTCCCAAGGCCAAAGCGTCGCCGAGCTCTCGCGCAAAGTCGGCTACGTCTACCAGGACTTCGAGAACCAGCTCGTCCGGCCCACCGTGCTGGACGAGGCCTGCTTCGCGCCGCTGAATTACGGGCTCCCGGATTACCGTGAGCGGGCCCTCCGCGCGCTGAATCTGTGCGGCCTCACGCCGCTAAGCTCCCGCTTCATCTGGGAGCTTAGCGGCGGGCAAAAGCACCTCCTCGCCCTGGCCGGCGCCCTGGCGCTTGAGCCGGACATCCTAGTCGTCGACGAGCCGGTGTCCCAGCTCGATCCCCGGCATGCGCGCCAGGTCTATGAAGTGCTGCGGCGGCTCAACCGCGCCCATGGCAAGACGGTCGTGGTGATCGAGCATCATACGGAGTTTATCGCCGATTACTGCCGGGACGTCTGCCTGATGGAGCAGGGCCGCGTGCTGTGGAAGCTGCCGGTCGCCGAGGCGCTCAATCGCCTGGACGACCTGGAGCGCCTTGGCATCCAGCCGCCCGAGGCGACCCAGACCGCGGCCCGCCTGGCGGCGCTGCGGGGAGAAGCCGCGGCCCAGCGGGCCCGCTACCCGGTGACCACCGGGGAGGCCCTGCGGCACTTCGGCGGGCTGCTGGAGGGGCGGGCGGGCGAGGCGGACGAGAGAAGCCGCGCAACCGGCGCTATCGGCACGATCAGTGCGATCGATGCGACCGATGCGATCAGCGCAAGCCCCGCAGCCCGCGAACCCCTCGGCGAGCCCGCGCCGGAGCCGCATCCGCCCGCGGCGGTGATTCGCCTGAGCCAGGCCGCGCTCAACTACCGGACGCTCCGCAAAGCGGAGCACGCCGTCCTTCGCGGCCTGACCCTGGACATCGCCGAGGGCGAGCGCGTCGCGCTGGTCGGCAACAACGGCGCGGGCAAGTCCTCCCTGCTGCGCCTGATCGCGGGCATCGCCAGGCCGTCCGGCGGCTCCGTCGAGGTCCTGGGCCTCGATACGCACAGCACGTCCGTCGAAGAACTGTCCAAACATGTCGCCTTCGTTTTCCAGAATCCCGAAGACATGTTTATCGAAGACAGCTTACGCAAAGAAGTCGCGTACTGCCTCAAAAAACGCGGTTACCCCGAAGCCGGGGCCACCGTGAAAACCATGCTCCGCAGCTTCCGCCTGGAGGAGCTACAGGACCGCGACGCCCGCCTGCTCAGCGGCGGGCAGCAGCGCCGCGTCTCGCTCGCGATCGGCGCGGCGATCCGCCCCGCGGTCATGCTGCTCGACGAGCCGACGGCCAACCTCGACCTGGCCACCCGCGAGGAGCTGCTCGGCACGCTGCGGGAGCTGGAGCGGCATGTGCGCACCGTGCTCATCGCGACGCACGACATGCAGCTCGTCAGCAGTTGGGCCACGCGCGTCATCGTCCTGCACGAGGGGCTCGTGGCGGCCGACGGGACGGCGGCCGAGGTGTTCGCCGACCCCGAGCTGATCCGCCGCGCCGGCCTGGCCCTGACGCAGAGCATGGAACTGTCGGCCGGGCTCGCGCTTCAGCCGCCGTGCGCCACGCCGCAGGAACTGGCGGCCCGATTGCACCGCATTCTCGCAGAAAAGGAGGCCCATCCCCATGGAGCTCGTCCGCAACTGGTTTAACAAGCTATCGCTGGACCGGATCCAGCTCGAACTGATGAACACGGCGTACGGCAGCGGTCACGCTTCCCTGTCCCGGCTCGATCCGCGGGGCCTGCTGATCTGGTACCTTTTTTTCGCCATCGTGCCCTGGTTCGTCAACAGCCTGCCCGTCCTGGCCGGCATGTGCCTGTTTATGATCGTCACGACGATCCTGTCGCGCGTCACACCGTTCATCATCTTCGTCCTCTGCCTTGGCCTGATCGGGCAGGTGGGCTGGCTGTTTGTGATCTCGCTGTTTTT
Source organism: Paenibacillus sanfengchensis (assembly GCF_036864765.1). NCBI lineage: Bacteria > Bacillati > Bacillota > Bacilli > Caryophanales > Paenibacillaceae > Paenibacillus > Paenibacillus sanfengchensis. Next base: position 119,772 of record NZ_JBAGJC010000012.1, on the reverse strand, counting down.
TGGCGGGGATATCTCCTCCGCCCTGCCGCTGCTGAAGCTGACGCTCAAGCTGTCGGTCGTGTCCCTGGCCAGCATCACCGTCTTCTCCGGCATGGACCCGGAAAAAATCAGCGACGGCCTGCTAGCGCTCGGCGTCCCCGCCGCCTTTTCGTTCAGCCTGTCCTACGGCTACCGGATTCTGCCCGTACTGTTCGAGGAGTTCCGCAACGTGCTATTGTCCTACCGGCTGCGCGGCAAAGCCCCCGAACACCCGGGGCTGCTCTACTGGCGCAAGGGCGCTTATTACTTGAAGCTGCTGGTCTACGCCTTCTTCCCGCTGATGCTGGCCACCGCCAAACGGTCCCGCACCACCGTGGAAGCCCTGGAGACGCGCGGCTTCTCCTACGGCCTCAAAAACCCGGCCGCCAAAAAACTGAAGCTCTCGCACCTCCGTTTCCAAACCCGCGATCTGCTGTTCCTGTCAGGATCGGCCGCGTACGTGGCGGTGCTGTTCTGGTTCGGGTAGGCGAGGGCGGCTACACCCGCCGTCCCCGCCGTCCCCGCTGTCCTTGTCGTCCTTGCCATCCCTGCCTTCCTGCCCGCTGCCAATAGCGGCCAAAAAGGGCGTTTTTGGGAGGCCAGCACAGCTCTGAAAGCGAAATAGCGGCCCGTAAGGCACTGAAGGTTGCATCAAACCTGACAGGGTGCTACTTATTTTGAACCTTGTCGCCTCGGTGTGGCGAGTTGGATCCGGCGTGCCCCATTTTCCTAACCGCCGTCGCATGAGCAGCCTTGCCAGAAAGACGAAAATTAACGCTAACGGTTGCCACAGCCGTTATTTGTCCTGAAAACGCCGATTTCCCATTCTAACGGTCGCCACGGCGCTTATTTTCGCATAAACAGGCTGTTAAGGTGAGAATCCAGGAGAATAACGGCGCTCACAACCGTTAGAATTTCGAAAGGGCTACTTTTTGCTAAATAGCGGCTGCTACAGCCGTTAGACTCCTCTCAGGCGTTAGAACCAGCCGGAAAACCTGACCTTTTTCAGGAATTAATACTCGATTATATCAATGCAGGTAAGTCTTGAAAGGTAAAAGATAATTTCCCGAAAAAAAGGAAGACTACGCCATGCGTAAGATAGGGATCATTTTTAACCACACTCTTCTTTCATGTTAGAGTTAGTGCATCGCTAGTGCCCGTAAGGCCCCTATTTGAACAAAAAAACATTATTTCGCGCCATTCCCCCTTATTTTTGCCAAAATAATAACCCAAAAGGACGCTATTTCGCGGGAAATCCGCCATTTCGAGGAAATAGCGTTCCGAACGACCTTTATCCATATAAGCGCAGAAAAAACAGCGTCACCAAAAAAGAACTCATCAACTTCACCTAAGGAGTGTTAACCCATGCGAATCGACCTGCATACCCACGCCAAATTGTCCAAGGCGACCGATTTCTCGCCCGCCTATTACGAAGAAATGATCCGGGAAGCGGTGGCGAACGGGCTGGACGCCCTAGCCCTGACCGAGCACTTCAACACGCGCCGTTTTTTCGAGGTCTACGAAAATTTGGACCGGATGTACCCTTACAACGGAGAGTACTATGAAGCCGGCTACCTGAAGATCTTCCCCGGGATGGAAGTGGATATCCGCGAGACCGGCCATATCCTGCTGATCGGGCGCAAGGAGCATATTCTGGAGGCACGTCAACAGCTCGAGCCCTACACGGAAAAAGGCGGCTTCATCCCTTTCGCCGACCTTCTGACCTTAGCCGAAGCCTACCCGCTGCTCAAAATCGGCGCCCATCCGTTCCGCGAGTCCACGCCGCTCCATCACCTGGACCGGTCCGATCTCCAGCGCCTTGATGCCTTCGACCTGAACGCCAAGGACATGTACGAATACGGCTGCGAGCCCAACCGCGAACGGGTGGAGCGTTTTGCGGCGGAACTCGGCAAGCCGGTGACCGCGGGCAGCGACACTCACCAGTGCCTGCAGTACGGCAGCGTGTACAATGAACTCCGCCAACCGTGTCACAGCGTGGCCGACTTGAAGCAGGCCATCTCCAGCGGAGCCTATGACATCCATGTCGCCGACAGCCTGCCCCTGCAGGTCAAAGCCTCCGTCATGCTGAAAAAGCTCCTGAAGCGCCTGGTGCAACTGGAAAAGACCGAAGCAGCTTTTGAGCCTGCTCACGGCACCGCTGCCAGATCTTCATCCATCTCAGCCTCTGTTTCCTAAAAAAACAGTGAGCCTCACCATTCTTTGGGGGGCTCACTGTTTTTTTACTGTAACACGGCCTCGAAGTAGCAATTCCAGCATTATAAAATTACTTAAAAAAATTAATACTGATATTATTTTCCATATAACTTACAATACATTTGACGATACATTTAAATGTACAGACAATGACTCAGGCAACAGTATCAAATCATGAACTGGATGATTTCTTTCAAGGAGGATAGAAATGAGACCTAAATTAAATAGTATTACTTTATTTTCTATGCTCATTGCCATTATTCCCTTCGGTGTTTACTTTTGTTATTACTCACAAATACCTCAAACCATTCCAATACATTTCAACGATTTAGGTGTAGCAGATCGATTTGTTAATAAAGCAAGTTTTGAAGTCTTGCTTTTATGTGGCCTTGGGTTAATAGGCTTTTTCATTATGAAGCTGCTAAGTGTTGTTATCGTAGGAGTAAGCACTAAGAATAGGAAAGAAAATAGCGATAATACGCGGACAATTATGGATTACGCAGCCCTGTTCGTTACCGTTCTATTTGTCGGCATGAGTATTTATTATATTTTCATTGTAACAAAATCCACTTTTAAATAAGGAACATACAAGCAATTCTAAGGCCAATGAATCCGGATTTGTTGATCAAACCGCTCGCCTGAAATTTGTTCGGAACACTTCAAACGCGACTGCTGCGATCCGGTGCATCAAGGCTACACGGTTGCTCGATTCCGGTTGGAATTTGTCCATTGCGCCGCTACACTGTTTCGCCATGGCTGACAGGTTGTCCTGAAGGCTGATGAAGGATTTTGCCGGCCGATCCGACTGTAAACCGAGTTTAGCCCCCGCGGCTGCCGCCAGCCATCCCTCACCGAGGGAGCCTAAACGTAAATTTGCATCCAAGGAATGGTGCCTGCTTCCCATTAAGCGAGCTCCATTTCTTTTTTTATATAGGCATTTGCATATTAGACAGCGGTGTAAAGGGTTCTTTCCACACTCTTGACCTGCAACTATGCAACTAATTGTTTGGTTCGAATTAAAGGGAATTCCTCCCGTTAATTTGGTACGTATGCGGCTGCAGAGCCGATTTAGCCGGAAAACCTCCTGTTAATTCGCCTGAAATTTTGAACATTGGCCATTGGGCCGCGAAATAGATGGAGCTTTTCCAGCTAAATCCGATCCAAGAGCCAAGAGCGGTGCATTAACGGGAGATTTTCCCGTTAATGTGTAGACTCCGATGTTGGCGCTTTATATCTACAATTGTGGATGTTGCCCAACGTATCTCCGAAGCCAGTTCACATCCTTGCCCAACGCCAATTCTTAGTTCAACCTATATGCCGAGGGAGAAGGCAGGCTTGACGAATTATTACAGCTTTCTTTGAAAAAATACTGGAATAGATACGGAGGTGGAGAGTAAGAGGAAAAAAGCGACTGTCTCCCTATCGAGGACAAATCAAAAAAATATCCATCCTTATGTGGACAAAAAGACAAATACCACAGGCCGGGGCCCCGTCATATACGGAGTCCCCGGCCTGTTTGCCCGGTTATTTTTTCTTTTTGCGCACGAACGCCGCCGTTCCGTTGCCGCCGCCCTTGCCTTTTCCTTTGCCGCCCCGCTTTTTGCGCGGGGGTGTCCCGCCTTCCTCGGCGCCACCGCCGCCAGCGCCGAGGAAGATGCCGCTCGCGGACGTCTTCTTGCGCCGCGAGCCCGAACCTGAGCCGCTGCCTTCCCCGGAGGAGCGGTAGCCTCCGGAGTCGCGGCTCAGCGAGGCCGGCCCGGCGGCGTAGCCGCCCTTGCCGGAGCCAAACCCGAAGCTCACGGCCGGAGCGGCCCCGCCGCCCCCGGCCGTGTCGCTTCCGCTGCGGGCGCCGCGCTTGCCGCGTTTGCCGCCTCCTCCTCCAGCCGCCCCAGCCGCGGCGCCTTTCCCGGGCTTGCCGACACCGGCAATGCCGCCGCCCTTGCCCTTGCCCCGCTTGCCGCCGCGCCCGGCCGCGCCCTCAAACCCTGCGCCGCCGTTTCCGCCTTCCCGGCGGCGCGGTTTCATGTCGACCAACTCGAAGTCGATCGTGTGGTCGTCCATGTTGACGCGGGCTACGCGGATTTTCACCTCGTCGCCGATTCGGAAGATCCGCGACGTCCGCTCGCCGATCAGGGCCATATGCTGCTCATGGAAGTGGTAATAATCATCCGTCATCGCGCTGAGACGGATGAGCCCTTCGACCGTGTTCTCCAGCTCGATGAACATCCCGAAGCTCGTCACGCTGCTGATAATCCCGGGGAATTCCTCCCCGACCTTATCCAGCATGAACTCCGCTTTTTTGAGCTGTTCCGTATCCCGCTCGGCCTCCACGGCCACCCGCTCCCGCTCCGACGATTGCTGCGCGATTTCCTGCATGCGGCTGGCGAGATACTCCATCCGCTGCTCCGGCAGGGCTCCGCCGTGTTCGATGACCTCCCGGATAATCCGGTGGATCACAAGGTCCGGGTACCGGCGGATCGGCGACGTGAAGTGCGTGTAAAACTCCGCCGCCAGGCCGAAGTGGCCGGTGCTCTCGGCATCGTACTTCGCCTGCTTCATGGAACGGAGCATCATCGTGCTGATGACCGTCTGCTCCTTCGTGCCGTGGATATCCTCCAGCAGCGTCTGCAGGGCGCGGGGATGCACTTTATTGCCCTTCCCGCCCTTGACGGTGTAGCCGAAGTTGGCCACGAAAGCCATGAAATTCATCAGCTTTTCCTGGTCGGGATCTTCGTGAATCCGGTAGATGAACGGCACTTTCAACCAGTGGAAATGCTCCGCCACCGTTTCGTTCGCCGCCAGCATGAACTCCTCGATAATCTGCTCCGCAATGGAGCGCTCGCGCTTGACGATATCTACCGGCTTGCCGCTTTCGTCCACGATCACCTTCGACTCTTCAAAGTCGAAGTCGACGGCGCCGCGGCGCATCCGGTTGCCCCGCAGCTTCAGGGCCAGTTCGCGCATGAGCTGGAACGTCTCCACCAGGTGGCTGTAGCGCTCCGTGACTTCGGGATCCTCTTCCTGGAGGATTTTGCGCACATTGGTATAGGTCATCCGCTCGGTTGTGCGAATCACACTCGTAAAAATATCATGCTTCACGACCTTCATCTGGTCGTTGAATTCCATCTCGCAGGACAGTGTAAACCGGTCCACCTTCGGATTCAGTGAGCAGATGCCGTTCGACAGCCGGTGCGGCAGCATCGGAATGACCCGGTCGACCAGATACACGCTGCAGCCTCGGTTGTACGCCTCCTGGTCCAACTTGGAGCCTTCGCGCACATAATAGCCGACGTCCGCGATATGGACGCCCAACCGGATATGGCCGTTCGGCAGCCGCTCCACGTTGACCGCGTCATCGAGATCCTTGGCGTCTTCGCCGTCGATCGTCACGATGATTTTGTCGCGGAGATCGCGCCGCCCCTGCTTGGCGATTTCCGCCTCCTCGATCACGTCGGGCGCCTGCTGCGCCTCCGCCATGACGTCGTCGGGGAACGCCTCCGGCAGCTGATGCTTGCGGATGATCGACAAAATATCGACGCCCGGGTCATCCTTATGCCCGAGGATCTCGATGATTTCGCCTTCCGCGGCGGAACGGCCTTCCGGATAGTTAACGATTCGGGCAACGACCTTTTCCCCGTCCACGGCGCCCCCAAAGGCCTCCTGCGCCACAAAGATGTCACGGTTAATCCGCTTGTCGTCCGGAATCACGAACCCATAGGTCTCGTTGTGCTGGAACACCCCGACCACCTGGGTGATCGCCCGTTTTACGATCCGCACAACTTCGCCCTCGAGCTTGCCGCCGCCCGCGCTCTTGGAGCTGATCCGCACCAGGACCGTATCGCCGTTCATCGCGCTTTTCAGATCGTTCGCGTGGATGTAAACGTCGGGGTGCTCCCGGTCATCGGGGATCAGGAACGCGAAGCCTTTCGCGTGGGCTTGGAGCCGTCCCCGGACCAGATCCATCCGCTCCGGCACACCGTAGCGGTTCGTCCGGGTCAGGATAATCTGCCCCTCCTGCTCCAGCCGGTTCAGCAGCTTCAGGAACTCTTTAAAACCGGCGGCGTCCGCAATCTGAAAATGCTCCTCCAACTCCTGGTAGGTCATCGGTTTATAGGCCGTCTCCCGCATAAAAGCGAGCAGTTCTGTCTCTGTGATCAAATTCAATAAATTCACCTCAAACCGGCTTGTCCTGTAAGCCTGGATGTTTTATATTCGTACAATCCAAGAACTTCCTATATACGTATATAACCCTAGTATACACGAATTTCACATCCGGCATCCGTTTATCCGGGAATCCGCAAACGATGAACAGGCTCCGCCCGTCTGTAATAACGGGGGAGCCTGTTCGCTATAGTGAACTTACCACTTCGGAAACGCTCATTTGCTTAATACGCTTTAACGGCCCGACCACCGACAGCACCGTGACGCCTAGGATAATGAAGAAGATCAGCAGCATTTGCCCGGCAGGAAATCTCCAAATCAAATGAAGATCGGATAACATGCCGTTAATCAACACCCTTTGCAGCAGAATGCCGAAAACCAGACCGGCAAGGGCCCCGGACAACGAGTAGACGGCCGCCTCCGTGACCACCATCCGACTCAATTGCCCACCGGACATGCCAACCGCCCGCATTACTCCGAAATAACGGACTTTCTGAGCTACGCTAGTGTTCATCGTGTTCACAATGTTCAAAACGCTAATGAGACCGATCACCGCGACGAACCCGTAAATAAACACGGCCATCGTCAAGAATGTCTGATCGTTCTCGGCGTTTCGCTGCCGGCTGTCCAAGTATTCCACGTCGGGTGTAACCAACCCTTTGATCTTCTCCACAGTCCGGGTCTCATCCCGCCCGGTAAGCTGGACATCGATCGCCCTGTATCCCGACTGTCCGGTCAGCTTCGGGAACTGTTTCTCCGTGGTGATAAACGTTGCCGCCACGGTTTCGGACGAACTGAATGGAACCGTCCGAAGCACGCCCGTCACCTTTAATGACTGAACCCCTTGCGGCGTGTTTATTTTGACTTCATCCCCAACTTTGAGATTTAACGCCTCGGTTCTTCGGTTTTTGCTGAAGATGGATACCACTGCAATCACGCCGTTCTCTTCGTCCATTTTCGCTTCCGACAGCACCCCGTCGACAAGATCGTCCTTGGCCCAATTCAACTGGGTTTGATCGTAGGAAATGAGCCACGATCTTTGGCGGCCCTCCGTCGGTTTTCGGTTATCGAAATCCGCTTCCGCATACCCCATCATCCGCCCGTAAACATGCTTGATCCCGTCCATGTCCGTTAAAGCCTCATACGTCTCTTTGCCGATCACGCCTTCCTTGGCCGTTAGGGAAATATCCGGCGTGTAAGGTTTGGTCGTCTTAATGCTGGTATGCATAAAATCCACCAAAACCTGAAAACCCAGGAACAACACGATGCTGATGGCGATGGAAGAAGCCATTAATACCAGTGTCTTTTTCTTCATCATGGCATTATTGACCCCCAGCGCCAATTCCGCGCGGAACATCCGCGTCAGCAGACCGCGCTTCCGGCGTTTGCGCGGTTTGAATTCCTCGCTTCCGGTCACGGCGTTGACGGGGGAAATGCGGGACGCCTTTCGGGCCGGCAGCAGGGAAGCGATGTAGACCGTCAGGAAACCGACGACCACCCCGGCGGCGATCCCCAATACGCTTACGCTGAACAGCGGGATGTCCGCGAACAGCTCGTCATTATAGAACTTCAGTATCGCCGAACACGCAAATGTAATGAGCATCCCGGCCAGCACCCCGAGCGGAATGGCCATCAGCGTGATCCTCAGCCCCTCCCGCCGGACCAGTTTGCGGATCTGGGATGCCGACGCCCCGATACATCTTAGAAGTCCGAACTGCCGCACGCGGTCCATGACCGAAATATTGAAGATATTGTAGATCATGACTACCCCGGCGATCAGCACAATAAAGAATAAAACCGCGCCGGTGGCGTACAAACTCATGACCATATCGCTGCCGCCCTGACCGGTTACCGCCAGCAGCCGCGTGTTAAATCCGACCCGATCCTTGGGAATACCGAGGCGGTGTATGATGTCTTTGGCGGCGTTGTTCACATTGACCCCATCCTTGAATTGGACCAGCAGGGTCACTTTCTTCTCCCCGCCAGCGATGGTCTCCGCCGCCGCGGCGGACAACAGGACCCCGGGCGAGCCCGAAGCCTTGCGGCTGCTAAGGTCACGATAAACCCCGCTTACCACGAATTCCGTTTCCTTCAGGCCGGACAGGGCCACCTGTACCTTGTCGTTCAGCCTGGCATTCAGAAACAGCGGATCGGTCGCCCACTGTTCGATCATGATCTCATTGGGCTTGACCGGAAAGTGACCTTCCAGCAGGCGGACATTCATATTTTCAGCGAACTGTTCGTCAATCGCTCCGAATTCGCTGTCCACCCCTTTCACCGTTCCCTCCTTCAGCCCGAACCATCTTCCCGTTCGCTCCACGTCGAGCCGGGCCGATACGCCCTCAATCTCCTTGGCCGTGGGTGCCTCGATCCCCAAATGATAGTTGCCGAAGTCGTGAATCACCTGGGTCTTTTCGAATTTCAGCGCTACATCGAGCATGGAAAAAATACCCGTCACCAGCGCGACCGAAATGGCCACGCTCGCCACCGTCAGCCGGGTTTTTCGCGGGTGCGCCGATAAGTACTTTCGCACCAGCCCCAAATAGCTCTTCATTGGCTATCGCCCCCCAGTTCGGTCACGATGCCATCCTCCACGTTCAGCACCCGGTCGGCGACGGAGGCGAAGCCCGGGTTATGCGTAATCATCACCAGCGTCTGGTTGTACCGCTCCACCGACAACCTCATCAGCTTGATGACATCCTTGCTGTTTCTTGTATCAAGATTTCCCGTCGGTTCGTCGGCCAAAATGATCTTCGGCTTCGCCGCCAAAGCCCGGCCGATCGCCACTCGCTGCTGCTGTCCGCCCGAGAGCTGGCTGGGCAAGTGATGCCTTCGTTCGGCGAGCCCCAGCAGGTTGAGAAGTTCCGTCAAATAATCGGCATCGGGCTTCTTGTGGTCCAGCAGCAGCGGCAGCGTCATGTTCTCCTCCACGTTTAACTCGGGTACGAGGTTAAACGCCTGGAACACGAACCCGATATTGCGTCTGCGAAAGACGGAAAGCTCCTTCTCCTTCATCCGGAACACTTCCCTGCCGTCCAGAACCACGCTCCCCGCGCTGGGGAAATCAAGCGCCCCCAGCAAGTTCAGGAGCGTGCTCTTCCCCGAACCGGACGGCCCGACAATGGACACAAACTCCCCCTTGTTGATCGAGAACGAAGCGTTTTTGAGCGCTTCGACACGGGTTTCTCCTTGACCGTACGTTTTACTTAACCCGTTTGCTTTTAAAATTTCCATCATGGCTATCCCCCGGTCTATGATTGGTTAAGATAAGAACTTGCGCCTGCCCCATCATGTTAAACGCGGGAGCTTACCGGCCGATGAAATTCCGCTTACAAATTTGTAAGCTTCGGGAGATGGATCGTAAATTTCGCGCCTTGTCCGGGCTTACTGTCCAGTGAAATAAATCCGCCGTGCATCTCGATGATCGTCTTGGCCAGACTAAGACCGATGCCGGTGCCCTGCTTGTCCTGCGAAAAACGGCTGCGATAAAACGGATTGAACAGAAAATTGGCGTCATCAGGATGCACCCCTTCGCCGCGGTCGACCACCTCGATCTCCACCAGCAGCGGCGTTTCAGCAAGGCGCGCTGTGATTACGCCGCCCGGGGCGGAATGGTCGATCGCATTGGTCAGCAGATTGCTGACGGCCTCCAGCAGCCACTCAGGGTCGCAGGAAAAGCTCACCTGTCCGGCGCTTTCGAGATTGAGCCGTTTTTGCTCCCGCTCCAGACGAGTCTCCAGGCTGTCCGCCGCCCTGCGGATCAGCTCGTTCAACCGGACCGCCCGCTTTTGCAGTTCAATAATGCCGGCGTCCAACCGGGCCATTTTCAACAAATTCGCAATCAACCGCTGCATCCGCTCCAGTTCCTGCCCGCTTTTGTCTAGAAACCGGGTCACCGTGGCGTTGTCCACCAACTCCCCCTGCATAATTTCGTTGTACATAAACAGCGCGGACAGCGGGGTCTTGAGCTGATGGGAAATGTGCGTCATCGTGTCCTTCAAGAACAAGCGGTTCTGCTGCTCCTTATGGAGATGGGTCTGGAGGGAAGCGATCATCGTATTGATCGCCCCGGCCAGCCTGGACAAGCTACCCTCCTGGGTATCGTCGATCCGGGTCGACCTTCCCCCGTTCATGATGCGGTGCACTTCTTCCTGATACCGGTCGATCGTCCGGTACAAACGCAGGAGGAAACGCAGCACCGCAAGCAAAGCGAGCACGCCGGCAAGCGCCCAAGTCAGGCCGGTTCCGAGCGCATGAAGGCGGTATGATGACCAGACAGCCGGAAGCAGCCGCATCGCCGTGTCGGCCGTGTAGCCGGCGTCCGCGAGAATCGCCCTCCCGGCCTCGGCATCCTCCGCCTCTGCCGCTGCGGTGAATAGCGAGGCGATTTCCCCGCCGGTCAAGCCGGGATAAGCCCGCGTGATCCGCCCGGCCAGTTCGGCGTCCCGCTCCGTAAATACCCGCTGAATCCCGGCGGACTGACCGTAAACTAGCCATTGTCCCGCCAGCAAACCCGCGGCCCACACTAGCACCAGCGTCAGCAACAACGGCTTGACGCCTTTGTTGTTCAGTACGTCCATGGCCATTCCTTTACTTCACGACATTCCATCGGTATCCCATCCCCCTGATCGTAGTTAAAAATTCCGGATTCTTCGGATCATCCTCGATCTTCTCGCGCAGCCTGCTGATATAAACCGCCAGGGTGTTGTCGTCCACGTAGCTGTCGCGGCTGCCCCACAGCCTCTCCATCATCTGCTCCTTGGTCAACACGAGCTTCGGGTTGCGCATAAACAGACAGAGCAGGCGGTACTCGGCCGCCGTCAGATCCAGGTCGATTCCGTCCTTGATCGCGCGCCCCTCCAGCAGCTTGACCGTGATTCCGTTGCTTTTCAAGGTCGCTTCCTGTTCCGGCGGAGGCTCGAAGCCCGGCCCGGAGCGCCGCCAGGCCGCATTCATTCGCGAGATCAGCTCATTCAGTTTCAACGGTTTGGTCATATAGTCGTCTCCGCCGAGATCGAGCCCCATCACGACATTGGCTTCCTCGTCCGAAGCCGTCAAAAATATAACCGGCACCTCCGAGGTTCTCCGAATTTCGCGACACAATTCGAAGCCGCTGCCATCCGGCAGCATGACATCGAGCAACACCATGTCAAACGAATCGGCCGCGATACACGCTTCCGCTTCGGCCACCCCTCGAGTCACGATTACCTCGTACCCCTGCTTCTCCAGAAAATAACGCAAACCCTCGATCAGACTCAGGTCGTCCTCCACTAGCAGTATTTTTTTCATAGACACCCCTACCCTTGTACCCAAATGCCTGCCTTGCCCGTCCTCCTATGGGATCAGCAGCTCGTCGATCGACGAGAACAAGCGGCTGTTATTTTTTACCTCCTTGCTATTTCCAATTATACAATAGCTTCCGGCTTCGGCCACCTTGTCCGCCAGATCTGCAACCCGGAGAAGTTCTTCCTCTTCGGCGGTGTCATCCGCTCTTCCTGCGAAGGCGGACGACCGCTCCTCCCAGTTCCCCGGGGAAGTTAACTGTTTTACGGTCGCTAGGTCATTCCAAGGTGTGCTTCGCATAGGCTGTGTCCTTCCGTGATGGAGCCGGGCGTAATCCGTCAGGGCGTTCCTAATTGCCGCTAGGTTCGTCCGTATATACTTCCCCGTACTGCGAAACGCCTCCAGGGTCGGCTCCAGATGGGGGGCTTTCATGGCGGCGAGGAGCAGGTGATTCTCGATGACGCTCATTTCGCAAGCGTACACGTCCAATCGTTGACGCAATACAGGAAGAAGGTAATGATCATTAACTAGCCCGCATAAAGCTTTTAGTCGCGGCGAAGCCTTCAGGCCGCTTCCCGTCAGGTCCGAGCACAACACCATTTGTTGGGTGGGACTGGCGGAAATAAAGCCCTCGCGCCGTCCGTGTAGCGCCTTAAACTCCATTCCCGAGGGCCAGGCACAACCTGGATCGAGGGAGCGCACCATCCGCTCGATCGGTTGCAAAACGCTCCGTTGATCGCGCGCATACACGCTGACAATGAGCCGGGAACGGGTGAAGACTGCGGCTGCGATTTCGGAGAGACGCCGGGCGATCACATACGGTCCGCCGGCCTCCCGCAATAAGGCGGAAAGGCTGCGGTAAAACGCAATGCCCCTTAGCGCGTCTTTTTGATGGCTGCAGCCGGACGTGTACGATAAGGCCCGCAACAGGATTAAACTTCTGACATCGGTCATCAGGTTAAGGTCCAGGTTGGCTTTCATGATACTCAGCTCTCTTTCCAGCCGCAGACCGTCCGCCAGTAGGGAGGGGAAGTCCATCATGCGGCGGCATTCGTGCAACAACCGGTCGAACCGGCTCAGCGAGTCTCCGGAGAGGCTCACCCGCAGAAAGGACCTTCCTTTCGCTCGTTCCTCGTCCTGGCAGGTGGTGCAGCTTACCCGGATTTCTTCCCCGAAACCGTAAGCGGACAACCACAGGTTCATCGAGCGCGCCAAAATAGTGGCCCACGCCCATTGACCGGCCTTTAAGTCGCTGATCTCAAAATAAAGATGGCCATAATGTCCTCCGTCCATTTGCGGATACATGTAGCCGGCAATTCCGGCTATGACCGTTGGCTCGCATTCCAGCGGACGCTCAGGGGGCTCATTGGAAAGTCGGGAGGGAGATTGGACGGACAAAGGAAACGGGGGGGCGACGGTTCGCAGGGACTGTGGGGCGGCATCCACGGGGGCGGGAACACTGCTCGGCGAAACCGTAGCGGCGGCAGCCGGCGGCTCGGTGGCAGCAGTTTCGCCACCATGGGCATCCCGGCCCGGTTTAAGGCAGACGACCGCACAGCGGGAATCGCGAAACTGCGTTTCGAAAAGCGCGCTCCAGCGTTGGCGGTCCGTCCGCTCCGCGCTTTCCCGGATGTAAGCGAAGGCGGGCAACCCGCCGAAATGCGCCTCCACGAGATAATGTCCCAGTTTTAGCAAGCCAGCCCGGCCTCTGCCCCGGTCGATTAGCCGGGCGATGTAATTGGGGATGTCCGTGCGTCCCGCCTCAGGGCCGATGCGGTCGAGCAGCGCGGATGAATATCGGACGGCCGCCTCGCGAGCCTCGCCCGGACAGAAGCCGTACATGAGCGCAAGATAGGGGCGGAGCAGCGAGTTTTTAAAGACGGCTTTGCATATCTTGCCGGGACAATCGGCCGCCAAGTCGTCCGTCGCCGCTTCGGTCAATCGCTTTTCCAGCCAGTAGTAAGCATTGTACTCCCCCTGGGTTCGGGGCTTGGCCAACGGGTAATTGACGCCGATAAAATCATGCCCGCTTACGGATTCGTGGACGGCCGGATAGCCGCTTTCATAATAGGGAATCGGCCGGCAAAAGACCGGGTCGGATACGCTGGAGACGGCGGAGACAGCGGAGGCGTTGGCGGCGTGCCGAAACCCTTCCGTGAAGAAGCGGTCCACCGCTTCCAACACCCCGTCGTAATCCAGGTTGCCGTAGATAAACATGCAGCACCGTTCAGGGACGTAATACGTCTCGTGATACCCGATCACTTCTTCATAAGTCACCTTGACGATTTCCGCGGGTAACCCGCCGGCGATATTTCCATGCACCGAATTAGGATATAGCGTAAAAGGAGCCAGCTGAATCAGCCGATAGATCGGGGACGATAGCAAGTCCGTCACCTCGTTCAGCACGACCCCCCGGACAACCCGGCGTCCTTGTTTCTCTTCCGCCCGCCATCCCTCGCGCAGAAAGATCGTTTTGTCGGCCTTAAAAGCGGGGGTGAAGATGCCTTTCAACACAAGCCGGATTTGTTCGGGCTCCCCCCGCTCCAGAATAAACTCGTAACTGGTCTTATCCTGATAGGTGGCGGCGTGCCGCCGGAGTGCCCGCAACCCCTTGGGAGGCTCGGCGGCAATGCAATGCTCGACGATATGGGAGGCTCCCTTGTGATCGATGGCCGGAGTCCCCACCGTTATATTTACGGCGATTTCGGTGCTATGGCTGTCATGAAACAGCAGGAGGGTCATCCCGCTTTCGTGCCGGAATGCCCGCCCCTCCACTTCAACGCCGGCCTGGTTCAGGCCGGTCTGCTCTATCAGCCGAAAATTCATATTCATCCCCTTGCGGCTCCATAGGCCGATTCCAGCCGTTCCACCACTTTGTCCAGCTCGGGCAGCCAGCGTTCATCCCGAAACAGTTCGTAGCAGGCGTGGCAAGTATCCACCAGATTCTCTTCCAGAGGAATCGGTATGTTATGCTCTTTGATGTAATCGTAGTAGGGCTGGACGCCGTGCTTGCGGATAAAACGGTTATGCCGGTCCTGTTCCGCCCGTTCAATGAGCGAGGCCATGGATTGCTCGGCGAGCGAGCCCGTGAGCCGGCCGGGAACGTTCGAACACATGGACCCGCAGGGGTAGACGTTCCCCTCCGGAGTAACGATCAGCATGCCGCTGTCCCGGCAGGAAGTCATGGCCCGCTTTTCGTGGATAAAGTCTTCCTTTCTAAACATTTCCCGCGCGCGGCCGATCGGATAGCAGGTCTGTTCCATCAGGATCACCCCGGTGGCGGCATCCTGAATATGCTCCAGCAGCCCTTTCAGACGGGAACTGTTCTTCAACGAGGTGCAGCCGAGCACGATCTTCACTTGCAGCTCCTTGGCCGCATTCAACACATTGGCGATATTCTCGTAAGGAATGTACCGGCCGTGGAACTCGTCGGAGCTGATCTTGATATGTCTGACCCCGACGTTTCGCAGCGCATCCAAGATGACATAAGCCCGGTCGAAGGAACTCCCCCAATAGCCATTGCTGGTCAAGGTGATATTCATGCCCAGGCCATTAGCGTAGCTGGAGAGCTCGAGAATTTCGTCCAGGTAGAGCAGCGGCTCTCCGCCGGCCACACCCAGCATTCGCATGCCCAGCTCCTTGCCTTCCCGGACATAGCGCATCGCCTCCTCCAGTTCCATCTTCTCTTCCCGCTTCGGAGCGCAGTAATAAGTGCATATGTCGCAGGACGCACAGCAATTGTAGGTGTATAGCAACGCCAGCATATAATAAGACATCCGTTACCCCTCCTTAAGCTGAACCTTGCGATTTTTCATAAACGAATAATATTTTAAGCCGTATTCCGTGATCAGCTTCGCGTATTCGCACATCACGGAATCGTCCCGGTCCAAATAGCAGCCGCCTCCGCACAACCGTCTGGCCCAGCAGCCGAGGCATTTCTCCTCGGGCGCATATTTCCGTTGGAACCTCCCCCAATCAATGCCATCCCTGACGTTTCCGGCACGCTCCTCCGCCTGCCGTTCCGTAAAACTGCACTTGTATACTTCCCCTTCCGGCGTGAACTGCAGAGAGAACGCGTTGAAATAGGTGCATTCGCCTTTCAGCGACCTGTTGTCGATCGACTCGTACAGATCGGTAATCGAACGGATAATCTTCGAGTTCCCTTGACGCTCTTCTTCCTTCATCTGCTCCAGCAACCCGTCGAACTGTCTCCGCAACTCCCGCAGCGAAGGCGGATCGAGCGCAAGCTTGGGCGAGTCGGATTTGACCGGGTCGACAAAAACATGATTGAACCCCATCCGCCAAAGAAACTCGACATCCTCCCGCAGGGAATACACGCCCTGTTTCGTCAGCGTCATTCTGGCGATCAGATTGTGATATCCCCGCCCGCGAATGGCCGCCAAATTCTTCGCGATGGTTCGGAATGTCCCGCCGCCGCTGCCAAACCTGCGGTGCAGGTCATGCGTATGCTCTCCCCCGTCGATGCTGATGTTGACGTACATCCGGTTTTCCGTCAGCGCCCGCAAAATATCCTCGTCCAGAAGGGTCCCGTTGGTGGTAATGATGTAATGAATGCTCTTCCCCGCCTCCCGGGCCTTCCCGTTGATGTAGTCGACGGCGTAAAGAAACGTCTTCTTGTTGAGCAGCGGCTCTCCGCCAAAAAAATTCACATTATACTTATCCGCTTGCCGTGCCGCGTATTTGAAAAAATAATCAATGCACGCTTTCGCGGTCTCCTCCGACATCATCACTTTGTTCCGGAGCCCGTAGCCGCCGAAACAATAGGCGCACTGCATATTGCAGCCCTCGGTTAGGGACAGCCACAGTTTCGTCAGCGCCTTCCCGGCAAACCAGTCATCCTTGCTCACGCTCTTAGGCTTCCGAACCTGATGGCTCCGCGGCGTTGCCGGTGCTGTCCCGGCCGCGGACAGCTGGGACAACACGCCAAGGCATTCTTCGATTTCCCGGAGATCATCCCCTTCCGCAGCGAGTACGCTCCGCGTCGCCCCCTCATCCAGGCCCGTGTTCATCAGCCGCACGGCGTCGTGAACCAGTCTGTTCGCGCCGTAAACCATCCCCGTGTCTGTATCGTACAGATAATATTGCCCGTCCGTCGTATAAGGAAAATATTTCGGATCATGCATGGCGATCA
This sequence comes from Paenibacillus sanfengchensis, assembly GCF_036864765.1. Lineage (NCBI taxonomy): Bacteria > Bacillati > Bacillota > Bacilli > Caryophanales > Paenibacillaceae > Paenibacillus > Paenibacillus sanfengchensis. The sequence goes on along the minus strand of NZ_JBAGJC010000012.1, from coordinate 102,944 downwards.
GCTCCAATTGAAATATTGCTTGGCTTTTTCGGGACATTCCACCTGCATGCGGGCGTAGAACTTCAAACTCTGTTTCAACATGATTTTCGTTTTGGCGCACCAGGCTTCGGCCGGGACTTCCGGATCGCCGGTGTAAATCTCGTTCTCGTAGGCGCAGCCGTCGCCGCAGTAGAGCTGTGCCCAGCATGCGGAGCACTTGGAAACCCGTTCCTTTTTGAACCGGTTATCCAGCAGCGCCAACCCGGAATCTTGGATGCTTCCCAGCTTGTACTCGGGATTGCCGATGTACCTGTAACATCGATACGCATCCCCTTCCGGCGTGAATATAAAGGCCCCATTCTGCCAAAGGAAGCAGGAATCGGAGAACTTCTTCTTATGAATCCTGCCCGCAAGTCTGACTAAGCCATGATAGGTATAAGGCTTGTCGTCCATAATGTTGGCGAAGGTCATCGCCGCGAGCCTGCCGATCTGCTGCTCATATTCGGCAAAATCCTCATACTCGTAGATTTCGTCCTCATGAAACACCAAATTGGAATGCACCCGGTTGACCCCGGCCTCCCACAGCATCTCCACCGATGGCGTCAAAAAGGGGATGTCCCGCTTGCGGACCGTAATCTGCGAGGATAGCGGCGAGAACTCGCGTTTGAGCTCCGCTATATTTTGCAGAATGCGGCCAAGGCTGCCCCGCCCGCTGGCGAAGGGTCGGTTCCTGTTATGTATCTTCTCGATGCCGTCGATGCTGATGCTCACAAGAAAGTCGTTGTCCTTGAACAACCGCAGCAGCTTGTCATTCAGGATCGTTCCGTTAGTCGTAATGTTATACCGCACCCGGCCGCTATGACCGGACATCAACTGGTTGATGTATTCGACTGCGAAAAAAAGAACCTCCTGATTCATCAAAGGTTCCCCACCGAAAAAAGCGACATCAAACAGCTTTTGGTCTCTATTCAAATGAGCGTACCAATAATCAATGCACGCCTTGGCGGTTTCCCGGGTCATCAGCATGCGGCTGTGCCCGTAATCGCCGCCGTTGCCGAAACAGTAGGTACATCTCAAGTTGCAGTCATGGGACAAATTCAGCCATAAACAACCGCCGAAATACCCGTTTTGGGCGCTTTCATATTTTTCATCGAACAGCTCGTAGATTTTGTGTTTATGTTGCAGAAAGCCCTGTCGGTTAAAAGCTTGAATCGCCCCGACAGCCTCGTCGATTTCTGCTTCCGCATATTTGGGGGTTAACAATTCTCTCAGCTTAACCAGATCCTCTTCCCCGTAAATGTCGTAAATGGGAGAGAGATTCAAAATATCGTAAACCAGCTTGCCGATTCGGGACATTACCCCGCTGCTTCCGTCAAATACGAAATACTCTTCACTCTCGGTGAAAGTCAAAAAAGGACTCGCCAGCGTCGCAGCCCGGCCTTCGGGGCCGGCAACGGCTTGTTCCGTTCTCACAGGGATCCTCCTCCTTAAAGCTTCAGTATTTGCTGAACTCAAAACCTTCCGCCTGGTGGACAAGTGCGTCATAGATGTGCAATTTGAGCGAAAAGATATGGCGTTTCAGCTCGCATCGCAAAGCGCGCTGCTCCCGGTTGTCCCAGAGCTTGTCCGCCAGACATTCGCCTCCGCATAAATACCGGGCCCAGCAACCGTCGCATTCTCCTTCATCCGCCAGCCTTTGCTTCAGACCGTTAATGCTGCCCGGGTCGGCCCCCTGCTCGGTATCCCCTAGGCAATAGTCGTCCCACATCAACATGTCGCACGGATAAATTTTTCCGTCCGGAGAAAAGGCGACCCTACGGTTGAGCGTGCTGCAAACCTGGAGCACCGGTCTGCGGGTATGAAGCTTGTTCAAGTCCTTCAGCAGCGGATAGCAGCCTACCCGTTCGCCGGAGATCAACTTATCGAGCAGCAAATCCGCGAGCTGATCGTATTCCCGTTTCAGCTCCTCGATTTGTTCGGAAGTGAAGCACATGTCCTCGCGATCGCTTTTGACCTCGGTGAAGTGAATGTAATTGACGCCTCGCGCGAACAGATGCCGGGCGATTTCGGACAGGTTCATATTGTAAGGGGTTACGGTAACATTAATGCGAATGATCTCGCGCTCATCCAACGCATCCCAACGCTTCATAATCGCGTCATAGGCGCTCCCCCCGCTTCTGTCCCCTCGCAGGAAGTCATTCGTGGCCCGGTCGTGACTGTCCAGACTGATGATATAAGCCACATCGTATTGATGAAGCAGCTCCAGCGCCCGTTCCGTGAGCAAGGTGCCGTTGGTGGTTGTGGCGAAGCGCATCGTCTTGTTCCGTTTCCCGGCTTCCCGGGTTCCGTAGCTGGCGACCTCCTCGAACACCTTCAGGTTCATCAGCGGTTCTCCGCCGATGATCGTGACCTTGAGCTGGTCGTTGTCGCCCGCGTGATCCAGCACATAATCGACGACCTCTCTCGCCCGCTCCCGGGTCATCGCCCCCCGCTTGCCATGGCTGCCGCCTTCGGCAAAGCAATATTTGCAGTTCAGATTGCAGCCGTAAAACACATTGATATCGCAGCCCGCAATGTTCAAATCCCGGTCCATGTAATCCGCCTGGGCGGCTTCGATCCGCCGCTTGGCTTCGGCATCGCGCTGGGCATAGCCGCGAAGCAGCGCCGCATTGCCGTCCTCTTCCACGGCTCCCCGCTTCAGCCGGTCAACGGCGTCCTCGACCTCAGAGCCACATGCAAACATCATCAGCGAGTGGCGGAAGAAGAGATACGATTTATCCTTTACATGGATCATCTCAAGCACGATATCCATCTCCCTTCTCGGCGATTAGCCCATCCGGTACGCCAACTTAAATAGCTGAGGTTCTTTCTCATGCAAAGTGGCATAGAGCTTTAAATTCTCCCAGATGACCATGCGGGTAAACTCGCAGGAAATGTCATAGGGAGTATTCAAATCGCTGTGGTACATCCAATTCACTTGCGAGCATCCCACGCACAGATGCCGCGCCCAGCACTCAGAACATGCGGGAGGTTTCGGTTTGGCGTTATCGTACCTGTCCCAATCGATATCCGTATGGATGTTCCCGTAGTGAAACTTCGGGTCTTCAATCAATCTGTGGCATTTGTAAATCTCCCCGTCGGGCCCAACCATCAAGCTGTTTTTGGCGTAAAAAACACAGCTGTTATACTGGTGGTTATGCATCGCTTTCGCGTATTTGGTCAATGTGCCGACGTATCTTTTCCGCCGGTGGACGAAGTTGCCGTAGACTTCCCGGGCCAATCGTTCCAATTGTGGTTTCAGGAGCTCGAGATCCTCCGCGGTAACCTTGAATCTGTCGTCGGGGGAGGAGACCAAATCAAAGTTGACATTGCTGATGCCCAAATCCCACAGACTGTGCACCGTCTCGGCCAACTTCGGAACATGCTCGTGAACCAGTGTCAATCGGGCCGTAATCGGCAGACCGCTTCCTCCCAGGCGCGCGACCGACTCGCCGATCCTGTCGAAGCTGCTGCCTTTGCCGGACGCGAACGGTCTTGATCGGTCCTGGATCTCCTTGTCCCCATCAAGACTGATCGTGATTCGGAAATCATTGTCGGCAAACAGCCGCAGTAGCTCCTCATCCAGAATCGTACCGTTCGTGGTCATGGCGTAGCTGACATTCGCCCGGTCGCCGAGCACGCTGTTAATATAACTGACGGAGAACATCAACACCCGCTTGTTCATCAAGGGCTCCCCGCCGAAAAAGACGATTCTGTACTCTTCCGCTTCCTTGTCTGCCCGGGCATACCAGTAGTCGATAATTCGCTTGGCCGACTCGACCGTCATCAGCTTTCTCCGGCCCCCGTAGGCCCCGCCGCTGCCATAGCAGTAAACGCATCGCAGATTGCAATCATGCGAAATGTTCATCCACAGGGAGTCCAGTACCTTCCCCCCCTCCCAAGCTTCCAGGGAAACCTTACCGTAATGTGCCGCTTGTTTCCGCCGCTTCCTATCCATCTTCGCCGCCCACTGCCGTAACAACTCTAGCTGTCCGCGGACCAGCTCCTCCGAATAACGGCCGCCCAGTTCACGGCACGCCTTCTCGGCGTCAGAACCGTCCAGCCGATGGGCCAGCTCAAACAGCAGGTCGGAGTGTTCGAACAAAGCCGTCAATTCAGGCATAAAAATATACCTGGTCCCGCTGTAGTTATGCAGAGTGCATACCTCAGAATCCATGGTATTTATCATATGGGCTGCCGTTGTCCGGCTTCCCTCCCTAACCCGTATTATGGGAACCGGCTTCAACCGGCGGGTTGTCATCACCGATTGAAGCCGTCCATCAAAAAAACAACTGCTCATTTTGCCAAAAAAAGTGGAAACGATCTGCTTGAATTAATGATAAGTCGGATCACAAACGCCTACACAATCATCACAGACATCATCAGAGCCGCACAAAATCCATTCGTTCTTGTCCTCGTTGATTTCCTCGTTAATAGGTTTGATCAGCGCGTTTTCTTTCATGATCATTCTCCTCCTTTGATTTTTGGAACGATTGAAGCAAGTTGTTCGACAGAGCGACATGGAAAGTTATCAATCTCTTCCTGGCCAGTGAAAGAAATAACTTTCACAAACAAATATTACCAAGTTTATCCTACTATTTCAACCCTTTTATACTATTTTTTTAATATAAAGTTATATTATTACATTTTCTCTTTTCTCGTTTGTCGGGACGTTTGAACAGATTACGGCGGTGTGATATTTGGTGAACTCCCAATAATCGGCGAATTCGGTGAGATGCCCGTCTTCCAGATAAAATAATTTGTCGGCGTTCTCAATTGTATGCAGCCGATGGGCAATTACGATAACCATCCGATCCTCCGCAATCTCATCGAGCAGCTCCGTGATGATGCGTTCATTCTCCGGATCCAGAGCCGAAGTAGGCTCGTCAAAAATATAAAGAGACGGATTTCTGACCAAAATTCGAGCAATGGCGACCCGTTGTCTTTCTCCGCCGGACAGATTGATGCGCTCATTGATGATCGTATGGTAGCCCTGATCAAGCGAGGCGATTTTCGCATCGAGCTTTAATTTTCGGCATGCCTCCTTTATCGCTTCGTCTGCGATATGTGCATCTCCACACCGGATATTGTCCAGAATACTCGCGTTATATAAATCGATTTCTTGCGATATGTAGCCGATTTGCTCTCTTAGCCGGGCTACGCCAATATGTCCGATATCCCGCGAGTTAATGATGAGCTCCCCGCTTTGCGGGGCGTAAAGGCCAAGGATAAGCTTGATCAGGGTACTTTTTCCGCCGCCGGAAGGGCCTATAAAAGCAAACTTGCCCCGACCGGACAGATGGAAGCACACCCCGTTCAAAATCCTGCTGTTCCCATAGGCAAAATGTACGTCTTTGAACCGGATTTCGCCGATTGGGCCTATCGGCCGAACCTCCCCCCGATCCTCCGCGGACAGCTCGTCATACTCGGCGATCCGGCCGAGGATAGGAACGATCCGCTGATATTCAATATAGCTGTTGATTAGCTCATTAACGGGGCTGATGAGCTGCTGGATATAGATGCTCAGACTGATGACGGCCCCAAGGGTCAAGTTCGTACTCATGACCAGCCAGGTGCCATAGCCGTACGTTATCGACAGACACACGACCATCAGCAAAGAAGACAGGTTATTCACCAGAGTGATATACAGGGCGTAACGCCGGTTGTCATTCAAACTTTTGCTTAAGATGAGGTCAAAACGGGAGAGAAAGTAACTTTCGGAGAGAAACGTCTTGATCGTGGCAATGGAAGCGACCATTTGCGATACAGCCACACACATGGCGTCGTTATTTTGCTGAATATCCAGGGAGATTTTTCTGAATTTGTGCTTGACAGTGAACTTCAGGGCAAAAAACAGCGCATAGACCCCAAGAATCAGCAGGCTGATCCGGGCAGACATCATAAACATGCCGGCCAAAATCATAACAATCATGAATATATCCTTTATCAAAGAAATGAAAATGCTGCCGATAAACTTGCTGACCCCTATGCCATCATTGACGATACGGGAGACCACTTCCCCACCTTTCGCCGTATCGAAAAAGGTCATCGGAGCCCGCAGTACACTGCCGTACAATTTGGTCCGCAAATCATAGGTAATTTTCTCGGTGATGGTTCGAAACAGGTAATCCTTTGCGAAGCCCAATGTCGGCTGACAGGCCATCACCGCTACAAATATGCCGATGCCCGCGAGCAGTCCTTCCCGGGAGCGGTTGGGCAGCACATCGTCGATCAGATATCGGGAAGCCAGGGGAGTGGCAAAAACGCATAGCGTATAGAGGACGGTCAGCAGCAGACCAAGAAATTCGAGGGCCAGATACGGCTTAATCAGGAGGAAAATATTTCTCGATATCTTATTCATCGCAACAACCCCGCTATCTTTATTGGATTTGGAGAGAGGTCAAATGCAATCCCCTGTTTTTTCCTTCCCTTATAGATTAATGCAGATGTTATGGAAAGAACAATCATTTTAACAAAATTGCCTTTTTTATCCTTTCAGGATACATCAGGCATGCGTCGCATCACGGCAGGGACGCCTTTCCGATGATCCCCATTGACCGTTCCGAGCCTTCGCCTTTTACCACGCACAAAAAAGCCCCGTTTCCTGACGGAAACGAGGCCCTGATCTAAGCTTCAATTTACTAATGGACGACAACGGCTACGACGATCGCCAATATGAAAAAGCCTGCCGCCAATCCAACGGTCACCCGTTCGAGAACGAGTTCCATACCGCGCGCCTTAGTCTTACCGAAAAGATGTTCCGCTCCTCCGGAGATGGCACCGGAAAGACCTGCGCTCTTCCCTTTTTGCAGCAGAACGACCGCAATCAGACCGATGGAGAAAATTACGAGCAGCACTTCCAAAAACATATTCATCCAAATCCACCTCCTAAGTGGGAATACATGCTATATAAAACACAGTATTTATATTTTATCACACCATACCAACATTAACAACTCCGCTAGACAAGTAACTGAGTTTTGAAAATTTCAATGCCTTTTGTCATTTTTTGCTGGAAAATGCCGAAAATAGGACCTTTAAGTTTCTCACTATTGTACCAAAATACCCTATTTTTTCATGATACCATTAGTTGTATAATTCACAAGACTCATGGAGGTCAGTTTATGTCCACAAGCAAAGTCCCATCCCAGGCCCGATTTACCGTTAAGGGGAGAGGTATGCCTTTTCAAACCAAATTGTTAATTATCATTCTCGCGATTTCCCTCCTGCCTCTACTTGCCGCCAACACGTTCCTAATCGACTATTTCGGCCGGGAAACGAAGGACAACGCCGAGAAAATTGCGAAAAAAACGTTGGAGCTCCACATCTCGAAAATTGACGAATGGATGCAGTCCAAAATTTCGGCCGTGGAGGAATTAATCAAACAGAATTCTCAATTTCAGCACGTCCAGGCCGACACGATTTTTCCGATATTAAATATCTTGGAACAAAGCGATACCCAATCGGAGGGCTATAGTCTGATAGATCAAGGCGGTACACTCACGAATATGCAGAACATGACGGCGGACATGTCGAAGAGCGATTATTTTGTGAGAGCCAAACAAACCAAGACCCCGGCTATTGCCGAGATGTCCTATCTCGAGCCGTTGGACAAATACATCATCCCGGTGGTTGTGCCGATTAACGATAAAAGCGGCCAGTTCCTCGGCGGAGTCGCCTTCTCGGTCACGCCTGACATCCTCACAGAGCAGAGCAACAGCATTCACCTCGGCAAAACCGGCTTAGGCTATTTCGTTTCGGATACCGGCGTCTACTATAGTTACCCGGATGCGGAACGCTTCGGCAAGAATATGAAGGATTACGCCAAAAGCTCCGGAGAAAAGCTGGCCGTCGAGCGTATTTTGGGCCAAAACGAAGGTTCAATCACTTACAAGGACGGCTCCGGCAAAGAGATGATCGCTTACTTTGGAACCGTTCCTACTACCCAATGGAAAATGGTCATTACCGTTCCGAAGAGCGAGATCATGGCTGAGGTTCATCAAGCCCGGACGCTGTCCATAGTCCTGGTCGCTGCCGTCATGGTGGTCGTGGTCATCGTATCCGTGATTTTGGCCAAGCTGGTGGTGAAGCCGCTCCTTGCCGCCTCCCACGTCGTCAAAAGAGTTGCCGAAGGGCATCTGGATGAACGGGTCACCGTTAAATCCCGGGATGAAATCGGCCGGATGAGCGAAAATATCAATTTGATGATCGATTCGTTATCCGGTATGGTGCAGCAAATCCATCAGACCGTCGGGCGGGTCGCCACCTCCTCGGATGAACTTGCGGCCGCATCCCGCAAGTCATCGCAAGCCGCCATGAATATCCAGACGGATATTCAACATATGGCGAACGGATCCGCGTCCCAAGTCCAAGGTGCGGAGCAGTCGGCCCGGTCCACGGAAGAAATGGCTACCGGCGTCCAGAAGATTGCCGAGGCGGCCGGTATGATATCGGAGCAAGCCGAAACGGTGTCGAGCGAAGTCGAATTCGGTTATGTCGAAATTCAGTCCGCTATCGAGCAGATGAACATCATTCGTCAATCGGCGGACCAAACCGCGGCGGATGTCGAACAATTCGTCAATCGTTCCAGGGAAATCGAACAGATTGTCGATGTCATTTCCGACATTTCCAATCAAACCGCGCTCCTATCCTTAAATGCTTCCATTGAAGCCGCGCGTGCCGGAGAGCATGGGCGCGGATTCTCGGTCGTTGCCGGAGAGGTTAAGAAGCTGGCGGAGCAAACCAGCCAATCTATTTCACATATCGTCGAGCTGATTCAGTTTATCCAACATTCCAGTACTCAGGTAACGGGATCCATGAGAAGCAATATCACCGATATTTATAACGGAATTGACCGAATGAAAAAGGTCGGGGACTCTTTTGACCACATCCGCCAATCTATCCGTCAAGTCTCCTCGCAAATGCAGGATGTTTCGGCGACGACCGAGCAAATCTCGGCCGGAACCGAGGAGATTGCCGCCACCATGGGTGAAATGCTGACGGTGGCGCAACGATCGGCGGAGAGCGCCCTCTCGGTAGCGCAATCCTCCACGGAACAGTCAGCAATTATGGAAGGGATCGAAAGTGCGGCGCAGAACCTCAATGTGATGATGAACGACTTGAAGGAACAGATTCAGGTTTTTAAATCCTAATACTATGCCTATGCCAAGAACAAAAGCAGCCTATCCTAGAGTGAGGATAGACTGCTTTTTTGCTTAATTCATTTTGTAAACCCGTGCCTCGTAAGGACGCAGAGTCAATTGGTGGAAGTCTTCTTCGGCGGACACCTCGTAGTTGCTGATCAGCACTTCCCGGGTTTCGTACGCAATACGTTCGCTTAGCGCGAACTCCGCCGGTTTTTCATAGAAGTTCAAGATAACCAGCAGGCGTTCTTTATTCAAAGTACGGAGAAAAGCATACACTTGCTCATCCTCTGCATTCAGCAGCTTATAATCGCCGTACACGATGATTTCGTGTTTTTTCCGCAGCTCGATTAATTTCCGGTAGTAATGCAGGACCGAGTTCGGTTCGTTCAGCGCCCGCTCCACATTGATTTCTTTGTAGTTCGGGTTCACGGCGATCCACGGCTTACCGGTGGTGAATCCGGCTTGCGCTTCCCCGTTCCACTGCATCGGAGTCCGGGCGTTGTCGCGCCCCTTGGCGTAGATCGACTTCAGAATATCTTCCGACGCATGGCCTTTGTCAAGATATTCCCGGTACATATTGAGCGTTTCGATATCCCTGTATTCCTCAATCGTCTCAAACCGCACATTGGTCATCCCGATCTCTTCCCCCTGGTAAATATACGGGGTCCCTTGGAGCGTGTGCAGCAGCGTAGCCAGCATTTTGGCCGCAACATTATGATGCTCGCCGTCATGCCCGAATCTCGACAGGAGACGGGGCTGGTCGTGATTGTTCAAGTAAATGCTGTTCCAAGCCTTGCCGTGAAGTTGGGTTTGCCAGCGGCTGACGATCTCCTTGAACTTGGGCAGCTTCCAGGGCAACACCTCCCACTTGCCGGACGGCCCCGAGTCGATACCCATCAGTTCGAACTGGAACACCATGTTTAGCTCCCCGCGATCCTCACCCGCAAAAAGAACCGCATCCTCCGGCGAGACGTCGATCGTTTCGCCCACCGTCATAATGTCATACTTGGACAGTACCTCCCGGTTCATCTCCTGCAAAAACTCATGAACCCGCGGCCCATTGATATAATGTTCGCCGCCCCCCGACCCGTGGGCCGTGTCCGGAAGTCCCGGCACTTTGGAGATCAGGTTGATGACATCCATCCGGAAACCGTCGATCCCTTTGTCCAGCCACCAGGTCATCATGTCGTACACCTCGCGGCGAACCTTCGGATTCTCCCAGTTCAGATCCGGCTGCTTGGTCGAAAAAAGATGCAGGTAGTATTCGTCCGTCCGGGCATCATATTGCCAGGCCGGCCCGCTGAAGAAGGAGAGCCAGTCATTGGGCTCGCGGCCGTCTTTGCCCGGGCGCCAGATGTAGTAGTCGCGGTACGCGTTGTCCTTGGACTGGCGCGACTCCACGAACCAGGCATGCTCGTCGGAGCTGTGGTTCACGACGAGGTCCATGATCAGCTTCATCCCTCTCGCATGCAGCCCGGCCAGCAGCTCCTCCCAATCCGCCAACGTGCCGAATTCGCCCATAATGCCCTGGTAGTCGCTGATATCATACCCGTTGTCGTCGTTAGGGGACTCGTAAACCGGACACAGCCAGACCACGTCGACCCCCAACTGCTTGAGGTAATCCAGCTTGGATATAATTCCGCGCAAATCCCCGATCCCATCCCCATTGCTATCCATAAAACTCCGGGGATAGATTTGATACACAACGCTTTCTTTCCACCATTTTTTCTCCATTTCGCTTCTTCTCCTCTCGCGGGGTGCCCCGTTTTATCTTATTATTACCTTTTGTAGCCCTTATCTAATTGCTATAAGTCGACACTTTATGCGGTGCTTTCTACATGTGATCTACTTTCTTACCGTAAACGTTTACGTTACATACATAATTCCATTTGCCCACCGATAGTACTCTCGCGTCTTGGGTTTATATAAGACCTCAAAAGGCCGCTATGTGGACAACGGGGGTGAAAAATACCATAAGAGCGTCCGTTTAAACCACTATCGCTTCAATAGATTCGAAAAACGGGGACGTAAACGTTTACCTAAACTATAAAATACCCTTCCCTCGTTGTCAATGCGACTTGAGAGGGTGGGGCCCGTTTCTAACGGAAATGATAGCCGCTATTTTACGAAAAATAGCCCTTCCCGATTTCTGACGGACGTCATAGCGCCTATTTGCCACTCTTACCGCCAAAACGGCTGATTTTTACTATAATAGGGGCTATTATTTCCGTTAAAGCCAGTAGTGGGGCCTGTTAACCAGAAATAGCGGCTACTATTTCCGTTAGAACGGTTCAAGCCGGAACTCGTCCTACCAGCGGGCCTCCCAGTTCCACAGTCCCTGCTTCCCCGCAGCGGGGACCGGCTCCGGCAGCTTTCGCACTTCGGCCAGCTCCCATCCGTATCGCCCGAGCGCGAAGTCCCCGAACCGGTACTCTTGCCCAGCCACAACGAGAGCGCGATCTCCGCCTTCCCCGCCGGCTCCACGCTCCTTCCCGCCTTGACCAGCTTTACCGAGTTCGCCTACGTTGCCGCTTCCGCCACCTGCTCCCAGTCCGCCACCTTCGCCGACATCCAGCACGGCTGTTTCGCCATCATTGGCCATCACCGGGTAGCAGCCGGCCAACCTGCCGACCGCCACCACTGCGCCGGTCGGCAGGTTGGCCGCGGAGTAACCGGACGCCGCCAGCAGCGACCGCACCGGTTCCGCCAGGCAGGCCGCCCGATCCACCCGTTTTCCGGCATGAATCGCCAATTCCCCGCGGTAGTTCGTTTTCCAGCCCCGCGTTTCCAGGCGCTTCTCGCCTATGGCGATAAGCGTCGCCCACGGTTGGCGTATCGTAATGCAGCGCACGTGCATCGCTCCCTTCCGTTACTGTCCTCACATTCTCGTTCTTCCAACTCCTACTAATGTATAACAGAGGGCCGGGGATGACAAACCTTCGCGCCGGATGTCGTATGTCTTTTTCCCTGTTCCCCCGGAAAAATAGTCCAAAAGTTCCGTAGACATCATGGACTATTGGAACCTGCCGCACATTTGGATAAAATACCCTTAATTCGTATATCACATAAAATCACATCATATGGAGGGTAACAACGATCATGAGGAGAAATGGTCAACTTAAAGGATTTTTAAGAAAAGGCTTGATGCTGGTTTTGAGCTTTCTGATGATGACGATCGCCTTCCTGCCGGCGGGTTCCGCTCAAGCCGCCGACAGCAAGTGGATCAATGCGGTATGGAGCAAATACAAAAAATATAACACCACCGTAAATGCTTCCTACAACACCTATATGGCGCAGCTGATCAAGGACTACAATACATATTTCAAGAGTCAAAACGACCGGCTGGCGGAACTGGAGCGCATCGTATTGGAAGACCAGAAGAAGTGGAACGAGAAGTTTGAAGCGGATTGGACGGAACTTAAGGCACGGTATGAAAACAACGATGACTTAAGGGGTGAACTGCGGGAATTCGAACGCAGCATCAACCCGAATTCGCTCAGCAGCCCGATGGGAGTTTATGTACGGGCGGCCAACCGCAATTCGCTCAGCAGCACGATGGGAGTTTTCGCCCGGGCGATCAACGAGAACTCACTGAGCAGCTATATGTACGAATACAAAAAAGCGACCAACATCAATTCTTTAAGCAGCCCGGCTTATGCCCTGCACAAAACGGTGACGGACACCTACTTGTCCAGTCCGATGTATGCGTTGATGAAAAACTCCAGTACCAACTATCTTTCCAGCCCGATCTATGTCTATTCGCGCGGGAGAATCAGCAAGGCGAGTGCTCAAAAGCAATACGCCAAACTGTTTACCCAATACACGGCACAAATTTCCCAGGACTCGGCCACGTATAAGCAACAGATTGCCACGACGGCCCAATCCGCGCAGCAGAAGATTGAGGCGCTCTATCTGGATACGGTCAAACAGCTGGAAACGCAGCGGAACGAGACCTTGCAGGCCATCTCCGACAATCGCAAAAAATTGACCGGCGAAGGCTTCACCTGGGAACCGTTGCTGGTGGCCCCGGTAGAGGGCTCCACGGGAGCTTCGGCGGGATCTCAGGCGGGCAACTCGGCGAACCCTTCCGCGGAAAAAGCGCCGGATGCCAACCAGGGAACGACCGCGCAGCAGCCCTAATATCGACAACAAAGGACCGGCACCCGAGCCGGTCCTTTGTTCTGTCCGGATCGGCACCGTTCCTCCGCCGGAGGGCCACTATCCCACATGCCGGGGCATGGCCGAGCAAGTGCTTGGGATTGCCCAAGTACACCGGGGTTGTCCGTCTCCGGCGGTTCGCATTTCCGGATTCGCCATGCTTTTCGTGGCCGGGCCGCTTGGCGCGCCTGGGTCGGGAGCGGGGCCGCACGCCAGTGAGCGCGGGCCCAGGGGGCCTGCCGAATTAGCGGGAATTCCTCCCGTTAATTCGGCCAAACCCGCCGGCGGTCCACATTTACCGGGAATTCCTCCCGTTAATTCGGACCGCCAAGCCCTTTCGCCCCTATTGGCGCGGATTAGCTGGAGAAATTCCAGCTAATTGCCCCGCCAGGGGCGCCCCCCGCAACATTAACGGGAGAAATTCCCGTTAATGCCTCTCCAGCCTCTCCAGCCTCCCTCGCCTCCCTCCGCCTCCCAACCTCCCCATCCGCGGCCCCCTTTTTCCCCCATAGAACGATTTATTCCACTCTCTCTCCCTTTACGTAGATATGTTCCATGGACTTCGCGTTTTTGTTCCTTCTGGCGGTTTTTCCGGTCTGTTATCCTTGATCCATCAACATGAAATTAAGGATTAACTCAGGGAGGTTGGCGCTTTTGAAAAAGAAAGGTTGGGTCGCAGGATTCACCGCGTTTGTGCTCGTCCTGGGCTTATTGGCGGGATGCTCGGGCGGAGGAGACGGCAGCGGCGGCAATGCGTCCGGGAAAACCGGGGAGAACGCCGGCGGAAACGCCATATCGGGGAACGCGGTCACGCTAAAAATGTGGGGCGGGGTTCCGCCGGAAGCGGGGCCGCAGCAGGTCATCGACGCTTGGAACAAAGAGCATCCCGATATCCAAGTCGAGTACGTGCGCTTCGTTAATGACGACGACGGGAACCTGAAACTCGATACGGCGATGATTACCGGGCAGGATGTCGACTTGTTCGTCAATTATTCGATCTCCCAGGCGTCCAAACGGGTGGAATCGAACCTCGCCCTCGATTTGAGTCAATTCAGCGACTACAATATCGACGAGAAAATGGGGCCCGACGCGGAAAGCTGGAAGATCGACGGGAAGTATTACGGGATGCCGACCACAAAGAGCCCGTTCTTCATCGCGCTGAACAAGGATGCGCTGGACGCCGCAGGCCTGCCGGTTCCCAAGGACTGGACCTGGGACGAGCTGCGCGAATACGCCAAGAAACTGAAAACCGGCTCGAACTACGGGTTCATCCAGAACATGGAGCCGTTCGTCGACCCGATCGATTCCGTCCTGTCGCAGGAAGGATACACCAAGCCGGACGGCACCTCCAACCTGGATCACCCGCTCGTCAAAAAATGGCTGGAAACGCTCGAAACCATGATGAAGGAAGACAAGACCACACCGCCGCTCGGGGAACAGTTGACCTCCAAAATGCCGGTGGAGCAGGTCTTCCTCAGCGGAGAGGTGCCGATGCTCAATATTGGAGCGTGGCTGCTGCGCAGTTCGAACAACTTCACCGACTTCCCGCGCGATTTTAAAATCGCCTTCGCCCAGGTACCGCGGCTGGCGGACAGCGCGGACAACTATGTCACGCGCGGCGGTCTCGGCGATTACATTTCGATTAACGCCAAATCCAAGCATCAGGCGGAGGCGTGGGAATTCCTGAAATGGTATTCCGACGGCGGCATGGCGCCGATGGCCGCGGGCGGACGGCTGCCGGCCTCCAAGGATGCCAACCAGGAGGATGCGCTGACCAGCCTGCTCGGCGACAAAAAGGACACCTATGACCTCGAATCGCTCATGTACGTCATGTTCGAGGACAAAACGCCGACTTATGTGCGAAGCCTGCCGCAGGAGGTCATGGATATGCGGGCGCAGGAATACGAGAAGTTCTTCCTCGGCGCCCAGTCCCTGGACCAGACGATCCAGGCCATGGTGACGCGGCATAACGACTTTTTGAAGCAGAACAAATAAAACTAGAGGCTTGCAAGCTTAGGGGTCGTCGTTTCCGCGGCGGCCCCTTTTCCATGGCTGATTTCAAAACAGAAAGTGAGGGAGTATTTATGATCCATGAAAAAGTGGAACTGCACAATGTGGAGGAACTGGTTCGTGTGGAAGGGCGACCCGGGCTGCTGATGCAGCGCGTCCCCGAATCCGTCAGAGCCGGGTTACTGGAAAAAGGTCGCGAACAAATTCGCCGGGCCGCCCACCTGGAAATCCGCTTCGGCCTGGAAACGGGAACCGCGGCGATTACCTTGGCCAGCTTTGGCGGCATCAGCCAGGTTAAGGTGTTTTACGGCGATTATGAGGTGGAGAGCCGCCAAATCGGGGATACGCCGGCAACGATTGAAATCGCGGAGGAGGGACCGGAGCCCGGATTTCAATTCAGGCAACCTTGGTCCGGAGGGGTCCCTCGTCCCTCCTTCGGCCCCATTTGGCGGATCCTCGTACACGGCCACGAGGTCCACCTGCTCGGCCTTGAAGGCGAGGGACTCCGTCCCCCCGCTCCTCACGAACAGCCAGCCCTCCGCTATCTGGCCTACGGGACCTCGATCACCTTCGGGATCGCGGCTTCCTCGCCCGAGGTGACCTATGTCGCGCAAACGGCCTGGCGCCTCGGCTTGGACGCTTTAAACCTCGGCATGCCGGGCTCCGCGCATTGCGAGCAGGCGATCGCGGAGCATATCGCCGCCAGAGGCGATTGGGACATCGCTACGTTGTGCATCTCGGTCAATATGCTCAATCAAGGCATCCCGGCCAGCCGGTTCGCCGACCAAGCGGCGGCAATGATCCGGACGATCGCCGTCGCGCATCCCGGTAAGCCGCTGGTTTGCATCGGCCTGTTCCCGAGCTTCGCCGATCTCGGCTGGACTTGGCCGGAGCGCGAGGTGCGCTCCACCAGCGGCGAGTATCGGGCGGCGCTTCGCGACGCCGTGCAGCGCTGCGGGTTTCCGCAGGTCAAGTATGTGGCCGGCGGCGAGCTGCTGGACGATTGGCGCGGCTTGTCCCATGACCTGCTGCACCCGGCCGGCACCGGCATGGTCCAAATCGGCGAACGCCTCGCCCTGGTGTTGCGCCCTTTACTGCCCGAGGTTCCGAAGATATAGGTTCGCGTGAATCACTGAGAGGAGTATTCGTACTCTTCTTTTTTTGTATCCTCTGTATTAAAACTAAAAATGTTGGTATAATAAGAACATACGTTCTTGTTTTTATATCCTTTGGTTGTAAAATACCCTAATTATTACCCTATATATAAATAAATAACTATCACAGAGGAGGGGTTACTTTGGAAAAAAAGTATAGTACCGTTTACGAACAATACAGAAGCGAGATTTACCGCATTGGCTGGAGAATACAGTACCGTACGAAAAAAATAAGATATAGAGAACGCCCTCTCTATGAAAATAGCCAATTTCCTTCTCCTTACTTTACTCGCTCATCTGAAGAAAAAATAATGGTCAGAGATCTTATCGATCAATTACCTCCAAGAGGGAGATTTATTATAGAGAAGCTGTACTTTCAGAATCTAACCGAAGAAGAAGTCGCACAGCATCTGAATATTAGTCAACAGGCGGTGAGTAAATGCAAGAAAAAAATGATACAACTTCTATCTCAGACCGCGAATTATTGAAACTACTTGAGTCAGCCAAACAGCGGGATACGGAAGCCATGTTGAAACTCGTAGAAGTATTCAAGACAGATATCTTGCGTATCAGTAAATTTATTTATTTGCCGGAGGAGGATGCCGTGTCGGAGGTAACGCTGGAGTTCCTCGAGTATGTTCTAAATGCCGAGGTTTCTGAATTTAATGGCCCCCTTCCTCCTCCTCAAAAGAAACCAGCAGCACATGATGCGCAACGGTGTGCAGATCCCGCCAGATCCGATTGACGGCCGTGTCTTCCATCACCGCGTGCATGCCCAGATACGGGAACAGTTCGCCGGCGCAGCGGACGGCCGTGCGGGCGGCCTGTTTACTGATCCGCCCGATTTCCCGCTGGGCTTCTTCCGTCAGCGCACCGCCCTTCTCCACCTGTTCCCAGGACTCGCGAACCGCCCGGTAGAACGTATCGCGGGCTTGATTCCATTCCGTCTCCATCCGCTCGATCCGTTTGCGGACAAACGAATACCGTTCAGCTCGGGCAGCTTCCCATCCCGTCTTGTTCGCTTCCGCCAGACCGGACGCCTCGTCCAGGAAATGACGCACCAGCCCCAGGGCCATCGCCGCGAACGACGTCTCCGCAAACGGAAGGAACGGGTACCGGTAAATGGCGTGATCCCCGAACCCCTTTTGCTCCGCAAGATCAAACGTCCGCTCTTCCGGCACGAAAATCCGGTCCACCCTCATGGTATGAGACTCCGTCGCCTTCAGGCCAAAGGCGTTCCAATCCGGAACGATCTCCACCTGCTCCGGCTTAAACACAAACGAACGGACCGGTGCCTCCTCGTCAGGCTCCGCCTCTCCTGTGGCGATGCGGCAGTTTGCCGTAAACAGCGTCGCATAGGAAGACCCGCTGCAGTATTTCCACGAGCCGGTCACGGTATAGCCGCCCTCCGTCTTGCGGGCCACGCCCGAGGGTGCTCCGCTGCCGGCAACCACGGCCGCTCGGGGAGAGAACAACTCCCGTGCCACCTCCGGCTCCATATAAGCCGCAAACATGCCACCGCCCGATCCGATCGTCACCAGCCAACCCAAATTCCCGTCCAGCCAGGCGGCCTCCTCAAACACCCCCAGCGCTTCCGGAAGCGCCAGCATCCGGCCGCCCAATTCCTCCGGCACAAACAGTTTGAACCAACCAAGCTCATGAACCGCTTGTAGCAGACCAGGGTCCAGCCTTCTCGTCCGCTCCATCTCCGCCGAACAGGCGCGCGCCGTTTCCTCTGTGATCATCCCTAGTTCCCCCTCCGTATATAAGTCGCGAGCCCTTGGCGGATTCGCAAACACACCCAAACACTCCGAACGCTCCCGAACCTTGGGAAGCCTTACAATCCCTCAAGTATCGCCGGCAAATCCTTTACATGGCGAGCCAGCCACTCCATTTCCTTGGCGAACCGGACAGTCGTGTCTCCTTCCCTATCCATCTCCGCATGAATCCACCAGACGCATTCCATGTACCACAATAGCTGCATAGCCTCGGTCAAGAACCCCGGGGCCGCAGGCCGTTCTTCCGTATACCCTGCCATGAAGGCCCGGGCGAGCGAGGCATCCAACCGCCCCTGAACGTCGAGGGCGCAAGAGAGCACCGCCCGGGCCGCATCGAGCGCCGGATAATCGTAATTCAGCCGATCAAAATCAAGCACAGCCGCTACCCGGTCCTCAAAAAACAACAGGTTGTCCACCCACAAGTCCCGGTGCGCCCACCCCGTAGCAACGCCCGTAAACCGATCCATGTCCGCCCCTTCCGTCGCCCGGAGTTGGACTTCGATCTCCCGCACAAGGTGATCATCCCCCGCCGCCGAAGCCGTTTGCTTCAGGGATCGCCAAAGGCTCATCCGCTCCTCGCGGCTCGGCGGAACAAACTGCGGGCTTGCCTTCGCGCTCAGCGTCCCGTCGTTCAGCAAGTGATGCATCCGGGCCGTGACGAGGCCCAAGTCATGGATCTGCCGCTCACGGACCCGGCCGGGCGGAATCAGACTTCCCTCGCTAAACTCCATCACCAGAAAGCGTTCGCCGCCCTCGCTGGTCACAAATACCTCCCTGTGGTCCGACAGCAACCGGGGACATGGCAGCCCGCTCTCCCTTAGCCTCATCTGCTGCGAAACAGCCCGGAGCAATTCTTCCGACTTGTAAAGTCTAAACCGCTCCCTGTTGTACTGTTTGATCAGAAGCTGTCCCGCATCCGTACTCACTTTCCATTTCAGGTTTAACCATCCCCGCCGGATCGGCGTGCGTTCGAACACCTCGATCCCGAAGCGGCGGCGGAGACTATTCTCAATGTCTTCCCAAATCTGTTCTTCCGATTCCGTTGGATCCACCCGATTCACCTCACGCGGTGGTGCAATTTACTAATTTCCATCTTAGGCGACGTCCCGCCTTTTGTAAATCACCTTAAAAGCGCTCCCATCCAATAGAACAAATCTTTGTTCCTCTACAAAACAACGCAATTTACCCCAAGGCCCTCTGTCCCTTTTTCCCTATGCTATAATTGAAAAAACACCCCACCTTAAGGGAGGCGGCAGCCGAGATGCCACGAGCGTTCCGTTTTCTGATTCCCCAAAAGCTGAAGTACCGCTTGTTCGCCGCGTTTGTTTTTTTGATCCTGCTTCCCTTCTGCGCTTTGAACTTATATAACTACCAGCGGATCGAACTGCTCGTGCAGCAAAAAATCAGCCAGCAGAGTCATTATCAGCTGGAGCAGATGTACCGGACGCTGGAGGAACAGATCGGCGTGGCCTTTAAAACGCTAATTTTCCTGCAGCAGGACAGCACTGTCAAATCCGTGCTGACGCATCCCGAACAGCGCAACCCGCTGGAGAACAAGAGAATGATCGAGAGCATTTTCAACAATTTGAACAACAGCTTTTTCCTGTACAATCCCTCCGTGTACTTTACGCTTCTGGATTTAAATGAAAGCGTATACACGTCTTATTCGCCCAGAGCCGTGCTGGATTACCGGTCCATGAGGGACAATCCGGGATTCGCACGGAATTCCATGAACGGAGGCTCCTACCGCTGGGTGCCTAACGACGAAAATTACGTCCTCCGGGATATTTCGGCCAGTCCGTACCTGCTGTCGGTCTATGCTTATTTGGAGGATGCGCAAAAGACACCCTATGGCCTGGCCCGCATCAGCATCGACTACTCCTCCTGGTTTCAGTCGGCGCAGAAACAGTCGGCGCTACAGCAGGAGTATTTTCTGGTGACGAGCTCGGGGGACACGATTTCCCGGTCGGCGCAGGATAGCCGATTGTCCCACAGCGTCTTGTCCCGCATTTCCGCCCGGCCGGAGCAGAAGTATTTTATCGACAAGCCGTCCAATTCCCTGATCAACTACATTTATGTGGAATCTTTAGACTGGTACATCGTCAACCGCATCCCTCTCTCTGTGCTGTTCGTCGAGATCGAGGATTTGAAGCGGCAGTATTTTCTCACTTTCTTTTTGCTGATGGGCGTGTTCCTGGTGATGACCTTCCTTATTTCGGCGACGATTACCCGTCCGCTGTCCCATTTGCAGAACAAGATGAAGGCCGTCGTGCAGAAGAACTTGAAAATACGCCTGCCCGAACATAAATTCAGCGGCGAGATCCTGGATTTGACCCGGACCTTCAACACGATGCTGGACGATACGAACGAGTTGATCCGACGGCTGAAGGCCGAAGAACGGCTGAAAGAAGCCGTGCATTTTCAAATGCTGCTGGCCCAAACCAACCCTCATTTTTTGCTGAATACGCTTAATACGATCAAATGGATCTCCATCCGCCACCAGAATGAGGAGATTACGAACATCACGCTGTCCTTGGGCAAGCTCCTGGAAGCCAGTCTGAACACGGATAAAGATCTGATCCATCTTCAGGACGAAATGGAACTAGTCCAAGCCTACGTCCACATTCAACAGGTGAGGTACCGCGACAGGTTCGAGGTGACGTATGACTACGAAGACACCGTCCGGTATGCGCTCGTTCCGAAGCTCAGCCTACAGCCGCTGGTGGAGAACGCGATTATCCACGGGTTAAGCCCGCGGCCCGGTTCGGGGCGAATTCAAATCAGGGTCTATCAAGAAACGCCGGATCAACTGACGGTGGAAATCGCGGACAACGGCGTCGGCATGGAAAAAGCGCAAGCCGCCAAGGGAGCCCGCAGGCGACCGGGCATCGGACTCGGGAACATCCGGGAGCGATTGCGTCTTCTTTTTAAAGAGAAAGGCACAATGAAGATTTGTTCTTCCGATCAAGGCGTGACCGTCCGCTTATCGTTTCCGCTGCTGCTCTCGCCCCCTTACGCCCATGAGCCATGGAATCAAGCCCAAGGGCATTCCTAATACCGGGAGGAATATTCATGTGGAATGTACTGCTCGTCGAAGATGAAGTGTTCGTGCGGGAATCCGTGCGGGAAATTATCGCCTGGGAGGAACTCGGGTTCACGGTATCCGGGGAGGCCGGCAACGGCGCGGAAGCGCTGGAGCTGATTCGGCGGGAACCGCCCGATCTGGTCCTGACGGACATTATTATGCCCGAAATGGACGGGGTCGAGCTGTTGAAACGCAGCCGGGAAGAAGGCTACGACTCCCGCTTCGTCATGCTGACCTGCATGAGCGATTTCGAATACGTCCGCCAGGCCATGGAATACGGCGCATCGAACTATATTTTGAAGCTGTCGATGAGCGTGAACTCGCTGCGGGAGACGTTGCGAAAAATCAGCGCCGAATTGCAAAAGGATCGGGTTCAGGGAAACCGGCCGGCTGTGAGCCCGGCAAAATCGGCGTCCCGCCCGGCACTGCCGCCCCTGCTGCAAGAGAATGTGACCACCCATCCGGAAATCCAGAAAATCCTGCAGTACATCCACGTCAACTTCGCGCAGGATATCACCGTCAAATCCATGTCCCAATATGTGATGATGGGGGAGAACTACGTCAGCTCGCTTTTCAAAAAGAAAACCGGCCACACGCTCATCCATTACCTGCATCAAGTCCGGGTCAACCAAGCCAGCCGGTACCTGATCGAGACCGACCTGCCCGTACATGAGATCGGCCACCGGGTCGGATTCATGAACGACAATTACTTCATTAAAATTTTCAAACGGCTGACCTCGCACACGCCCAGCAAATACAGGCAGTTGAACAAAACGGATGATAGAACAAAACTGTAGGACGCTTTACCCGACCACCGCCGCAAATGCGCATTTCTGTCGCATGAAGTCGGTGGTTTTGTTTCTTATGCCCTTTGGGTCCCGCTGATAAGCTGTAGGGGAGATCAAGTTTAAAGGGAGTGGGGCTTTTGTGAAAACATCCTGGATGAAACGTCAGCAATATCTCGGCTACTTATTTATCGGGCCTAATATGTTGGGGGTGCTGCTGTTCTTTATTGTTCCTGCCGCGTATTCATTCTACCTCATGTTCACCGACTACAAGTTTATGAACCCGGATACGAATTTCATCGGAATGGCCAACATTCGGCGCATGCTTCAGGATGAGGTCTTCTATACCGCCATCGGGAACACGCTGTTGTTCCTACTGTCGGTTCCGCTGTCCATCGGCCTCGCTTTTATCGTCGCCGTCATGCTCAACCGTTCGGTTTTTCTCAAAAAGACGCTGCGCGCCTTGTATTTCATGCCCTACATTACAAGCGGGGTAGCCGTCGCCTTTGTCTGGATGCTGCTCTTCCACCCGAACAACGGCCCTATTAACGGCATTCTGCGCTCGCTGGGCGTGACCAATCCCCCGGGCTGGCTGTCCACAATGGACACGTCCATGTACGCCATCGACATCATCTGGATCTGGTTTATGCTCGGGTACAACATGATCATCTATCTGGCCGCCCTGCAGGAAGTATCCGGCGAACTGCTGGAAGCCGCCAAAATCGACGGAGCCCGCACCTGGCAAACGGTCCGCACCATTCTGTGGCCGCTCGTCAGCCCGACGACCTTCCTGCTGCTGATTACCGGACTGATTATGTCGATCAAGCAGTTCGGCATTATCCAGGCGATCACGCAGGGCGGGCCGGGCAACAGTACGACCGTGCTCTCGCTGTTCATCTACCAGAACGCCTTCCGTTATTACGAAATGGGCTACGCCTCCGCCATCTCCTGGGCTTTGTTCCTCATCATCCTGCTGTTCACCACGGTCCAATGGATGGGACAAAAACGCTGGGTCCACTATTAAGGAGGGAAAACCGACAATGACTAGAGCCCTGATGCAAAAAATCGTTCTCACGCTGCTTATGCTGTTTTTCAGCATCGTCATGATCGTTCCTTTCCTGTGGATGATCAGCACCTCGTTCAAAACGCCGGCGGAGGTGTTCCATTACCCGATCCGGTGGATTCCCACCGATTTCCACTGGGAGCATCATCTGAAAATATGGACAGGACCGAACAGCTTCGTGCATTATTACTTGAATTCGCTGAAAGTGGCGCTCCTCGGTACAGCCGGGGCGGTACTGCTCTCCGCCTTGGCGGCTTACGGCTTTGCGCGGATCGAATTTAAGGGCCGGAACGCGCTGTTCCTGATTTATTTGTCCATGATGATGGTTCCGCCCCAGGTTCTGTTCGTGCCCAAATTCATCATGTTCGACTGGGCCGGCATTTACAACACCCATTGGGCGCTGATTCTCCCGGGGATGTTCACGATTTTCGGCGTGTTTATGATGCGGCAGTTTTTCCTGTCGGTGCCTTACGAGATTTCCGAGGCCGCCTTTTTGGACGGAGCCGGGCATTTCCGCATCTTCTCGCAAATTATTCTGCCGATGGCCAAACCTTCGTTGGCCACGCTGGCCATCATCGATTTCTCCTGGCATTGGAACGATTACGAGAACGCACTCGTGTTTCTGATCGACCAGGATCTATTCACCGTTCCGCTCGGTCTGCAGAATTTCATTCTTGAAAATAACGTCGACTATAACGGCATGATGGCCGCGGCCACCGCCGGGATCATTCCGATGATTCTCGTCTTCCTGATCGGCCAGAAGTACATCATTGAAGGCGTGGCCAGCTCGGCGGTTAAGGGTTGAACCTAATGAGGAAGGGAGTGCTTTGGAACATGAAATTGGAAAAGGTTCATAACGATATCACCGTGGTCGGCGGAGGGCTGGCCGGCGTATGCGCCGCCGTGGCGGCGGCCCGGCTCGGGCGGAAAGTCGCCCTGGTCCACAACCGCGGGGTGCTGGGCGGCAACTCCAGCAGCGAGGTGCGGGTATGGGTCTGCGGAGCGACCGCGCACGGGATTAACCGGTACGCCCGGGAGACGGGAATCATGGGCGAAATGTTCGTCGAGAACCAGTACCGCAACCCCGACGGCAACCCGTACCTGTGGGATCTGGTTGTCCTGGAAACGGTGCGGGCCGAACTGAACATCTCGCTATATCTGAATACCGACGTGCATGAGGTCGAAGCGGAGGGGCCGGACGAAGACCGGCGAATCCGGTCGGTGACCGGCTGGATGATGGGATCGGAGCGGCGGATCACCTTCGAGAGCCCGATGTTTCTCGATTGTACGGGCGACGGACTCGTCGGGTTTCTGGCGGGAGCGCGGTACCGGATCGGCCGGGAAGCCCGGCATGAATTCGGGGAAGCGTGGGCGCCGGAGGAAGCCGATGAGATTACGCTGGGCAGCACGCTGCTGTTCTACACGAAGGACGCGGGACATCCCGTCAAATTCGTGCCGCCTTCGTTCGCCAAGGATATTACCCGAACGCCGATTCCGCTGAAGCGGATCATCCGCAGCGGGGACTCCGGCTGCCACTATTGGTGGATCGAGTGGGGCGGCGAACTGGACACGGTGCACGATAACGAGCGGATCCGCGATGAGCTGTGGTCCGTAATCTACGGCATCTGGGATTACATCAAAAATTCGGGCCGATTCGACGCGGACCGCCTGACGTTGGAATGGGTCGGCTCCCAGCCGGGCAAGCGCGAATATCGGCGATTTACGGGAGATTACGTCCTGACGCAAAACGACATTATCGCCCAGCAACGTTTTGATGACCGGGTCGCCTTCGGGGGCTGGTCCATCGACCTGCATCCGCCGCAGGGGATGTATGCCGAAGCCAGCGGCTCCAAGCATATGCACGCGGACGGCAACTACCACATCCCGTTCCGCAGCCTCTATTCCGCCAACGTGGCGAACCTGCTGTTCGCCGGGCGGAACATCAGCGCGACGCACGTCGCCTTCGGCACCACCCGGGTGATGGCCACCTGCGCCATCCTGGGGGAAGCCGCCGGAACGGCGGCCGCGCTGTGCGCCGAGCGGAACATGACGCCGAGAGAGATGTCCCGGCACCATACCCCGCTCCTGCAGCAAACGCTGCTGCGGCAGGACGCCTCCGTGCTGGGGCTCGTCAACCGCGACCCCGGCGATTTGGCCCGGCAGGCGGTCGTACGCGCCTCCTCGCATCTCTCGCGGATCGCCGTGGAGACCCCGCGGGAGGCCTACCCGCTGGAGAACGACATCGCCGTCCTGCTGCCGGCCGACCCGGGGCTACGCGGCAAGCTGGAATGGCTCGTCGACGCGGCCGGCCCGACGGAGATGACGGTCGAGGTGTGGAGCACCGGGCGACCGGAGAATTACGTTCCTGCCGCGCTAGAATACCGAGCCTCGGTGCAGGTTGCCGAGGGTCCGAAACAGTGGGTCGCGGTGGAGCTCGACTGGATGCCGGACGAAAGCCAGAACGCTTTTGTCATCGTGCGCGGCAATCCCTTGCTCCAGTTGTATCTGTCGAACTCCACAGTGACAGGCCTGCTTGCTTTTGAGCGGGGCGTAGGGTCCGGCGTATCCAAAGATTTGGAGGATCACGACGACACCCAGCCGGTCGTGGAATGGAGCATGAAGCGGCTGGCGCGCCGGCTTTTCTGCCTGCGGGCGGACTTCCCGACGGAGGCTTACCGCCCCGAACGGATCATCGATGGCTACAAGCGCCCGTATGGGGGGCCGCATATGTGGCTGTCCGGGCCGATGTCGGCGGCGACGGTGACGGCGGCGACGGTGACGGCGGCGGTGGATGCGGTGGCGCTGACGGCGGGGGGAGCGGTTACGGAGAGCGTGTCGGCGACTGAGGACGCGGTGACACCGGAGCAGCCTGCTCCCTGGATCGAGCTAAGCTGGGACCGGCCCCGGGAAATCCGGGAGCTGCACCTGATTTTCAATGACGATGTGAACGAGGACCTGATCAATCTGCATCATCACCGGACACCCTTCGAAGTCATCCCGGAACTGGCCAAATGCTACCGGATCGAGGCCCTGGCGAACGACGGAAGTTGGACCCCCGTGCTCCGCGAAACCGGCAACCGCCGGCGAAAACGGGTCCACACGCTTGCCCGCCCTTTGACCGCGGCGGCCGTTCGGCTGGTCATTGAAGAGACCCATGGCTCGGCTTACGCGGAGGTCATCGAAATCCGGGCCTATGAGTAGACGGCGGTAGTGTGCAGGCAGGCGTAGTGTGGAAGCGACCGTTGGGTGCAGAGGCCGTAGTGTGCAGGCGCCGTTGGGACCTGTTACAAAGAAATGGGGCCTTCTATGACTGCTAGCGTGGCATTAAAACTGACATGGGTGCTAACCTTGCCAGCCTTTATGAGACTTATTCGCCGGCTTTAGTGACGACGTGGCGAACTAGGCCTGGTACCCGCAGCTTCTCTTGCCGGCCGCCAAAATAACTGCCTTCTGGGCAATGACGTTGCATCAACCCTTCCTTGATGCTGCCCATTTGGGGCCAATCCGCCGCTTCGGCAAGCAACATGTCGAACTTAGATCGTCGTCTCCGCCTCTAAACCATGCTAACGGTCGCCACAGCCGTTATTTGCCCTGTTTGCGCTGAATCCAAATTCTAACGGCCGCCACGGCCCCTATTTCATATAAGTATGGCTGTTTTGGTCGAAATGAAGGTAAATAACGGTCCACACGACCGTTAAAATCCCATTACGTGATTCAATCGCAACATAACGGCTCTCACGGCCGTTAGACTTTCTAACTGCAGAACCTTGTTTAAAAGCCTGTACTTTTTTGCGAAGTTCTTTAAAAGCGATTAAGGCATCAAGCTCCGTTGTAATCATGTGTCAGGGTTAATGCAACGCAAGTGACTTTTGGGCCGTTATTTTGGCTCGATTCGGCTCCACGGCATAATAGCGGTCAAAAAGGGCCTTATTTACCTTGTACGAAACCCAGATCAGGGTTTGGGCCGCTTTTTTCCAAAAATAAGCGCCTAAAGAGCCAAATTCGACAAAATAGCGCCTTAAAAGACCCTTATTCACCTCCCCTACCTCAAAACGGAGTTGACCGCTGACAAATTTGCTCAAGTTTTCCGCACCGAAGCCTAATTGGCAGAAAAAGCGTCCAATTAGGCCGCTATTTTCGGAGAGCAGCCCGAGAAATCAGCCGGGCGTCGGCTCCAGTCCATACCTCAATTCCGGACCAACTTCACGTACGCCGTCCCCACGTTCTCCTACTCCACCTTAACCCACGATCGCATCGTTATTGGAATGGCCGCTAATTTCAAAAAATTCGGTCCCAGCTGGATAGGCGTTGGACCAGGTCGACCTGCTGGAGGCGGAGAAGTTCTCGTCATCCGAGAAATGCTCCACCTCGCCTAGCTTCTCCCCGATTTCCGCCGCGGGTACGCTTTCCTCCGTAACCCGATAACTGTCCCCCTGCCACCGGACGAAGGCATAGGCCCAATCCCCGCTGCCTGTAGCGGCCCGATCGGAGCAACCCGCGACAAGGCTCGAGAACAAAACCATAACCGCCAAAAACAGGCGTCCCAAAATTCCCACCCCGTTTCCTAAAGTAAAAGTCTGCATTTTTTACCATTGTACCTTGCATTTACTTGGGGTGGTACGTGCGAAAGGTAGAAGATTAGTTAGTGGAGTAAGGTGTTTTATCGGCGGGTTAGGAGGAACGGGCAGCGCGATTAAGCAGGGGGCCGGAATGGGCTAGGAAGTAGATTCCTGCATTTTTGCATCCTTTGCTTATGTTCTTACTTTCCGGCAACCTCGGCCCATTCCGGCCCGGTCAACTGCATACGCTGCCGACTTCCGGCTACTCGGGAGTGTGTCGCCGTCCTACTTGGAGCGAGCGCTTGCGTTTGTCCACCGGGGCGGGATCTGGATCGCCGGGCCTCCGACCGGCGGACGGACGGCCGAGCATACCGTTCTGACCGATGCCGGGCAAACCTTCGGCGTAGCCGCCCCGCTCTCCGCGCGGGGTTTGAGCCGGCCGGAAGCGACCTCGGTGGTCGGGGGCTGGATTTTTTGACGGAGCGGCCGATCTATTAGTGAGCGCGTGCTGGCCCCCAATACCAGTACAAAGAACCCCTGCAGGTAATGCAGGGGTTCTTGTCCAATCACGCATATTTGCATTCAGCGAGATCGTCCAATTAAAATTGTGTTAAATCGAGCAATATCGAATTACCGAATTGGATATATAGATAAAATTAATAAAGTGCAAAGGACTGATTTAGGTGCTTGTGGAAGTGATGTTTGGCACTTAGAGAGCTAAATGGGAAGGGTATTGGGAAATATGTCCCCAGTTCGTTTTCCGACCTACGCTTTAAAAAATATAAAAGTAAAAATGGTTATCTTCTAGTGATTGATAATAGTTTGAATCTCGTTTTGCAGTGAAGATAATAGCTCTTTCATATTTATATCGTCATTAATAGCCTTCCACAGTTGTTGATTAGCAATTTTGAAAATCTCGTCATTTTGCTCAGTACTTATTGGAATATTGGGAATATCTGACGGGGTAATACTATAAAATGCTTTCCAATTCTTATTAAGCTGACTATAGTATCCATCCCGTGACAGGAGTACGGAAAAATCGTTACTCGATTGATATGTGTTTGCAAATTCTGAACCATTGATATACTCAATAAATTTCCAACTTTCTTCCATTTTACTCGATCCGGAATAAATTCCAAAAAGGGCATTTGGCAAAATAGCTGAGGCGCTCTTAGAATAGGCTGGATCTACCGGCGCGGTGACAACGTCCCACTCGAAATCCGCATTTAATAGATCATCCATCAGATAGGAATAGTCAACCGTCATAGCTATGTTTCCGGATGTAAATGGAAAGTTACCGGGATTTTCTTCAATTTTATTAATGCTTTCTCTTGTTTTCAAAGTTCCCGCTTTAGCCCCTTCCAGAATAGGACCCAAAACATTCTCCCAACTCGAAGTATTTATTGTTGCTTGGCTTCCTGCTGTACCTATATAACGAACCCCTTGTGATGCTGCGATATCAACAGCCATACCAAACAAAGTTTTATCATAATATAGTCCTACAAAATCACTTTTATTTGTAGCAGATTTCGTTATAGTAGTAGCCAATTTAAAGACATCTTCCCAACTCACTCCATCGACTGGATAATCCACACCATATTGATCAAAAAGCCTTTTGTTATAAAATAGTGCCTTTGCTGAAAATGTTGGTGTTAAAGCATAAATGTTACCTTGACCTTTTGAGCGTAAATATTCCAGCAAATTGGGGTTTACTTCCTCAATTTTTAAATTTCTAGATTTGTTAATGTATGGATCAAGTTTCACCAACATTCCTTCAGAAATAATGGAGTCAAAAAACGTTTCCTCCACATAAACTATATCAGGTTGTTCGGTTTTTATTAACTGTTTAAGCGTTTTCTCGCTCAGTCCCTGCTTATAATAATCAGATAATGGTATGACTTCAAAATCTATATTGGGATGCTTTGCACTGAAGACATTTCCGTATTTGGTCATAAACTCATCAGTATCAAAATAAAGAACCCTGAGTGTAACATCTCTTTCCACTGGTCTATTCGCACACCCCGATTGCATCAACATAATGACCACAAGGATCACAATCCATCTTTTCATACTAAAATCTCCTTAATACAAATATTTATTAAAAAGATAATGCATTCTGTTTATTTTCCACGTACCACTTGGCTTGGGTCAAATACATGTTTTTGTAGTAACCATTTTTGCTCATCAGCTCAGAGTGTGAACCGCTTTCTATAATTTCACCATCTTTTAAAACAATAATATTATCTGCCTGTTTACAGCTCCCCAGTCTATGGGTCACAGTTATAGTAGTCATCCCTGCAGTGATCTTATAGAACAGATCCAGCATATTTGATTCAGCTATTGGATCCAGTGAAGACGTAGGTTCGTCAAAAAAAATAATTTCAGCCTCTTTAAATAGCGCTCTCGCAATTGCTATCCTTTGCCACTCCCCACCGGATAAGTCTATACCATTAGTAAATCTCTGTCTAAGCCATTTGTCTTCGATAGGAGGTTGTCGCTCTCAATTTGCTGGAGTATAGATAGCACCTTCTCATCCGAATCAAAGCTTTCCACGTCTGTTAAGCTTATATTTTCCCTAAGCTCCCGGATTTTCTCCTTAAACCGTGAGATCGTCTTGGGAGCCAGTCGAATCGTCGCCTGCTTAATGGATAGGAAGCTAAATCCGAGGAATTTGCGCCTCCATGGCCTGTCAACCGCACTTTTCTCCCGATTCACTTTTAGTTTCAGCTTTCCTTCTACAAAGCGAGTTATCGATTTCATTACACGTTCGCCTGCCCATCTACTCGCGACGAAGATGTTGCAGTCGTCTGCATAGCGGACGAATTTCAAGCCACGCTGGGAGCTCCTCCGTTTTGCACCACTCGGTTATAGGCGAGCCTAATGTTCTCTCCTTCGAGCATTCGCTCTAGCAAGTCGTTCTGTGCTTGGCGATAGGAAGGGGCGATTTGTGCCGGTGGATAGCTCGGCGCTCCAGCATACCCTGACGGCTTCACCGTTTCTCTTTGCTGGCAGCTCCCTTCCGGGATATTCGGCTGTCTTTGCTCTCCACTCGAACGCATCGGTTTCCTCTCTCCTTTCGGCTTACGCCCTTCCGCTTTCCGGCGTCCCGTACTTACGTACTATGGCCTCTGCTGACTCCTGTGGGTTCAGCGCAACCTCTCGGTTGCGGTTACGAAGTGACTTCGCATTTTTTTCCCACAGGCCTCCCCAGATAAGAGCGTCATCTTTCCGCCCGCGACCACTGGAGTCTATAAGATTAGCCCTTGGCGGCTTTGGATTTTGTTGTGTCTAGGCAACTCATCCGACTAATCCTGCCTCAAATCCAGTTCGTGTACCTTGGCCCGTGCTTTTGCCTCCGGCTTCCTTCAGATTCCACCTCGCGATGGACACCCTTGCTTTTGGCTAACGGTAGGCGCCTCGCCAGCCCCCGTTCAGGACTCTCACCCTAGAGATGACGCCCATGCTGGGCGTACAATAAATAGACCCGTCCGCTTAAGCGGACGGGTCTATTTTGTATGTGTATTGGCGCGTTATTTTGATCTTAAGAACGCTTCAGGTTGTAGAAGGATTTCAAGCCGTTGTATTGAGCCAGTTCGCCCAATTGATCTTCGATGCGGAGCAATTGGTTGTACTTCGCAATACGGTCGGTACGGGAAGGCGCACCGGTTTTGATTTGGCCGGCATTGGTAGCAACCGCGATGTCAGCGATCGTGCTGTCTTCGGACTCACCGGAACGGTGGGAGACAACCGCTGTATAACCAGCGCGTTTTGCCATTTCGATCGCGTCGAAGGTTTCAGTCAGCGTACCGATTTGGTTCACTTTGATCAGGATCGAGTTACCGATGCCGTCTTTGATCCCTTTTTCCAGACGCTCAGTGTTAGTTACGAACAAGTCGTCGCCAACGAGTTGGATTTTGTTGCCCAATTTTTCAGTGAGCAATTTCCAACCTTCCCAGTCGTCTTCAGAGCAGCCGTCTTCGATGGTGATGATCGGATATTTGTCAACCCAAGAAGACAAGAGGTCAACGAACTCAGCAGGCGTAAAGGATTTGCCTTCGCCTTCGAGATGATATTTGCCGTCTTTGAAGAATTCGGTGGAAGCTACGTCCATGCCCAGGAAAACATCTTCGCCTGGTTTGTAACCAGCTTTCGTAATAGCTTCCATAATGGAAGACAAAGCGTCTTCGTTGGAAGTGAAGTTAGGAGCAAAACCGCCTTCGTCGCCAACAGCCGTGTTCAAGCCTTTAGCTTTCAGAACGGATTTCAGGTTGTGGAAAATTTCAGCGCCGATACGAAGAGCTTCTTTGAATGTAGGAGCGCCTACAGGCAATACCATGAACTCTTGTACGTCAACGTTGTTGTCGGCATGTGCGCCGCCGTTAACGATGTTCATCATTGGAACCGGCAGTTGTTTAGCATTGAATCCGCCGAGGTAAACATACAGAGGCAGGTCCAAAGCGTCAGCTGCAGCGCGGGCTACAGCCATGGAAACGGCCAGGATGGCGTTAGCGCCGAGTTTGCCTTTGTTTGGCGTGCCGTCCAAAGCGATCATCAGTTTGTCGATGCCGAGTTGGTCCAGCGCGTCCATTCCGATCACTTCAGGAGCGATGATTTCGTTTACGTTCTCAACGGCTTTCAGAACGCCTTTGCCGAGGTAACGGGATTTGTCGTCGTCGCGAAGCTCAACCGCTTCGTGAGCGCCTGTGGAAGCGCCGGAAGGAACGATCGCGCGTCCGATGGCGCCGGATTCCAAGTATACTTCAACTTCTACTGTCGGGTTACCGCGGGAGTCGAGGACTTCGCGAGCGTATACGTCAGAGATAATAGTCATGTGTATATTCTCCTTTTGATTTTCAATTTTTTAGGATTGTACTGCTATCTATATCCAATATATCAAAATCTTAAGCCTTGCGGCCAGCAATCATCGATTGACCGGTCATTTCCGCCGGCTGCGGCAGACCCATCAGGTCGAGGAGCGTCGGTGCCACGTCGGCCAGAATGCCGCTTTCGCGCAGGATCACATTTTCGTCAGTGACGATAAACGGAACCGGGTTGGTCGTGTGCGCGGTAAACGGACGGCCGTTCTCGTCGAACACCATGTCCGCGTTGCCGTGGTCGGCGATGATCACAACGACCCCGCCTTTGGCCTTAACGGCGTCCACCACTTTGCCCACGCACTCGTCGGTCACTTCGACCGCCTTCTTCGTCGGTTCCAGCATGCCGGAGTGTCCGACCATGTCCGGGTTGGCAAAGTTCAGAATGATGGCGTCATGCTTGTCTGCTTCAATTTCCTTCACGCAGGCTTCAGCCACTTCATAAGCGCTCATTTCCGGCTTCAAGTCATAAGTCGCCACTTTCGGCGAATTGATCAGGATGCGAGTTTCGCCCGGAAGCTCCACGTCGCGCCCGCCGCTGAAAAAGAAAGTTACGTGCGGATACTTTTCCGTTTCCGCGATACGGAGCTGCTTCTTGCCTTGTTGTACCAGCACTTCGCCGAACGTGTTGTCTAGATTCTTAGGCGCATAGGCCACGAAACCTTCCACCGTTTCCGCAAACAACGTCAGGCAGACGAAGTGCAGATCCTTCGGAAATTTCGGTCCGCGGTCAAAGCCTTGGAAGTCCTTGTTCGTAAACACGTTGGACAACTGGATCGCACGGTCGGGACGGAAGTTCAGGAACACGACGGAGTCGCCGGATTCCACCAACGCGATCGGTTGGTCATGACCATCCACGATCACTGTCGGCATCACGAACTCGTCAAATACCGACTTCTCGTACGATTCCGTTACGGCCGTAACCGGATCGGTATACTTCGGACCTTCGCCGTATACCATCGCACGGTACGATTTCTCAACGCGTTCCCAGCGTTTGTCGCGGTCCATGGCATAATAGCGGCCTTGAACCGTAGCGATCTTGCCTACGCCTACTTCTTCAATCTTCGCGATCAGACGCTCGATGAAGCCTTTCGCGCTGTCCGGAGCTACGTCACGTCCGTCCAGGAAAGCATGGATATACACTTCGTGCATATCTTCTTTCTTGGCCAGGTCGAGCATCGCGAACATATGGTCGATGTGACTGTGCACCCCACCGTCGGAAAGAAGCCCGTACAAATGCAGTTTCTTGCCTTTCGATTTGGCGCTGCGAACGGCAGCAACCAGGGTTTCGTTCTGGAAGAACTCGCCTTCGCGGATCGACTTGGAAATACGGGTCAAATCCTGATAGACAATCCGTCCGGCGCCGATGTTCAAATGCCCCACTTCGGAATTGCCCATTTGACCTTCAGGCAAACCTACGGCTTCGCCGCAAGCGGTCAGGGTCGTATTCGGATATTGCTTCAGGTAACGGTCGTAGTTAGGCTTGTTTGCCTGTGCGACCGCGTTGCCTTCCACCGTATTCCGAAGTCCAAAGCCGTCCATGATGATCAGTGCTACTGGTTTTGGAGTGGACATCTTACTTTGCCCCCTCAACCAATTGAATATAGGAAGCCGGTTGCAGACTGGCACCGCCTACGAGCGCGCCGTCGATGTCGCTTTGGCCCATATATTCCTTCACATTTTCCGGCTTCACGCTACCGCCGTATTGAATGCGAATTTTGTCGGCTACTTCCGCACCGTACAGGTCTTTCACCAGGCTGCGGATATAGGAGATGACTTCATTGGCATCTTCCGAAGTGGAAGATTTGCCGGTGCCGATGGCCCAGATCGGTTCGTAGGCGATAACGACTTGAGCGGCTTGCTCCGCGGACAATCCCTTCAGGGCCGCTTCGGTTTGGACCTTCACGACATCCTTCGTTTGACCCGCTTCGCGCTCTTCCAGCTTTTCGCCGACGCACGGGATTGGCGTCAATCCGTGTTTGAATGCGGCATGTACCTTCTTATTGACGATTTCGTCGGTTTCGCCAAAATAAGCACGGCGCTCGGAATGTCCGATAATGACATAATCCACGCCCAGCTCTTTCAGCATTCCCCCGCTGATTTCGCCGGTGAATGCACCTTCGTCTTCAAAGTGCAGGTTTTGCGCGCCGATTTTGATCGACGTGCCTTTGGCGGCTTCCACCAAAGCCGGAAGATTCGTAAACGGAGCGCAGATCACGCTCTCTACGCCTTCAACTTCCGCTTTCCCTTTGATGCCCTCGAAGAAAGCTTTTGCTTCGGAAACGGTTTTGAACATCTTCCAGTTCCCGGCAATAATAGGTGTTCTCATGGAGCACACTCCTTCGTTAAAACTATCTTATTTATCGTTCAGAGCCACAACGCCCGGAAGCGCCTTGCCTTCCATGAATTCCAGGGAAGCGCCGCCGCCTGTGGAGATGTGGTCCATTTGGTCGGCCAGTTTGAATTTCTCTGCCGCCGCCGCGGAATCGCCGCCGCCGATAATGGTGTAGCCTGTTGTAGTAGCACAAGCTTCAGCCACTTCTTTGGTGCCGTTCGCGAAAATATCGATTTCGAAGACGCCCATCGGTCCGTTCCAAACGACCAGCTTGGAATTTTTGATGATTTCGGCATATTTCGCGCGGGTTTTCGGCCCGATGTCCACGCCTTCCCAATCCGCAGGAATGCTGTCGATGTCTGCATTTTTATGGTTGGCATCCGCGCTGAAATCGTCAGCGATGACTACGTCAACCGGCAGAACGAAGTTCTTGCCGAGCTTTTTCGCTTTCTCGATAAAACCGAGAGCTACCTCCAATTTGCTGTCATCCAGCAAGGATTGGCCGATTTCATAGCCTTGGGCTTTGAAGAAGGTATAAGCCAGGCCACCACCGATCAGAACGTTGTCGGCAATGTTCAGCAGATTGTCGATGACGTCGATTTTGTCTTTAACCTTGGAACCGCCGATGATCGCTGTGAAAGGACGGTCCGGATTCGACAAGGCCTTGCCGAGCACGGACAATTCTTTTTCCATCAAGAGACCGGATACAGCCGGCAAATGGTGAGCAATGCCTTCTGTGGAAGCATGCGCACGGTGAGCGGCACCGAATGCGTCGTTAACGAACAGATCGGCAAGCTCCGCAAATTGCTTAGCAAGCTCCGGATCGTTCTTTTCTTCACCCGGATAGAAACGAACGTTCTCAAGGACGAGAACATCGCCATTGTTCATCGCGGCAACTTTCGCTTTTACGGCATCGCCGATCGCTTCGTCCGCTTTGGCCACTTCCTTGCCCAGCAGTTCGCCAAGGCGCTTTGCAGGCAGCGTCAAACGCATATCCTCGTTCACTTGACCTTTCGGACGGCCCAAATGGCTCGCCAAAATCACTTTCGCGCCGTTTTCGATCAGATACTTGATTGTCGGCAGCGTTTCGCGAATCCGGGTATCATCGGTAATTTGGCCGTCTTGCATCGGCACATTGAAATCCACGCGGACAAACACGCGTTTGCCGGTTACTTCCACATCACGTACACTTTTCTTGTTCATCTCCACGTTCCTCCTAATAGGTAAGCGCTGCGCTTTGATACGCTCGGCACGGTCAACGCGCTGCGCATTTCCGGCTATACTACTTCGACGCTTGATTTCTCTCCTAAGCGGTACTGCTTCTCTATTTTTTTATAAAAAGGTGTGTGTGAATGTCGATAAAACAAAAAAATCATGAACCAAAGAGGAGTCCCTTGCAAAGGTTGCTCCTCTTTGGCGTGGTTATCAAAGAAATCGGGGATTACTTAACTTTTTTTGCGAAGTATTCCAAAGTACGAACCAATTGAGCGGTGTAGGACATTTCGTTGTCGTACCAAGCAACGGTTTTAACGAGTTGTTTGTCGCCAACAGTCAGTACTTTAGTTTGCGTAGCGTCGAACAGGGAACCGAATGTCATACCTTTGATGTCCGAAGATACGATTTCGTCTTCCGTGTAGCCGTAAGTTTCCGGATCGGAAGCGGCTTTCATGGCTTCGTTTACTTCAGCTGCAGTAACTTTCTTGTCAAGAACGGTTACGAGCTCAGTCAAGGAACCAGTCGGTACAGGCACGCGTTGTGCAGCTCCGTCCAATTTGCCTTGCAGTTCCGGAATAACCAGACCGATCGCTTTTGCAGCACCAGTTGTGTTAGGGATGATGTTCTCAGCCGCTGCACGAGCGCGACGGAAGTCGCCTTTAGCATGAGGAGCATCCAGCGTGTTTTGGTCGCCAGTGTAAGCATGGATCGTAGTCATCAAGCCTTCAACGATGCCGAATTTGTCTTGAAGTACTTTAGCCATAGGAGCCAAGCAGTTAGTAGTACAAGAAGCACCGGAAATTACGGTTTCCGAACCGTCAAGGATTTCATGGTTTACGTTGTAAACGACAGTTTTCATGTCGCCTGTAGCAGGTGCGGAAATAACAACTTTCTTAGCTCCGCCTTTCAGGTGAAGTTCAGCTTTCTCTTTAGTAGTGAAGAAGCCTGTGCACTCCAGAACGATGTCTACGCCAAGCTCGCCCCAAGGCAATTCTTCAGGGTTGCGGTTAGCCAGTACTTTAACTTCTTTGCCGTTAACTTTGAAGAAGCCGTCATGAACTTCAACTTCGCCTTCAAATTTGCCTTGCGTCGTGTCATATTTCAACAAATGAGCCAACATTTTAGCGTCTGTCAGGTCATTGATTGCTACTACTTCGATGCCTTCCACGTTTTGAATACGGCGGAAAGCCAAGCGTCCGATACGTCCAAAACCGTTAATACCAACTCTTACACTCATGAATAGATCCTCCCAGTGTTCGTTTTTTTTATTAATCAAGACGGGTGAAGTACCCGTCATGAGTAAACAGGTTCAGGCTGAATCTCATTGCTTAAGATTCCGTGTTCTTGTTCATGCTCTTGATACCTTCGAGTTCCTTCATAATATCCTCGGCCGCCGCTTCGTCCGTGACAAGAATATCTTCCTGTCCGTACAGCAACACCGCCAGGATCGCCTTCGCTTTGCTTCTTCCGCCCGCGATGCCGATGACCGTTTCGGTCCGTCGAATATCTTCCAGGCGAAGACCCAGGGTTAGCATTTTGTGAACGACGGCGCCATTCGCATTAAAATAGTAACCGAATGATTCCGCAATCGCGCCCTTGTTCTGCAGTTCCTGAACTATTGACTCCTCCAGCTTGCGACGCCGGGCCATCTCCATAGCGTCTCCGATACCGTGGACGACGATCCGCGCTTTGCGGATCATTTCAACGATGTCCTGGATGTTCGGATCACCCACTAACGATTCATACGCTTCCTTGCCGAGCAAATCGGGGACATGCAGCAGACGGTAGCCCGCCCCCACCCGTTTGGCCATAAGGGAAGCAATCGTGTTTGCCTGGATTTCCAGGCTTTCCCCGAGCCCGCCCCGCGCCGGTACGAACCAGCTCTGCTTGAGCGACAAGCCCGCCGGGTGACTCAATTGCTCCGCGACTTCGGCAATCGTACTGCCGCCGGTCACGGCAACGACATCCTCGCTGCGCATAACGCCGAGCAGCGCCTTGGCTCCCGCGCGGCCAAGCTCTTTCTTGGTCAACGGGGAAGCTTCGCTGTCGCCGGGAACAATCACCACTTTGCGAAGTCCGAAGGCTTCTCGGATTCTTTCTTCCCACTCGGACAATCCGAAGATTTCCTTCACTACCGGCTCCAGATCCTCCAGCAGTTTTCTGCCCGAATCACTGATTCTCATGCCTATATTCTCGATTTCAATCAGGCCCTGAGCCTTCAGGAGATCCGTCTCGGCCCGCAACACTCGTTCCGTCATGTTCAGGGATACCGCAAGCGTTCTGCGGCCGACCACATCCGACAACAAGATCTGGTGAAGAATGGTGTACCTTTTCTTGAGAATTTCCATGAGATCAGGAAGAAGCTGCTTTTGCATTTCTAAAATAGTTCGCATGCTTTCAACTCCTGCAAGCTTCGACTTCTCTCTCCTTCTCCTTGGCCTTAAAATGTCCCGGGTTAACTTTTTAAGTCCCACCGTTATTTTAACCAATTTTTAGAGTGGTTGCAAGCCTGACGTCCGTAGAATTCTCATTCTTTGGGCGTGTTATACAAACCTGTCTAAAAACGGGGGATTGTAATGGCCAACCATTTTTAACACTTGAAAATTACAGCCGGTGTAAAGGGTTCCTTTCACACGCTTGGCCTACAACTCATGGTTTGGTTCAAATTAACGGGATTTCTTCCCGTTAATTTGGTGTGTATACGGCTGCAGAGGCGATTTAGCTGGAAAACCTCCCGCTAATTCGTCTGAAATTGTGTATATCAGCAAAAGGGCTGCGAAATAGATGGAGCTTTTCCAGCTAAATCCGATCCAAGAGCCAAGAGCGGTATATTAACGGGAGATTTTCCCGGTAATGTTATAGATTCGGACGGTGGCACTTTATATCTACAATTGTGGATGTTAGCAACATATCTACGAAACCATTTCAGCATCCTTACCCAACGCCAAGCAATATGAATACAATGGGATTTCCCTCTTTTTTCAAAAATTTAGCGTTCCACGTGTCTATAGTATTGCATGCAAAAATATGTAAGCAAGGAAACAAGGAGGCAACCTTAGGTGCATCATATAGCGACAAAAATTGACTATCAATATTTCTGATATTAATATAAATAGTGGGAATAATTGAATTTATTGGAAGTGGAGTTGTTAAGGTTGCGCAGCTTTCTATTACTTCTTCTTACTTTAACTTTGACGATTTTATCAAGTTGTACCGAGAAACCGTTACCCCTGGAAAATAAAGAGGCGGTCAAATTAAACATCGGCTATTTCTCTGAGCAACACTTTGATGATAGATACGCTTCTCTTCTAGCGCTGGAATATCCGAATTTAGAGTATACCATCGTTCCAACAAGCGATATCTTAAGAAGAAAAGTAACCGTAAGTGAATGGGCGGAAAGCAATGATGTGGATATGATTTATTTGCCTTCAAATCAATTTCAGCAGGCTATAAATAACGGATTACTTCAACCCC
Organism: Paenibacillus sanfengchensis; assembly: GCF_036864765.1. NCBI lineage: Bacteria > Bacillati > Bacillota > Bacilli > Caryophanales > Paenibacillaceae > Paenibacillus > Paenibacillus sanfengchensis. Next base: position 63,290 of record NZ_JBAGJC010000012.1, on the reverse strand, counting down.
TCGACAATTATATAGATCGGGAATCATTTCCTTTGGAAAATATGGTGCCGAGTGTCGTAGATTTAACAAAACAATATGGCACCGGCAAACTGTATGGATTGCCTCCTACTTTTTACAGCAGCGCTTTAGTATATAATCAGCAGCTTTTTGATCAATACGGTGTGAACTACCCCACTGAACAGATGACATGGGAAGATATTATCGTTCTGGCTAACCGGTTTCCAAAAGGGTTATCCCTACCCTATCCGTCCCCAGCCGATTGGTTGATCGACATAGGCCAAACCGAAAATCTTCATGTTTACAATGAGCAGACGAAAACCATCTCTTTAAACACCCCGTCCTGGGCAAAAGTACTAGAGTTAATAGAAGTACCATTAAAACGCGGGAATATTGCATTTAACGACATCAATAAAAATTCCTTCATTTCAGAAAATTATGCAATGGCTGTTGTTAATTACGAGGATGTTAACAGTTTAGAGCAGCAAGGCTCCGAACTAAAATGGAAACTGGTTACCATGCCAGTCAGTCCTGCTTCTCCCCAATCCGGTCACCATGTTTCGCTAGGGGGACTCTGGTCCATTCCCAGCACTTCATCACAAGCCGACGCTGCCTGGGAGTTGATCCGATTTTTCATGTCCGATAAAGTCGCGGAGTGGGAATATCGCTCCGTATACGGCTTCTCCTCGTTAATTTCTTATACTTCCTTAGGGGATCGTGACAGAAATTTTGAAGCATTTTACAAGCTGCGGCCCATAGAGAAAAACAATGTTGTTCCCGATCCAATGTATGATCTTATAAATGAATCCGTCGAACAAATCTTGTCCGGCCATAAAACGGTCCAAGAAGTTTTAGACGAGATGCCGAGTGAGTTAAGCCAGTAAGGGGAATGGGTTGTTTTAGGAGACATGTTGTAGATGGGGGATCCAATCTCCCTTTGTACGCTACGACATCCAACACAAAAATGACAAAGTTGACTGTACAAGGTACATTTTATAAGTCCGGTAATAAAAAGGAATCCGGGTCGTCATCAACTACGAAAAGAAATTCCGAAGCTACATGGTACACGAAAGATGGCGTATACTCCGATTCTGGATCGTACAGCTTGAACACAGCGTCGAGAACGTATTTTTCCGGCGGAAAGTACGCTCAAGATTACGCGTCGGATAGCTGGGGGTAATCTCTAAGGGTGGGCATCCCACCCTTCTTTCGCAAAGGGGAACTAAATATGCTCAGAGAAATTCGGATGTTATTATGCTTGCCGCTTATAACAATACTACTGTCAAGCTGCCAACCGCGTCAGCCGGAGGAGCCTGTCATTCTCAAAGTTGCTTATCCGTCCGCCAAGCAATTTTATGTTAACTTTGGTTATGCATTCGAAAGCAAATATCCCAACATCGATATTCAAGTGATTCCAAGCGATCCGGTATCCGAAGAAACGGGTTGGAATCGTGAAGGGGATGTTATTTACATAAATGGTATGGAGCAGTATAAGAGGGCTATTAAAAAGGGGATTTTAAAACCGATTTTTCCCCCGTTAACCAATGGAACGGAATCCGGCGATCTTTCTCCGATTGTTACGTCACTTTTGGGAGCCGCGTCGGACAACGGCCAGTATTATGCTCTTCCACCTACTTTCCATAGCGAGGCGCTTTATTACAACAAGAAGCTATTTGATGCTTATCATATCCCTTATCCCCGGAATGGAATGACTTGGGAAGAGGTGTTTGCATTAGCTGAACGGTTCCCGACTGAAGATGATCAGGGGGAACCCCTTTACGGAATACAAATGAACTATTATCGCAATGTTACCATAAACTTTATTTTAAAAGCGGGGCAAACAGAAAACCTAACTTATTTCGATCCAAAAACCATGAAAGTCACGATGAATACGGATAAATGGAAGTCCATCTGGACCGCCGCGGTGAAAGCTTTTCGTGCCGGGGTAGTTTATGATCAGGGAGAAGAACCCGATTCGATGGAACACCCCAAGTTTTTAACTGAAAATGCCGCTATGACCGTCACTTCCAATGCTCTTGCCTATAATTTTGAACCGTTCTCCCATTTTGAAGATGCTACCTCAATCGACTGGGGAATGGTTACAGCTCCGGTGGATCCTTTGAATCCGGATTATATGAATTTCTACGAAATATTTGACTTTTTTGGCGTTTCCTCAAGCACAGAACACGGAGCCGAAGCGATGAAATTGGTTAAATTCATAGCTGGAGATTCGGTGAACAGCCAACTATTGGCCAGGAACCAGCCAAATTATGGATTGCCCGCTGTAACCGATTACGTGGCGCAAGTTGGGGACCATGATTTGTCTCCTCTTTACACCCTTAAAGCAAATCCCAATTATGTTGACCTGTATACCCAAGTCGATGCCGAAGTTCTCGACGCCTTTCAGGATGCTGCCCAAGGCGTATTGGATAAGCTTCTGCAAAATGAAATCACTTTGGATGAAGCCCTTGCCGAGGTGGAAGTTAAGGGACAAGAGGCCGTTGACACCGCGGTCTTTACCCTTGAGCAAAAAAAGAAAAATAACCAAGGTGACCTCCAATAAATGCCGGACCACAATACATAAGAAAAACGCCTGACGGCGTCCTTTAGTGGCTCTGACTTCTACTTTGGAGTGATTGGAGGGATGGGTTCCCATCCCCTCTCAACCTTATCCGCCCACTTCGCCGCAAACTTGTATTCTGCCTTCGGCGTCAGGGGTTTTGTTTTTTTGGCCCCGCTCGCTCTCCGTCGTTGAACAATACAACGGCGAGCGAGCCGATCTTGGTTTTTACTCTATTTGGCTTCTCCGCTCCAAAGCTTAACCCGGTCTTTGACGAACTGGCCATAGGCTTCCTCCATCTCTTTCACACCGGCCTTTTCCAGCTCCGCCATATACTCGTCCCAGATTCTATCGAACTGGTCCGGTTTGGCCATAATGGCTTCCGGAACACGCTTCCAGGTAATATCCTTCATTTTTGCTCCGAGAATCGTGGCTACGCTGTCGCTAGGCGGAGATATGTTATAAACCGCACCCGCTTTTCTTTCCGGGAACTCTTCCTCTTTCGGGAACAAATCTTTCCAGTGCTCGATCTTGTAAGCCGCTAACGCTTCCTTCTCCGGCTGGCTGTAAGTAGCGGTCAATAACTCTTCGTTATTCTTGGTAAAGTAATTTCCGGTGGAGTCCTTGATTCCGTCCCCGTAATGAACCGTCAGGTTCCAATATAATCCAAGGCCGGATTCTTTCAAGTAGCTGTTGCCTTCTTTATCCATTTTTTGCTGCGTTTCCGGAGGTACTATTCTTTTGCCGTCCTTAACGATGTAGTCTGTTCCTTCAATGCCCCAGTTAATAAGGATTTGTCCTTCTTCGGAGGCCAAGTAATCGAGGAACTTGATCGCCTTTACCGGGTCCTTGCACTTGCTGGAAATCGCTATGCCGTAACCGCCGTCAAAGCCGGCCGGCCAGAAGCTGGTATCCTTGTATTCTTTGGAAACCGTCACCGGATAATGACCGTAAGTTTGGTCGAATTTCTCGGCCGATTTCAGAGCCTGTTGCGCCTCGCCATAGTCCCATGCCGGATCGATCAGGCCGAGCACCCGGCCGGAAGCGACCTTCGCTTTAAACTGGTCCGTCTTTTGAACAAAACTTTCCTTATCCAGCAAACCGATATCGTTCATATGGTTCAGCCAGCGGAAATATTCCCGTTCCTCCGGACGGCGGAAATGGTAAGTCACATCAAAGGTGTTCTGATCGACGTAATATTCACCGTCATCCGGTGCGCCTGTCGTAAAGAAACCCATATTCGTCACCTGATACATATGCCAATCATCCGCGTTGAGCGTTAGCCCGATATTTTTGTTGCCGTTCTCATCCGTCGGATGCTTGGCCAAATAATCCTTAATGACCTTCTCGTAATCCTGAACCGTGCGGATTTCCGGGTAACCCGCTTCTTTCACGACGCGATGCTGGAGCTGGAAGCCATACTCGGCTTTTAATTTCCGCTCGTCGACCGAGGACCAGGTCGGAATCGCGTAGATCGATTGGTCTTCCAGGCTGTATTTGGTGCGAACGATCTTGTCGCCCAACATCTTTTTGATGTTCGGAGCGTGCTCCTCGATCAAATCCGTCAGATCGAGTACCGCACCTACGTCAACCAGCTTGCCGAGGTCCGCCTTGGCCGCGATGAGGTCCGGAACCTCGCCGGTGGCCGCCATAATCGACACCTTTTGAACGGGATCGCCTACCGCGAATTCCGCGTCCAGGATGACGCCCGTTTTTTCCGTGATCACCTTCCCTATTCGATCCTGCATATTATTCCAGTTGGAGCTGGCATCTTCGGAAAAATAGGTTAACGTAACGGGGCCGGACTTTGAGCCGCCTGCCGGATTAGCCGAATTTCCTCCATCGCCGGACTTGTTGCTACCGCTACAGCCGACGAGCTGGCCGAGCAAGAGCACGGCCGCCAGCAGAGAGACCGCCGTTCTTTTGGATTGGATCTTCATGATAGCTAAACACTCCTTTTAAAATGATTGGGTTACGGAACGGAATCACCTTAACATACCTGCATTCCACCCATTGCAGGCTCTTTCGCAAATCCTCGGCGCATCAGCTTTTCACGGCGCCCAGTGTCATACCTTTAACAAAGTACTTCTGCAAAAACGGGTACACGACAAGAATCGGCACGGTCGCGATAATGGTGATCGCCATCTTAACGGAATCCGGCGACACTTGAGCCATCAATTGGTTCATATTATCGCCTCGGACGTTATTGGCGTTCGTCGTGGTGCTCTGCAAAACTTTCATCAACTCATACTGCAGCGTGGTCAGACTGTCGTTGGAGCCGTTGAAAAGGTAGGTATCGAACCAGGAATTCCATTGGTTAACGGCGAGAAACAGCGCAACGGTGGCAAGCGCGGGTTTGCAGAGCGGAAGAATGACCCGCCAGTAAATCGTAAAGTCGTTCGCGCCGTCGAGTTTAGCCGATTCTTGAAGCGCATAAGGGATTCCATCGATGAACGAACGAATGACGAAAATGTTGAATGCGCTTACGAGCCCCGGCAGAATATACACGGCGAACGTATTGATCAGGTCCAGGTTCCGAATCAGAATGAAGCCCGGGATCAATCCGCCGGATACGTACATCGTGATAGCCAGAAACACCGAGACAAAACGTCTTCCTTGAAAATCCTTGCGGGCCAGCGTATAGGCAACCATCGAGCCACTGACCAGGCCGGCCAGGGTTCCGACGACGGTGCGGAGTACCGAGATTTTAAACCCGGTAACAAGCCCGGTGTAACTAAAGATCAGCTTGTAATTTTCCAGGGTAAATTCCCGCGGAAAAATAGTGAGTCCGCCTCGGACGGTATCTACGGAATCATTAAAAGAAATAGCTAGCACATTCAAGAACGGGTACAGGGTGACGACCGTAATAATGACGATCAGCACATACACAACCGTATCGAAAATCCAGTCCCGGAGAGGCCTGGAAGCCAGCTTCGACCTCTTGGCTTTGATATGAGCGGTAGAGGAACCGGCTGTTTCCATTTCAAAATCCCTCCTTATTACATGATGCTTTCATTGGCAAATTTCTTGAACATGCCGTTTGCGACAAACAGCAGGATCACACTAATCACCGAATTGAAGATATTTATGGCGGTACCGAAAGAATAGCGTCCCATGGACAAGCCATAATTTAACGCATATAAATCCAGCACTTCGGAATAATCGCTCACCATATGGTTCCCTAGCAGGAATTGCTTCTCGAACCCGATCCCGACCAGATGACCGATCGACATAATCAGCAGAACGATGATCGTCGGCCGAATGCCCGGTAACGTGATGTGCCATATTTGCTTCAAACGGCTCGCTCCATCCACCCGCGCCGCCTCATACAATTCCGGTCCGATGCCGGAGATCGCCGCCAAATAAATAATCGCGTTCCAGCCCGTCTCCTTCCAGACATCCGCTCCGGTCACAATCCCCCAGAACAGATGGCCATTCGACATAAATTGGATCGGTTCCTTGATGATATGAAGGTTCATCAACAAAGAATTGACAACTCCGCCGTCCGTCGACAGCATCTTGGTGACGATCCCGGCCGCCACGACCCAGGATACGAAATGCGGCAGATATGAGACCGTTTGCACAAACCGTTTCATAAACTGAATGCGCACCTCGTTAAGCAGTAAAGCGAAAAATACCGGAAACACGAAGCCTGCCACAAGCCCCATAAAACTCATAGCGAGCGTATTTCTCAGCACAAGGTAGAAATGGTCGTCATGAAACAGCATTTGAAAATGCTCCAGACCGACCCATTTTTGCTCCAGAAACCCCTTGCCTGGCTTATAGTTTTGAAATGCCATCGTCCAGCCCCAAAGCGGCAAATACTGAAACACGAAAACCCAAAGTACAAAAGGAATCGACATCATATAAAGGTATTTCTGGTTTTTGAATATTTTCCATTTTTGCGGTTTGTTTCTTGGCCCGATATCGGTTTGACTTCTTGCTGTTATCGCTTTCATCAGCTTGTTCCCCCCTCTCAGCAATAATTATAAAGCGAACGCTGGTTAGGAAACATAACGCGGATTCCGCACAAATTCATTCTAAAATCTTCAATGCTTTCAGAAACAATCACTGATTTGCAAGCAAATAAACTGAATCCCCCTGACGGTTGCAGCATCCGCATGACCGTACAGGGGATTCCGTTCCTTACTATGATCCGCCGGGCAAACCGCCGCTTCAGCCGGGGTTCTTCGCCGTGGATGCCACGTGCGTCAGCTTCACATAATCTATACTCACCCCGCCCCCGAGAGGCTGGATATCTATCGTGTTCTCGCCCTTTTGAAGGGTAATTTGTCCCAAAGCAACATTCTTCCACATCTTCGTTCCCGTAAATGTAGGATTCATTGCCGGTCGGTTGTTCACCATGACTTTGCTCTTCTTCCCACCGTTGTCCGCCTTGTAGCGAACCGTAAGCGTGTATGTTCCGGGCGCAACATTCGCCTTGATCCGCAGCTTTCCTCCCGCTCCTTCCGGACCGGTGACAGAGCCGTCCCTTGCATGACTATTCTGTCTATTCAGGGACATCCCGACCGATTCGCTATGCTCCGCTTGATACGTAAGGCTGGAGTACAAATCCGCCGGAAGCTCATCAAGTGTCAGAACGTAGTCGTGGTGATATATCTTTTTCAGATGCTCCAAAGTATTTGTCTTACCGTCCCTTATATGTTCGCCGGTCCATGTGTTGAAGAAGTTCCAATCGGCACCATACGCCCGCAGCAAATCGGGGTCCGGAATGGGGCCATTCTCCGCCAGGGCCACGATTTTCTTATGGTTCGTCAAAGTAAGAAGATTGTCGTATTTCGCGATGTTCGGGTGGTAGTCGCCCGCAGGGTTGTAAATATCGACACTTACGATATCCACGACTTCGTCGCCAGGATACCAATCCTTCTTCTCGGAGTTCCATACCCAAATCAAATTGTTCAGCTTATGATGGTTGGTCAACCGATCATACATCAGTCTGTACAGCCGCTTCGCCGGCTCCGGGCCTTTCGCCCCCCACCAGAACCAGCCGCCTTCCGCTTCGTGCAGCGGTCTCCATAGCACCGGTATATTATGATCCTGCAGGCGCTTCAACTGAACCGCGATCGCGTCAATGTCCCGGATGAGGAGCCTGTAGTCCTCGGAATCCGGATGCTCGAGTGCGTATTCTACGTCAAAGGTCGTAAACTCGGTATAAAATCCTCGCCACCATTCGCGTCCGGGATCGTCGCCTCCAATCCCCTTCGGCGCGTTCCAGTGCCAGAGCAAAGACACGATACCTCCGCGTTCATGCCATTGGATCAACTTCTCGATTTCCGACGAGGTTGCGCCCTTTTCGACACGGGAAGGAGAGTAATCCATCAGGTCGCCGGATAAAATCGCCGGGGATTTGCCGGTCTGCTGCTTAATCCACTCCGCATCCTCAAACGTTTGTTGTCCGGAAATGATCTTCCGTCCATACTGGTTAAGCATATAGTTCATCAGCGCCCTTGCTTCGAGCGTCGCGTCCGGATTGGTCAATACGTCGGTCGCTTTCTCATGACCGGGTACGGGGGGGGCCGCCGGTTCTAGCTTGATATGTTCAATGCCATAGTAACCCCATCCCCGCAAAATTTTGACGGTATTGCTGCCGGCGTTCAGCATGACTTTGGTGATCATCTTTTCCGCCCGGACCGTGCCTGCCGCCGGCGCATCGAGTGTCAGTTCCCCGGCTCCCGCACCATTTATCTGGATGGCCGTCACTTTGTCACCGTTCCCCTGGGGAAGATAATACCCCACACTCAGCTTATATAGGCCCCCCTCGGGGACGTTTACAGTGAATGTCGCACTTCCGACCGGCTTGGTAGCGTTTGCAACTTCCTCGAAAAAGAAGGAAATATAGCCTTCGCCGTCATACAAGGTGTCCTTCTCTTCAGGGACGCGGCCACGCTTCTCGATTCCATACCCTTCCAGAACCGCCTCTTTATAAGTAACGGTTACGGCCTTCGCCGGTTTGGCGGAAGCCTTCACGGTCGAGGAAGAAGCCGCTCCCACCGAACCGGTATACCCCATCGTCCCCAACCAGAAAAACAGTGTCAAACAAAAAACAAAGCTTGTTTTTCCCCGTTTCGCAGCCAGTGCAAAAGGTTTTTGCATCCTGTTCATTTTCTGTAATTTCCCCTCTCTTACACTTGTTTTATTGGCACCGCTTTCACTTCTGTCGTTATCTCCTCCCCCTTCGTGCTTCAAGCATAAGGCATCTCGGAAGCGGGAGACCATATCGCGAATTCCGCCGGTTTTCATTCCAAAATCACCATTCATTTCAGAAACCGCCAACGATTTTCATGAGAACCGTTCTTTTGAAAAGATGACGGCGACTGTCCCTCCATCTTTTTAAACTTGTTGTGAAAATAATTCACGTTAGAATAGCCGGCCTTTTCAGCGACTTCATATACCTTCATACCCTGTGCCAGCAGCTCCTTCGCTTTTTCGATCCGAACCCTGTCAAGATAGGTGTTGAAATATTCCCCCGTCTGATTTTTGAAAAGCTGACCCAAGTAAGAGCTGCTATAATTGAATACTTCCGAAAGCGTCTCCAGCTTTAGGTTTTCGTTATAATGCCGTTCAATATAATCGAGCATTCGCTTGATTTCATTGTCCCGGCTGGAATAATCGGCACAACGGGCCAGTCTTTCCAATATACCGGCAACATAGGTGACGAGCTCCCGGAGGGTCCGTTGGCTGGTGATGCCCGTTAAAAATTCGGACGGCCCTCCCGCATAACCTGATTCTTCCCAAAGGGGGGCAGGGACTTTTCGGGACGTTTCATTTGCGAGGTAAAAGAACTGTTCCCGAATTTCCGCCTCCCCCTTCCCCTCGGCTACCATCTGTGCAGCCGCTCCGTCCAGAAGCGACTGGATCGCCTCCGTATGTCCCACATCTACCAAATAGTAAATACGGAAGGCCAATTCCTTCTTGTCCGGCAAATTACCGCCTAGAGCAGCCGTTAGGTAGCTGGGTGGAGTCTCCGATGTAAGCAGCCTTCCTTTATCGTAGAAAAAGCTGCGTTCCAACAGGGAGCGGGCGGTCTGAAACGAATCAGGGATATCGCGAAACAGCCCCACCGTTTGGCCCGCCGCGGCATTCATCTCCCCTCGCAGCTCCTCTGCCAGGAGTTGCAGTTCACGGTAAAAGCGAGCCCGTTCGACATCGCCCACAGGCGGGCTTCCAAGGAGCAGCACGATATACGAGGCAAAGGCCAAAACGACGCTGCGGGCGTCCGAGGCGTATGTCTTGGCCAACCGCTCCCGAAAGCGGCCAATTCGCTCGTCCTTCTCCGACCGGATGCCCGGAAAATCCAACATGACGACCTGATACCTCGGCCAATCCATTCCAAGCGAGCCGGACAAGGTGTCGAGGGCCCCGCCTTCCGCTTCAAACGAACCGGACAGCAGAGAATACACCAACCATTCCCGGGTGTACGTCTCCCGCTGTACCTGTTTCTCCAGTTGTTCCGCAGCCAGTCGGGCATGGAGCTTTTCAAGAAGGGCTGACATTTCCTCTTTATTAACGGGCTTGAGCAAGTACCCCTCGACGTCATACTGCAGCGCACGGCGGGCATATTCAAAGTCGGCATACCCGCTGAGCACGACCGCATGCACGTTCCATCCCCGCTGACGAATCTCTTGGAGCAGTTGCAATCCGTTCATCCCGGGCATGCGGATATCAACCACAAGCAAGTCAGGAACCACTTCTTCAAGAGCCCGAAGTGCTTCTTTTCCGCTAGCCGCGGTATCCGTCACCTCATAGCCCAGCTCCTTCCACGGAATCAAGGTTTGCAGGCCAAGACGCAGTTTTGGCTCATCGTCAACGATCATCACTGAGAACATTCGATTCTCCTCCCCTAGGTATGCAAAATGAAATCCGGGTTCCCTCACCCTCTTTGCTTTCAATCGAAAGTCCCGAGCCTTCACCATAGGTAAGCCTCAGGCGGTCATGGACATTGCGGAGCCCAATCCGCTGACCGGTTTCCTCCGGTTCCTGGAGCTCTCTTACCAAGCTTTCAAGTTTCCCCGGCACAATCCCTGCCCCATCGTCCGAAATCTCCACAAGCACCTGGCCGTCTTCGCTATAGTCCGCCCGTATAGTGATAGATGTGGGGCCGTCCTCTTTCTGATCCAACCCGTGGAGAATGGAGTTCTCCACCAGCGGCTGAATGATCAGGGGCAGGATCTCGACCTCCCCAATCCCCGGCGCAAGTTCCAGCTTATACTGCAGCCGGTCCTCATAACGGAATTTTTGCAGCTCCAAGTAACAGCGAACCATGGCAATCTCCTCGGAAAGCGGAATTTTTCCGTTGCCGACTTCCAAACTGCTGCGGATCAACGTGCTAAGCTGCCAGATCGCCTGCGCTATATCTTCCTCTCCCCGCAGATGGGCCTCCATCCGAATCGATTCCAGCGTATTGAACAGGAAATGGGGGTTGATTTGGCTGGCCAACATCTTAAACTTGATCTCGCTTTGCTTTTGCTCCAGCAGCCGCTTCTGCCGGTTGGTCTCCTCCACTTCCAGCATCAGTTGGCTAAGCCTGCCGACCAGAGCGTTGAACCGGTGGGACAGCTGGCCGATTTCATCTTTGCCGTCCAAGTCGAGATAAGCATTCCAGGAACCTGTTCCGACTTTGGACATATGCTTGCTCAAACGCAGCAGCCGGCCCGTTATGAGCGATGCCGATGCCTGGACGAGCAAGACGGCGACGACGAGGCAGCCTCCGATGACCAAGGCGGCTAGCCGGATAACACCGTTTGCATCACGGACGATGTCCGATACGGAAAACACCGAGATCACCCGCAAGCCGTTCCAACTGCTCTGCGGAATTAAACTGGCGATGACGACCTTGGACGCCTTCCCGTCCATGACGGCATCGAAGCTTCCTTCGCTTTGCGTAAGCATACTGTCACCGGCGTGCACTTCGGCGAGATTTTTGCCGTACAGATTCGGCCGGTTTGCTGCCACGATATTGTTGTGGTCGTCAACGATCATGGTTTGAAAGGATTCCTGTGAAATAATCGAGTTCAGCAGGGCTGTATTAACATTGATGACAAGCACGCTTTCCTGACCGGGATCGTCGAGGCTGATTTTTCTCACCAAGCTCAGGTAGTACTTCTGATCCCGCTCATCCTGTATGAATCCCCAGCCGGCCAGCCCTTTTTTGCCCAAAGCCACCTTGTACCAATCCGCCTGTTCCGTCTTGGCATCGGGTTGCATGAACTCCCAGTTGTTCAGCATCGTCGGGTTTGGCGTATAGAGCCGGATGGCTTTTACCTCCTTGTACAGCCTCATGTAGTCCCGGATTTCCGTATATTGGCGGTAGGTCTGGATCACCTCGATGTAACTGTCGTAGCTGCGGCTCACCACCGATTTCAATCGGCTGTCATTGGAAAGTTGATAGGAGATATCGAGCGGCACCTTGATGACTTCTTCGGTCCGTTTCCGTACGCGATCCACATTGTCCGCCGCTTGCTTGAAGGCATCCTTGACCATGATTTCGCGCAGCTTGCCGGTAAAGAATACCCCGCTAACCAGCAGCGGAATAACCGCGACAGTGATAAAGGTCAGAGACAGTTTGTTCCTAAGCTTAATGTCGTTCAATACTCTGACAAAGTTCATGTCTTCCGCCCCTCGGTGTCATGAATACAAAAACGGCCCCTTTTCGACAAGGGGCTGTTTACGCTTCTTCGCAAAATTTCCTCAACGGATTAATATAGCTTAGGCAGCCGATCCAGTGTAACGGCGTATTCGTGATGGTAAGCCCGGCGCAGTTCTTCCTTCGACGTGAACAACTCCGTCTTGCCGAAATCGTTGGACCAGGTCATGAACCACAGCCACGGAATTCGCGATTCCGCAAGATCGGGCACACTGGGGATGGATCCGATTTCCCCCAGAGCCGCCAGTTTCTCCGTCGGCGTAATTTGGATCAACTCCTCGTACTCTTTCCGAAGGTCGGTATGCTCATGAGCCGGCGGGTACAAGTCCCTGGAGATAATATCCACTTTATCATCCCCGACATACCCTTCCGGCAGCGGCGAATTCCAAACCCAGATCAAATTGTTCAGCCCATGGAAACGAGTGTACCGGTCATACATGAGAAGATACAGCTGTTTGGCCACTTCCGGGCCCTTGCTGCCCCACCAGAACCACTCCCCTTCCGCTTCATGAAAAGGACGCCACAATATCGGAATCCGTTTATCGCGGAATTCCTTAAGGATGTCGGCCACATAGTCCATATCCGACAACAACGCCTTGTGCTCGGCGGTTCCTTCCACAATCGCCCGAGAAGCATCAAAATCGGTATGCTCCGCATAGAAGCTCTTATCCTTCCCGCCGAGCGGAGAGAACCAATGCCAGGTAAATGTGAGCAATCCTTTTTCGTTGGTCACCCAATCCCAGGCGTTTTGCAGCGTATTTTTGTTTTCATTGACTTCAAGCAAACATTCCTCGCCGCTCATTTCATAGTTAATGTTCGGGGAATAGCTCAAGAGTTCGAAACCGCAGAGGGCGGGGAGCTTCCCTGTCGCCTCTCGAATGTAATGCAGTTCCTCCTGTGTTGTGGTTTGCGTATGCTGCCCCGTGATAATGCCTTTGCCGGACAACCCGCTCAAATAATTTAATAGCGCTTTCACTTCTTCAGTTGCTTGGGGATTGCAAGGAACAGCTTGAGACATGGTAAGTCCATCCTTTCTTTTACTCCGGTAATTGATTTTAATAACATCGTTGTTATATTTGTTATTAGCACATTATTTTATTGACAAAACAAATATACTCCTTGTTAAGATAAAGGTCAATTACTACACAAAAAAACAATTTTATTTTGACTAACAAAATTTTATAGTATTGCTATTATTGTTATTTTAGTTTTCATTACAAAAGGCATTTCGATCTAAAAATTTTCAAAACTGCTTTCAAAAAAACCGAAGAAACACCCAAGTTTTACAAACCCCAATTGGTGCCTTTTAACAGCGCAAAATATAACTTGCAATCCGTAAACGGATGTCCTATAATAAGTTTTGTTGTTCTTAAATCATGCGCCCGTGGTCCAATGGATATGACGTAGGCCTCCGGAGCCTGAGATCGAGGTTCGATTCCTCGCGGGCGCGCCATCTTACTTAAATGACAGACATCCGCAGCACTGAACTGGGTTGCGCAGCCTGTTATCATCATCGCCCTGAGTTTGGGCTTTTTTATTACCTAGAGTTTGACTTTCTTTGACTTTCTGTTTGAAATTGTTTATGATGAGGTTAATATTCATCGATTCCGTCAATTCTTTAATTGATTGAACCGATTGGGCTCAAGGCTGACACACGGCCTTTCCCGGGATATAAGTCTGGCGCGAACGGGCTACGGGATTCCCGACGATGCTTGGGCCAGGAAGTGGTTCTGATTTATTAAACTTGATCCATTAATGAGGAGGTTTTATCGGTGAGTTATATTCCTATGGTCGTTGAACAAAGTAACCGCGGCGAACGCGCTTACGACATTTACTCCAGACTGCTGAAGGACCGCATCATTTTCTTGGGCTCCCAGGTGAATGACGTTGTCGCCAACTCCATCATCGCTCAGATGCTGTTTCTGGACGCGGAGGATCCGGGGAAAGACATCCATTTGTACATTAACAGCCCTGGAGGTTCCATCACAGCCGGTATGGCCATTTTTGATACGATGCAATTCATTAAGTCCGACGTTTCCACCATCTGCGTGGGTCTCGCGGCTTCCATGGGCGCCTTCCTGCTGAATGCCGGTGCGCCGGGCAAACGCTACGCGCTGCCGAACAGCGAAATCATGATTCACCAACCGCTTGGCGGTGCCGAAGGCCAGGCTACGGATATCGAAATCCGGGCCCGCCGCATTCTGAAAATGCGCGACAAGCTGAACAAAATTTTGGCGGAACGGACCGGTCAGCCGTTGGAACGGATCGAAAAGGATACGGACCGCGACTACTTCATGAGCGCCGCCGAAGCCAAGGAATACGGCTTGATCGACCGCGTGATCGAGAAGGTTACGCCGCAGGGCGTGTAATCGAATAACCGCTAACGGCAAGACTGCCTCACGAGCCCTTGCGCTCGGCGGGGCAGTCTTTTTCTTGCTTTTACGCGAATTCGGTGGAAGAATAAGTACATTACTTTTTAGCCAGTTTACCCAGCAAGGAGTGAGCGAATGAAACCAGTCAAGAGAAGCAAGTTAACCGAAGTGAGCCGTCAACTGGCCGAGGTGGCCGCGGGCACCCGCAAAGCCGATCTGGTCGTGAAGAACGGAACTCTGGTCAACGTTTATACGGGAAAGCTCCAGGCGGGCACGGATGTCGCGATCGCCTGCGGAAGGATCGCTTATGTCGGCGATGCCAGCCATACGATCGGCGAGCGGACCGCGGTCATCGATGCGGCGGGACGGTTTATCGTTCCCGGGCTGCTGGACGGCCACATGCATGTCGAGAGCACGATGCTCTCGGTCACCGAATTCGCCAAAGCGGCCTTAGCCAAAGGGACGACGGGCGTGTTTATGGATCCGCATGAAATCGCCAACGTCTTCGGAGCGGACGGGGTACGCTGGATGCATGAGGAAGGCCGGGGACTGCCGCTCAAGGTATATACGACCTTCCCTTCCTGCGTTCCGGCCACGGATCATCTGGAAGATGCCGGGGCGGCCCTGGATGTCGCCGACATTGAAGACGGGATGACCTGGGATGGCGTCGAAGGCCTCGGCGAGGTCATGAACTTCCCAGGGGTCGTGTACGGCGATCCCAAAATGACCGGCGAGATCGCGGCCACGATCCGGGCCGGCAAGGCGGTCACCGGGCACTTTCCGAGCGAGGAGGAGCCGCTCCTCCAGGCTTATATCGCCTCCGGGGTGACCTCGTGCCACGAGACCGTCACGAAGGAGCAAGGGCTGCTCAAGCTGCAGCTGGGCATGCACCTGATGATCCGTGAAGGATCGGCCTGGCATGATGTGAAGGAAGTGATCAAGGTCGTGACCGAAGACCATGTCTATCCCGGCAACATCATGCTGGTGACGGACGACGTGTACCCGCAGACCCTGATTGAGAAGGGGCATATGAACCATGTCGTCCGCCGGGCCATCGAGGAAGGCGTCGATCCGGTGACCGCCATCCAGATGGGGACGATCAACACGGCGCGTTACTTCCGGGTCGACGGGGACGTCGGCGGCATCGCGCCGGGCAAATGCGCCGATCTGCTGCTGATCGGCAGCCTTGAGCGCATGGAACCGTCCACCGTGATCGCGGACGGTTCGGTGGTGTACGACGGCGGCCAGCTTCGGCTGGACTTTCCGGATTACGCGTATCCGGAGGCGGCCCGCCGGTCGGTGCACCTCGCGCGGCCGCTGGAGGCGCGGGATTTCGCGCTGCCGAGCGCGAAGCGCGGCGCGGCCGCCGGGCCGGCCGAGACCCGGGTCAATGTGATCCGGGTCATCGAGAACAGCGCGCGCACGGCCCGTGGCGGGGCGCGCCTGGCCGTCGAAGACGGCTTCATCCGCCCCAGCGTGGAGCGGGATGTCCTTGCGCTGGCCTGCATCGACCGTCACCGCGGCAGCGGCGAGATCTCGCTGGCCTTCGCCCAAGGCTTCGGCCTGAAGCGCGGTGCGGTCGCCTCGACCGTGGCGCACGACAGCCACAATCTCCTGGTCATGGGCGCCGACCCGGAGGATATGGCCTTTGCCGCCAATGAGCTCGCGCGTCTGGGCGGCGGCATGATCGCCGTATTGGACGGCCAGGTCCTGGCGGCCGTGCCGATGGCGATCGCCGGGCTCATGTCCGACCAGCCGCTTGAGGTCGTCGTCAAGCAGGTCCAGGCGCTGGAAGAAGCCTGGCGGACGCTCGGCAGCCCGCTGAACGCCCCGTTCATGACGTTTTCGCTGATCGCGCTGCCGGTCATCCCCGAGCTGCGGATCACGAACCGCGGTCTGGCGGATGTGGAGCGATTCAAGCTGATTCCTGTCGAAATCGCGGATGAAATGAACCTGCCCTAATGCGCGAAAACTCGGCATAAACGGGAATTCTTTCCGTTAAATCCGGGGATTTCGACCCTCATGTCCTAGCGTTGCAATAAGCAATTTGATCACGAAGAATAACTGGGGAAATTAAGCCTGCGCATTCTCCTTTTAGGCCGCCGGCTTCCCTATGTGAACCGTGCAGGTGGTGTGCAGGTAAATAAGGGCGTTATGCGGCGCTATTTTGTCGAATTCGGCTGGTCGATGTGAAATAGCGGCTTTTTAGGGTCCTATTGTTGGAAAAAGCGGACCCAACCATCATTTTGGGGCCAGCAACAGGACAATAAGGCCCTTTTTGATCGCTATGATTCCCCCGAAGCCGAATCGGGCGGAAATAGCGCCGCAAAAGCCACTAGCGATGAACTAACCCTAACATGAAAGAAGAGGGTGGTTAAAAATGGGAGCCCCATCTTACGCAAGGCGTAGTCTTCCTTTTTTTTCGGGGAATTTTATTTTGCCTTTCCAGCTGGTACTAATGCCTGAGAGGACTCTAACGGCTGTAGCAGCCGCTATTTAACGAAAAGTAGCCCTTTCGAAATTCTAACGGTTGTGAGCGCCGTTATTCCCCTGGATTCTCGCCTTAACAGCCTGTTTATGCGAAAATAGGCGCCGTGGCGACCGTTAGAATGGGAAATTGGCGTTTTCAGGACAAATAACGGCTGTGGCAACCGTTAGCGTTAATTTTCGTCTTTCTTGCAAGGCTGCTCATGCGACGGCGGTTAGGGAAATGGGACACGCCGGATCCAACTCGCCACACCGAGGCGACAAGTTTCAAAATAAGTAGCACCCTGTCAGGTTTGATGCAACTTCAGTGCTCAAAAGGCCGCTATTGAGGGGGCGGCTAGAGAAGTTGGGTACGCGCCGACCCAGCTCACCACGCCGACCCAGCAAGGGGTTCCCGCTATTTTTGCGTCCATCGGATACTCAGCAAAAAAGCCTGCCGAATCGGCAGGCTTTTACTTTATTGCTAAACCTCTTTCCTCTACCTGATCCCCAGCTCAGGGAAGGAGAAATAAAACTCGGGAAAGCCGAACACGTATGGCAGATAGTCATACAATTGGAAAAAGATGACCACCCCGTTCTCCTTCAAATAGAAGTCGGGATTGTTCCCGATCGTTTCGAAACCGCCGAAATACCCCTCCGTCGCCTGCAACTGTTTGGCGATTGATGGATCAACGATGCTGCGAAATCCGGGATTCGCCCGGAGCACTTCGTCCAAGGTCAGCAGCTTGCCATCGCTCAGCCGGAAAGTTAGGCCTTCCCGGAAACTGATCCCGTGTGCTCCGCCGGTATAGGCGTATGTTTGTTCCAAGATGCTCAGCAGTCCGCCCCGGTTATAGGTCACGGTATAGTTCCCCAGGTATTCGTAAGGACTGCCGTTCGGTGACGGTTGATTCTCCTGGGCCTCCTTCAAGGAGGCTTGAACGAATTTTTCCGCTCTGGATTGCAGCAGGGCGTTGATTTTGCCCTCCGCCTCCTTGCTGCGAAGCCCGCTGACCTGCGGATACTCCACTTTGATTGTCGCTTCGGGAACATTTTTCTCAATCGTCCGCGTTTCGATCCGGATGTCATTCAAGCGGTGCGGAATCAGGTCTAGAGTCTTTCCCGCATCTTTCCAGGAGGAGGTGAAGCCCAGATGATCGGTCAGCACTTTCACCGATACATAAGGTTGCCCGTTCACGACCTTCCATTCATAAGGAAGCACCTGCGTGCTGCCGTCCACAACCGCCTTGGCCCCCGTTTCGGCGGGTTGAAGCGTTACGGTTACGTTTTGCTTCTTTAACGTATACGTGTTGGTCCCGGCATCCTGTTTGACCTTCACTTTAAGCCCCTTGCGGATCAGCTCCAACGGCAGCAGTACATCCTCCTGCCCTTGCAGCCCCTGCTGTTTCAGGCCTTTCCCTTTCAGCGTAATGTTAACCGGCTGCCCTTCGCGGATTGCAGAAGACTGCCCCTGGGGCAACAGAACGCCGGTTGGGCGCGCAGCCGGGAGGGCCGATGCTTCCAGACCCCCTATGCCATAGGGCAAAGCCAATGCAAATGCCGCAATCAGGGTACCCGTGATCTTCACAAACTTGTTCATAAGGTAGCTCACCTCTTCTTGGAGTTACCCCAATTATTTCCCCGCATGGCGAAAAACATGCTTCTTTTCCTTCCGCGCCGCCTTAAATCAGCCACCAGGAGGTTTTCTGCCTGTATATTTGTACATTTACCCGTTTCCGGGCAAAGAAAAAAAGCGTGCTTCCACGCTTTTCCCCCGACTCGGTTACTCCCGACCGCTCTTTAGCTCGGTCCAGAAACGGTCGTAAATTTGCAGTTTATCGCCGACATCGCCCAACCATTCGGTCCGGGACAATTCCTCCGGCGACAAATTGATCATTTTATCGCTATTGTATTCCTCGCTGTGGAACTCATGGGCTTTCGTATTCGGGTCGCTGTATCCGATCGATTCATAGTTTTTGGCGCTGTTCTCCGGCTCCAGCATAAAGTTGATAAACTTCTCCGCCAGTTCCTGATTTTTGGCGCCTTTCGGAATCGCGTAGTTATCGGACCAGATCGTTCCGCCTTCCTTCGGCACGACGTAAGCCACGTCCGGGTTGTCTTTGGCGATAAACGAGGCGTCACCGGACCATACCGTGCCGATCCAGCCTTCTTCCTGAATCATTTTTTGCTTAATGTTGTCCGTATCAAAGGCCAATACGTTCGGCAGCAGGTTTTTCAGGTCCTCCACCGCGGCGGTAATTTCGGTTTCATCCGTGGAGCTGTTGGATTTGCCGGCTTTTTTCAAAGCCATGCCGATCACTTCGCGGTTGTCGTCGAGCAGGAGCACCTTTCCTTTGTAGGCCGGATTCCACAGGTCTTCCCAGCTGTCGATTTCCTCTTTGACGTACTTTTTGTTGTAGGCGATCCCCGTTACGCCGGAGGTATAGACGATAGAGTATTTATTATCCGGGTCAAACGACGGATTCTTGAACGCTTCATCCATGTTCGCGAAATTCGGGATATTGCCCTTGTTCAGCGGGGACAGCAGATCCTGCTTGATCATCGTCGCGACCATGTAATCAGATGGCTGGATCAAATCATAACCACTGCCGCCGGCTTTAATTTTGGCCAGCAGGTCCTCGTTATTGGCAAACACGTCGTAGTTGATC
The DNA here is from genome assembly GCF_036864765.1 of Paenibacillus sanfengchensis. Taxonomy (NCBI): domain Bacteria; kingdom Bacillati; phylum Bacillota; class Bacilli; order Caryophanales; family Paenibacillaceae; genus Paenibacillus; species Paenibacillus sanfengchensis. The sequence goes on along the minus strand of NZ_JBAGJC010000012.1, from coordinate 43,562 downwards.
TTGACATTGTATTCCTTCTCGAAAGCGGCAAGCACGTCCGCGTCAAAGTTGTCCGCCCAACTGTAGATATTCAGCGTCTCCTTGGAAGAACCGCCGCAACCGGATAATACCGCAAGCCCCATCGTTACCGCCAGCAACAGGCCGGCCCACTTCATTTTTTTCAATTCTCGATCTCCTCTCTTCTCCCCGCCAAAATAACCGGATCTGCGACCAATAGGGTGGTATAGCCGCTTTACCGGACGTAATAAGCGAATTTAGATTCATGTTCTTGGATATGCCACCGTCCTAGAACGGCAGGACCGATTGTTTCTTCTGCCCTTTACCTCTATTCAAAACGAATTGGGCCATGAAAATCAAGGTTACGCTCACAAGAATCAATATCGTACACAATGCGTTAATTTCCGGGGAAATACCCCGTTTGACCTGCCCGTAAATGTAAATCGGCAACGTTGTCGAGTTCGGCCCGCTCACAAAGAAACTAACCATAAAATCATCCAGCGACATCGTGAATGCGATCAAGGCCCCTGAAATAATGCCCGGCATAATTTGAGGCAGCGTCACATGGCGGAAAATTTGCCAGCCGTTGGCGCCCAAATCCTGGGCCGCTTCCTCCAGTTGTCCCCCCATGCCCGACAGGCGCGTCGTAATAATGACGAACACATAAGATATACAGAAGGTAATATGTGCGATAATTATCGTTAGTTTACCGAGCGGAATGTGAAACTGGGTAAACAACACCAACAGCGACAAACCCATAATGATATCCGGGATAATAATCGGTAAATACAGCAGCCCGCCCATGCCCGCCTTCATCCGGCGGCTGACCTTTCGCATCGTAAGCGCGGCCATCGTGCCCAGCAGGGTCGAAACCACAGTCGAGATCAAGCCGACAGTCAGCGTATTGGCAAGGGCCTCCATGACATGCCGGTTGCTGAACAGCGATGTGTACCAGTCGAACGTAAAGCCGCTCCAGTCCGCGGCCAGCCGAGAGCTGTTAAAGGAATAGACGATAATGACAGCGATGGGCACGTAAATAAAAATCATGACCAGCAGGGAATGAATCCCGAGCAGCGGATGACTTTTACTCTTCATCAGCGTCCCTCCTTGACCTTTAAATACCTGGCCGTCATGGCCTTATTGAACAAAGCGATCAGAATCAGCGAGGTGATGACGAAAATGACCGACAGCGCCGAACCGAACGGCCAATTCCGCGCCCCCAGAAACTGGCTTTGAATAATATTGCTGATCATGGCCGATTTGGCGCCGCCCAAAATATCGGTCACCACAAACATCCCCGTCGTGGAAACGTAGACCAGCACGGAGCCGGTCATGATGCCCGAGCGGGTTTGCGGCAGCGTGATGTGCCAAAAAGCCTTCCAGCCGGTAGCCCCCAGATCGCTGGCCGCCTCCAGCAGCTTCTTGTCCATCTGTTCTAGCGCCACATAAATCGGAAGCACCATAAACGGGATAAACGTATAGACCATCCCCAGCAGTACGGCGCCTTTCGTATAAAGCATTTGCAACGGCTCCTGAATGAAGCCGAGATCGATGAGCAGATTGTTGACCACGCCTTGCGTCCGGAGCAGCAGCACCCAAGCGTACGTCCGGATCAGGAAATTGATCCAGAACGGAATCGTGATTAACGCCAAGCCCCAGGTCTGCATTTTCGGACCGGCATTGGCGATATAATAGGCCAGCGGATAGCTGAGCAGCAGACATAATACCGTCGTCAAAACCGATAAGACAATCGTATCCCAATAGATCCCCAAATACAGCGGATCAAAAAACGTGGCGTAGGCATCCAGATTAAAATCGAACACGACATTGCCGAGCTCATCCCGGCCCATAAAAGAAATCCCTATCACGATCAGCATCGGAACGACCAGAAACAGGCTCAGCCACAGGAGGACCGGCATCAGGCCCAGGCTTGATTTCTTCATGACCCGATAACCACCTCATCCTCGGTATTCCAGGCCACGCCCACCTTTTCCCCAACGTTCCACGGACGGTCATCGGTAAAATCAAAAGCGATGGAAACGGTCATCGGTTCGTCATCCAGCTGAACGATCAGCTTATGTATGCTCCCCAGATAGAGGACATCAAGCACTTCCCCCGTCCGCTTCGCCCCTTCCGTTCCGCGAATGGCCACCAGCTTCTCCGGACGCACGGCAAACAGCCGCCCATCCTGTGAGAAAATGTTATTCTCACCCACGAATGTAGCGGAGAACAGGGTCGTCGGTTTGGCGTAAATTTCCCGCGGCGTGCCGATCTGTTCGACCTTGCCGCCGTTCATGATCACGATCCGGTCTGACAGCATCATCGCTTCTTCCTGATCGTGAGTGACGTATACAAAAGTAATCCCGAGGCTGCGCTGCAAATGCTTCAGCTCGGACTGCAAGTTTTTGCGGAGCTGCAGATCGAGCGCGCCGAGCGGCTCGTCCAGCAGCAATACCTTGGGCTTGTTCGCAATCGCCCGGGCGATCGCCACCCGCTGCTGTTGTCCCCCCGAAAGCTGATGCGGATACCTTTTGACGAGCGGGGTCAGCTGCGTCATCGCGACCGCTTCCTCCACGCGCGCCTGCTGCTCCTTTACCGGGAGCTTTTTCATTTTCAGCCCGAAGGCGATATTGTCTTCCACCGTCATATGCGGAAACAAGGCATAATGCTGAAAAACGAGGTTCAAATCCCGCCGATTCGGGGGCAAGCTCGTCAGATCAGCTCCGTCCAGCAGGATCTTCCCTTGGGTCGGTTGCTCGAATCCGGCGATCATCCGCAGAATCGTCGTCTTGCCGCAGCCGCTCGGGCCCAGCAAGGTCAGGAATTCCCCTTCCTTAATGGTGAGCGAAAGCGGATGCACAACGACTTGTCCCTGAAAGTGCTTCTCCACTTCGGACAGTTCAATCATTTATGCATCAACTCCTTTTAGTGGTGTGATTAACGTAAAACCTACCTCACTAAGAAAAAAAAGCCATATCCATTGGTATGGCTTTAGCAGGTCGATCGATTCATTTTTTGCATATTCACTATACCTTGTTTTGGCGCGGGTTACAACACTTTTCTTGCTGCGACGCGGGATAGAGCGGGAATTCTGCTGTAGAAATGTCACAACTTCGGAGGACTAAAAAAAATTAACCGGGTCCCCCTCCTTCATTGGGGGACCCGGTTCGAAGGCACCTTACTTCATTTCATACGTTACGCTCAGCGTCGTCTTCAATGTGACCTCGCCCGGCTCGATGGAAGTCGCTGCGCCGGAATCCGAAGAAGCCTGGGCCATCTCTTTCTGCATATAAATCGGCGTTTCGCCTCCCCCGGATTGAGTCACACTCACCACGACGCCCAACTGGCGTTTAACCGCTTTGGCGATCGCCGCGGCTTTCATGTCCGCATTCGCCATCGCCTTTTCGATCACTTGCTCCTGATATTGGTCGGGGTTCTCCGCGCTGAAACGAATATTGTCGATGCGGTTCGCTCCCGCTTGGGAGGCCGCGTCGAGAAGCTGCCCGACTTTGCTCAAATCCCGGTAAGTCACGTTTAACGTATGCTGTGCGATATATCCTTTGACCTTCTGGCCTTCTTTCTCGTTATAACTGTAATTCGGCTGCACATAAAACTGGCCGGTTTGAATGTCTTTCTCATCAATCTTCCAAGTGTCCTTCAGTAGAGTGGTCAGTTTGGCGATCTTCGCCGCATTGGCGCTCTGCGCTTCCTTCGCCGTGTCCGCCTGGGTTTCAACGCCGAACGACAAGTACACGATATCCGGCTTCACGCTGATTTCCCCGCTGCCTACCACATTGATTACATTCCGCTGCAGGTCATTCTCCGCCGCATACACCGAAGTGGGTTTATTGATCGAGCCGCTTAAAAACGTTCCTCCGACAAGCATCGTTCCGGCAACCAGCACCGCGCCAACAGGTTTCATCCAGGTTTTCATCATAGACCCTCCATTTAAGTGGTATTTTACCTTCTAAACGCAGTACAAGAATAAATGTTGCAGCTATGGAAAAAGTTTATATAAAAATTGAACTATTTATTTACACGCAGCTAATTTTGCCGTTAATCGAACGCTTTTCAAGCACAAAAAAATGATCCCATTCATCCGAATGGAATCATCTCTTGTCTTTCTCTGAATCGAAAAAAAACCGATTATTGGTTCTCCAATTCCTCTTTGCTAACCAAATTGATTAAAGCGTTTGCAGCCTGCTCAGCGTCCGCACCCTCCGCGCTTATGTAGATCTCCGTGCCGGTGCTGATGGCAAGGCTCATAATCCCCATAATACTTTTGGCATTCACTTTTTTATCGTCTTTCTCGACGAAAATTTCGGACGAGTATTTATTCGCTTCCTGAACGAAAAGCGCCGCCGGCCGGGCGTGAAGACCCGTTTTCAGACGAACGGTTACCGGGTTTTTGATCATCAAACCTTACCCCCTAATACAATTTCGATCACGTGCCCACAAATGTGAACAATTATAATTTATATCATTATAGCATACACAGCCCGCGGCACACTAGCAAAACAACTTTAGCTCCCGCGAATTTTTTCCGCCAGCTCGTCGATTTTGCGCAGCCGATGGTTCACGCCGGACTTACTGACCGTTCCCTTCAGCAGTTCTCCGACTTCCTTCAGGTTCATATCCGGATGGGCGAGCCGGACCTCGGCCACTTCACGCAGCTTGTCGGGCAGGTTTTCAAGACCCACTTCCTTCTGCAGCAGTTTGATATTATCGATTTGCCGCACCGCCGCGCCGATCGTCTTATTCAGATTGGCCGTTTCGCAGTTGACGATCCGGTTTACGGAATTGCGCATGTCGCGCATGATCCGCACATCTTCAAACTTGAACAAAGCCTGATGCGCTCCGATAATGTTGAGCAGCTCGATGATTTTCTCGCCTTCCTTGATATAAAAAATAAAGCCCTTCTTCCGCTCGATGCAGCGTGCATTCAGATGGAACTCGTTCGCCAAGTCGACCAGCGATTTGCAATGCTCCTCATACATCGACGAAATCTCAAGGTGATAGGAAGATCCCTCCGGGTTGTTGACGGAGCCTCCCGCCAGGAAGGCCCCCCGGAGATAAGCCCGCTTACAACAGTTTTTCCGGGTTAGCTCCGGATTAATCCCCGGCGTAAAAATAAATCCCTCCGAAACGATCCGCAGTTCCTTCAAAATCTCCTGCACCCGTCCCGGAATCCGCACGATGTATACATTGTTCTTCTTAAGCCGCATTTTCTTGCGGACCAACAGTTCCGTATGAATTTGAAAATGCTTCTTCAGCAATGAATAGATCCGCCTTGCTATCGCGGCGTTTTCCGTTGAAATATCCAAAATGACCTTTTTGTTCGAAACCTGTACCGATCCGTTCATCCGGATCAAGGCGGACAATTCCGCCTGCTCGCAGCAGGAATCGGCTTCGACCATGGTCAATTCTTTTTTGGTTTGCGCCGCAAACGACAAGGAAACTCACCTCTTTCGTAAAATCCAGTTCTGCACCAACTGATAAATATGATGGCTTAATTTATCCGCATCATGCCTCAAATATCGCCGGAATAAAACGAGCGTATCGGCAATCACCTTATAGCCCCTGCCCGTGACGACATCCCAGTCGACCTGAACGGGCTTGGCGCCTTTTTCGGCGTAGAAATCCTGAACCTGGGTCGGAATCTCCCCATCGTTTACAATGACATAATCAAATAAATGATGCCCTACATGCTCATAGACGGCCTGCAAATGGTCACTGACCGTATAATCGTCGGTCTCTCCCGGCTGTGTCATGACGTTGCAGACGAAGATTTTAATCGCATTCTCGTTCTCCAACACCGCTTCGGCCAGCTTCGGCACGAGCAAATTCGGAATGATGCTCGTGTACAAACTCCCCGGCCCGATCAGGATCGCGTCGGCTTCACGGATCGCCTCCACCGCTTCAGGCAGCGGCTCCACTTCCTCCGGCTCGAGAAAGATCCGCTTGATCTTGCCGCCGGCTTCGGGGATTTTGGACTCCCCGGTGATGATCGTCCCGTCATCCATCTCCGCATGAAGTACGACCGCCTGCCCCGCGGCGGGGAGCACCCGTCCCCGGACGGCGAACACGCGGCTAAGCTCCCGCACGGCGGTAACAAAATCGCCGGAAATATCGGTAATCGCAGCGAGTATCAGGTTGCCGAGGCTGTGCCCTGCAAGACCCGACCCCGAAGAAAACCGGTAGCTAAGCATATCCGACAGGAGCGGTTCCACATCCGCCAGCGCGGTCAATACGTTGCGGATATCCCCCGGAGGCGGCATCTGCAGCTCGCTGCGCAGGATGCCGGAGCTGCCCCCATCGTCCGCTACGGTAACAATGGCCGTGATATCGAGCGGTCTTTCTTTCAATCCGCGAAGCATGACGGATAAGCCGGTCCCCCCGCCCATCACGACGATCCGCGGCACTCTTTCTTCGTTGGCCCGATTGATCACTTCTGACTCACCTCTTGATTTTCTGAGCGGCCTCTAATGCCGGTCCCGGCCTTCGTCCCGGTGGCTGACGCGAACCGTTTCCGTTTCGCTGGTTCCGAGCATCCGGCCCAAATATTCGGCGATGGCGACCGAACGGTGTTTCCCGCCGGTACAACCGATGCCGATGATGACCTGGCTTTTTCCCTCTTTATGATATTGAGGCAGCAGAAAGTGCAGCATATCCAGCAGTTTGGTCAGGAAAGCCTGGGTTTCCGGCCACTTCATAACATATTCATATACGTCACTGTCTTGTCCGGTGTGTGGACGAAGCTGCTCGATATAATGCGGGTTCGGCAAGAACCGGACGTCAAACACCAGGTCCGCGTCGATCGGTATGCCGTATTTAAATCCGAATGATGTAATATTGACGGATAGATTGCTGCTCTCCAAGTGGGAGAAGCGGGTAATAATTTTCTCCTTCAACTGCGCAGGCTTCATATTGCTCGTGTCGATCACCTGCGTGGCCGACAGTTTGAGTTCCTCCAGCATTTTGCGCTCCAAACGGATGCCGTCGAGCGGCATGCCTTCCGGAGCAAGGGGATGGCGCCGGCGGCTTTCCTTATACCGCTGCACCAGTACGGCGTCGGTGGCATCCAGGAACAGAATTTCGCTCTTGATCGTAAAATGGTCGCGTATATAAGCCAGCGACTCCGACAGGGCCGTGAAGAATTCCCGGCCGCGCAGGTCAATAACCAGCGCCACCTTGGCGATTTTCCCTTTGGACTGTTCGATCAGTTCGGCAAACTTCGGGATGAGCACCGGGGGTAAATTGTCAACGCAGAAAAAACCGAGATCTTCCAGGCTACGAACGGCCAGCGACTTACCGGCACCGGACATGCCCGTGATAATCAACAGATTGGCGACCGGGGAACCATCTTTTTCCGGCATCCTTTTCCCTCCTCGCAATTTCTCCTAATCCTATATATATATTATATTATACTAAAGAAATTAATCCCTATCAGGAACGGAGAAAGAGACCCGCCGCTCCTACCATACCGGCGTCGTTGCCGAGGGTCGCCGGAACGATTTGCACGCCCTTTTGAACCGGCTCCGGCGCATGCTTCGCGAAGACGCTGCGGATTTCGTTGAACAGAATATCCCCGGCTTTCGAGACGCCGCCGCCGATAATGAACAGCTCGGGATTCAGGACCACGGCCACCGAGGCCAGCGATTTCCCGAGATAGAAGGCGGCCCGGCTCACGATGCGAATCGCGAGCTCGTCGCCGGCTTTCGCTGCGTCGAACACGTCCTTCGCCATGATGTTCTCGACCAGCGAGAGGGAAGTGCGCTCGCCGCGCGCTACGGCGTCCTTGGCCATCCGGATAATGCCGGTAGCCGAGGAAACGGTCTCAAGGCAGCCCATCTGACCGCAGCCGCATTGAATTGCTTCCAGATCGGGCACCACATGCATATGTCCGAGTTCTCCGGCGAGGCCCGAGAAACCTTGATAGATTTTGCCCTCAATAATAATGCCGCCGCCGACGCCCGTTCCGAGCGTATAGCACACGCAGTTGTCGACGCCCTTGCCAGCGCCGCCCCAGGCTTCGCCCAGCGCCGCCACATTGGCGTCGTTGTCTATTTTGATCGGCTTGCCCAAACGCTTCTCCAGGAGTTCACGAATCGGAAAATCCTTCAAACCTACATTCGGCGCCAAAATGATGATCCCATCGCGCACGTTCGTGAAGCCGGCCACTCCGGCGCCGACGCCGGCTACTTGCTCCCACTCAAAAGGAGATTCTTCCACAATCAGACGGACGTAACGCTCGATATTGCTGACGATCGCTTCCCCGCCTTTGTCCGATTCGGTAGGCCCTTCATAAGTATGAAGAAGCCGGCCCTCCTCGCTGCAGATGCCGACTTTGATCGCGGTTCCGCCCAGGTCAACACCAATGTAGATTTTTTCAGACATTGTACAAGCCACCTTTTTCTATAAATAATAACGAATATTAATATACCTACGTACCCACTATAAGCGAACCCTCCCATTCGGTCAAGAGACGGCGGGTGTCCGAAAATCCAGCAGGGACAAGGCTTCCGAGCAGTATGACAACAATCACATTCATAGGAAAAAGAAACCGCCCCAGTGCCCGCATCCAGCGGGACCAAGACGGTATCGAACATGAAAACAGCGGTTTTCCGGATTCAGGACAAAATCCGCTTCTGGCCTTCCAGCGCCCGGATCGGCGCGATGTTCTGGGTAAACTCCAACGTGCCGAGGTAACGTCCATCCGTGGCGCGGACCGCAAAGTAACGGATATAGACGAACTTGTCTTTAAACGGAATCCAGAAATCTTCGGCATCCTTTTTGCCGGCCTTGAAATCGGCCAGCAGCTCATTGACGACATGAACGCTTTGCGGCGGGTGGCAGTTCTGCACCGTGCGGCCGATTACCGCTTTCGTGCGGGCAAAAATCCGCTCCTTGCCATGCGAGAAGTAACGCACCACATCGTTCTCGTCGATAAAGGTCAAGTCCACCGGCAGGTGATTCATCACGGCTTCCAACTGCTCCATCGAAAGAATGCCGGTCTCAAATTTAACGAAACCCTGCGGTATTTCGGCTTCAGCTTCAGCTTCTGCTTTGGCTTCCAATCCGGCCCCGTTACCCCCTGCTCCCCTCTCCTCGCCAGTCGTCCCGGCCCCCGGCAGCGGAACCCGTTCCGGAACCCATTCTTTCTCGGGAGCGGTCAGGCAAAAGCCGATCTGATCACTCTCCCGGGCGATCTTCAGCCACTCATCCTCCGTCAGCTTCTCCAGCGCCATCGGCAGCAGGATGTTTTCTTCCTTGAAGATCATCGCATTCACTTCCTGAATGATCCGCTCCACATCGGTGCACATCATCTCTTTGTCCCCGTTGTAGGACATCAGGTTTCTTTTGACCTCCTTGATCATGGCGCGAATCGCGTCGTCCACGCCCCACATGACCTTCGTCGGCCCATAAATCCCGTATTTCTCAAGATAGGGAAAGAGAAGATTCTCCTTCCGGCTGTAATGCTTATCGAGGTCCAGCAGCAGGTTTAAATCCTCCACCAGCTTGAAGATGATGTCCTCGCCGTCTTCTTTGCGGAGTTTGTCCAGGTGCAGGCTCAGCTTGAAATTTACCAGCTTCTCGATCTCGCGGTTTTCCAGCTTAAAGGTGTGCACCGGATGCCCCGGCTGTTCCTCCGGTTGGGAAGGACGGTGGATTTCTTCAATAGAACCCTTAAAAATCGCCGTATGCACGGAGCATAGCCGCTGTACCTCCTCCACCGGAATCCCCTCTTCTTCCATCAGCGCATGTTCCATGGCGGAGATTTCCGCCACCGTGACATCGCCCACCGCTTCCTCAAAGCGGGCCTTCACTTCCTCCACATCCTTGCCTTGGTGCAGCTCTTTGATAATTTCCTTCAACAAAGCCTGACGCCGGGTTTGTTCCGGCACGGCATGCTCCCGGTTATTGATCAGCTCGCTCATCGTTCATCCTCCTCAAATATTTAAGTCTCCAAAAGCCGGCACTGGCTCCTATTACGCACGGTCGTGATCCGATTAATGATAACAATTCTCAATACGAAAATAGCACAGCCGAACCACTCGACTTGTGATTAGAATCACTTGGTTTTACCGGGTTGCTACATGCATTAACGGGAAAATCCCCCGCTAATTTTCCATGCTCGGTCCTTGAGTCCAATTTAAATGGAAAAGCTCCATTTATTTCGCGGTCCAACCGCCAATACACGCATTTCACAGGAGGAATTTGCGGGAGATTTTCCAGCTAAATGACCTCTACTTCTGCACAGGCACGAATTAATGGGAGGAATTCCAGTTAATTCAGCGGCTATCTACGCGAACCAATCGTTCAATTTATATAGCAATGAGAGTTTCTTTTTTTCTATGAATTTGCCACAATAGAGTCGGAAAGGAATGATTCCGTATGACGAATGAGAAGACGATTCTATATATTGAAGATGAAAAAGAAATCGGAGAATGGGTACAAGAGGACTTACGGGAGCGCGGCTACGGCGTCATCTGGCTGACCAACGGAGATCGGGCTGTCGACGAGGCGGCTTCGTGCCAGTTGGTCATCCTGGATGTGATGCTGCCCGGTCTGGACGGGTTCACGGTTGGCCAGCGGCTGAAGAAACAGTATCCCGGCCTCCCGATCCTTATGCTGTCGGCCCGGACCTCCATCGACGACAAGCTGCAGGGACTGCAGTTCGCGGACGACTACCTCACGAAGCCGTTTCATCCGGACGAGCTGGCCGCCCGAGTCGAGGTGCTGCTGCGGCGCAGCGGAGCCCCTTCCGCCGAACCGCTGCAGCTCCGCCATCTGCTCATCTACGAGAAGGAGAATATCATCAAAAATCGGGAGAGCGGCGAGGAAATCGTGCTGACCGGCAAGCAGTTTCATATTTTTCAATACCTGCTGCGCCATCTCGGTCAAATTATGACCAAAGAGCAAATCTTCGAGGCAGTCTGGGGGGAACCTTATCTGGATGGTGACAAAACCCTCATGGTTCACATCCGCCATCTGCGGGAGAAGTTGGAGCGAGACCCGGCATCGCCGGAAATCATTGAGACGATCCGGGGGATCGGGTACCGGGTGCGGGCATGAAGCCTTACGTCAAAACCAAGTTCCGGAACTCCCTGCTGTCCCGTTATCTGATGATCATCGGGTTTGCCCTCGTTCTCGTTCCGATCTTGATCCCCGTCAGCTTTGCGGCTTCCTGGGGCGTCAATCGGCTGCTTTTCCCCCCGGCTCCCGGGACCGTGGAAACGGTGCGCGATTACGGCTCGGGTCTGGATCTGGAAACCATGTGGCACGGGGAGGCTCAGGCCTTGGGCGGAAAAGATCCGCAGGCGATCGACGGAAGGCTCCGGCAGTTGAAGCAGGAGTATCCCGACGCTTCCCTGTTCTGGGTCGACGGCGCGGGGCAGACCCGCCTCCAGTTGCCTGAACGGAGCGGTTTGCCGGCCAAGTGGTCGGCGGAGGACGCGGTAGCTTATATGAAAAGGGCCGTCAACGCCGATCCTTTTACGATCGTGGCCTTTATCGGCTCCAAGAAAAGTCCGGGGAACCAAGGCTTTATGGTCTTTGAGCTCCCTCGGGCCCATATGTACAAATCGTCGACCGAGCGAAACGGGGACTCCCGCTTTTACGGGTTGTTTATGTTCATGATGTTTGCGTTTTTCATCCTGATTTCCTACTTGTTCTTCCGGGATATCCGGACCCGTCTGCTTCGCCTCGAAACGGGGATGGCCCGGACCGGACCGAACGGGCTGCCGGTGCGGGTCGCCGAGGGGCGGCCGGACGAAATCGGCCGCCTGGAACAGGCGTTTAACCGGATGGTTGGTGAGCTCGGCCAGAGCCGTCAGCGGGAGCGCGAGGAGGAGGAGCTCCGCAAGAGCCTGATCGGCAATCTGTCGCATGATTTGCGTACCCCGCTGACGGTGCTCGGCGGCCAGCTTTATTCGTTCCGCAAGGAACCGCTGTCCGAACAAGGTCGTGAAGTCCTAGCGCTGATGGAAGTCAAAATCAAGGATCTCAGCACACTGATCGACCATCTTCTGTCGTACAATCTGCTCTCGAGCGGCCGGTATGCTCTGAACCCGGAGGACCGGGACGTCCTCCGCATCGTCCGCGTCAGCGCCGCAGCCTGGTACCCGCTGTGGGAAAAGGCCGGCATCGAAGCCGACATCGACCTGCCGGACGAACCGCTGATCTGGAACATTGACGAGCAGGGCTTCCGCCGCGTGCTCGACAATCTGTTCCAGAATCTGGTCCGGCATGCCGGCTCCGGCGGGTACGTCGGCATTTCGCTGGCGGAGCGGTACGGCAAGCCCGCGCTGGTGATCGCCGACCGCGGCCCCGGCCTCGGCGCCGTCTCCCCCTCCAAGGGAGCCGGCCTCGGACTACAGATCGTCGATCTGCTGCTGCGGGAAATGAAGCTGCGCCGGGAGACGGAGTCTTCGCCGGAGCGCGGCACGCGGACTTACATCTTTACGGCGGCTTCGGCCCGTTCGTAAAGTAAAATGCCTTGCGAGTAAAAGCCTGCAAATCTGCAGGCTTTTTTCTAGTGCCTCATCAGACCATCGCAGTAGGAGAAAATGAGAATACGCTGCTTCACATGTGATTTCGAGCGAGGTGCTCAATAAGTACGCAGTCTCACGTCCACAGCCATCCAAATCGTATTTAGTCCACGGCGATCAAGGTACCTAGCGCACTTCCAACCTTCAACACTTCCAACCCCAAAAGATGCAAATCTGCAGGTATTTAGGCCGATCCACGAGGGGTTGCGAAAAAAGATGCAAATCTGCAGGCATTTCTAGCGATTTTAGAGAAGCGAGCCGGTTTCGTCGAAAATTCCTGCAGATTTGCAGGAATTTTCAAATTCTTGTTCCGAACAAGAAAAAAACATGCAGATTTGCAGGAATTCTATTGTTTCAAGGTTGGCTGAGGGGTACGAGTGCCTCGAATCTTAACCAAAACTTAAACTGGGCCCCCCTTCACTCTTAACCTTCGGCAAGTATGATAGTTACCGAGGTGATACCACGTGAGTGAATTGATTATTCAAACGGAAGATTTGTCGAAAAAATACAAGGGACGCTACGCCGTCGATCATCTGAATCTGGAGATCGCCAAGGGGGACATCTACGGCTTTCTCGGCCCAAACGGCGCGGGTAAAACCACGACCATCCGCATGCTGCTCGGCTTGATCCAGCCCAGTGAAGGCTCGATTCGGATTTTTGGCCGCGACCTGCATAAGGAAAAGCTGGAGATCTTACGCCGTATCGGCTCCCTGGTCGAATATCCGTCCTATTACGGCCATCTGAGCGCGATCGACAATTTGGAAGCGATCCGCCGGATTCTGGGCACGCCGAAATCCCGAATCGACGAGGTGCTGGAGATCGTCTCTCTGACCAATGAAGCCCGCCGCCCGGTGAAGGGTTTCTCGCTCGGTATGAAGCAGCGGCTCGGCATCGCAGCCTCCCTGCTCGGCAGCCCGGATCTGCTCATTCTTGACGAGCCGACCAACGGGCTGGACCCCGCCGGGATTCATGAGATCCGCGAGTTGATCAAAAGCATGCCGAGTCAATACGGCATTACCGTCCTCGTCTCGAGCCACCTGCTCGGCGAAGTCGAGCAAATGGCCAACCGGGTCGGCATCATCCGCGAAGGGCGCATGGTGTTCCAGGACACGATCCATAACCTCAGGCTTCAGGCCTCGCACGATATGGAACTCCTGGTTTCCGAACCGGATTCGGCGCTGTGGCTGGCCCGCGATATGGGAGCCTCGGGGACCCTGAAGGAGGGGACGCTCGTCTTCCCGGGGATGAAGGATCCGCAGGTCGCCCTGCTCGTGAGAAGACTCGTCGAAAACGGGCATGACATTTACCGGGTCGAGCAAAACAAGAAATCGCTGGAAGACATTTTTATGCAGGTGATCGGGGAGGGGAGCCGGCCATGATGTTGCGCTCGTTATCCGCCGACTTTCTGAAAATCCGGCGCAAGGGGATCTGGTTCTTGATTTTCCTGGCCCCGATCGGGCTGGTGGCGATGCAGGCGCTGAACTTCGGGCTGCGGCTGGATTATCTGAAAGAACAGTATGCGGGTCACCTTTGGGAAGGGCTGATCGATAATGTGGCTGACTTCGTACCCATCGCCCTCTACCTGGGCGTCACGCTGATCAGCTCGCTCGTTGCCAACGTCGAGCATCAGATGAGCTCCTGGAAGCAGCTGCTCGCGCTGCCGATCTCGCGGACCGCAGTGTTCAGCGCCAAGTTTACGCTTTGCTTTCTGCTGCTGACGGTTTCGTGCCTGCTGCTGCCGATCGGAACCGCGCTCCTCGGTTTGGCGCTCGGCTTCGGCACGGACATCCCCGTCGGGATTTTAGTGAAAGTCGGCTTCCTTCCCTTTTTGGGAGCCTTGCCTTTATTGGCGCTCCAGCTATGGCTGTCCTTGACGTTCCGCAACCAGTCGCTGCCCGTCTCGCTCGGCGTCGCCCTGGCGCTGATCTCGCCCTTCGCCTCCCAATTGTCGGAGTTCTTTCCGCTCAATTGGTCGCGTTTTAGTTACGAAGGGCCGCATACGGAATGGTTTGTCGGAGCGGGGATCCTTACAGGCCTCATCATTATGCTCATGGGTCTGATGCATTTTAACCGAAAGGATGTGGATTAGATGGTCACCTTTTTTCGCGTCCTGTCGTCGGAACGCCTAAAAATGTCGAAATCGCGGATTTGGCTGGTTCTGCTGGCAAGTCCCGTCCTCTCGATCCTGATCGGCGTGCTCTCCAATCCGCCGGAGGGAACCGATCCGTGGACGGTGATCGCTGGAACGATGTCCATCCTCCACGGTATGTTGTTCCTGCCTATTATCTCCGGTCTGCTTCCGGCCTTCTTGTGCCGTTACGAGCATACCGGGGGCGGCTGGAAACAGCTCTTGGTTCTCCCGGTTTCCCGCACCTCCGTCTATCTGGCCAAGTTCTCCGTCGTGGCCGGCCTGCTGGCCGTCTGCCAAGTCATTTTCCTGGCCGCGATCCTGGTGGCGGGCAAGATTCAGGGCTTTGACGCCCCGATCCCTTGGAGCATGCTGATCGCTAGCCAGCTCGGTGGCTGGATCGCCTGCCTGCCGCTGGTCGCGCTGCAGCTTGGCGTCTCTTTGACCTGGGCAAGCTTTGCGGCTCCGCTGGCCATCAACGTGTCCCTGACGATTCCGAACATGCTGATCGTCAACTCCAGCACCTACGGCCCGTTCTATCCC
This sequence comes from Paenibacillus sanfengchensis, assembly GCF_036864765.1. NCBI lineage: Bacteria > Bacillati > Bacillota > Bacilli > Caryophanales > Paenibacillaceae > Paenibacillus > Paenibacillus sanfengchensis. The sequence goes on along the minus strand of NZ_JBAGJC010000012.1, from coordinate 28,343 downwards.
TGGGCTCAGCCCGTTCTCGCCATGATGCCGAAAGGCATGGAGAGCTACGGGGCATTCAACCTGCCGCTGGAAAATCTGATGATCACCGTACTCGGCAGTTTCATCCTCTTCTTTGCCGCCGGCCTGATTTACTTCCGCCGGAAGGAGATTTAGGCCGGTTGTCGGCACCGATAAAAAACGTAAAGCCTCCGTCCCGGGGTCGATTACCGGAAGGAGGCTTTATTTATCGGGTCTTATTGGTTCAACGTTTCGCTCCAGTCATGCACCATGCTTCCTTCCAGGTACTTCTCGCAGTCCATCGCCGCCATACAGCCCGAACCTGCGGCCGTAATCGCTTGGCGATAGCGGATGTCCTGGACGTCGCCGCAGGCAAACACCCCGGGGATGTTCGTTTCCGTCGTCCCCGGCTTCACGACGATATAGCCTTGTTCATCGGTCCGGATCGCATCGCCCAGGAACTTCGTGTTCGGCGTATGTCCAATCGCCACGAAGACGCCGTCCGCCTCCACCAGTTCCTCCTGGTTTGTGGCATTGTTGCGCACCTGCAGGCCTTTGACCGTTCCGTTCTCCTCCGTGACGACAGCGATCGGCGTCCGATTGAGCGCCCACTCTACCTTCTCGTTGCCGCGGGCGCGATCCTGCATGATCTTGGAGGCCCGCAGTTCATCACGCCGGTGGACCAACGTCACACTGGACGCGAAACGCGTCAGGAAGCTCGCTTCCTCCATCGCCGAGTCACCGCCGCCGACCACGACGATTTTTTTTCCGCGGAAGAAAAATCCGTCGCATGTGGCGCACGTACTTACCCCACGGCCGACATTCTCCTGTTCGCCCGGAATGCCCAGATACTTGGCCGATGCCCCGGTCGAAATGATAATGCTCTCGGCCTCCAGCGTTTCGCCGCCCTCGATCCGGATCTTAAACGGGCGGTTCGAAAAGTCCACCTGTTCCACCCAGCCGCTGCGGAACTCCGCACCGAAGCGCTCGGCTTGCTTGCGCATATTGTCCATCAGCACCGGACCTTGAATCCCATCGGGGAATCCCGGGAAGTTCTCCACTTCCGTCGTTGTCGTCAATTGACCGCCCGGCTGAACTCCTTCGATGACCAGCGGTTTCAGATTCGCACGGGCCAGATAGATGGCCGCCGTAAGCCCTGCGGGGCCGGTTCCGATCACAATCGATTTGTACATGATTGCCTCCTCCTTGAATATGTAACTCGCATATTAGCTGTTCCGTTTAAGCATAATTCCTGCTGCTAGAACTCACACTTATACTAAGTTTTACCCAAGTTGGCTTCCCTTTACCCGCTTACCGGGGCCCCTTCCTTATTGAACGGAGGGGAAAATCGACTCCATTTTCTTCTTGACGCCGCATACCTCATCGATCCGCCGGGTATACCGGCGCGCCGTCGAGGCCGAAATACCGTAGCGCTCCGCCACCGCTTCGTAAGTTACCGGTCTGCGATGGATTTTGGACGTCAAATATTCCAGCGCCGCGGCCCACCCCTCAATATGTGTAATCGTCGGTGTTTCCGGGTACACTAAAGTTAAAAACTCCGCCCACAGCGTCTCCAAATCATGCTGCTGCTGGAGATCAAAGCTGCGTTTCATATGCCGCATCGCCAGATCGACGACCGCCTGCCACTCGCTTTTCCATACGGGCAGCCCTGAAGCCACCCGACTGGGGTCAACCAGCTTCGTCTGCTCCCCGGAGATGACCGGCAGCGGGTTATCCACGCCCAAATTACGAAGCACGAACAAGGCGATCTCCTTCAAATAGGAGTCTTCCTCGGGCTCGAGCAAAAAGGCCTTCAACGCCTCCTCCACTTCCCGGTCCGCAATCAGGCTGAACGCCTGAATGACCTGCAGCTTCGTTTTATAATCGCCGTGCCGCAGCGCCCAGAAGAAAGAGGACCGCACCAGCGGATTCTCCGTAATTTCGGCGGCCAGGCTTTCCGGCGTGGTGTCCCATTGTTTAAACTGCTCTTCAAAAGGAAGATGATAATGATAGCTTACGGTTTGAGCGATAGACTCCGGGTTCCCCGGGTTCTCGGATACCGCGTTGTCGCATAGCTCCAGCCATTTTAAATAATAATCCGCTACACCGCCTGATGGATCCAGCTTTTGAACCTGGCGCCACAACCGCTTCGCCTCATCGACGCGTCCGATTTGGTATGCCGCCACCGCCGCATAATGGTACAACGAAGGATCGCGGTCCATCGTCTCGTCCCGGAGCAGCCGTTTAAAATGCGTATAGGCCGCCCCGTGCTGGCCCAAAATCCCCATCGTTGTCGCCAGTTTGAACACATGCTCCTGGTGAAAAGGGACGATTTTGCTCAGGCGCTCTCCCAGCTCCAGCATAGCCCCCATTTCACCGGCGTGCTGATAGAAAATCGCCAAATTGCAAAGTCCGTGCAGATTCCCCGGCTCTCTCTCCAGCACCTCGGCAATCGTGTCCATCGCCTTTTGAAACCGGCCCAGATAGTAATAACCCAGGGCAAGATTGTTATGCGCCGCATGAAAATCCGGATGCTTCCGGACAATCTCCTCCAGCAGCTTCACCGCCTGCGCGAATTTGCCTTCCTCCAGCAGCTCGCGGGCCTGGTCATGCTCGACGACCCCTTCCATCGCCTTGATGCTCTTCAGCTTCGTTGGACGCTCCAGCTCATACTGGAGCAATTCCATCATCTCTTCCGCCTCCGTCAAAAACTGCCCGCTGGCGTCCTTCTCCAAATACGTAACCAGCGCTTCTTCCGCCGCTTCAAACATTTCCATATTCGCATAGTTATTTGCCATATAAAAATAACATTCCGTCATGCCAGGGTCGATTTCCTCCAGAACGACGGACAGTGCGGCGTTGGATGCCTCATAGTCCCCCATTTCCGACAAAATCCCCGCCATATTGCAATGGTTTACCGGATTGTTCGGTTCATACTCCACAGCTTTGCGAAAATACTTTAATGCCTTGTCGTAGTGGTAACGGTCCAATGAAGAGACAGCCCGCTCGAAGAAAAAGCCCGCATCCATCGAGATCGGCAGCACATTGTCCCGCTTCCCCTTCGGCTCTCTATTTTCTTTCAAACAAGGCACCTCCCTATTCTTACATCAATTCTTCTCTCCAACTCACAGTATACCATAGTGAAAGCTGTCCTCCCACGGAAAAAACGTGCGGAAAATAACGGTTTTTGCAAGTAAAGGAGCCTGGGCAGGGATTCATGGAAAGATATAGATTGAAAGAGCTGGGAAAATTAGGATATCGAAAAAAAGAGAGGGGAAATTTCGAATATGACGATTGTTGAGATGGAGGTAAGAGGGCTTGAGCGGAGGGGTAAATAAGCGCCTTATGCGGCGCTATTTTGTTGAATTTGGCGTTTCGGCCCAAAATAGCGGCGTTTTGGCGCCCTGCCCAGGTGGAAATCGGCCATAACCCGATTTCGGGGCCCGCAGCAGAGCAATAAGGCCCTTTTCGACCGCTAGGATTCCCGCGGAGCCGAATCGGGCTCAAATAGCGGCCGAAAAGGCACTAATGCGGCGGACGGCGAGAGCAATCCGGGGCTTCGGCGCCGTCCTCCAACAAGGCCGCTTGGCTATATTGTCAATGGAATCATCTTGCGGCTGCGCTTCTCAAAGGTGGCCAGCTCCCGCACGCCGAGTTCATGGAGGAGCGCTCTGGCCGTGTCCAGATGCTCGCTCAGCTTCATCGGGTCGTGCGCGTCCGAGCCTACCGTGAGCGGGATGCCCAGCTCCACCGCGGCCGCAAGCACCCGGCGGCTCGGGAACATCTCCGCCACCGGCTTGGACAGCCCGGAGGCGTTCAACTCCATCGCCACACCGGCCGCCCGCACCGCCTTCAAAGCGCGGCGCTCCAGCGCCGCCGTCTCCGCCTGACGGGCGTCGTCCGGCCGGTGGCCGAAGCGCTTGATGACATCCAGGTGGCCCATGATGTCATAAAACCCTGTCGCGGCGGCCTTCGCCACCGCGTCGTAGTACCGCTCGTAAACGGCGAACACATCCTGCCCTTCCCAGTGGTGAACCTGACGGAAGTCGGACACGTCCCACTCGCCGAGAAAATGCACCGATCCGATCACGTAATCCCAAGGATACGCACGAACGATACCCTCGATCTGCTCCTCCCAGCCTTCGATGTAGTCACCTTCCAGGCCGACTCTGACGTCGATTTGACCGCGATACTTCTCTTTTAAAGAGAAGGCCTCCTCCACATAGCGGGGCAGCTCTTCCATCGGCATGGCCATTTCCGGGTAGTAAGCCGCCGGATCGACATGCAGCAGCGGCATATGGTCGGACAGCCCGATCTGCGAAAGTCCGATCTCGATCCCCCGCCGCACGTACTCCTCGAGCGAGCCTACGGCATGCCCGCAGCGGGCGTGGTGCGTATGATAGTCGATCAGCATTCGCCCACCACCCGCCTAATCCCGGCGCGGCCGCTCATGGCGGCGCTCCAGTTCCCGCATGATATCGTCCAGCGGCAATTGGCGCTCGCGCAGCAGCACGAGCAGGTGGTAAATCAAGTCGCTGACCTCGTACCGCAGCTCGTCGTTGTCTCCGTTCTTCGCGGCGATGATCGATTCGGCGGTCTCTTCGCCGACTTTTTTCAAAATTTTATCCAGGCCCTTCTCGAACAAATACGTCGTGTACGCGCCTTCCGGCCGCTCCTCGTATCGCTCGGCGATCAGGCGTTCCAGTTCGGCCAGCACCGTGAATCGGGCAGTGTCGTTCCCGCCGCGCTCCGTTTGTGGAGCCGCCGGTTCGAATATCGTGTAGCCCGTCGTCCCCCGGTATGCCTCTCCAACCGCCGCCGTGCGGTAGAAGCAGTTGTCCTCCCCGGTATGGCAAGCCGGGCCTTTCCGGTCCACTTCAACAAGCAGCGTATCCCCGTCGCAGTCAAACCGCAACGCGCGGATGTGCTGGGTGTTTCCCGACGTAGCTCCTTTGTTCCACAGCTCGGACCGGGAGCGGCTCCAAAACCAGGTTTGCCCCGTTTCCACCGATTTGCGCAGCGACTCCCGGCTCATATAGGCCATCATCAGTACGTCCCGGCTCGCCGCATCCTGCACGATCGCCGGCACGAGTCCGTCCGCGTCCCACTTGATCGCCTGCTCCAGCTCTTCCAACGGCACCATCAGCCGCAACCCTTGTTGTTCCGTCATCGTATTTCCACCCCTCTCGACTTCAGATCCCGCTTCAAGTCCGGCACCGCGATCTCCTTATAGTGAAAAATCGTCGCCGCCAGCGCCGCATCCGCCAATCCTTCCGTAAACACCTCGTAAAAATCATCCGGCTTCCCGGCCCCGCCCGAGGCGATCACCGGGATCGTCACCGACCGGCTGACCTCCCGCGTCAGCGGCAGATCGAAGCCGTCCTTCGTGCCGTCCGCATCCATGCTCGTCAGCAGGATCTCGCCCGCGCCCCGCGACTCGGCTTCCCTCACCCATTCCAGCGCTTTAATGCCGGACGCCTTCCGCCCGCCGTGCGTGTAGACCTCCCATTCGCCCCACTCGGGGTTGAACTTGGCGTCCACCGCCACGACGATGCACTGGGAACCGAAGCGCCGGGCCCCGTCCGAGATCAGTTGCGGATTCAGCACCGCCGCCGTGTTGATGCCGATTTTGTCGGCTCCGGCCCGCAGGATGCGCTTCATATCGTCCACTTGCGAGATCCCGCCGCCGACCGTGAACGGAATGGCGATTTCCCCGGCGGTCTGCCGGACGACCTCGATCATCGTAGCCCGGCCCTCGTTCGAAGCCGAGATATCGAGGAACACGATTTCGTCGGCCCCCTCACGGTCATACAGCGCGGCCAGCTCGACCGGATCTCCGGCATCGCGGAGATTGACGAAGTTCACGCCTTTAACGACCCGTCCGTCCTTGACGTCCAGACACGGGATAATTCGCTTTGCCAGCATAGCTCCCCACTCCTTTTTCTAGTTCGCGCCGCCCGAAATCGCGGCGATGGCCTCAGCCAGATCGATGCTGCCAGTGTAGAGCGCCTTCCCGACAATTGCACCGCCGATTCCCTGATCCGCATAAGCCGCCAGCTTCAAAAGATCGTCTTGAACGGTCACGCCGCCCGAGGCGATCACGGTACGTCCGGAAGCTTGCGCCAGCGAGCGGATGGCCTCCACATTCGGCCCCTGCATCATCCCGTCGCGGGAGATGTCGGTAAAAATAAACGTCTCCGCCCCTTTGTCCGCCAGCTCCTTGGCCAACACCTCGGCCTGAACCTCGGACGTTTCCAGCCAGCCGCGCGTCGCCACAAAGCCGTTCCGCGCGTCGATCCCGATGGCGACCTTGTCGCCGTAGGTGCCGAGCACCGCTTCGGTAAACGCGCGGTCCTCGATCGCCGCGGTGCCGATAATGACCCGGCTGACGCCCAGGCCCAGCAGCCGCTCGACATCGGCCAGCGTCCGCAGGCCGCCGCCAACCTGTACCGGCACCTGCACGCTGCGGGCGATCTCGCCGATCAGCGCGTCGTTCACCGGGTGCCCCGCTTTCGCCCCGTCCAGATCGACCAGGTGGATAAAAGAGCCCCCCTGCGCTTCCCAGGAACGGGCCACCTCGACCGGATTTTCATTGTATACCGTTTCGCGGGCGTAATCCCCCTGCACCAAGCGTACGCATCTGCCGCCCCGGATATCGATGGCCGGATATATCACGAATGAAGACATGTCAGTTCCTCCTGCTACATAGTGTTAATTAATTTAACGGGAAAATTAACGGGAAAACCTCCCGTTAAAATTACCGCATGAGTCCCTTGGTTCCGATTAGCCGGAAAAACTCCCTCTATTTCGCGACCCAGACTCAGAAACAAATAAATTCAGGCCAATTAGCAGGAGTTTTTCCAGGTAAATCGTTTTTGCAACTGCGGAGGCCCCAAATTAACGGGAAGTATTCCCGTTAATAGCATCGATAGCCTTATCGCTGGCCGCTTTCCGCTCCCGCTCGCTCCGCCAGCGACAGGAAGTTGCGCAGCAGCCCCATCCCGAGCTCGCCGCTCTTCTCCGGGTGAAACTGCATGCCGTACACGTTCCCCCGGCCCACAATGGCCGTGACCGGGTGGCCGTAATCCGTTACGGCCAGCAGGTCCTCTTTCCGCTCCGGGAGCACATGGTAGGAGTGGACGAAGTACACGTGTCCCTCCTCCAGGCCCGCCAGGAGCGGATTGTCCGGCTGCAGGAACTCCAGCCGGTTCCAGCCCATGTGCGGCACCTTCAGGCCGCCGCGAACGCCGCCTTCCGCGCCGGCGCCGGCGCCGGCGTTGTCGCCGCCAAAGCGCACCGCCCGGCCCGGCAGCAGCCCCAGGCCCTCGTTGCGCCCATGCTCTTCGCTCTCGCCGAAGAGCAGCTGCATGCCGAGGCAGATGCCGAGCAGCGGCTTTCCGCCGGCGGCCGCCTGCCGCACCACGCCGTCCAGGCCCGAGGCGCGCAGGTGCTCCATGGCGTCGCCGAAGGCGCCGACGCCCGGCAGCAGCACGCCGTCCGCGCCGAGGATGGCGTCCGCGTCGCCCGTAACGAGCCCCTTGTAACCGAGGCGCTCGACCGCCTTGCTGACGCTGTGCAGATTGCCCATCCCGTAGTCAACAATGGCGATCGTCACCTACAGCACTCCCTTCGTCGACGGCACGCCCGTCACGCGGGGATCCAAGCTCGTCGCCTCGTCGATCGCCCGCCCGAGCGCCTTGAACACCGCCTCGATCATGTGGTGCGTATTCTGTCCGTAATGGACGATGACGTGCAGCGTAATCCGCGCCTCCAGCGCCAGCTTCCAGAGGAACTCATGGACGAGCTGCACATCGAAGCTGCCGACCCGGTCGGAAGGATACTCGGCGCGGTATTCAAAATGCGGCCGGTTGCTGACATCGATGACCACCTGCGCCAGCGCCTCATCCATCGGAATGAACACGCTGGCATAGCGCTTGATGCCCCGCTTGTCGCCGAGCGCTTCCCGCAGACACTGTCCGAGACAGATGCCGATATCTTCAACCGTGTGGTGATCGTCAATCTCAATGTCTCCGCGCGCCTGCACGGACAGATCAAAATGACCATGCTTCGTGAACAGATCCAGCATATGATTCAAAAACGGCACATCCGTTTCCAATTCGGACTTACCCGTACCGTCTACGGCGAATTGCAGCCGGATATCGGTCTCATTCGTTTTACGGCTGATTCCCGCGCGGCGCTCCCTGGCTTCCTCATGATTCGCACTATTCGCGTTATTAGTTGTCATCGTCTACCCCCGCCTTTCCTTCTTTACGCAGCCGGACTTCAATCGCCCGGGCATGGCCTTCCAGCCCTTCCCGCCGGGCAAGCTCCATGATGGTGGCGCCGTTTTGCAGCAGCGCTTCCTTGCTGTAGTAGATCAGACTCGATTTTTTGATAAAATCGTCCACATCGACCGGCGACGAAAACCGCGCCGTGCCGTTGGTCGGAATAATATGATTCGGTCCGGCAAAATAGTCCCCCACCGGCTCGGAGCTGTACGGCCCGAGGAAGATCGCCCCGGCGTTCTCGATCAAGCCGAGGTAAGCCATCGGGTCCTCCACGATCAGCTCGAAATGCTCCGGGGCGAGCCGGTTGATGACGCCGATCCCCTCTTCGATGGAATCGACGAGAATGACCGCGCCGTAGTCGCGCACGGACGCGGACGCGATGTCCCGCCGCGGCAGCTCCGCCAGCTGGCGCTCCACCTCCGCGCGGCAGGCCTGCGCAAACGCCTCGGACGGCGTCACGAGGATCGCCGACGCCATCTCGTCATGCTCGGCCTGCGACAGCAGGTCCGCCGCGACGTAGGCGGGGTCGGCGCTGTCGTCCGCCAGCACGGCGATTTCGCTCGGCCCGGCGATGCTGTCGATGTCGACGACGCCGTACACCTCGCGCTTCGCCAGCGCGACGAAGATGTTCCCCGGCCCGCAGATTTTATCGACCGGGGCGATCGTGGCCGTGCCGTAGGCCAAAGCCGCGATGGCCTGGGCCCCGCCGACCCGGTAGATCTCGTGCACGCCGGCCTCCGCCGCGGCGACGAGAATGTACGGGTCGATCCCTTCCCGTCCGCCGGTCGCCGGCGGCGTGACCATCACGATCTCCGGCACGCCGGCCACCTGCGCCGGGATGACGTTCATCAGCACCGAGGAAGGATATGCCGCCTTGCCGCCGGGTACATACACGCCGACCCGTTTCAGCGGACGGAGAATCTGCCCGAGCAGGCTACCGTCCGGCTGCAAATCCATCCACGAGTTGCGCTTCTGTCTGGCGTGAAACGCCCGGATATTCGCCGCCGCGGCCCGGATAGCCTCGACGAAGGACGCCTCCACCCGGCTGTAAGCGGCCTGAAGCTCCTCCTGCGTAACGCGCAGCCCGGCTGCCGTAAGGCGCACGCCGTCGAACTTCTCCGTGTAGCCGAGCAAGGCGGCGTCGCCCGCTTTTTTCACGTCCCGTACGATGGTCCGGACCGCTTCGTTCTGCTCTGCCGATCCGTATTCCACCTCACGGCGCAGGTCAAAATCCTGTGCTTTCACTATTTTCATTGCAAAGCCCTCCCCGGCCTTCTAACCTTCAAAACTGATCCTCAAACGTTGTTAGCGGTAATCACTTTTGCCAGCGCATCGCAAACGGCTTGAATTTCCGCGTTTTTCATCCGGTAGCTGACCCGGTTGGCGACCAGCCGGCTCGTAATCTCAAAGATGCTCTCTAACTCCACCAGCCCGTTCTCGCGAAGCGTCTGGCCGGTCTCCACCATATCGACGATCCGGTCGGCCAAGCCGATCAACGGCGCCAGCTCGATGGAACCGTTCAGCTTGATAACCTCAACCTGCTGTCCCCGCTCGCGGAAATACTGTGAAGCCACGTTCGGGTACTTGGTGGCCACCCGCTGATGAATCCCCGGCTTCCAGTCCGGCAGCGCGATGACCGACATCCGGCAGCGGGCGATTCCGAGATCCAGCAGCTCGTATACGTCCCGGTTCTCCTCCATCAACACGTCCTTGCCGACGATGCCGATATCCGCCACGCCGTACTCCACGTAAGTCGGCACATCCACCGGTTTCGCCAAAATAAACTCCATGCCGATCTCCGGCAGCGGAATTACGAGTTTGCGAGACTCGTCCACATCGGCCGGAATCCGAATTCCGGCTTCACGGAACAGAGCTGACGCTTTCTTATAGATACGCCCCTTGGGCATCGCCACTTTAATAATTTCGCTCATCTTCTTGACCTAAGTCCCCCTCCGGCTGCAACGGAGCCGATCGCCCGTTTGGGCCCGCTTCCGAGTGAGCGAGCCTCTTCTCATTAACGGGAAAAACTCCCGTTAATTCCGGCTAAAATCCCCCGCGCACCATATTTAGCAGGAAAACCTACCGCTAATTTGCCCTTCCGTCGGGATAATAGCCCAGAACGGAAGAATTAGCTGGAGGTTTCCCGTTATTGTTACGCCACGCCTACTCAAAGACAAAATAACAGGAGGTCCTCCCGTTATTTCAACCGAACCAACCGCAGCATAGCAAGCTACAGGCTAGAAACTCGTATACGTGCGAATCTCCCCGTAAGCCGGTCCGAGCGGCCCGCTCTGGATCTCCTTGGCGTCCGCATCGCCGAGCAGGTCGGCCGAACCTTCCACGCGGCGCAGGATCCCGCCGCGCCCCTCGCCCCGCAGCTGCTCCGCTTCGGCGAACGCCCGCTTCCGGTTCGCTGCGTCGTACTGCAGCAGCACCGGCAGTTCGCGATCGGCCTCGATTCCGTCGACGCCGTCGAGGATCCGGTTCGTCTTGAGCGCGAAGCCGGTCGCCGGGGCGGGACGCCCAAACTGCCGCAGCAGATTGTCGTAGCGTCCGCCGCTGCAGACGGGGAAGCCGAGCTCCGCGGCGTACCCCTCAAACGTCATCCCGGTGTAGTATGAAAAGTCGCCGATCATCGTCAGATCGATCATGACATGCTGCGCTACACCGTAATCCTCCAGCGCGTCCCATACCGCGCTGAGATGCTGCACCGCGTCCCGGGCCTGCGCGTTGCCGCTGAGCTCGAGCGCCTGCCGGCAAATCTCCTTGCCGCCGCGCAGGCGGAGAATGCCCTCGAGCTCCTCGCGCTGCCGCTTCGATAAAGACAAGCCGGCCAGCGTTTCCCGATAGCCGACATAGTCCCGGTGCAGCAACCCCTCTTTCAGAGTCTCCCGGTCCTCCTCCCGGCCCGGAATCGCCTCCTCCAGGAGTCCGTTCAGGAAGCCGACATGGCCCAGCGCAATCTTGAACGATTTCACGCCGGCCGCTTTGAGGGAAGCCACGGCCAAAGCGACTACTTCGGCATCCGCTTCGGGCGAATCGTCCCCCACCAGCTCTACGCCGGTCTGAAAGAATTCGGCTTCCCTGCCCGCCTCCTCCTCAATCGCCCGAAACACATTGGCGTGATAGGACAGGCGGAGCGGCAGCGGCTCCTCTTTCAGCATGGAGGCGACAACCCGGGCGATCGGGGCGGTCATATCCGAACGGAGGACCATGGTCGTCCCCCGGTTATTAAGCAGCTTGAACAGCTTCCGGTCGGAGGTGGAACTGGCCACGCCCACAGTATCGTAATATTCCATGGTCGGCGTCATGATTTGGCGATACCCCCACCCGGCCATACAATCCAGTACGCTCCGCTCAATCGCCCGCAGCTTCTCGGCCGCAAAGGGCAAATAATCGCGGACACCGGCCGGTTTTTCAAAGCCTTTCGGTTTCGACAAAACGCTCACCTCATTTATGCATGCTCAATCTTTTAACTTTAATATATTAAAGTGCTACCATACTACCAAACTAAAGATTATGCCATATCGTAACATATTTATTCTCGAAACGTCAACGCTCTCCCGAAGACTTCATTTCTTTATTTTTCCTTCCTTTATTTTACCCTTGAATTAGAAGATTTACATGCCCCTGTCTGTAGTCCCGCGACGGATTCCTCTTCATCAATTTTTCATTTTGCAAAAGTGGTAAAAGGTCTTAAAAAAATGAAGAATTTTGTCGATGATATCCCTAATTATATTTTTACTATAGAGGAGTGCTCGCGAGCGATGACAAAACTACACAACAAGCGCACCACCGAAAGTCAGACGAAACCGGCTAACAAAGTCGTTTTTTTCTCCATCAAAAATAAACTGATTGCGGCTTTCGCGTTCCTCCTTATCGTCCCTACCATTCTGCTCTCCACCGTTTCCTACAATACCGCCAAACAGAATGTAGACCAGCAGATGGTACAGACCGCCGAAGAGAATGTCCGGCTCCTGGACGCGCTGCTTAATGAGTATTTTGACTCAAAAAAGAAAGAAATCGAGGTGTTGTCCCAGAATGTGGACTTCACCAGCATTATTCAGCAAGGCACCCAGTCCAACCTGGGAACAAGCGAGAGTGTGCGAAAGCAGTTGCAGTTGACAAGAAAGGCTGACACCGACACGGAGATGGTGTTCGTCGGAACGAATCAAGGTCTATATATGGACTCTGCCGATGTCACCAAAATAGCAGCGGACTATAAGCCGACCGAACGGGGCTGGTACAAGCAGGCTGTAGCGGAGAAAGGAAAGGTTATCGTCACTTCCCCTTATGCTTCCGCTGTAACGGGCAATCAGGTCGTCACGCTGGCCAAATCCAGCCAGGACGGGCAAGGCGTGGTGGCCATGTCGGTGGCCATCGAGAAGCTGTCTTTGGTGACGAAGAGCGTAAAAATCGGTACGGAAGGCTACGTCTTCTTGCTTGATCAGGATAAGAAGTTCGTCTACCATCCCACGAGCGAAATCGGTTCTTCCGCCGAGAGCATCCCCGTGATTGCCAACATTTATAAAGAAAAGAGCGGAAGGCTTGATTATACGGGCGGCAATGAGGCCAAGAAGATGATTTTTACCACCAATGCGTCCACCGGCTGGAAAATCGCGGGTACCCTGTTTCAGTCCGAGGTTGCGGCGCAGGCGGCTCCGATTCTTAAATCAACGGTCGTTGTCCTTGTTGTCTCCATCATTGTGGGCGCTTTGTTCGTTTTCTTAATTATCTTTTCTATCCTGAGACCTCTCAGTCAAATCAACCGGGCTTCCCTGGCGATCAGCGAAGGGGATCTGACGCAGGATATTCATATCAAACGGAACGATGAGCTGGGGATTCTGGGGCGTAATTTTAATACCATGGCGGCTTCTCTGCGCTCTTTGCTCTATAAGGTTAACAATAATTCCATGCAGCTTGCGGCTTCCGCGGAAGAGCTCACCGCCAGCTCCGATCAAATTACGGCCTCCGGCAAGCAGGTGGCGGAGAACGCGCAAATGGTTTCGATCGGTACCGGCCAGCAGGTGACCGAAATCAGCGGTACCCGCGATGATATTAACCGGATGGCCGCTCAAATGCAGGCGATCTCCGGCAGCACGCATGACGTCGTCCAATCCGTGGAACATACGCAGCAGACGGCCGAAGAAGGCAATAACAGTGTGCAATCCGTGGTTGATCAAATGAAAGCCATCGGTGAAACCGTGAAGAAGCTGTCGCAGGAAGTATCCGGTCTGGGAGAACGCTCCAAAGAAATCGACAGCTTCACCCAAGTGATTACGGAGATTGCCAACCAGACGCATCTGCTGGCCTTGAACGCGTCCATTGAAGCGGCGCGAGCGGGTGAACAGGGCAAAGGATTTGCCGTGGTCGCCTCCGAAATCAAGAAGCTCGCGGACCAATCCGGCAGCTCCGCCAGCCATATCACCGAATCGGTAGCCGCGATTCAGCGGGATACCCAGGTGACGGCCGCCAGCATGGAGCAGGTGATCCATGAGGTGTTAAGGGGCGTGCAGATGGCGGATTCTGCGGGGGTCGCATTCGGACATATTCTCGATTCCATCACCGAAGTGACCCGCGAAATCGAACAGGTCTCCAAAGCATCCGAAGCGATGGTCGCCGGTTCGGTGAAAGTGATTAAATCCATGGAGGCTGTAGCCATGATCTCCGAGGATACCGCGGCAAGCATCGAACAAGTGGCCGCCAGCACGGAAGAACAATTGGCTTCTATGCAAGAGATCAGCGCCTCTTCGGCTCTCTTAAGCAAAATGGCGGAAGAGCTGCAGGAAACCGTAAGCAAATTTAAAGTGTAACAGCAAGCCAATTATAGAATCGTCCAGCTCCGCTGAAGTCTTAAATAACAAGGGGTGCCGATAAAGCCGTTCATCCGGCTCTATCGGCACCCCTTTAAATTATGCCTACATGTTTACATTCACGGATGCGGAAGTTGCGCTGTCCTGGATCGGCGATTCCCTTCTCTTCTTTAATGCCCCCGGGACACTGCCCAAAAACAACGCGGCGAAAGGCAGCTTTTTAAAGCAGAGATGCACGAAGACCCAGGAGAGAAGCAGCGTACAGGCCGAACCAGCCAGAATAAAAAAGAAGTAAGCGACCGCGATTTGGTCCCCCGCGAGCCGGTTGCGGAACATGCGATAAACCAGCAGGACCACCGGGTGAAACAGATAAATGGCGAAAGACAGTTCGCCCAGCCGGGTCAAAGCTTTGACCCAGAATTTGCTGCCTTTGCGGTGCACCAGGAATGCCGCCTTCATCAGAACCAGTGCCGAAAGCAACAGGTGCACGTTCCAGACGAATTCGAACGTTGTCGTTCCGGCCACGTATGCCTGGGTCCTGAGCGCGTAGTACAGCTGCACATCAATAAATGAGAGGATCAGCCAACTGCCCCAAAGCAAGACGGTGCCGGCTTTTTGCCGGGAGGTTGCCCGTTTCCAATCCGTCGTTAGCCAGGCTTTGATCGGTTCGAAATAGATCGCCACCACAGCACCGAGCATGTAGAACGACATATAGGAGGGCGCATAGCTTCCCTTGTTCGGCAGCTCAAGATAGTATTTATTCCAGAAGAAGAAGACCCACTGAACCGCCAAGCCCGCCGGAAAAATCCAAAATGCCGCCCATTTCTTATTCCGCATCCATTGCACCAAACCCAACAATAACGGGAACAAGATATAGAATTGGATGCTGATAAAAATAAAGTATAAGTGCGTATAGGCCGTCCCCGTCAGCAGCTTTACGCCCAGAGATTGCAGCAGCTGCGCAAAGGACTGGTTCAAGAAATCCTTTTGAATCCAAACCACCACGAGAAAATAACAGAAGGATACGAGAATATAGGGTAGGATGATATAGGTCAACCGTTTTTTATAAAAGCGTCCGATCAAGCTCCGGTTAACCGGCTTTTCATAATAGTTGTAGAAGAGAACGAAGCTGCTCAAAAAGATAAATGAGCTGGTACCGATTCTGAAAAAGATATTCATCCAGTTATAAAAATAAAAACCCGGCGCCCCCAATGCCTGCCACCCGGCAGCATAGGAAGTCGCGTGGACCTGGATGACGCTAAAAATCGCAAAGGCCCGAAAGATATCGAGCTGAGGCAGCCTTTCCTTCGCTTGCAGTTGCACATGATCAACTCCAGTCTGCATAGGTTTCCTGATATGACCTTTTCCGCTTCGCGCCAAACGCACGAATAGACATAAGTGAATATCATTAAGTTACCCTTTCAAGCTGAATTGAACCTGAAAATAGCTTCGCTTCGGCATTTTTGCCAAATTGCTCGCTATTATCATACCTTTAAAATCCAATTAAGGGAACGTATATAAATAAAACCGTTCTGATCGAACGAGCGTCTTTATAGTCAGGGAAGAAAAAATTACCGGCCGGTAATTCCCCGACGATCCATATTCATCAATATTTATTAGGAAGGAGCCCGCAGGCATGGAAGAACGAGAATGGGCCGCTGCCGCATGCCAGGGCGATGAGACAGCCTTTTACCATCTGGTATCCTCACAGAAAAGAAAGCTTTACGGCATCGCGTTCAGCTACTTGCGGAACGAATCCGATGCCTTGGACGCCGTTCAGGAGACGGTCTGCAAGGCTTGGGTGAAATGCAGGCAGCTCAAGGAACCGGATGCCTTTATCCCTTGGTTAATCCGCATTCTGATCCACGTTTGCATCGATGAACAGAAGCGGAGAAAACGCACCCTGTCGCTGACGGCATTGACGCAGCCTGGCTCGGGAGAAATGGTCAGCGTTCATAAGCTGGACCTGGAGATTGCCCTGGAGCGGTTAAAGCCGAAATACAGACATGTGCTGACTTTAAAATATTATCAAGATATGACCCTAACGGAGATTGCGCGGATTCTCGACCGACCGGAAGGAACCGTGAAGACCTGGCTGCACCAGGGACTGAAGCAGCTCCGGGGGCAAATGACTTGGGGCGGTGAGGTGTATTATGGCTGAGCATCAAAAAGAGGAATGGGAATTACCGCGTATGTTGGAGGATATCCGCCAAGCCGAAGCCCGGATTAGCGATCAAAACCTGGAATTGGCCATCCGCCAGGGCTTGGAACTGGGCAAAGTAAGAAGACGTAAAATTGGCCTTCGCCGGCGCATCACCCTCACTGCGGGAGCGCTGGCCTGCAGTTTGGCGGTTTTGTTCGCGTGGCAGCTCTGGCCACCAGCGGATTCGAGCCCTGGCACGGTCATGGGGAGTTCGCCAGCAGTTTCCTCCATTCCGAAGCATGTGCTGTCGATGATGCACGACGCGATGAAAAAGGCCGCCGAACAAGGCCTGTATCAGCCCATTAACAAGGCCACCGAACAAGACGGTTACCGTCTAACGGTCGATGGCGTGCTGGCAGACAAACGAACGATGATTGTTTTCGTTACCTCCGAGATTTTAAGCAATACCGTGACGGTTCAGAGCATACAAGGCAACTTTTTTAGTTCAAATAATGAACTGACGGAAAAACATGGTCTCTCATCGTTTGGCTCTAATTTAAGCTTACAGGATCAAAATATACAGAAAAAATCCTACTACTACACCTTACAGTTTAAAGATACCCCGGGTCAAATGATGTTTTCGGAGGAAGTGGAGTTAGACATCGACTCCTCCACCAAAAAATTAGAATTTAGAGTACCTATAAACATAGACAAAACCAAGTTCTCCAGCTTGGAAAAATCAGTACCTGTCCATCAATTCGCGCAAATCGGAGAACATAAGCTGGAGCTGACCCGAGCCGTTCTGAATCCTCTTAGCACCACATTGGAGTTTAAAGCAACCTCGAAAACACAAAACGAAGGTCTAAAAAATCTAAGGGATGCCAAGCTCTATCTGGGCGAGACCAGAAAGGACCAGTTCCAACCCTTTTTAATTTCTCGAGATACAATGATCGAGCTCATTAACGAAGTACCATCGTTATCAGCCATCCGTTTCGACAGTCTTTACTACACCGATTGGACCGAGTTTTCTCTCCGGGCCAAGGGGGCTAGCCAGATATCCGTATATGAGAAGGGAAAAGTTGCCATAAATACTGAGGAAAAAAAAGTAATCACACCCAACTCCCCGCTGCGGCTGCAGAAGGTCAGTTATACAAAAGATACCATCGAGGTGGTCATGGAGTATTTGTCAGATCGACTGAACCCCGAATCGTCCATCCACTTAGATACGATTTTTAGTGATCGGGACGGCAAAACTTATTCTATAGAAGGGGGCATTTTCTCGGATCCAAGCGCCCTACTTAGCCTAAAATCACAAGTATACCCTCAACCCTTAACCTTTTCATATAGGGCCGATACGGAAAAAAACATCGAACAACCCATAGAATTCCGAATCAAGCTCAAATGATACGCAAAAGGGGTTGTCTCCGCTTATGGGTAGTTCACCTACCGGGGAGACAGCCCCTTCTTTTACTTCTGAACCTTTACGCCCTTTACTCCTCGTCAAACGCCCGAATGGCTGCTGGCAATGCCTGAATAACTGCGTTTCCTACCGCAGGGAGTCCCACCAACACAGCGCTGATAATTTCTTCTCGCGTTGCCCCCAATGACTTAGCATGCTTTACATGAAAAGGAATGCCGCTTTCCAAACGCGATGCCGCAAGCACGGCAATGTAGGCCAGTTCCTCGGTTTTGGAGTCAAGCTTACCGACCTGGCCCAACTGCTGTGCCGTTTCCGTCCAAATCCGCTGATGCTCTGGGGCCTCCTTGATAAAAGTGTGAAATGCGCTGCTGACCGATGTCATCTCGCTCATTCTTGATACATCTCCTTTAAGAATGGAATAACTGCTTTATTCCAATTCCCCACTCTTATCTCGACTTCCTTCCGGATTCTTCCTTTCAATCACGCGCAGGGGATTGCCTCCCACAAACGTGCCGGGGGCCACATCTTTGTGGACCACCGAGCCTGCAGCTACCACCGCTCCGTCCCCGATCGTGACACCGGGCAAGATCGTCGTATTCGCTCCGATGAGTACCTCATCACCGATCCGCACCTCGCCCAGCCGATATTCCTTGATCAAGTACTCATGCGCGAGAATGGTCGTGTTGTACCCGATGACCGAGTTTCGACCGATCGTGATCAGCTCCGGAAAGAAGACATCCACCATCACCATCAGACCGAAGGCGGTATGTTCCCCCACTCTCATGCCGAGAATACGGCGGTAGATCCAGTTTTTCCAGGAAAGGATCGGACAATATCGGCTAAGCTGGATAAAAATAAAGTTTTTAACGCCCTTCCACGGGCTCACTGTCCGGTACAACTGCCACAACGCATTCGGCCCTTCCACCGGATACCGCGTGACCTTCCTCACTTGTTCACAGGCTCCCATCCCAATACGCCATACAAGTCGGTCATATCCTCGAGGATATAATCGGGGTTATATTTCTGGAGCACATCCACGCCCTTCAAAGACCAGGCGACTCCGGCGGCTTTCACGCCTGCCGCTTTTGCCGCCTGAATATCGGCGGCGCTGTCGCCCACCATCAGCGTCTTGTCCGGATCGGCGCCCAGGTTGCTTAGCGCGGTCAATACCGGCTCCGGATGCGGCTTGGGATGCGTCACGTCCTGAACGGTGACGATGGTGGACATATACTCTTTTAACGCGAAGTAGTCCAGGGCCCGGATGGTGGTCGGCTTAATTTTCGTCGTCACGATCCCCATGGTGATACCGCGCTCATGCAGCTGGGCGATCACTTCTTTGACCCGGGGGAACTCCCGAATCAGCGTGTCATGATGCAGGTTGTTATAAGTACGGTAGTCCGCCACCAGCTCAGTGACCTCCTCCCTGCCGGAGAAGGTCTGCATTTGCTGTTCCAGCGTTAGTCCCATATGGGGAATGATCTGTTCCCTCGAATACTTCTGCTGGGGAAAATGCTGCCCCAATACGTGCAGAAACGTATTTATAATCAGATCGTTTGTGTCGATGATCGTTCCGTCAAGATCGAATAATATGGTGTTTATCATGCAGCGGTTTCTCCTTTATCTACTCCTTGGGGGCCTGGGGCTTCTCCGATTCGCTCGAGTCGTGCTCCTCCTTCAAGTTCAACCCTTGCGCGTTTGACGCCGAATTCGCAGCCGGCTGCAAATTCTCTACCTCGCTGCTGCGTGTCGATACGATCGGATCACTATACCGCGGGAGGTTCTTAACCGTTCTGCGGCGTACAGTAATCAACACGATCGCGGCAACGATAATCAAAAGCGCCAGCAACTGCGAAATTCTCACGTTTCCATAGGTCGGGGCGAGATATCCTTGCTCAAAGCCGAGCCAGGTCATCGGCGCCCACAATCCGTTGACAAAAGAAGCAAGCCAGGACGCTCCCTGGAACGCCAGGCTGTCCGTTCTAAGCGCTTCGATAAAAAAGCGGCCAATGGAATACCAGATAAAGTAGGAAAAGAACAATTCTCCCGCCCGCAAAAACTTTTGTCTCCGCAGCACGAAGAGAAGGAGCAGGCCAACCAGGTTCCACAGCGATTCATACAAAAAGGTCGGATGATGGAACGTCCCCGCCACATTCATCTGGTTCACGATAAACGAAGGGAGATGCAGATGATCCCTTAAAAAAGCTTCCGTCGTCGGCCCGCCATAGGCCTCCTGATTGACGAAGTTGCCCCACCGGCCGATCATTTGACCGATAATGAGCCCAGGCGCACAGATATCGGCGATCCGCCAAAAGTTATACCCGCGCCGGCGAACGAAGATTACCGCACAGATGATCGCGCCGATTAAAGCGCCATAAATGGCGATACCGCCGTTCCAGATCTTAAAAATATCCAGCAGATTATTTTTATATTCGTCCCACTTAAACGCTACAAAGTAAATTCTTGCACCGATAATGGCCGAAGGGACCCCCAGCAGCAGCAGATCCATAAAAAACTCCTGCGGAATGTTGAAGCGTTTCCCTTCCCAAATGGCAAGCAGCAGTCCCATCAGGGCACCGGCTCCCAGAATCAAGCCATACCAACGCACGTCCAATCCACCGATCGAAAAAGCAATCGGGTTTAATAACAAGGTGCCCATCATTCACGCTCCTAATCCAAATCGTCCATATCTTCCGCGATCGTCTCCGTCAGCTTTGTCGTAAACTGAAGCGCGGCGTTGTAACCCATCCGTTTCAAGCGGAAGTTCATGGCGGCGACCTCAATAATAACGGCCAGATTCCGACCCGGGCGGACAGGGATCGTCACCAGCGGAACGTCGGTATCGATAATCCGCGTAGTCTCTTCATCAAGGCCCAACCGGTCGTATTGCTTCTCTTGCTGCCAGGCCTCAAGGCGCACGACAAGGGTAATTCTCTTGTTGTTTCGAATCGCCCCGGCCCCGAACAGCGTCATGACGTTGATGATCCCGACACCGCGGATTTCCAGGAGATGGCGGATCAGTTCCGGCGCTGTCCCGTGGAGCTGGTTATCCGACGTTTGGCGGATTTCCACCGCATCGTCGGCAATGAGCCGGTGGCCGCGTTTCACGAGTTCCAGCGCCGTCTCACTCTTCCCGATGCCGCTGCTGCCGGTAATCAGCATGCCGACCCCGTACACATCCACGAGCACTCCATGGATCGTCGCCGTCGGCGCCAGTTTCCGCTCCAGGAAACTGGTAATCCGGCTGGACAGAATCGTGGTTGCCATGCTGCTGCGCAGTACGGGAATATTCTTCTCCGAGCTGATGTCGATCAACTCCTGGGGAACCTCCCAGGATCTTGTGACGATAATGCACGGCGTCTCTTCACTGCTGCAAAGGCGCTCCATCCGGTCCTTCCGCTCCGCAAGCGGAAGCATTTCATAGAACGCCAGCTCGGTCTTCCCCAGAATCTGTACCCGTTCCGGCGGATGATACTCGAAATAACCGGCCATCTCCAAACCCGGACGATACAGATCGTCAACCGTAATGGCCCGTTTCAGACCCTGTTCTCCGGAAACTACCTCCAGCCCGAATTGGTTGACCAATTCGGATACTTTTACTTTTTTCGCCATGCTGCTCTTCCTTTCCCAAACGGCCTTACGGGTCCATAGCTAACCAACTGAAAAGCCAGCTCTATTCCGAAATCGGCCTGCAATAATATGTAAAGAAAAACCGCAACCTTTTACATCTCGTTGTCATTGTATTCATCGTAAAGGAAATTCCTCCGTAAATCAATCACGGGGCCGCACCTCCATAAAAAAACCGCCCCAAAAAAGGGCGGTTTGCTCAGTTCGCAGCTTATCGATTAGGAAAAGAATACGTTCAATTCGGATTCCTTATCGAAGATATGGATTTTGTTCATATCGATCGCCAATTTCACGTTGTCGCCTTCACGCGTGTTGGAACGACCGTCCACACGAGCGATCAACGGAGAGGTGCTGTTCAAGTACAACAGCATTTCGTGACCGAGGTTCTCAGTAACGTCTACCGTTGCGTTGAAGACCGTATTCGGGGAACCTTCCAAGAAGATTGGTTCTTCGTGGATGTCTTCCGGACGAACGCCCATGATGACTTCCTTACCGTTCACATAGCCTTTTTCTTTCAGAGTTACGGCTTTCCCTTGCGGTACTTCCACCTTCATGTTGTCGGCTTGGAAGTATACGGCACCGTTTTGCTCAACGATCTTACCGTTGATGAAGTTCATGGTTGGGGATCCGATGAATCCGGCAACGAAAATATTTTGCGGTTGGTTGTACAGTTCTTCCGGAGAAGCTGCTTGTTGAATGATACCGTCTTGCATAACGACGATACGGTCACCCATCGTCATGGCCTCGGTTTGGTCATGCGTTACGTAGATACAAGTCGTTTCAAGACGCTTAACCAGCTTCGTGATTTCCGCGCGCATTTGACCGCGCAGCTTGGCATCCAAGTTCGAGAGCGGTTCGTCCATGAGGAAGACTTGAGGATCGCGGACAATCGCGCGGCCCAAGGCAACCCGTTGACGCTGACCACCGGAGAGAGCTTTCGGTTTGCGATCAAGCAGATGTTCGATATCGAGAATCTTCGCAGCTTCACGAACGCGTTGATCGATTTCTTCCTTTTTCACCTTGCGCAATTTCAGACCGAACGCCATGTTTTGGTATACGTTCATGTGCGGGTACAAAGCGTAGGATTGGAATACCATCGCGATATCGCGGTCTTTCGGAGCTACATCGTTCACGACGCGGTCGCCGATATACAATTTACCTTCGGAGATCTCTTCCAGACCTGCGATCATCCGGAGTGTTGTAGATTTACCGCAACCGGAAGGACCTACCAATACGAGGAACTCCTTATCGGCGATATCCAGGTTAACGTCAATTACGGTTGCTTTGTCAGCACCCGGGTATTTTTTGTAGATGTGTTCTAAGCGTACGCCTGCCATATTTTTAGCCTCCTAAATAAATGATAATTAAAGGGATATGCAAAAATGTAATCGGATTCAATTCATGCTTCTATCTTACCTTCCTGGGCAAGAAAGCGCTATACACAAACTGCACAAAAATCCTAAGCCCTTTTTGTCAATTTGTACAATAACAACCCCAGCTTGACCAAAACCGCATCCTGAAAGCTTCGGACATCCAGCCCGGTCTCCTGTTTAAATTTATCGATCCGGTACAACAGCGTATTGCGGTGGATGTATAACCGTTTCGCCGTTTCACTCACATTGCAATCCAATTGAAAAAAAGTCTGCAGCGTCTTTCTCGTCTCTTCATCTTTTAATAGTTCCGACTGCCGTCCGATTTCCTCCACAAATTGCACACGCTGGTTGTCAGGGATGCTATAAATCAACCGCTCCAGGCGAAGCTTCCAGGGAAAATAAATATGCTCCGTGACATAAAACACCCTGCCGAGTTGAAGGGTTTCGCGCAAAGACACCGCTACCGCAGCCATATGCCTGTCTCCGGTAAACGGATCGCCCGCCGCCAATTGAAGGCCTCCGCCAACCCACTCATTGGTGATCAGTTCGTACAGCCCCTGACATAATGCATCCAACATGTCCCGTTCCGCTTCCTGGGTTGGCTCGCTTTCCTCGCGAAAATCCTGGAGAATGGCTTCATTGACCAGGATCAGCCAATCCTCTTTAATTGGGAGCAATACGATCTCCCCGCCAAAATAACTGCGCAGCAATTTATTCAGTTTAGCAAACTGGATACCGTCACCCGAGCTATGCTCAACGCTTAGCAAAAAAGGAAGCATCGTCCCTTGCAGATGCGTTTTCAAGCTCATATGATCCGGTACCGGGCATTCCAACTCCCCGCGATCGATTTGATCTTGAAGCCAATCTCCCATCTCCACACTGCGGGCTTCGTCTTCCCGTCTGGACGGCCCTGATGGCTTCGACTCCTGTCCATTATGGGCATACGTCAGCAATAGCTCGATCAGCTGTATTTCCCGCTCCGAAAGCTCTGCGATCTCCACTTCAAATACTTGAACTGTGGATAAACCCGAACTCCACCGCCCGAGCCATTTCCCATTATTCCGAATTACGCCGGAATGAGGTTGGCCTGAGGCCACCGTCATTTCGTTCCATGCCTGAAGCTCCATTTCCGTCAGTTGCAGCGGAGCCCCAAGGATCTGCTCAATCTGTTGTTTCAGCAAGTTCATATTCGTCATGGAGTGCCTTTCCTATCCTAATTTGAAGATTCAAAATCATTGTATCATATCATGGCGAAATTTTAACTTTCACCGCATTTGTAATGGCGATCACAAACTTCAATATGGGGCGGTCTTATGCTGGGATCTGACGAAAGGAAAGGAGATGTTTGCAACCATGAAGGTACCAGGCAATAAAGCGCAAAACGGATTCCTCAAGGGCATTTTGATCGCTACTTTAATCATCAGCTTTACCATATTAATTACCGGGGGATATTGGATTTTTAAGACGCAAGCCCCTACACCGCTAAAGATGGTAGACAGTCAAGGTCAAACCTTAACGACTCAAGACCAAATCGCAGGCGGGCAGGCCGTTTTCCAAAAGTACGGGCTCATGGATTACGCCACCGTGCTGGGCCACGGCTCCTATCTGGGCCCTGATTATACCGCCGAGGCATTAAAAATCGTCACCGATGCGATGCACAATCATTATGCTCAAACCGAGTACGGGCAATCTTACGATGAACTTAGCAAAGACCGGCAAACCGTTATTTTTGAAAAAGTGAAAGAAGAAGTGAAGCAAAACCGTTACGAGAAAGGAACCGAAGTACTGACCCTTACGGACGGACAGGTTGAAGGCTTAAAGCAGGTTCGCGCGCATTACGAGAAGGTGTTTACGGAAGGGGACGGGCTAGGCATCGCTCCGAATCTGATTCAGGATAGCAGTATGCCCGCGGAAGATCGCGCCTATATCGGCTCGGGAAATATGCGGCAGCAAATCGCCGATTTCTTCTTTTGGACCGCATGGCTTTCGGCAGCCCAAAGACCGGGGGATACGATCACTTACACCAACAACTGGCCTTACTTTGAAGATGCGGGCAACACGATGTCCTACTCCGCTGTTCTATGGAGCGGCGTCAGTGTCACCTTGCTGATCCTTGCCATCGGTTTTATTTTGTTCATCTATAACCGCTACAAATTGCATATGCACGAAGCATATACACCCGATAAGTTTCCAACCTTTAATCTATATAACATGCCGGTGACCTCAAGCCAGGTCAAAACAGGGAAGTTCTTCCTTATAGTTACTCTGTTATTCCTGATCCAATCCGGCTTTGGCGGGCTACTCGCCCATTATTATTCCGAACCTAACCAATTTTACGGTATGGACTGGATCGCCAGCTTATTCCCGTTCAATATCGCCAAGTCCTATCATCTGCAGCTCGTTATTTTGTGGGTTGCTACAGCTTGGCTGGGGATGGGGATTTATGTAGCTCCTCTCGTCGGCGGGAAAGAACCGAAACGTCAAGGTCTGTTGGTGGATATTCTGTTCTGGGCATTAGTTGTTCTGACAGCCGGCAGTACAATTGGCGAATGGTTAGGTGTAAAAGGGCATCTGGGAAACCTGTGGTTCTGGCTCGGACACCAAGGCTGGGAGTACCTGGAGTTAGGCCGCTTCTGGCAGATCTTACTCGTCATTGGGATGACGATCTGGCTGTATATCGTATTCCGCGCGATTCGCTCTGCACTCCGGAAAGAAACGGATAAAGGCGGGCTAACTCATCTGTTGTTTTACTCTGCCATAGCGGTTCCCTTCTTTTATATTTTTGCTTTCTTTTTCAATCCAACTACTTCGTTTACGTATGCAGACTTTTGGAGATGGTGGATTATCCACCTCTGGGTGGAAGGCATATTTGAGGTATTTGCCGTAGTCGTTATTGGCTTCCTGATGGTACGAATGAATCTGGTTACGAAGCAATCCACGATTCGCTCCTTGCTGTTCCAGTTTATTTTGCTTATGGGCGGCGGGGTACTAGGAATAGGACATCACTATTATTACAATGGGTCTTCTGAAATCTGGATCGCCCTGGGTGCCGTATTCTCCGCCTTGGAGGTCATTCCGCTGACCTTGCTGATCCTGGAAGCTTACGACCAATATAAAGTGATGAAAGATGGAGGAACGGCCTTCCCCTATACCTCCTCCTTCCGTTTCCTGGTCTCTACAGCAGTCTGGAACTTGATCGGGGCAGGCGTGCTTGGCTTCCTGATCAATCTGCCGGCTGTCAGCTATTTTGAGCACGGTTCTACCTTAACGACCGCACATGCTCACGGCTCGATGATGGGGGTCTACGGAATGTTCGCCATCGCCGTCCTACTCTACACGTTACGCAATATCGTTGAGCCGGATAAATGGAATGATAAGCTGCTGCGCCTGTCGTGTTGGGGACTTAATATCGGCTTAACCGGAATGATTGTAATCACATTGTTGCCCATTGGGTTCATGCAATTAAAGCATGCTTTTGACTTCGGTTTCTGGTCGGCGCGCCACTTCTCTTTCTATCAGCAGGGAGACGTAAATCTGCTCCTTTGGCTGCGGATGATTCCGGATACGGTCTTCATCGTTCTAGGGATTTTGCCGCTGCTATACGCGGTCATTCGCTCCATGTTTCACTTGCGCAAACCGAATGTGGCAGAAGAGCAAATATTCGACTAATGATTCTACCCAAACCGGTTCCTGGCTTTGTGATCAGGTTGGACCCGGTTTGGGTATTTTCTTTGCCAATATGTAATACACCATGTGATGCCTCACACAAAGCCGTGTTTTCTCTACCCCCTATAATAATCTTAAAGTTAACTTATTTAAATTTAAATAGGGAGGATTCCAAGATGGAGCTTTCCGTAGATGACCTGCGGTGCATCACCCTGCTTCATGACCTGGATAATGAAGAGATGACCCGGTTTCGCAACATGGCCATTCCGCGCATGATCTCACGTAAACAAGCGGTTTTTCACGAAGGTGAACAGGTCGAAGCCATTTATTTTATATTGCATGGACTCATTAAAGCTTATAAAACGGATGAGAAAGGGAACGAGCAGATCATTTCCTTGTTAAAAGCCGGAGATATGTTTCCCTACACGGGGCAATTTGATTCCGACTTGTATCCGACCACGTGTATGGCCCTGGTGGATACAAAGCTTCTGGCCGTGCCGATTCGCTCCTTCGAGCTTATGCTGGCGAGTACCCCCAGTATCGCCTTTAAAATGATGTCCGCCATGGGAAGTAAAATCCGTGAGCTGATGGATAAGCTTCAAGGATTTACCCACCGCAGTGTAGAGGATCGGGGCATTTCCCTGTTAATTAAACTGGCCGAGGAATATGGGATTGAACGGGATGGAGGAATCTATGTGGGAGTCCCCATGACTCACCAGGAAATTGCCAGCATTATCGGCCTAGCCCGGGAATCGGTCACTCGCCTGCTGAACAGCCTTCGCAAGGAAGGCATGGTGATTGTAAGCCGCAAAGGCTTTTACGTAAAAAACCTGCTGGCCTTAAAGGAACGCGTATGCGTCAAAGAAAACTGTGATCATTGCCGGCAACTAAAGCTTTACAACCGTTAAAACACCACCAAGATATTGCCCCGAAAAACAGCGGGAAATCAATACAAAAAAAGATCGCCAATCAAATGATTGACGATCTTTCGACATGAGCCATGAAGGACTCGAACCTTCGACACCCTGATTAAAAGTCAGGTGCTCTACCAACTGAGCTAATGGCTCAAAAACTGGTGGAGGCTGATGGATTCGAACCACCGAACTCGTAAGAGAACAGATTTACAGTCTGCTGCGTTTGGCCACTTCGCTAAGCCTCCAGGTTTAAAAGGTGGCTCGGGACGGAATCGAACCGCCGACACGAGGATTTTCAGTCCTCTGCTCTACCGACTGAGCTACCGAGCCATATGAAATTGGCAAAAAAATAAAGTGGTTAAGTTAGTAACTTTCCCACTTCGCTGTGGAAATATAGTTGTAATAAATGGCGGAGCCGACGGGATTCGAACCCGCGGTCTCCTGCGTGACAGGCAGGCATGTTAGGCCTCTACACCACGGCTCCGCATTGGTGAAAGTGGTGCCGGCGAGAGGACTTGAACCCCCAACCTACTGATTACAAGTCAGTTGCTCTACCAATTGAGCTACACCGGCATATCAAGTTGTAAATCTATAATGGTGGAGGCTGAGGGGATCGAACCCCCGACCCTCTGCTTGTAAGGCAGATGCTCTCCCAGCTGAGCTAAGCCTCCGAAAATATGGTAGCGGCGGAGGGGATCGAACCCCCGACCTCACGGGTATGAACCGTACGCTCTAGCCAGCTGAGCTACGCCGCCATATCAGATTTTACAAATGGCGGAGAGAGAGGGATTCGAACCCTCGCACCGCTTACGCAGTCTAACCCCTTAGCAGAGGGTCCCCTTATAGCCACTTGGGTATCTCTCCAAAGCCATAATTCAAGGTTAATCCTTGAAAACTGGATACGAAACGTGCTTTGCGTTTTAGTCTCCTCAAGTGCTCAGATCGGCTTGCTCAGCCTGACGCCACTTTTTGGAGTTATTTTTGGATAAGCCCTCGACCGATTAGTACCTGTCAGCTCCATGCATTGCTGCACTTCCACCCCAGGCCTATCAACCTCGTCGTCTTCAAGGGGTCTTACTAATTGGGAAATCTCATCTTGAGGGGG
>NZ_JBAGJC010000011.1:0-141148 GCF_036864765.1 Paenibacillus sanfengchensis | reverse complement strand
TGGGGCAGCGTCGACATCATGAGCTGCGTGGAGCAAGGATACCGGCCGAGCACGCTTCGAACCGTTACCGCAAGCCCCTTCAGTTGCTCCTTCCAGTCCCCCTCGGCACGGTACTCCTCCAGAATCTTTTTCGATACCTGGTTGGCCAGACGTTGGTAGAGATTTTGTTTGCTCTTGAAGTGCCAGTACAGCGAGGGAGCCTGAATCCCCAGCCGTCCGGCCAATCGTCTCATGCTGAACTTCTCGATGCCATCCTCTCCAAGAAGCTCCCACGAAGCTTCCAAAATCTTATCCTCCGAAATCTGAGGCTGTTGTTTTTTCATCGATACCCGCCCTTTTACCTAACAGTGTAAGTTTATGCTTTACAGGTTTATAAAGTTTATGATATCATCTAACACTGTAAGGCTCAACCTAACACTGTTAGATTAGCAATTAAAATTATATTACGAAAGTGGTGATCCACATGGATGCAGAAAACCTCCATTACTTTGAAAAGGCCCCCGTCGCAAAAGCTGTAGCTCACTTCGCTGTACCGATGATGCTAGGCACGTCAATGAGTGTCATTTATTCCATTTTGAACGCCTATTTCCTTGGTACACTTCACAATACCGCCATGCTAACCGCACTCGCGCTAACCCTGCCGTTATTCGCGATCATTATGGCGCTAGGCAACTTGGTTGGTATCGGCGGCGGTACATTCATTTCCCGTTTGCTGGGAGAGAAAAAATATGATGATGTAAAGCACGTGTCTTCATTCGCTTTTTACAGCAGCTTAGGTCTCGGTCTGATCGTCATTGCCGTCGGCCTCCCATTGATCGATCCTATCGTTCATGGCCTGGGGGCCACACCTGACTCCTTCGGATTTACGAAGGAATATGTCACGATTATGCTTATGGGTTCGCCATTCGTCGTATTATTCTTCACGCTGGAGAATATCGTGCGCTCGGAGGGTGCGGCCATCACGTCGATGATCGGTATGATGCTCAGTGTTGTCGTCAATATTATTCTCGATGCGATAGTCATCTTTGTCTTCCATTGGGGCGTGATCGGAGTTGCGTCCGCTACGGTCATTTCCAACTTGGTTGCGAGTGCCTTCTACGCCTTCCATATGGGAACTAAGAGCCAATTCTTAACCGTCTCCGTGAAATGGTTCAAGGCCACCAAGGACATTCTGGGCAATGTATTCAAAATCGGAGTTCCCGTCTTTATTATGAGTATCTTTTTGGGGGCGATGTCGCTCATCTTTAACCATTTTCTTATTGAATATGGGGATCCGGCCGTAGCGGCTTACGGAATTTCATCACGTTTGTTGCAATTTCCCGAGTTTATTCTGATGGGGTTATGCGAGGGAGTCGTGCCGCTCATCGCCTTCTCATTTACAGCAAATAAATTACGCATGAAGCATACCATTGGATTTACGATCAAAGTGATTGTAGCATTAGCAGTTGTGTTCGGCGTCATCGTCTATCTGATTTCCGATCACTTGATTGGTTTATTTACGCATGACCCGCAATTAATCGAAATGGGCAGCTACATTCTGCATGTGACGTTCTTATCCTTGTTCATTACAGGAATGACCACGTTGTTCACGGGGATTTTCCAAGCCACAGCGCAGGGAACCGCCGCGTTTACGATGTCGGTTATTCAAGGAGTTACTCTGATTCCTGTATTGTTTATCGCCAATCAGATGAACGGCTTCCACGGGGTAGTCTGGTCACTCGTCATTGCGGATGCCGTCGCGTTCCTGGTTGGTGTCATCATGCTATATGTTCTGCGAAACAAATTGCAGCCGGATTTGGAGAGTTTAGTTCAGTAAGAAAAGAAATCTATCCTACGCAAGAGGACAGGATCCGAGGCTTTCTGATCCTGTCCTTTTTACGTATTCTTCACCCAAGTTTTTGGGTTTTCCTGTATGATGAGGCTATGAAAAAAATATTATCTTTCATGGATTGGGGAGTATTCGCCCTTCGTTCGTACCATTATATTTTGCTGTTGTCCCGGGTTCTGGCAGGAAGTGAGTTTTCGACCCGAATGTTAATTAACGTGACCTGGCTGAGCATAGCCCTTGTTGCCCCTTTGCTGTTCTGGTTTCCCGGGCGCCGGATGAACAAAGTCTGGTTTTGCCTACTGGAGCTGTTGCTTGGTGGTTCTTATTATGTGCATTCTGTCATGGATCCGGCTCTGACTTCAAAAGCGGACTACTTGCTGCCGAGTCTTACAATGGGATACTTATTAACGAAGCCAACCCTATGGATCATTCCCTTACTCGCTGTCATTCCATTTTTCTTTCAGTCCTACTTAAGAATATCTTGGGGGCAAACCCTAAGTATCGGAACAGACAACCTGCTGTTCTGCTTCATCGGGATGTGGGCAAGCTTCGTCGCCAATGCGTATGAGCAGAAGAATAAACTGGCAGCCGAAGTGGAGCGTCAAAATAAGCTCTTAACCCACTACTCGGCCGAGATCGAGAAAATGACTCTGCTTGAAGAGCGCAACCGCATGTCCAAGGAGCTTCATGATACACTGGGGCATTCCTTTATCTCGCTCATTCTGAGCCTGGATGCTTCGATTGCCCTTGTGGATAGCAAGCCCGCCGAGGCCAAAGACCGATTAATTCGCTTACGGGCACTGGCTGAGCAAAATCTGAACGAAATGAGAAGCATCGTACACGAGATGGGAGAAGAAGAGGAGTCCAGTCTGATCCGACAGGTTGAATCCCTTGCGGTCCGTCTTCGGGAGCACACGGGTACGGCCCTGACTTTGAGTCTGCCGGAGACGGAGCTGCCCATACGTTTTGAAGTACGGCAAGCGGTTCTACGGGTCATTCAGGAGTCTTTTACAAATGCACTAAAACACGGAAAAGCATCTCAACTGCATTTGGAGCTTGGGTATTCCGAGATCCATCTTCATTTATCCGTCCGAAATAACGGTATACCGATCGACAACCTAAATGTTGGCTTCGGCTTGACCACGATGAAACATCGGGTTGAGCGGTTGGGAGGCTGCCTACGCCTATCATCCAGGGAGGGAACTCCGGCAGAAACCGAAGTCAGATGCGAAATCCCGCTGAAAGGAATGATCCCGCATGGAGAAGATTAAAGTGCTGATTGCTGATGATCAAGAATTAATTCTCGAGAGCTTACATATCGTGCTGTCCATGGAAGAGGATTTGGACATTGTCGGTTTAGCCAAGAACGGAGAAGAAGCCATAAAAGGCTGCGAGGAGTTCAAGCCGGATATGGTGTTGATGGATGTCAACATGCCCGTCATGGACGGCGTCGCCGCAACGGCCCTGATTAAAGAGCGAATGCCGGCAACCAAAATCATCATGCTGACCTCCTATAAGGAAGTGGAATATGTGTTAGCGGCGTTAAGCCATGGCGCGGAAGGTTATCTTCTCAAAGCCATTCATCCCAGAGACCTGGCGGCAGGCATACGTGTGGTTCAAGCGGGAGGGACTTTAATTACACAGGAAATGGCGAGTAAAATGATCAAGGACATGAACAATCTCCCCCCTGTGAAAAATAATGAATTTGGGCTCTCAGCCCGTGAAATAGAAGTGTTGCATAAGCTGGCTTCAGGCCTGCGCAATCAAGAAATTGCCGAGGTGTTGTATCTTAGTGAAGGAACGGTTAAAAATTATATCTCGACGATTTATTCGAAGCTTCATGTGAAAGGACGGCGGGAGGCCGCCCGTAAAGCCCGAGATTCGGGAATTTTGGATCATTGAAAAGCCGCTTTTTTGAATATAGGCATAGAATAAATTATGACCAAAGCGCACTGTCTCTTTATGACTTTTTCGGCCTATACTCAGAGCATCAAACTACAAAAGAGGCGATGAAAGGCATGAAGAAAAAAAGGGCTGAAAATAAAGATCTGCTGCATAATGGCAAAAAGTTGAGCGCTTGGAGTTTATTTTGGGGCTTTCCCATCGTTTGGATGATTGCGGGAGCTATCGGCATTATTCTCATAGATACGTTATTCCGGCAGTTGACAGCGCAATTCGATGGGATCGTTTCCCTTATTTTTACTCTAATAACGGGGTTTCTTGCCATCTTGGTTTATAAGCTCACGCTGACATACCTGGCCCGGCAATCCACTCCGGAGATATCTGGAAAGCGCGCAGGGATTGAAACGGTTCTGGGCGTACTAATCGGGACCCTTTTTATCACGGGATCCGCTTTTATTATTATGGCTCTGGGAGGGTACTCCTTTCAGTGGGCAGGTTCCACGGATACGAGTTTTGTTCTGATTTCCTCCATTGAAGCAGCTTTAGGAGCAGCCGTTATCGAGGAACTCATCTTTCGGGGACTTATGTTGCAAGCCATCGATAAATTAGGGGGAAAAACACTCGCACTTGCCGTGACCTCACTATTCTTTGGAGTCGCCCATCTTGGAAATACAGGGGCAACCTTATGGAGCGCGCTCGCCATAGCCCTGGAAGCAGGGGTTTTGCTCGGAGCCGCTTTCTTGTGGCGGCGGAACTTGTGGTTTACCATGGGATTGCATTTTGCTTGGAATGCCGTTGAAGGCTTGCTTGGCATTCCTGTTTCCGGACACGCCGCTAACGGTCTATTTACTGTAAAGGTCAACGGTGCCGCACTTCTCACGGGGGGCGACTTTGGACTTGAAGGCTCTATAGTTCCGGTCGTAGTCAGTCTTCTGATCTCTATTCCTATGCTAATAACTTTCTATGCCCATTTTGACAATGGAAGGAAGAGAATGCGGGATTAAAGGCGGAGTTGGAGAAAAAGAAATAGGAAGAACGTCTGACGGCGTCCTTTAGTGCCTCTGACTTCTCCTTTGGAGCGATTGGAGGCTCTTCTACTCCCCTTAGCATTTTTCAAATCCTTCTAATACGATTTTGCCGAGCATCTTGCCGGCCGGCTGCGTCTCGACCTGCTATCGTGAGTGTAGAATCATCAGGTTTCTTAGCCATGTGCGACCGCCAATCCCCCTTATTAGAAACGTTTGGCAACTTCCTTCGCATGGGCAATTGCTTTTTCTTTAATAGCTGGAGCCTTCTCCAAGGATGCCGTTCCTTCAACAAAAATAGACTCGACAGATGGAATCCCATAGAATTGTAAAACCTTGGTAAGATAGCTGTACCCCATTTCAATTGGAGCAAGAGGGCCTTCCGAATAAACGGAACCGCTCGCTTGAATGTGTAAGGCTTTCTTGCCGGATAACAGACCTATCGGGCCGTTTTTGGTATATTTGAACGTCTTGCCCGGAATTGAAGTCGCATCCGTGTATGCCTTCAAAACCGGCGGGATCGAAAAATTCCACATGGGGGAAACATACACGTACTTATCGGCAGCTACGTATTGATCAACAATCGCCTCAAGACGAGCTACTTTTGATTTCTCGGCATCAGACAGTTGCTCGAAAGACGAACCCGTTCGAAGCTTTCCCCAACCCCGTAAAACATCGGCATCAAATTGTGGAATATCCTCCTTGTACATATCCAAATGAATAACTTCATCCGTTGGATTTGCCTCACGGTATGCTTCAATAAATTCTTTGCCCACCGCAAGGCTAAAAGATTCCTCAGGATCAAGGGGATGCGCGGTGATGTACAGTACAGTTGCCATCATCAAAACTTCCTTTCTGTAATTAAATGAAATACAATTTCTAGGTTGATCATATAATATATACTTACTAATGGTAAGTAGGCACAAAAATGTGGTATAGTATTACTTATAGTAATCGTCGTATGCGTAATCCCTGCCGGAGTGGGAATCTCCCCTTTTTTCATATAATCCGCGCCCCCAATATTTTCTTAGTGCAATCGAATCTTATCGCCTTCTTGCAGCGGAGCACCGCTCTCAACAATGATCGGTTGATGCTCCATTAAACCGTCTACTGCCGATTGATTTTCATTCGAATCTATGATCGTAATGTAGGTTTTTTTAACAAGAAAGCTGTTGCCTAGCGGTCCGTTTCTTTCCTCAACGCCAAATACGTACGATTTGTCTCCTTCTTTGTGGATAGCTTCATTCGGTACTAGGATCAAATCATTCACCGTTTTGATCAACTGGGTCTCTGCCGACTCTCCGCCCTTTAGCTCCTTATTCTCAATAGCAATAACCAGTTGCTTCATAGGGGTTGTGTAAGCAGGTGTGTTTCCACCGTTTTCTGGTTCACTAAGCGGTTGTTCGGTATCTTTAATATCCTCAATGCTCCCCTCGACTTGTCTGGCATTACTGCCTCCTAATCGAACATTCAATCTTGCTCCTTTTTCCAGATTATCAATTAATGTCGCTGGAGCCGTAAACTCAAACTCAAAGCCGAGTTTCGAATTCGCGATAATGACATCGGAATCTTCCCCTTTTGACTCAAGCCCCTCCACTGCATTAACCTTCGTAATGATCCCGTCAAAAGGTGCAATCAATGTGCTGTTTTCTTGCAAATCCTCCTGCAATCTCTGAACTTTCCGTCTTTGGACATCGATATCTATTTGGGTCCTCTTCATATCGTTGTTAGCTTTTACGATTGTTTTCTCATCGCCGCTTATCGAAGCTTCCTTATAACTATTTTGCTGCTCCTTTAGCGTAAGCATTAACTGGCTCAATTGCGTCTGCTCATCCTCTATTTGACGCTGGAGCGTCCGTTGGTTGTAAACAACAAGTATCGCTCCTTTCTTAACCGTTTTGCCTTCCTTGGCATGGACCTTCTCAACTTTGCCTCCCGCAGCGCCCGATAAAGCTGATGTTTCTCGCCACTTCACAATGCCCATACCTTGAAAAGTGTGATTTAACTCCCCTCTTTCCGGTGTTGTAACTACAACCTTAGGGAGCGTTAACGCCTTTAGAGTATTGCTAAACAATGTCAATGCAACGAGTAGCAACACAAATAAGCCAAAGAAGATGCGAATCCTCCGTTTGCGTCCAGATATCGTTTTACTAGCAAGTTGCACTTCCATTCATATCCCCCCGCAATAGACTAACCTTTAACTCCTGATAGCTGAATGCCCTGTACAAAATAAGACTCAGCGTACAAATACAAAAGCACCATCGGAGTCATATATAAGACTGATGCAGCAAAGGCGACGCCACGTGCATCTTTATTAATGTGTGACAAATACAGCGACAGCGGTTGTTTAAATGCATCCTCAAGAAAAATAAGCGGCTGCTCGACCATATTCCAATTATCAACGAATAGTAGAACGACGAGCGCAGCCATACCGGGCTGAACAAGCGGGACAATAATTTGATAAAAAATTCTCAAATGCCCTGCGCCATCTATTTTGGCCGCTTCGATATAAGAATTAGGAATATGCATCACGAACTGCCTGAGCATAAATACACCGAAAGCACTGAATATACCCGGCAATATAATGGCTGAAGTTGTATTTATAAGCCCCAGCTTATCGGCAATGATATAATTGGGCACGAGTGTCACCTGAAATGGCATAAGCATCGTTAAAACATATAGAAAGAACAGCTTGTCTCGTCCCGGAAACCTCAGCTTTGCAAACGCATAGGCAGCTAATGACGCAACCAGCACTTGCAAAACAATAATAGGTACGACCATAAACACAGAATTCCAAAACATTTGGAGAAACACAGGTTTGTGAACCAGTACCTCCGCATATTGACGGAAAGATACCCAATCAGGAAGCAGCTTTATATTAATGAATCCATCCTTTTCCCCTGCTTCAATATTGATCAATTGGCCAATGAGATGATAGTTATATTCGATTTCGGCCTCCGTCATGAATGAGTTGGTGACAGTGATCACAATCGGTAACAGCATCAGTAAAGCCAGCACACCCATAACTATCGATAGAGTAAGCTTTTGAATGAAAGTCAATTTTCCAACCACCTTGCCTATTCCATGGAATCCCTAAAACGACGTTCGACAGCTAACATCATCATTACAAAAATAAGAATGCAGACTACCATTAACACGGCAGCAGCCGTCAGCTTCTGAACATCCAGAGAAAGAAACATGTTGTTCATATAATGTTGCAACATATAAATACGGTCATGTGGATAATCGCCTGCAATCAGGTATGTTTCGCGAAACACTTTGAATGAATTAATAATAGACATCAGAAAAACAAAAACCATCGTCGGAGTCAAATAAACAAGTGTAATATGGAACCATTTATGAAATCTGCCCGCTCCTTCGATATCTGCCGTTTCATAGTAGTCTTTGGGAATGCTCTGTAGCCCCGCTAGAAATAATATGATGTTGTAGCCAATATTTTTCCACGTATAGACGATGGCCAGCACACCAATGGACCACTCCGATTTCATCCAATCGATCCGCTCAACATTGAAGTTCTGCAACCATGCATTTAAGGTGCCATTCCAGTCAAATACAATTTGCCAGATCATAACGATTGATGCCACGGGTACGACAAGCGGCAATACAAAAGCAGTTTGCAGCCAATTCCGAAGAAACAACTTTTTGTTCAACAACTGAGCAAGCAACAATGACACCAAGATCATCAGGGGCACGCTCACGCTTGTGAACAGAAACGTATTCGTCGCTGCCTTGCGGAAGGAAGAACTTGCAAGCAATGTATTGTAATTATCAAATCCAACAAATGAACCATCGATCGTACTATCCTGAAACGAATAGAGAAATCCCATGCCGAACGGAACGAGATAAAAGATTGAAAAACCGATCAGGCTTGGTGCCAGAAACAGAGCTGCAACGGTCCAGTCTTGACGCAGCTTGCCCCTCATATTTCTCCGGAATAGATTGCCTTTCACCTTGTACCTCCTTCACCGTTTCGAAAAAGAGAGAATGAACCCTGCGCCAACTATTCAGGGCTCATCCCTAACTTCGTTCCAAAGCTTCACTCCATGCCGCTGCTCCTTATTCATTCAAATAGGTCGTTATCCGGTTCTGTATGAGCTCAGCGGTGGCTTCGGCAGATTTCTGACCCGTGAAGAATGCTTTCCCTTCCTCTGCGATGATCTTTGAAAACATGTTGTGTTCGTCATCGTATCCATAATTTCTTAAACGAGCCTCAGATACCATTTCCTTAAATGGTTGAAGATTCTCTTCGCTTGCTTCAATGACCTTACCGGCCTTAGGATCATTAATCCCTTTCTTCACTACATCTTTAATAGCTTCATCATTGACCGCCTTATTTATAGAAATATAAGATCGCTGCGGGAAGGACTGCATCTCTTCCGACATTAAGAACTTCATGAAATTCCACGCTTCCCCCTTGACCGTAGAATTTTCATTCATCGCTAGCTCTCTGGTCACGCTAAAGGATACACCTGATTGTTGGTCGGCTGAATGCGGCTTCTGATAGATTTTTGCGTTATCATAATATAAACTGAGACGGACAAGATAATCCGAAGGGGAGATGATTCTAGAATATAAGAAATTGGTTTTTTGCGAGCCACCAATGACTTCCGACGTAATAATATTGTCGTCATACAATGATTTCACTTGCTTAAGCAAATCTATGAATAACGCGGAGTCAAAAGATGCGGTCCGCCCATTGACCAATTTGGCATAATTGTCGGATACAAGGTTATTTAACAGCTGTTCCGGAGGCCAATTGTCCATGGAGACGGCATGCTCTCCCTTATTAGCCAACTCTTTGCTTATTTCTGCAAAATCGCTCCATGTCCACTTCTTATCATCGATGGTGACGCCAGCATTCTCGATATTTGCGGCATCCCCAAACAAAACTTCTAAGCCAAACTCTAAAGGAAGGGTATAGATACCGTCATTCATTCGGGAATTTTCAATAATATTCATTTCGTACAGGCTGGGATCAAAAGCTTTATCCCTCTTAATTAGCTCTTCTAAATTAACAAAAGCCTTTTTGTTAACATACTTCTCAATGGGCAGGGGAATAACCGAAACAGCATATAAATCCGCTCCCTTACCTGATAAAACCTCCGTAGTGATCTGTTTTACATATCTTTCCACTTCTGCTGGGTTCATCGTTGCCCCCTCAGTAGGAAACTCCTTGAACTGAATCGTCGTATTCGGATGCTGGGCTTCGTATTTCTGCTTCGCTTGAAGGAAGAAATCGTCCGCTGCAAGCAGAGATACAACAACGGTTTTCTTGCCGTCCTTCGTTTCATCAACCGGCATTCCTTCTTCTTTGTCTTGATGGTTACTGCTGGCTCTGCCTGTCGTCTGCGCTCCCCTTTCATTGCCTTCATTGCCGCCAGTAGGGGTACTGCAAGCAGAGACAATGACCATGATAAACGTGAATAGGATGAACATAGCTTTTTTCATTGTTTTTCTTCCTTCCCATCATCGATCTCTCCGCGATTATCCCGTGGAGTTACTCCATTAAGTGTAGTACGGGGATATATAAGGAGTTAGATAGACTTGTAATGAAGTTGTAAATACAAAAAAAGAACCGTCAGAGGTAAATGGTTCCCTGACAGTTCTTTGTTTGTGCAGCTAAAACCGTAGGTGTGGTCTTGCAGCACTGGTTAGGCGGGTAGGTCCGCTTAGAGTCTAGAATAGTAACTAAGCAGAGCCATGACATCCTTACTGAAACCGACAATTTCATTTCGTTTCAAATCGACTGTGACAACATATTTTAACTTATCCCCGTCCTTGCTCATGTAATAAAATTCCACAACACCGCCCGAGCGCGTAATGTCCTCTTTCAGCGTTAATTCGGACAATGGATAGCTCCCTTTATCCCGAATAAATTCTGTTGCGAGAGTGGTAAATTTTTTTATAAAATATTTTAACAATAGATCTTCTTCCATTGTAGGCCTGGCATCATCCTGTATCGTTTCTCGCCTTCTGACAGCTCTAATGACATCGCCGTCCTTCGCATTCAGCACGATTAGATAGCCTTCATTAGGATCGGTCGATTTGGTCAGAGTCGTATAGTACACGCCGCTAGAATACGAAGCAAAATCAATTTGATCGTTCACCTTTAGTTCTGGAACCGTTGCCGGTATATGGACGAGGCTCTTTTCCGCCTCATTAAGCATAACTTTAAACTTATTCTGATCAATGACCGCCAACTCGAATTGAAGCTCGTCCTTCGTCAAATTTTCATCGAAGTACTTATTTACAGCATTTAGACTAAGTGTCTTCACCGCATCCTGGGACAGAACGCCCTCATATTCCTCCTCAGCATTATCATTCTCTCTGATTTTTTTAACCATGACGGTATCTTTGGGGATTGTATTGAAAACACTCTGGCACCCTGTCGCAAGGATCATGAACGCCACACAAATGATAACTAAAATAAGCTTGTTCATTCCTTTATCCCTCCTTTCGGATGGGTAAGTGCGAATACGACTTCTATGGTAGTGCCTTGGTTTTCATTGCTGTTTACCCGGATGACGGCATTGTGGACACTCGCGACACTTTGACATAACGCAAGACCGAGACCTGCCCCTTTACCTTTTCTTGTCCTGGATTTATCCACCATGTAAAAAGGTTCAAAAATTTTATCCTGATGTTCCTTAGCGATCCCAATGCCCTGATCCATCACTGCAAGCACACAATAGTCATCGTGCCATATGACACGCAGCATAATAGTCTGCTGTTCATCCGAAGCTTTGAGTGCGTTGTCCACCAGATTAAAGATCAGAACTTTAATCAAATCCCTCTCCAATCTCAGTTTGCCCGATTCGCACTCCGTGACGATTGTCACCTGCTTTTCTTTGGCCATCATGTCCAACGCAGGCTTGATTTCATCTATAACCGCTCCCAAATCGTGCAGCTCCATTTCGAAGTTATCCTCTTGCAACACGATCAAGTTCATCAGCTTCATCGACAACATCTGTAATCGCTTGCCTTCTGAATAAATCACATTGAGACCGTCCAGAAACGTTTCCTCATCATATTTGGTTGTTCTCATAAAATTCGCATAAGCGATAATTGAAGTCAGCGGTGTATTTAATTCATGTGTAAAATTATTGATAAACCGCTGTTTTTCTTGATTGTTCCGCTCAAGTTCAGTGATGGTGTCCTCCACAACAGCGGCCATATTGTTAAAATTGTAAGCCAGCATCCCGATTTCGTCCTTTGATTTTAACTGGACGCGTTCGGAGAAATTCCCCTGTGCAATGACCTGAGCAGATCGACCCAGCCGCTCAATCGATCTCGTCAGTCCTCGGCTTACAAAAAACATGATCAACATATAGAGGAAACAAGCCACCACATCCACTTGCACAAAGAACTGATACTGATCTACACGGTCCTGATATAAAGAGGTGACATCTATCATATAGGTAAATAGATAGCTTGTACGGTTAACATCCACCATATTTGACGTGAACAGGATCGTTCGCTCATCGATATCCCTTAAAATATATTTGATTTCATCCGTGCCCAGCTTGCCCAGTTCCTCACGTTGTGTCGGCATTTGGAAATCCGTATTACTGAAGACCACCCGATTCTTCCGATCCCTGATATCCAAATAAGCACGCTGTTCATTATTTGTACCAACAAATTCATTAGCGATTCTCGTTAATACTGTTTTCTCGTAATCAATAGAATCATAGATGCGAAGGATCGGGACAATCGCGTTGACACTGGATTGAATACTCATATTTTGGCTTAACGCACTATTGATCTCCTGCTCAAGCATTCTATTGTGGCTGCGCTCGATAACCATAATGGAGGCTGCGTTAAAGATAATGACGAAGACCAGAATCGAGAAGACATAAATTTTTTGCCAAAATTTCATCCCCTCAATCCTCCAGCCGATACCCGAGTTTATAAATGGTCTTGATGTGATCTTGCAACTCTAGTTTTTTGCGCAGTGATTTAATATGCATATCGACCGTTCTTGTTTCGCCATAATATTCGGCGCCCCATACTTTATCGATGAACTGCTCTCTTGATAAGGCGATGTTCTTGTTTTTCAGCAGAACGACAAGCAGATCATATTCTTTTGGAGTTAGCTCTACAACTTCCCCCTTTTTGGTTACTTCCCGTTTGTCCAGATCGACGAGAAGGGTTTGGAATGCCATCACCTGTTCTTCTTTGTCGTATCTTCGCAGTACCGTTTCTATGCGGGCCAGCAGCTCAATCGCTTCGAAAGGCTTGACCATGTAATCATCAGCCCCCAGCTTCAACCCGTCCACTTTATCATAAA
The DNA here is from genome assembly GCF_036864765.1 of Paenibacillus sanfengchensis. Classification (NCBI taxonomy): domain Bacteria; kingdom Bacillati; phylum Bacillota; class Bacilli; order Caryophanales; family Paenibacillaceae; genus Paenibacillus; species Paenibacillus sanfengchensis. Next base: position 128,085 of record NZ_JBAGJC010000011.1, on the reverse strand, counting down.
CCGAGTTTTTCGCCGTCAAAAAAATAACCGGAATATTGTACGGCTTAATTCGTTTCATAAGTTCAAAACCGTCCAGTTTCGGAATCATGACATCCAACAAAATGAGATCGAACTTTTCCTGTTGCACTAGCTCAAGCGCAGCTTCGCCATCGTAAACCGCCATCGTTTCGTAGCTCACAATATTGAGATTCATTTTAATAATTTTGGATATATGAACGTCGTCTTCAACAATCAAAATCTTTTTGCTCATCCTCTGAATCCCCTAACACAAATAATAGTCACTATGCTCAAGAGAATTGCCAGAAACCCGCTACTGGGTGTTGTATCTCAGTCGTCCCCATTTTGGCGAAAATATATAGTGATCCAAAACCAAAAGGATAATTGTAATCCTCTTGAATCAACGTTTCCGGGTAACCCTCTTCATCTACTTGAAATAAAAAGGAAAGTGACTCTTCCTTCAGCTTCGTAAAATAATAGTCTTCATTTTGAATAAGTCTCGGGTTGCCGCCTACTTTGATCAAAAAGGACTGGTCCATCGATTTTTCGTCACTGCTTAACTCACCGTCTGAAATCGTGTGTTTTATAAGACCCGGGTTAGTAAACAGTGCTTTGACGCTTTCCATTGAAACGGGATGTTCCATCACCTTGATCGAGCAATTTGGATAAATGTTATTCTCCAAATACTCTTCATAGTCTTCAGGAATGAAGATCGAAATCATGCTCTCCGGTTTAAAGGGATGGACGAGGCACAAGTAAAAAACATATTTGTGATTCCCTTCGTGGATGAGGTCTGATTGATCGTCAAAGAATGCGGGTGCATTCCCGCCGATCCAGCCTGCACCCTGTTCTTTCGATAGTACAGATTCGGCATAGTAAAGAATACTCTCTTTTCTCTGGGCCAAAATATGCATTGGATTGTCCATAGTCATTTTACAACTCTCCCTCAAGAAAAATGCGATTTGCGCCGGAGTTTAGCCTATCGTCCCCCGTTAGTTCAACAAAACAAATCAACGCTAAATTGCGAATAATCCTCTTCCTATTAAATTTGCAGTGACAGGCTTCTTCCCCATTTCACGTGACCATACTGATAATTGACCGATGTGGTGAATCTCGTGAGCGATAACGTGCCGCAATACTTCGCCATATTTATGAGCTTCTTGTTCCCCTTCATCCGTGATATCAATCATAATCAGGTCCTCCAGGCTGTCATTCCAATCATAGATAAACGGTGTAACTTCCGTGTGGCAACGGTCGGAGAAGTCTTTGATTTGTTGCACGCTGGCCAACTCCTCGAAAGGAGGGATGTTAATGTCTTTCCCCTGAATTCCCCCGCATATCCAGCCATACTCGACTGCCACAATGTGATACAAAGTGGGTAAAATGTATCCGATCCCGCCCGTGCGCCTTTTCATTAATTCCTCCTCGCTCACCGTATCACACCAAGCAAACCAATCCTTGCGAACTTGCCAATTATATTCGAACAGTTTCAACATATCGCAACCTCCTTCACCGATGTCCGCCCCCCGATCGAGCAGATATGGGAGTGTCTTCAGGTATTAGCGACCGTACTGCGAGGCAAAAAAGCGATCAATCATTTTTTTCGTTTCGCTTGGAAGTCTCAACTGAACGGCCTTTCCGTCTTCATCAAAGGTAAAATGCCCTTGAAACGCTTCCGGCATATCATGATACTGTTTCTCGACTTGTTGGAGTACTTTTTCAAAACAGGGATAACCGAATTTTTTAATGAGGAGAGGCAGCCCGAAGGCAGACCTTAAAAACTCATATTCTTGGTAGTTATAGGGGGTAGACTCCGGCCTTTTTACCAAAATCTTAAGAAAATGATCCATGACCTTGTCGATCTCTTCTTCTGAGGCATAATGTGCCAATCCGTGGATTGCGAGCAGCCTCATGTCCAAGTATCGTTCCTTTTTATAGGCTTTCTGAAAAAAATCTTTCAGTTCCAATTCCTTGCACCGGATTAGACCGTACAGAATTTGGTTTCGTAGTGCGATATTCTTCAATTTAAAATACAACTGCTCTATCAAAGCTGCTTCGTCTGTTGTTAGAAACTCATAGGCTACATTACTTATTGCGCTGATAAACTTAGCGTCATTTTCACGAAGGGGGGCAGTCGTTAGGTACTTCATGGATTCCTTGTGGAGCTGTTGATTCAAAGACATAGCGCCATAACTCCTTTGATCATATATATTTCCATTAGAAGATTGTTTTTCCTGAATCCACCTACATTTTACCTGATTTCTTTCTTGAAAAGATACCCTTAGCAGCCGAGATTCCGCCCTACTCCGCTATCCGCAAAATCGCTAAGGAGTCGCCATATAAGCATGAAAAAACACATCCTAAATTGGGATATGGACCAAAAGGATGTGTTTTTCTGCCTTCGTATAAGGTTTGAACAAGTACTAAATTAAGAAGCTTTTGCGGCCACAGCTTTTTGAATTAAAGCCTTTGCTTCGTTATTAGAAAGACCTTGTTTAGGTTGAAGCAAATTTTTCTCCGCTGCACTAAGAATACCTTTGTCAATCAATTTTGCCATGGATTCAACCGCATAGGTAGAAACAGTTTCGCCATCTTCAAAACCTGCAAGGATCGTAGCCGCATTTTTATCAGAAGCTGAATGGTTCAACAGTTTGGCAAGAATCGTAGCCGCTTCTTCACGAGTGATATCACGATCCGGATTGAAGTTACCGCCGTAGCCTTGAATGTATCCGGCATGAGTAGCTTCAGCGATTGCATCCGCATATGCAGCGTCAGCAGCAACATCCTTGAATGTAGGCGCTGTAGCTACTTCGTTTAGTTTCAACATGTCTACCAGAGCACTTACAAATTCAGCACGAGAAATGACTTCTGTTGTTACTGGTGTTTCTGTTTGCTCTGTAGATGCAGCTAGGTTCGTGATACGTCCTTCCGTTTTAGCCTCAATCTTACCGCCTTTAAATGTATCTACAATGTACTGGTAGAATACATCCAGATCGATCGGGCCTGCCAAGGATGATTTAGCATCCACTAGCACTTTATAGTTATCTCCACCTGCGGCCATAAAGTTGTTAACTACAGCCGTATAGGTTTTTGCAGGGTCAATGGGTGTGCCATCTTCAAGACTAAGACTAGTAACACGTTCTGCAACTGGCTTATTGAAATCCGCCGTATATTTCAAGCCGGAGATTTGTAGTGTTTTTGTGTTTGGCGTACCGTCGGCATTGGTTCCCCATTGTTGCTCCAACAAAGTTTGAACTTGCTCACCAGTCAGCTCTAGTTTCACTAAAGTATTGCCAAAAGGTTGGATTTTAGCAAGATCAGCAAAGGTCACATCGCCTTGTGGCAGATCCGCACGAATGCCGCCCGGATTCATAAAGGCAAAGTCAGCAGCGCTTGCTTTATCACCAAAGTCCGCTTGACGCATGGCATCTGCAATGAGGTTTCCTAGAGGCGCTTCGTTATTATAAGCATCTGTACGAGTGACAGAACCATCTGTTGTACCTACCGGCTTCGTCAGCTCAGGATGTTTGTCTAATGATTTTTTAATAATAGCTAAAGATTCAGGGTCTTCTTTTACACCCTCTTGGAAAGTCGTTGTCACGGTAGCTGATTTTTCGGTTACATCCCCAGTCGTAGGGTCAATCATCAACTTAATATCTTCAAATGCCGTACCATAAGAATAGGCTTGAACGATCAATTTTCCATTCACTTCACCGTTAGCTAAGGCGTGATTGTCACCTGCCACGATAACGTCCACAGGGGAATCTGCCGGCAAAGCTTTTGCTAAATCAGCCGCTTCTCCCGTTGTTACGCCTTCTTTGGTAGTTGCCGGATCATGCGCCAAGACGATGATCGTCTCTACACCTTGACCTTGCAATTCTTTTGCATATTTATTAACGGCCTCAACTTCTTCTTCTGCGCTTAAGAAACGCACGCCCGCTGTACCGGATGGCGATACTTTAGCAGGTGTAGCTTTCGTCACTAATCCGATAAATCCGATTTTGACGCCGCCCACTTCTTTAATAACATAGGGCTTAAGCAAGGTTTTGCCCGTGGAGGTTTCAATGACGTTGGCATTGACATAATCAAATTTTGCACCGGCATGAGTTACCTTGCCCTCTTTGGGATCAAGGCCACCAAAGATTTGTGCTTTTAATGCCGCGATCCCTTGGTCGAATTCATGATTGCCTAAAGAAGCTACATCAAAGCCCATCATATTCATCCATTCCATCGTAGGCTCATCACGATCCAGAGATGAGACTGGAGCAGACGCGCCAACAGAGTCTCCATTATGGAAGAGTAGGGAGTGATCATATTTGGCTTGAGCTTCTTTCAGATAGGTTGCTAGAATTGGAGCCGTTCCTACCTTTTTATCACTAACCATCGAGGTGGTATCTAACTGACCGTGCAGGTCATTGATCCCGATCAAGTGTACTTCTACATCTTGGCTTGCAGCCGAGACAGAACCTACTGCGCCTAATAGCTGGGAAAGTAATAGTGCAGCAGCAGCCACACGAACGGTGCTTTTACCCACATTCTTTTTCCATGACATAAATTATAAAACCCCTCTCCAATTTCTACTTCTGACATACTCTAACATGATTAAATTCAGAAACATCGTAGACTGTATGAAATCTATGTAAAAAAAGTTGAAAAAATGAATGGAGCCGTCTTTATTTATTGGCCAAGATCCCAAAGAAAACGCATACAATTCTAAAGTAAAATTCATGGTACCATATGTTGGAACAATATACCAGATCCTTTAGGTTCAAATTTTACTCATGCTTTCCTCTCAGATATCATGGCGATTACGGAGTATTGAATCGTTTTGCAACGGCCCCCCTTTTCTGTGTAAGATAATAGGGAGGGCTTCGAATAGATGCTTTTCTCATGGCAGGGAAAGTTAGTACGAGGTGAATGAACATTGCCGACGATTATGGTAGTGGATGACGACGCCTTTGTCCGCGAACTGGCAGGGCTGTTATTAAGAGACGAAGGTATGGACGTCGTAGAGAAAATGGATGGTCTCGAAGCCTGGGATTATTACTTGCATCATTCCGTCGATTTAGTCATTTTGGATATTATGATGCCCGGCATGGACGGTTGGGAACTGTGCAGAAAGCTGCGGGAGGCCGGGGACAAGCCGATGCTGATGGTCACGGCCAAAAAGGAGTCGCTGGACAAAGTCAAGGGCTTTCGATTGGGGACGGACGATTATTTGACCAAACCTTTTGATCCGATGGAGATGGTCATGCGGGTCAAGGCACTGCTCAAAAGGTATCGGATCGCTACCTCCCATATCCTGAAGCTCGGTCGAGTCATTCTCGATAAAACGAGCTACCAGGTTCACTTTTCCGATACGGGCGAGGAATGGGCTCTTCCTTTAAAAGAATTTGAGCTGCTTTACAAACTGGCCAGTTATCCCGGGCAAATTTTTACGCGCGACATGCTGATCCGCGACATCTGGGGTTACGCGTACAATGGGGATGAACGCACCGTGGACACGCATGTCAAACGTCTGCGCGACAAGTTTGAGCAGTATGCCGAAGATTTTCGCATCGTAACGATTCGCGGCATGGGCTACCGTCTGGAGGCGTATCATGATTAACTCGCTCTATGCCCGCGTCGTGTTCACGTTTCTGGGGGCCGTCATAGTCAGCCTGCTCTCGGTTTTTTTCGTTCAAAGCTATTTCTACAAAGGCCATATCGAAGCGATCGTGGAAGAGAAGATGATTGGCAATGCCCAAATGATCATTCAATTATATAAGAAATTGGCTCCGCAGGATGCGAAGGCTTTCATGGAAGTAAGCAGCTCCACGCCCTTTTATAAGATACGGTTTTATGACAGCGCGGGAACGCTGCTGAACCCGGGGAGCGCTGCTCCAGACCAGCAGAAGGATCAACCGTATCTGCAGCAAGTGCTCAAGCAAAACAAAATTTATCGCAACGGGTCCAGTGAGGATGACGAGATTACGGTTGGCCTGCCTTTTGCGCTGAACGGTTCGCCGCACGCCTTGTTGGTTACGACCCAGACCGGTTTTTTCCTCGACGAAATCGATTCCTTGATCCGGTATCAGCAGTTGTTTACTCTCGGTTTGGGAAGTATTCTGGTGTTGATCGCTGCGCGGTATTTGGTCAGGCCCCTGCGGAAGCTGACGCATGCAACGCAAAGAATGGCCAGGGGCGATTTTAACGTTGGCCTGTCTACCAAACGTCGCGACGAAATTGGACAGCTTACCCTAAGCTTTAACGCGATGGCGGCTGAATTGGAAAGGCTGGATATGCTCCGTCAGCGGTTTGTTTCCGATGTATCCCACGAAATCCAATCTCCTCTAACGTCGATCAAAGGATATACCCGTGTGCTGAAGATCAAGTCCATGGACGAGAAAACCCGTATGCGGATGCTGAATATTATCGACGAGGAGAGCGACAGGCTGTCCCGACTGTGCGACGATCTGCTGGAATTGACCAGCCTGGAGCACGAGCATGCAAAGCCCGCCCCGCAAAAGTTTCGTCTCGACGAGCAACTGCGCAAAGCTGTCATTCGCCTGGAACCGCAATGGTCTGCCCGCAATCTGGATATGCAACTTATGCTGGAGCCGATAACCATTGTGGCGGATGAAGACAAGATGAATCAGGTGTGGAACAACTTGCTTGGCAATTGCATCAAATTTACCGCCGATCATGGAAAGATAACGGTGGAGTCCTTCAAGAAAAGCGAAAGCGCGATCGTCCGAATAACGGACAATGGAATCGGCATACCTGAGGAGGAAATCAGCCAAATTTTCAAACCGTTCTACAAAGTGGATAAAGCGAGAAACCGCAATATTAGCGGCAACGGAATCGGTCTTTCCATCGTGAAGCGAATTGTCGATCTTCATCATGGAAAAATCGAAGTGTCCAGCAGATTGGGGAGCGGAACCTCCTTCTCGATCACACTTCCCCTCGAAGATACAAAGCCCGAATTGTAATCCTCCGTTCAAACTGAGGACAAATTCGGGCTTTATACTATCCTCGAAAAGCCAATTTTATATTTTTGGATCAGAAGGAGGACCAACAATGAAAGTATGGATTGCCATCTTGACCCTCCTGACATTCAGCATGTCGGGAACCTATGTCCAGGCCAAGGAGAACCGGAAGCAGCCGCCCCCCGCAACCGCAGCCGCCGAGCGCCAGCTTTGGCAATCGGAAGGGTATGGCCATATATTCGAAATAGAAGGCCAATCCGTTAAGGTCTACAGCTACACCAAGGACAGCTTGGTACCGTTCGGGAAAGGAAATATCGAGAACAACGGCGACATTTATATTAATGAAATTCACGACAACATCAATGCCCAGGAGCAATTTAATGCCCCGCGATTTCTGATGGGCCGCTTCGTTAACGGCAGCTTGACCGATGGCTTGGGGTACGTGCAGCATCTCAAACGGATCGATAATCTTCCCAAGGTGAAGTATAACGGATTCAGCAATGATCCCGTGCAAAATTTTGAAGTATTCTGGCAATCCTTTGAAGAGAATTTCAGTTTCTTTCCGCTCGTCAAAGTGAATTGGAAAGAGGTGTACAAAGAGTATCGGCCCAAAGTTGGCGCCGCTACCTCCGAGAAAGAACTGGAAGACATTTTGACGCAAATGTTCCGAAAGCTGAACGACGGACACAGCATCATATTCGGTAAAAAGGGTACGATCTTCTCCAAGTCCAAAGTTGAGCGAGAGGAATTTTTCATAGCCAATTCGGAGTCGATGCAACGAAACGTCAAAGACGGGTATATGAAAGAAGCGGTAAAGAGCAAGCTCGACGGGCGCATTGTTTATGGCCAAACGAAAAGCGGCGGCGCTTACATTAGGCTGATTGGTTTTGACGAGTCCGATCCACAGAAAATTGACCAAGCACTGGCGGAAATGGTGCAAGATCTGGCGAACTGCCGCAACTTTATAATCGATATGCGCTTTAATGAGGGGGGTGAGGACTTCTTCGGGTTGAAAATAGCCGGCTTGTTTACCGAGAAACGCAAGCTGGCGTATGCCAAACAGGCCCGAACAGGCGGATACGAGCAATTCTCCAAGCCTACGCAGGTATATATCGAACCGGGAGCAAAGCAGTTTTCAGCTGACAATATCGTGGTGCTGACCAGTCCGATGACGGTAAGCGCCGGCGAGACAGGGACGATGGCCTTAAAAGCATTGGACAAAGTAACGGTTATCGGGGAAAAGACGTGCGGATACTTTTCGGACATGCTGCTTAGACTGTTGCCGAACAAACAGTTATTCTCCCTGAGCAACGAACGCTATACATCGCCTGACGGTACTAATTACGAGCAGCGCGGCCTGCCGCCGGACGAAAAGATCATGATCAATCAAGCCGATATTGATGCCGGCAAGGACCCGGTGATGAACCGCGCTTTGGAATTGCTTAAAAAGAAGCCATAAGGAATATCCCTTTCACTCATCGGGACTCCTCCAATGGGATAAAACACAAGCCCCTGGCAAATGTAAATGCCGGGGGTTTTGTGGCGTTCATTCCGCAAAATCACCGGGTATCCCGAAGCCATTCCGTAAGGCGGACGGGCGGATACCCTTTTCTTTTTCGGCCATTGGATTTGCACTTGAGAGTCGAGGCATGGGCTCTTCTCACATCCTTGACCTACAACTAATAGTTTGGTACGAATTAAAGGGAATTCTTCCCGCTAATTTGGTTCGTATGCGGCTGCAGAGGCCAATTAGCTGGAAAACCTCCCGCTAATTCGCCTGAAATTGTGTATACCGGCAATAGGAGCGTGAAATAGATGGAACTTTTCCAGCTAAATCCGAGCTAAGAGCCAAGAGCGGTACATTAACAGGAGATTTTCCCGTTAATGATGTAGACTCCGACGGTATCATCTGCCCTCAAGTACAACACAACAGCAGCCAATCCTTCCCCCTGATATAAGGAGGCTTGTCGGCAGATGCTACCGGGGAACTGGAAACCTCAGTCCATAAACTCCGTCGAAATCGTCTCGCATCCGTTGAATAGCGCAAACCTTTGGAAACAACGGTTCAAGGCTGTTCGCAACTGCTTTGTTAGCCGTATGCCGTTCTCGTACCAGATGTTTTTGACAACGAGCGTCCCGGATTTTCGTTCCGCGATGACCTCGGCTCGTCCGATGAGGCTTTCTCCGTATAATAGAGGCAGCACATAATAGCCGAATTTCCGTTTGTTGGCGGGCGTGTAAATCTCCCAGGTGTAATCAAAGTCAAACAATTGATTGATCAGCCTTCTGTCCCATATTAAATTGTCCAGCGGGGCAATCAGCTCACAGCGAAATTTCGGCTCCGGATTTTGCAGGACGGCTTCAATAAGCGGCAAGTCCTCCGCGCGGCAATACAGCGTATCCTTTAATTGCTCCACGCCAATAGCAACAATGCGAGCTTCGTCCAACAACTGGCGGAAAACTTCGTTGCGCTGCTCCGCTTTCAATCCCCATATGTTTAGCCAGGCATCGGATGCGCGACTCCATAAAAGACCCACAGCGCCGATCCGGCGCAGTACCCGCCACTTGTGATGCTCAAGCTCGCCCTTCAGCGGCTCCGGCGCATTCAGCAGATTGGGCGGTATGTACTTCCCGGCGATATCGTAATATTTACGTGTTCCCTTTTTGTGATGGATAATCAACTCGCCTGTCGAGTACATCTGTTCCAGCACCGACCGGGACGTATTGTTTCCGCTGCTCCAGTGGATGGCCGATCGCCACGAGAAATTGCCATCCAATTTTAAATCATCCGAACATAGCGCACCGTGATTTTGGATGTGGACCCGCACTTGCTCTGTCAACACTTCCATTTCGGGATAACGCTTGGCATGTTGCCGGGCGGCCTGCCTGTACCGCTCAAAATACGGCCAGTCCTCGACAGGCATAATAGCCAGATTCTTGTCGGGATAATCGATCAGAAGTCTATCTTGATACAGCAACTCGTCGAGCATGTCCTTGGTAAATCCTTTGATTCGCGACTGCAGCACCAACTCGGCATTTTTTCCGCAAACATCGATGGGATCGAATTGAATACAACCGACCTGCCGCACAAAGTCCAAAACTCCCTGTTTTCCAGTAAATTGATATTCACCTAACAGCCCGTGCTTCAACAAAAGAAATTGCCGTGCCTGGCGGTTTGTCAATTCGATCATGTACGCATCGACTCCTTAACGGAACTATTCCCCCAATTCGTGGAAAACACAAAAAACAAACACATGTTCCCGCACCATTTTACCATTATCTAGGGAATAGAAACAAGCGGTATTTAGGATGCGGTTCACCGCGCTAGTGCCCCATCAGACAACCTTGATAACATTAAATTCCTGCATATCTGCATGTTTTTTTGTAAGGAACAAGAATTTCAAAATTCCTGCAAATCTGCAGGAATTTTCGACGAAACCGGCTCGTTTCTCTAAAATCGCCAGAAATGCCTGCAGATTTGCATCTTTTTTTCGCATCCCCTCTTGAATCGACCTAAATACCTGCAGATTTGCATCTTTTTGAAGCTGTAAGGGTTGGAAAATACGCTAGGCACCTTGATCGCCGCTTTTTAAGGCCCCATTTTAGGAAAAATCAGGTGAAAACCTGATTATTGGACCCCACGGCAGGAAATAAGGCCCTTTTTGACCGCCATTTTCTCGGTGGAGGCGAATCGGGCCGGAGTAACGGCCCAAAAGGCCGCTATTGCAGCACAGCGAGGGCCTAAGGAAATTGTGGCAGGAGCATGCAGAATTGAGCCCGCTTCACCGAGGCGAAGAGTCTGAAAAAGAATCAGGAGCATGCCAGTTCTATGTGCTCGAAACTGCGTGCTTATGGAGTAACACACTCCTGAATTCCAAAGCAAAGAATTCTTACTTTCCCCTACTACGACGGTCTACCTCTAAACCGTTCAATCGCATCCTCGGTCACCGGCTCGAAGAGGTTAATCAGGTTGCCGTCGGGATCGCGGAACAGCATAGAACGGTTCCCCCATGGCATCGTGGTCGGTTCCATTACCCAATGATCGACTAATGGCTTCAAACGCGCGTATTCGGCTTCGACATCGTCGACGCGGAACTCTAGAATGACAGTGCGATTATTGGCCCCCACTGCGGAATCAGCGCCGAATAGCTGCGTCGTCTGGGAGTGGCCGATGGCAAGGGTGCATGATGGCAGAACGAGTTCGGCAAATACGGGCGCGGGTCGCTCCGCCGAAACCCCCATGACTTTCTCATAGAAAGCGACGAGACGATCCACGTCGTCCGTAATGATGCGTACAGAAGCGAAATTCACAAGATTTCATCCTTCCTATATATCTATCTCCTTTACATTTACATATCCAATTATAAAAAACGCTACTGACAACATTATGTCAGTAGCGTTTTAGAATTCTTTGGGCTTCCTCACGAATCCGATTTCGGAATGATTCGGGTTCCAATACGGCTACGCCCGCTCCCCAGCCAAGCACCCATGGCAGCAATTCATCCAGCTGATGAACGCGTAAGACCACATCCAATCCATCCTGATGCTCTTTCATATCCTCTATGTAATGATAGTTGGATTCCTTCACCTTATCTGCGATGTCATGGTTAAATCGCAGGCATACCCGCAAGTGGCGATCATCTACAGGCGTATACTCCCTTAAGTCAAAATGCTCCGGGAGTTCGAATCGCTCGTCCAGCTCCACAAGTTCAGCCATTCGAGACAACCGGAAATGGCGGATGTCTTGGCGTAGATCACACCGGGCCACAAGCATCCAAGACCCTTCAACGAGTACAAGGCCATAGGGAGCTACGGTACGTTCGCTATGGCGGCTCCCCGTGGAATCCGCATTTTTTTTCGAATAATGAAAACGGATCTTTCGCCCATCCAATAGAGCTCGGCGGATCTTATCGAAATTTTCCCTTTCGTTTGACGCAGCTGCCTGTTTGCCGGGAGCGAGCAGTCGCAGCGACTTGCGTATACGCGACGTCTCACTGCGGACACTGTCCGATAGCGTGACCTCGATTTTCCTCCTAGCAACCTTGGCTCTGTCACGATAATCATCATCAAATCGTTGCTCGATAAATTCCGTTCCTATAAGCAAGGTCACGGCTTCCTCTATTGTAAAACGGATCGGAGGCAGAAAATATCCCTCCATTAAGGAATACCCTGTGCCTGTAGTGCCTGCAATCGGAACGCCCGCTTCGCTGAGCGCCTGAATGTCGCGATAGATGGTCCTCACACTGGTTTCAAAAAGTGCCGCCAAATCTTCGGCGCGTACCACTTTCCTGCCCTGCAGCTCCAGCACGATGGCCAACAAACGATCTGTTCTGTTCATGGACTGCCCCCTTGAAACGTCGGCCAGATTTAATCCCGTTCTCCTGCCGCATATTCGCCCGGACAGACGTCCATCACTTCTCTGGAAGGCTGGATCAGCGCCATTTCGAACCTGCAAGGCCAATGCACATCCGGCGCCATCTCCCCGTTCAGCAAGCCGGCGATCGTCTCGCCGTCGCTCACCGGCACCTCCGCTTCAAACAAGTAGGCGGCGACAGCGAATGCATGCCGTGACACGTCGTCCGGATCCAACGTATGAAAATGATACTGGACATCCGGAAGTCCAAGAGCAAACAGGCCGAGCGAATCGACCAAGCTGTCTTCGGTACCATGAATGTTAAAATAGCGGATATTCATGCCGAACTGCAAGAACCTCGCGGCTCCTTCGTACGGATTATCCACAATTTCGGCCGGATGCAGCAATTTCCCGCTCGATGGAATCCAGATCGCTTTGCAGGTCGGGAACAGGCTTACGGCAACCTCCAGCCAATCCGCCAATAAGGCGCTGCGCGATTTATAGTCCAGCCCCGCCGCCATGAAGTCGCTGATCAGCAGCTTATAGCGGCATTTTTGCAGAACGTCCTCCGCATCCAGCATCGTCCAAAACTGGGTGCGCTCCAAGTCGGTAATCATCTCCGGTTGAAAAGGAGTCACGTCGGCCATCATCACCTGGGCCGGCAGTTCTCCCTCCTGGTAGGCTACTTTATAAGCCTCTACGGCAAACGACGATAATGCGTCGTCTGGCGACACGGTATCCGTTTTCCCGCAACGGGTTTCTAACGCGTTCCGAATGGCTTCCGCATTCGGCCGTTCCGCGTTCTCCTCAAACAGCAGATACATTTGAAACAACCGTTGAAACTCACTTTTTTCGTCTAAATTTTGCTGAAGCACGCGTTCGCTCTCCATTTCTCCCCCACCACTCCGTTCGTATGTAGTTTCCCTTCTACTATAGAGACTGCCGCACGGTTCACGCAACTCCGGCCAGGAAATTGGTTCCAAAGTCGGGTCTATGCGTCATATCGTCTTTTCCGAACCCGAACGCCCATGCGTGTAGGATTGTGATGGAGCGGGTGGGCAAGTTGAACTTACGTGTATGCCAATTGAATGTAAATAAACTGAACGACGATTTGGAAAAATTGCGCTCAAATTTAACCTGAGTTCTCTTTCATTCGGCTTATATCCACTTTAGGTGGAAAACCAAACATACGGGAATATTCCCGACTGAATTGCGATTGACTTTCGTAACCTATTCTGAAGGCGATATTGGCTATATCTGACGAGTCAGCTAATAACAAACGCCTCGCTTCCTGCAATCTCAATTGTTTTTGAAACTGAATGGGACTCATGGCAGTCACTAATTTGAAATGCCGATGGAAAGATGCAACACTCATATTAGCCATTTCCGCAAGTTCCTCTATTTGGAATGACCGCTTAACGTTTTCGATAATGTATTCAATCACCTTTTTAATACGAAAGGCGTTACTTCCTTTTAGGGCCATTTGTGCCAAAGCATCTTTATACGGTCCTTGTAGAATCCAATAAAGGATTTCCTTTTTGAATAAAGGGGCGAGTTTCGGAATGTGTTTTGGATTGTCTAGCAAAGCCGCAAACCTTACCACTGCGTCCAACAAAGGCGGTTCCACTTCACTTATAAACATCGCCCTCTTCGTACTTTTCCTATGTGCTGCTCGAACCTCTTTATCCTCTAAAAACTCTAAAACTTGGCTCGGTGCAAACTCAAGTTTGAGAGCTAAATAAGGAGCGTCTATTGAAGCTTTGATGTGACCTACTACAGGTGAGTCAACGGACGTTACCAGATACTTCCCGACACCAAACCGAAGGTGTTCCTCCCCCAACCATATCTCCTTCTCCCCCTGCACAATAATGCAAAAAGAAGGCTCGTCAACAACATAGATTGGTTCTGCCATAGCGGATGCACGGATCAGGAATAAGGATGGAATAGAGGTGGCATGTACGCCGTCTCCATCAGAATAACGCTCAATAAGCTCGGCTAGTTTCTGCTGATGTGCATAACTTTTCTCAGACATCACTTACTCCCCCTTCCCGTCAGTTTTAACAAATCCATTCTAATCGATATTTTGTTCAGATTGTATGGTCCTGATAGGATTAGGCAAAAACCCGATATAAATAGGCTAAGGGTTTCGAAAAAACTGTGACATACTAATAATGGAAATGGAGACGAAGGGGATGTGCGATTGTTCTTCATTGAACTTATTTATTAGGGAGGATAAAAAATGAATAAGAAGCTAATCGTCGTGGTTGGTGCAGGCCCAGGTGTCGGAAATCATGTTGCTAAAAAATTTGGCGTTAATCATTTTCGTGTTGTTCTGGTCTCCCGAAATCAGGAAGCGCTAAATCAATATGTTCAGGAGTTGAGCTCGGAAGGAATAGAAGCTTATGCCATCGTAGCGGATGCAGCGAATCCTCTGTCATTAACCGAAGCTTTTGACCAAATTAAGGGAAACTATGGTACTACAGATGTGCTGGTGTACAACGCTGCTGTCCTAAGGGGCGGAAAACCAACTTCCCTAACCGCAGAATCTCTTGTGTCTCATTACCAAGTGGATGTAGCCGGTGCATTACATTGTGCACTACAAGTTATCCCGGAACAAGTAAAACAAAAATCAGGAACGATCCTCTTCACAGGTGGCGGGTTTGCGCTGTATCCTATGGCAGACTACGCTTCTGTATCCATAGGCAAAGCAGCGCTACGCAATCTAGCCTTTACTCTGGCTGATGAACTAAAACCTCAAGGTGTATTTGTCGGAACGGTTACCATTGCAGGGGCGGTAGCTCCGGGCACTCATTTTTCACCCGAACGAATTGCAGAGAAATACTGGGAGCTGCACGTTAACCGCGAAGAGCACGAAATTGTGTACAGCTAGCTTCGAACCCTAAGAGGAATGACCTTACACAGAAAGAGGCAATCCCCAAAGTAGATAAAATCTATTTGAGGCGATCGCCTCTTTTATTGTTAGCAAAGAGATCAAGCCACCCCTATTGAGGGTACCGATTTAATTGTTCAGGAGTCGGTCGACAAGGAGCAAAGCGGCATTGCTCTCGGAACAGTCCAATTGTTTCAATCCTTAGGGAGTACAATTGGACTAAGCGTATTCGGCAGCCTAACTGAGCATCTAGTGCCCCATCAGACAGCCTTGATCACATAGAATTCCTGCAGATTTGCATCTTTTGGGAGTTGGAAGGGTTATGAGATGGTTTGCAAAATATGAACGATTTTCCCCTCCATATGGGAGTCGTCGATCATCTTCAGGTATTCGGGTTTTAGTAATTGATACTGCTTCATGCGGTAGTAATCCATAATGGCCTGCTTCAAGGTGATATCATACTGAATCGAAAATGATGGCTCGATAAAGCGCCGCAGCACAGCGTCATCTTGAACCATAGACAATACGGCATTCAATCTGTTGAAAATCTGTTGTTCCATGCCAGATTCAAAAAAAGCTTGCAAGTTTTTATTCCGATTTTGCAGGGCGACTGACAGATTATCAAAATGGTGCGGATAAAATTCCTTCAGATCCTGCAAGAACAAATCGGAGATATACACGGCACACATCAAAGATTGTAAAAACGTGATTTGAAACCGCTCCAAAAAAGAGACGGAATCATCATTAGCCGTGGCGTCAGCCTTCTTCGAGTAATTAATGTAATAATCTACAACTTGTTCGATGATGTCATCTTTGGAGGAAAAATACTTATATAGTGTCACTTTGCTGACATCCATATATTTTGCGAGATCGTCGACTTTCAGTTGGCTGAATTTTGTTCTTCTAATAATGGGTTTTATTTTTTCTATATATTTCTCCACACTCACGGCTTTTCTCACGAATAATTGCCCCTCTCTGTGATACGTATCAAATGCATTATAACAAATTTGCCGCCTTTTTATTTACGCTAATAATGAAATGAATTAAGTTAACTAATTTAGTTAATTTAGTTTACTTGGTAAATCCGCTGTTGTATAATCGTTCCTGTACCTAATCATCCGATTGCGGATTATACAAAGGGAGGACGATTCAAATGGAACTATCCAGTAAGGGCAAATTCTCCGGCAAGAAAGTCGTGATCACGGGAGGCAGCAGTGGAATCGGCCTCGCGACAGCGAAGCTGCTAGTGGATGAAGGAGCACACGTGCTGATTACCGGACGTACCCAGGCGACGCTTGACGCAGCTCGTGAACAACTCGGCAACAACGCAACCTCGTTCCTGAGCGATGCCGCTTCATTGAAGGATATCGCCGCGTTGGCCGAGCGAGTGAAGATTGAATTTGGAACGATAGATGCCCTGTTCGTTAACGCAGGTGTCACCGGCTTTGTCCCTTTCGAGTCAACGACTGAAGAAACGTTTGACGAGATTTTTACAATCAACGCCAAAGGGTCGTACTTCACCGTACAAAAACTCGCTCCACTCCTGAGCACAGGAAGCGGGGTAGTCCTTACCACTTCAATCGTGAACGTCGTGGGTCTCCCCATGCTCAGTGCGTATGCAGCCAGTAAAGCGGCGCTACGCTCTATGACTCGAAGTCTGGCACGCGAGTTATTGCCTCGAAATATTCGCGTCAACGCAGTCAGTCCCGGCGTCATTGACACAGGGATCCTAGAGAAGGCCATGCCGAAGGAAGCTGCCGAACAGACAAAAGCACAGATGACACAGCAGATCCCGATGTTGCGTTTGGGCGATCCCGTCGAGGTCGCTAAAGTCGTAGCATTCCTAGCCTTTGACGCCACCTATACCACCGGGGCTGAGTTCCCTGTCGACGGAGGCGGCTCCCAGATTTGAAGCCCGAGGGGGGGACATCCATTGAATACGAACCAGCGAGAACCTATCGCACTGATTACAGGCGCGAGCCAGGGAATCGGCTTGGCATTAGCCCGGAAACTTCTATCGCAGAACTGGCGGGTCCTTACTTTGAACCGTTCCGATTTTCCGGCGGACGATATGCTCATGCAAAATGCCCTCAAGAACGGACGGCTCCGAACCTATAAAGTGAAGGATCTCACCGATTATGGCAGCTTGAGACACGCTTTGGAAGAAATCAAAAGCAAGGAGCGGCGGATCGATATTTTGTTCAACAACGCCGGAGGAGGCTTAAGTGAGCTGCGCTATTCGAAACAAAGCCGCGAAATGCATTATGAATTGCTAACGGTCGTTCCTTATATTGTTCTGATGGAATTGAAGGAACTGTTGACAAACGGCAGCTTAAAAACGGTGATTAACACTTCATCGCAGGTGTTTAGATTTACGAAGGAGTTTTCGATCGAAAACTTGGAGCATCCCAAAACTTTCCGCAAAATGTATGGCCCTTATGCGACTTCAAAGCTGGCTCTTTCGTTGTGGACCCAAGCCGTCGCACCGCAACTTGCCAAGGAAGGCATCAAGATCCGCAGCGTCGACCCGGGAATCAACAACACGCTAAGAAAAGGAAAAGATTCCGGACTTACCGTATCGTTTGGGCTATTTATGAAGCTGTTTGCCTCTCCGCCTACGCATGGCGCCAACCTATTATTTGAAGGCGCCCTCGGCAAACACCGCAATGAGACCGGCGTGTTCTTGTTGAAAGATCGGGTTGCGGACTTGAAATTTACAGAACATGCGCAGCGTGTGCTGGACAGAATTTCCGACATCTATAGCCGTGAGTTTCTTGACGGGAGTGTTCTTCATGGCTGAGTTCCAGAGGAACGCGGCTTAGGAGACGATCTTCTGAACTTCGTTCGCAATACGGCTAATGATTACTGCCTGGAGGACGCGCCGGACGAGATCGCATATCTCATTGGGGATTTAATCGAAGGGCCTCTGTCTCGAATATCGCTTAAAGGGACACCCTTTTGGGTGCCCCTCAGATTGTCGAGAAACCCGTGTCTTTTGGACACTGGGTTTCTCTTTTTTTCATTTGCACTGTGCTTAAGACCAAAAAAAGGGGGATCCCCCCCAACCAACTCTTCGATTGAAACAAATTCATAGCTTTGTTGCTTACCCCGGTTAGATCTCAGCACCAAAAACACCATCCGTTCATGAGTAGTTATCTATATTGTCCAAGTAAACCCAAATAGACTCACCTCCATCCTCTCCGCTCGGGGGAAGTATCGGTGCTCCATGAGCGTTTATGGCAAAATAAGTTTTTAACATCATCGGTAGATTTCATGGAGCTTGAGTACCTTGCTCACTGAGGAGTGAGTTTAAGCTTGACCGGCAGTAATTCTAGCGATAGCTTCTGTTGATGTAGAAGTATTTCTTTAAGTTCGTATATCTCAATACTGCATAATACTCCTCAGGTCCAAGCCCAAAAGAATCCGTCGCGGTCCCAAGCAATTCTGCCGCCGTGGAGTTTACGGAAAGCCTTCTTCACCTCTTTAGACAGCGATGTATTTCCATTCTCATTCACGAATACGAACTGTTCGCCGAAATGAGTCTTCACATATTCAATGGCATCGGTCTGGTATAACGTTCCCGTAGACCTGATTTCCTTGACCATCCATTCTGCCACTTCCTGTGCGGTTACTTCCATAGGATGATGCTCCTTTCTACTCGCTTATTGCCGGGTGCCATCCCTCTGCGGAGCGGCTCCTTATTTTTTCATCCGACAGAACGGTCCCAAAGAGATCAAACGAGCCTTGGTCATATTTTGGGATACCCGCATCAATAGCTCATTAGCGCTAATGCCTCTTCGTTTTCAGGCTCAAGTTCCAACAACTTTTGTAAGTACCTCTTTGCGTCTTCAACGAAGTCTAACTCGAAACAGCAAATGGCAAGGCAATAAAATACAGTGGATACGACCTCGTCTTGCTCTTCGTGTACCGAAATCTCCAAATAATATTTGGAGTGTTCGTACATGTCCATCTCGAATAGGATCAATCCGGCATCGAGCGCCAGATCATATCGCTGCTCTATGACGTAGTACGAGGACCACATCCGTTGAACGCCCCTAAGCAAATCCTGTTTTTCTTCTTCATTTGATGCTGGCAATAGGTTGGAAATCCGCTTCGTGCTCTGTATGAAAAATTCCGCATCATAGCCGCCCAAACGCCAAAAACTTAAGATTTGCTGCAACCCCATGCTATCCAGATTGCGGTCCACCCACCATTTCATACTAAAAAAATCATCAGGACCAAAGCGTTCAATACAACGACGGTAAGCTAATCGCAGGTTGTGATAATCCGCGGGTTTATCCAAATGGAGAATACAGCCCACATTAATATTCTTATAATGATGCGGAGGGAATAACGCCGCAGCTCCTTTTTGTTCATAGACATACTTCATCGCATGGTAGTTTGCCGTTAAAGAAAAACTTCCATGTAAGATCAACTCGGGCGGTTCCGCAAATTTCCAGCTATCCAGCAAGTGATCTCCTTTGTCTGCGGTTATCAATAGAAATCCACACGGAGATAACCGATTCAAACGCTCCAAACAAGCGATACCGACAGCAGGAAATAAAATATGCGAGTCTTCTAGTTCTTCCTGATAAAGGGAAATCACATTGCGGTAAGGATAGGTTTCCTGTTCGTACTCGGGCGCTCGTCGATGCTCATAGCGTAAAGTGATTTGATCTAACCATTCTGCGGGTTGAAGCGAATCATGACGTTCGGAATGTTGAACATAAACATCCGTTTCATAAACTTTCCCATCTCCAATGTAAATCAATTCCTGCGGTATGCTATCGAAGAAGTAGTTGGCAACAAGGATTATTGGTTGTTTTAAATCTCCTTCACGAATCGTTGTGCCTGATGCAATGAGGTTCAGCACGGAATCATGCACAGCATCAAATCGCGCAAAGTCCAGTAATCCTTCGGCAATGAACCTTTGAAACGCGGGATGCCCCTTCCATGCCATAACATTGTCCATGGCCAAATCCGTCATGATATAGCGGAACGAAGGCAGCGGGATCCCGGCGTAGTCTATTAACTGACACAGTTCGTTTAACAAATGGAAAGCAAGACGCCCCGCTCCTGCTCCAAGCTCCACAATATACACGGGTTCAGAGCCATTTCCCCTATTCACTCGATCTTGAAGAAACCCGAAGATCATTTCTGCATATGCAGCAGCGATCATGGGATTACTCGTTATATATTGGGGAACTTGGCCATTATTCCAGGCCTTTGTTCCCTTCTCTTCATAATATTCTCGCTGGACTTTCCAGATTGGCGCTTCACTGAAACGGTAACGTTGTTTAGGATTACTTGTCATTTAGGCCTGCTTGAAAAATACTTTGTCTTCGTTATATTTGGCCTTGCCTTCATTAATGATATACGTTTCATAAATTTCTCTATGGACAGGATCTTCAACGATACAAACCTCGATTTTCGTTACTTCGTCTCTATGCATTCTGATCGGGGATACGGAATCCTCAAAATGTTTTTTTATTCTCGGTCGTAGCTTTCTGGCTTTTCCGACGAACAACAATTCATCCTTATCGTTGTAAAACATAAAAATCCCACCTAACTCTCTAGTGATCAGGTGAAAATCGGTGAAGCCGTAAATGTTGCTTTCCTGAGGATCAACCTTTTTGGTAATGGTGACATTAGGTGTCGGAATGATGATATCGATCATGATCGTTTACTTCCTTTGTCTGTATTTGATTGTATACTGTGTTCGTACTCTGAACTTACTACATGATATCATTATACCCAACTTCTTACGATTCCACGATTCCCGCTTCACGAATATATTCCTTACCCAGCACGTAACCCCATCCTTCTTGTCAGGCAGGCGATAGGCGATTTGATATGGGGATGTATGATCAGTTTTATATTTCAGTAACCATAACCAACTCTATATGCTGGATGTAGTTCTAGTTGAAAAGCGGATTTAATGATACTATTGGCTACAAATACATATGGAAGTGAGACCTAAAGTTTTGAAATGTTGTGGACTTACGCAGAATGCAGGTGATAATGAAGAAGGGATGAAGGAAGTGCAAAATAATAACCAAGCTAGGCTCCCTGCGCATTCGATTAGAGAAGTTGGACGTTATCCCATCGATCTAATTGGCCCCCACAGCCATACGCTTATCATCGAACCCGGCGTGGGCAGCCTCTCCATTGGACCGTCACGTTTGGGCAGGAAGGCAGACCTGCACGTCGAGCCTGATGCTCATATCGATTGGACTGTATTCGATGCCTTTGCCACACCGGCAGGCTCGCCTTGGCCACGATTTCTATACTACACAGGCAGCGACGCCGGGTTCTTCGACTGGGCTCGGGAACGCCCCATTGAAGAAATGACGTGGGTTCCGATCTTGTCTGCAGACACGGTGGCGGATGCCAGCCGTTCCAACTTGCATGCCTTGCATATCGGGCTGGACCCGTCTGGAAGTAGGTTGCACCTGAAGCTGCCGAATCGGCTTGATTATTTCCGCCTGAGTGTATCCGGCGATCTGTCGCGCTTCTCAGCCGATGGCGATATGCCCTACTCTCTGACCCTGGCGCCGCGTACCAGCCGACGCAATAATGGTGTTCCCTTCCTGCTGCCCGGCCTGGGTGAGCTGCATCAGGTCACGAATCTGACGCTCCGAAACGAACCGTTGGCACAGCCTATCTCGCTGGAGTGTCTAAGCCGTTTCCCAAACCTTACATCACTGAGTTTGTGGGGCAACTTCTGCGACTTGGGCCAGCTGGCTTGTCAGGCCCAGTTAACAAATCTGGAGCTGCGCTTCATGCCTGATCTGGGTGATTTGCCGCCCTTGGATACATTGCCGTTGCTTGACAGTTTTATCGCCTTCAACGTGGAGGAGATCACCGGCAAGCGTCTAAGGCAGCAAATGAAAACACGGGCTAACACCCGCCCGTGGAACGGGTATACTTCAGTGAGCAAATTACGAAATCCTGAGTGGTGGACGACCGAGTTTGGCCGTCCTTTTTCATCCTGGCCCAAACGTCTGGCTAAACTGGCTAACGAAGCCTACGACGTTGCCCAGGCAGCTTTGGCCCAAGCTTGCAGCCTCGCCGATGCTGAGGCAGCCATTACCGCTTTTACCGTGCGCTTCAATACACTCAAAGGGATCGAAACCGTTGAGAGAGAAGACCTTGGTGAAGCAGTATGGCAACTAAGCCAGTCTGATCACCTGATCGGCCAACCTATACCCGAGGAGATGGCTCAGCGCTGGTTTGACGCTGCACGCGATTACTGAATGAAGTGAAGACCCTTCCGATTGAAAAGGGGCGCTCTCCAAAGTCATATTAAATGACCTAGGGGCGCCCCCTTCTTCATTTTCCTGTGGGATACTTCATTTCGTGTGCCCAGAACGTATACCATGTCTTCGATGCTAAATCCCAAACTCCTCAACCCAATTTTCGCCGTTACTGTGATACGGTTCTCCGCGTGTCAGTAACGGCAAGTTATTCCGCTGTTGTCAATTGCAATTGAGCGGAGCATTCAAACGATGGGGTCATTCCTCCAAGGCAATTTGCTTCCACTGAATAACCGGGCTCCTAAGCTCCTGCTCCTGCTCCAAGTAATCGCAAAGCGCCTGAATGAGTGACCTTCTGGGTTGAGTTTGGGAGAACTCCTCTCCTAACAGCTGGACAATTTCTTGAAGTTCCCTCCGCCGAGCGCTTCCTCCAGGCCAATTCTCTACTAACGCAACCACTCGGCCGAACATTTCCTCGGCAATCCGTTCTTTTTCCTTTTTCCAGTCGCTTGAGTTTGAGTGAATAAATGTTTCGAAAGCACTTCGCCCGAGCAGCCCCTTAGAACCTGACTCGGACATATGTTTGACTAGGGCATCCACTTTATCGATGATAAACCAAGCCGTATCCTCTATCGACAGCAGGTTCACTTCATAGATGATGCGTTGCAGATAGTCCTTCAGGATCGCGCGGTAGATAAAAATTAGATCCCAGAGAAACGGCTCGATACTCTCACCATAAACTTCAAGCAGCCAATACTTATGCCATTCCATCATTCGGGCGCGAACATGATTCCTCAGCAAACGAAAGTTCGCATACTGCGTAATAGGGAGATCGATGAAATCGACCATAATGGATCTATATTCAATAAAATATTGAAAGCGAAATACAATCTGATTCACAAGCCGCTCCTTGAGAGTCCCCGTTTCGGTTTGTTTCAGAAACTCGGCCTGATCAAAATAAGCCGTCTGGCACTCGTCAAAAACCGCGCACATTAAGTCCTCTTTGGAAGGAAAGTATTTATACACCGAACCCTTAGCAATGGAACAGTCTTGGGCGATTTCTTGAATCGAGGTCGCCTGAAACCCTTTTTCTTTAAACATCTTTGAAGCCGAACGAATAATATCCTGCTTGGTTACACTCATCCCTTACGAGTCCCCTCTTGACATCTTCTTGAATCATAGTACAAAATATTGAACATGCAGTCAAATGACCGTTAGTTTACTTTACTGTACTTTAGGTCAAAAACTTGTTTCAATTTCCCAAATGGAGTGTGATTGATCTTGGAAGAACTCATGTTTCAAATGTCTACGACGGCATTAATTGTAATTGACCTGCAAAGATGGCTGGGAACCCACTATGCCCCTCATTCCGCGGAGCAAGTCGTCAGTCGCGCCGCCACCATGGTGCAAGCATTTCGTGAGGCTGGCGCCTTCGTAGGACTAGTTCGCGTATCCACAAAAGACTTCAAAGATATGCCACGTCCGTTGTTGGATCAAGCTCCACCCGCCTTGAATCTGATGCCTGGGTGGGATGAGATTGTACCCGAGATTGGAGTCACCGCTACCGACCATTTAATCACAAAACGACAGTGGGGAGCATTTTACGGAACAGACCTGGATCAACAGTTGCGCAGACGGGGCATCACAACGATCGTGCTTTGCGGCATTGCTTCTGGCATCGGTGTCGATACCACTGCTCGTGAAGCTTTCGCCCATGGTTATCAGGTGATTTTTGCGATAGACGCCATGACCGGCTTCAGCGAGGCGGAACATGAACACGTGAGGAAAATCATCTTTCCACGCATCGGGAGAATCCGCACGACCGCGGACATTCTCGCCTGCGCCCGCACTTCAACCTAAGGCCTCTGTTTGATGTGCTGATGTTGATTCATCGCTGACTAGTTTTAAAAAAACCGTTGCCCTTATTTATGATACGGCTTAACTCATCAATCGCCACTTGCTTTACTAATGCCTTCCCCATATTCCCTGTTCCCAGTATGCTGATTTTCATGATTGTCGCTCCTCCTTTGATTTGATATCAGCATATCAGCAAAGGAGAACCCACAGAAGTTCCACCATCGCACAGCCATCCCACTTTTGGTTTCGGCACGTTGTTACGCAGATTCACATGCGGAAAATAGATACCTGTATTCCACGTCCATAATTTCATCAATCGAAATTATTTTATCGATTCTGGCTTCCGGATCGATTGGACCGATGAATTCCCTGATCGACTTACGTCTAAATAAACGAAGTCATCAAAAACCAATTTGAAGATGAGGTGTTTAAATATGGCATTAACCTCCACATTCACGAGCTTCAATCTGCCTGTAAACAACGTAGAACAATCGAAGGTGTTCTTCACCGGACTCGGATTCGAGCTCAACCCGCAATTCCCCGAGAATGAGAAGTCGGTAGCCATCGTGATCGGCGACAATCTGCAGGTCATGCTGCTCACCAAAGAACTTTTAAGGTCGCTCACTCAGAAGGAAACCGTTGATACGGACAAGTATGCGCAAATGACGATCGCATTGGCCTTCGAGAGCCGGGAAAAGGTGGATGAAATCGTGAATACTGCGGTCTCCTTGGGCGGAAAATCGTACGAAGAACCTGAAGATTATGGTTTCATGTATCATTGGGCCTTCGAGGACTTGGACGGCCATATGTGGGCAATCAACTACATGAACACGGATGTAGGCATCAATGTCTTTCTTGAGTTCTTCAAACGTGCGATATGTATTCAGATAATACATCTCACATTTCAGGGTTCCCCAAAAAGCTTCCATCGGTCCGTTATCGATACGTAGACCTACTATATCCTCTGCTTGGAAAGTGTCTCGAAATAGTCAATGACCACCTCCCGAAATTCCAAAGCCCCCTGCGTAAGGTACCGACTTTTGTGCCGTAACAATGCGATTTCCCGCACTAAGTTATGGTCGTCGACATGGAGATAACGGATCGGGTCTCTTTCATTTCTGGCCGTACTCGGCATAAAGGCGATCCCGATCTCGGCTTCCACAAGTGCGCTTAATCTTGCTGGTTCATCCCCCTCATACACATAATGGGGTTCAAATTCAACCGATTTACAGGCGGCGTCTACAATACCGCGAATCCCATAACCCCTCTTTACCCCGACAAACCGCTCTTCCCTGAGCTCCAACAGCGTAACGCTGTTTCGGTTCGCCAGCCGATGTCCATTCGGAACGGCAACGAGGATCGGGTCAACAAACACGATTTGGCACTCTATGTCCTCCTCATAAATTGGCGGGGAGGATAAGCAAAAATCGACTTCTCCTCTATGGAGGAGCGCGATCATTTCCCACAAGCTCGTCATTTGCACGTGGACTTGAATGTTGTTCCTCCTTTTTTGAAACGCTCGAAGGATATTGGGTAACGTGCTTGCGGTCGTTACCGCTAATTCGAGTGTGCCCGGCACCCGGCCAGCTAAATCACTAAGCTCCAGCTTCCCCTGTTCCAGTTCAAACAAAGCCCTTTCCGCACGGCGAAGGAATCGGCTTCCGGCCTCGCTTAATTTCAGTTTTCTGCCTGATCGATTAAAGAGAGGGACACCCAAACTCTCCTCAAGACGCTGAATCGTTCGGCTGAGCGAAGATTGCGTAACGTGCAGCGCTCGTGAGGCTTCAGTCATATGCTCCAAGCGAGCTACCGTGAGAAAATACTGCAATTGAAGAAGTTCCATATCAACGCCCCATTCATTCCTTTTAGTAAATGGGATTATATCACAAAATGCGTTAGAGTAAATGTAAATACTCAAGTAAGATAGCTATACAAACATAAAGGGGATGATTTGCAATGGGTGCTCAAAGTAGATGGTTAGTGATAGCCGTCGGGCTCGGGATTATGTTGAACCCATTAAATTCTTCGATGATTGCTGTCGCAATCGCGAGGCTGCAACACGTGTATCATCTAAATTTCAACGTGGTATCCTGGCTGATTTTCTCCTTCTACATTGCAAGTGCGATTGCGCAGCCTGTCGTCGGCAAGTTGAGCGATTTATTCGGGCGGAGGAAAATATTTCTAGCGGGCCTTGTCGTATCTTTCATTTCTTCTTTACTGGCTCCGTTATCACCTAACTTTGGTTGGTTAATCGTGTCGCGTATTGTGCAATCGATCGGGACAAGTATGATGGTTGCAACTGGAATGGCAATTGTACGCGTTCATATAACGGAGAAGCAGGCGACAGCCCTATCCATTCTCTCTATTTTCATGTCCGGAGCGGCAGCCATCGGACCCTTCGCCGGGGGAATCTTGCTGGAGTGGTGGGATTGGCCTTCAATCTTTATCGTCAATATTCCGTTTGTGGTCATAAGCTTTCTCTTAGCTTGGAGAATGATCCCCAGAGGTCGACCGGCTTCCTTTGAAGGCCGCATGTCCATTCGTAAATGGCTGGCTATGATTGATGCCCCAGGGATT
Source organism: Paenibacillus sanfengchensis (assembly GCF_036864765.1). Lineage (NCBI taxonomy): Bacteria > Bacillati > Bacillota > Bacilli > Caryophanales > Paenibacillaceae > Paenibacillus > Paenibacillus sanfengchensis. Next base: position 101,187 of record NZ_JBAGJC010000011.1, on the reverse strand, counting down.
GTATTTTTTACTATCGGACTGGTTGCCCTGCTAGTCGGCGTAATGTCGGCTAACTCATCCGGATATGTCTCATTATGGAATGGGGTTGTTGCAGCGGTCGGCTTTACGGCTCTGGGCGTGTTCATCCGACACGAGTTAAGAACGACGTCGCCCTTTATTCCGCTGCGTACATTTGCCTTATATCCATCGATAACATGGGTAAATGTACAATTCATGCTGGTCAACCTACTATTCTATGCCCTATTCTTCGGGCTTCCGTCCTATTTGCAAATGGTGCGTCATGTTAGCGAGTTCCATACCGGCATCCTGATGCTGACCTTAGGCGTAAGCTCCCTTGTTGCCTCCCCCATCGCAGGCAAATGGATCGACAAATCGGGACCCCGTCCTGCATTAGTGTTATCCGCAATCTTGATGGCAGTCGGTTCGGTGTGGATCGTGACCTTAAATGAAACGTCACCGGTGATCAGCGTGAGCTTTGCATTGACCGCATTCGGGATCAGTAACGGGCTGAATTCTGTCGGTATGCAGGCAGCCTTGTTTAAAAGTTCCCCTAAAGAAATAGCCGGTGTAGCATCAGGACTGTTTAATACTTCGCGGTATTTGGGTACCATTTTATCTTCCTTATTGACAGGAATCATCATGAGGGGGACGTTCAGCTTCGCAGGATTTCGCCTTCTTGGTGTATTCCTCACAGCCGTTGCTTTAATTCTTGTTGTGATTAGTCTTCGATTTCAGGTGTCTGGACAACGGAAAGGGGCTAGTGCGAACAATGGAGTTGGCTAGTAAAATTAACTACCCGACAGTCCAGAAGCACCTTTTGAGTTACCCCCTTCCGCAAAACTGCGGAAAAGCTCACTGAAGCCTGTTTACACCGAATTTAAACGCCTCAAAAAAATCGCGTCATTTATGATACGGTTCTCCGTATCATAAATAGGCGAAAAGGGTGCCCCAAAGGTAAACTTTGGAACACCCTCCACTTATGAGGTACTTTATGCTCATGCCCTCAGCCGCAACCTAACCTCCGGCCTTCTTATGGTTTTTTTCCTCTCAATTCAACCGATCGTCCAGCATAGCGTCAATAACTTTTAATATCCTCTTTTGCTCATTTTCACTTCTGCTTCGGAGTCTGTCCACAATTTCTGTAAGTATTGACTCACTCTTCTCGCCGCTCACAGGCTGGATATAACTAAAGAACTCCACCATCGAGAGATTGAGCGCATTCGTAATTTTGGCCAGTACCACGACAGAACATACTTTTTCGGAACGCTCCAGCTTACCAATATAAGTTTCGTGGACTTCAGCCTTACTGGCAAGCTCCTCCTGGCTTAGTCCACGCAGTTTTCGGAAATGCCGAATGCCTTCCCCTACCATCTTCATCAAATCACTCACAGCGATCACCCTAAGCAAACCATAGACCAGCCATATAATTACTCCAAGATACTATAGAATTTATTTTACAAAAATACACCCTAAAGGGATTGTTACTGATATAATAAGAATGTCCCTTTTTTCCAAAATTAAACCTTAATTAACCATGAAAAGACGCCATCCATGGCTTTACGAACAGAATTAAAAAGTGAATGTAGACATTTTCAGAAGGAAAGGAATGAGTCCCATCAGAGTACTATGCATATTCCCCGACAACTCAACGACGGATATCTATGTTACCGAAATTGGAGAATTTCTTCGGCTTACCAATTTAGTGGCTAAGGAACCCTACAATAGTCGTGGCTCCCGCGCTGTCTTTATCGGCAAATTCCCGGATAGAAATTTTCCCCCATTGACTTAAACCATGGTTTAAGTCGTATCCTATTCATGTCGACAAGCAAACCATAAAATGTAAAGTTCGGAGGCCTCCAAATGAAGTATTGGTCTATTAGCGAAGCCGCAGCCAAATTCAATATACCGGAATCCACGCTGCGCTACTATGATAAGCAAGGTCTACTGCCGCTAATCGATCGTGATGAAGCAGGCAGGCGGTTATTTTCGGAAGACCAGATGGCGCTTCTGCAAACCGTGATTTGCTTAAAGAACACGCATATGCCAATAAAGGCCATAAAGCAGTATTTGAGTTGGATCTTAGAAGGGGATACTACCATCGAAAGCCGACTCGAAATGATGAGAAACCACAAACAAGCGGTGCTGGACGAGATCGCTTTAATGACAGAGTCCTTGCAGGGGATTGACGAGAAAATCGAGCGCTATACAAAACATATCGGGGAGGAACGATCATGAAACTTTCAGGGAATACCATCCTTATTACAGGCGGAAATGCCGGAATCGGGCTTGCTTTCGCAGAACGGTTTATCAAGGCTGGGAACACCGTCATCGTTACCGGACGACGTGAGCATGTACTCCAACAGGCGAAAGAAGCGTTGCCGAACCTGATCACTTATGTAAGTGATTTAACGAAGGAATCTGAACGTACAGCCTTGTTTGACTGGGTAACCGCGAACTATCCGGAAGTGAATGTGTTAGTGAATAATGCAGGGATTCAACAACGTTTTAACGTATTAAAGGCAGACGCAAAGGACAGCTGGCCTTTTTTCAACCAGGAAATCATAACGAACATTGAAGCGCCTTTTCATCTTTCTATGTTGTTCGCTCCGTTTTTTGCAACCAAAGAATCGGCGACCATCCTGAACGTGACATCCGGGTTAGCCTTCACACCTCTTGCGATTGCTCCGATCTATTCCGCAACGAAAGCGGCCCTTCACTCGTTTACGATGAGTCTAAGACACCAGCTATCGGATACGTCCATCGAAGTTATCGAAGTTGCCCCTCCGGCCGTTAATACAGATTTAGGCGGTACGGGATTGCACACCCATGGCGAACCGTTAGATACCTTCGCGGATGGAATTTTCAAAGAACTAGCACAGGGCCATACGGAAATAGGGTACGGTTCTTCTGTGGCCCGTCTTCGCATGTCGCGAGATGAAATAGACGAATACACAGAGCAGATGTATCATGCAATGAAAAATACGCTGGAATAATAGTTGCAGCAGCTACGACTTGGAATTGGCACATGTCCGAAAAATGATTCAAGCAATTTTACATGATCCAGCTCGTCTTACCACCTCAAACGGCAAAAGAGGCCTGTCCCTTCTTTTTATGGGGGACAGGCCTCTTTTGATTTATTTAACCGACTCCGTCATATTCCTTTTTAGCCAGAAGCAGTCCTCCGGTTATCCCTGTGTCGTCGCCTAATGCAGGTAAGCATATATACTTATCGATCGGCGGGGTTTCCACATAATTGGCTATACGTTCGACCAGTTCTCTCTTCACCTTCGGGAGAAGCTGTCCGCTCTTCATAACACCACCGCCTAGAATAATGATGTCAGGGCTTAATACAACGGTATAGGCATATAGAGCTTGCGCCAAGTAATGAGCCAAATAGCTCCACACTTCATGATTCGGGTCGATCTCGCTCCCTTTTTGCTTTAATCTTGCTTCAATCGTTGGTCCTGCCGCCATTCCTTCTAAACAGGTATGGTGAAATGGACATAACCCTTGAAACTCATCCTTGGGGTGGGACTCGACCTTGATATGCCCCATTTCAGGGTGGCTAAATCCCTCCAAAATTTTCCCGTCAACGACGGCGCCGCCACCGATTCCCGTGCCAACGGTCAGATAAAGAACGCTGTTTAGTCCTGCGCCTGCTCCTTTCGTTGCTTCACTTAGAGCCGCTACATTGACATCGGTTGACCATCCGATCGGAATCTCATACCGACTTTTTATTGCACCGACAAAATTATAATTGGCCCATGACCGTTTCGGTGTATTCTTAATATAGCCATAGGTTGGAGAATTCGGATTCACATCAATCGGACCAAAAGAACCGATCCCCATCGCTTTCAGTCGATAGGAATCAAAAAATTCAAATACTTGATTCATGGTTTCATCCGGTGTTGTAGTAGGAAACGTTACCCTTTTGACGATTTGACCGTCCTGATCTCCCAAGGCACAGACAAATTTTGTTCCCCCTGCTTCGATCGAACCAAACAATATAACCCGCTCCTTGTATCACGTACTATTTAAGTTTAACTGCAAGACCTTGCTTGGAATCGATATTTTTCTCCATGGTATCCGCCTGTAATTCCCAATTGTCGAATTGTCCGTAAGCCGAATAAATCGTTGACCCCGTCGGTAATTCCGGATGCTCGTTCTCACCATTCGTGCCCCAATTGACCCATCCGGAATCATTGCGCTGAACAATTTGGTAACGGGCTACCACATTGCTCGTATACCATACCATCGCATAGCCAGTCTCCTCATTTAACTCGGCCGTTTTATTAGCACTCATCGGGAAAATGGTTTGTTCCGGAGCGCTGTTTACATCCACAAATCGATCAAACAATACCTTCTCGTTTCTCTCACTTTGATGTACTTGTGCGTGAGACTCCGGAATAATGGTAGAGATATGGTGTTTGATTTCTTCCGCACTAAGAATTCCTTCTTTTACACAGAATAGCCTCCAGAAATAATCCCAGGAAACTTTATTAATATCCTCCCCGATACTATCCTTATATGTTTTGATGTTCGGGTTAGTTTGTTCATCGGCATGCTCGAGCAGCTCATGAACGCCTTTAGACAAAATGTTTGCGTATAAATCGCCTTCTCTGTAATAAGTGCCGCCATAGGAAGCAAAGGATGTAAAGACCCTATCCCCTTTGCCGCTCTCGAATTCATCGCCCACCGTAATCTTGTTTACGACAGGAATACCGTCTACCGTGGTTGAAAAATCGTCTACATCATACTTTCTTCTAAACCATGGGGAATTGTAAAAAAACTCCCACGTGATCGTGAACTTTTTCCCCTTCAGATTCTCATCCAATCCATCAGGCACCGTGCCTTTAAACAGATATCTGCAATACAACGGGCCTTCCTCTTCAACGATACAATCTACCGTAGTATGCTCGGGAGGGTTGATCAGCCCATTTTTCGGGGTGAAAAACGGTCCATAGAATCCGCCAATCGCATTGGAGTAGTCCTTAATCAGGTTCTTCCCTTCCGCTTTGGCTTCAAAATATCGGATTCCCCATTTACCGTAAGAGGTTCCGTCAGCAGTTCCGGAGCAAAGCTCCAAAATGTAGTAACCGGTGTCTAATCTTCTAAACCCGTCGTCTTGGGTGACCTCCAGCTTCTCGATCCCTTTAAACGCCCTCTCAACCGCAGCAGGCTTTTCATCCGCATACAGCCAGTAAGAGGTAACTAATTTATCCATATCCACTAGATATACAATCGAAGCTTCTTGAATAAAGTCCCCTTCCAACCTAGCATCAATCAGCTGAAAAGGAATGGCATTGTCCGCATCGTCATTTAAGACAAGACTATCCTTATGAACGTGATCCTCCGTAAAATTCAATTTCGTGATGACCGGCTCCTTCTTCCTTACTAGATGATCCGGGTTATTGAGCATAATCTGATATTTATATTTGAAGCTTTGCTTATTGTTGTCCACAGATAAACCTCTTTTCTTTTGTTTTCAATCTCCGGTTGGATTTTCGTCTTAATGTTTAGCTGCTTTTAAGGAAAAGCTCAGTTTTTTTCCTTTTTGAGCATCAACCAGGATGGCAACCAAAATAATTACGCCTTTGACAACGAGCTGCCAGAAAGAGCTTACTCCCAGCAGGTTAAGACCGTTGCTGATTACACCAATCACCATGGCGCCGAAAATGGTTCCGCTAATTCTGCCTCTGCCGCCGGCCATGGAAACTCCGCCCAATACACAGGCAGCAATGGCATCCATTTCATAGCCTGCCCCTACAGAAGGCTGACCGGAGTACATTCTTGCGGAGAGGACGATTCCTGCAAAGGCTGCTAGCAAACCGGTAATCGTATAGACCCCTATTTCCACCTTTTTAATAGGTACGCCGGAAAGACGTGCAGCTTCTCTATTCCCACCAATCGCGTAAATATAGGTTCCAAATTTCGTTTTAGTTAGTAAGATGGAAAAGATAAAAACTAAGATAAACATATACAGGACCGGCAGCGGAAGAAACCCAAAGAGCTGTCCTGTTCCAATCAAGGTATACGCTGCATCTCTAATCCTTACGGATTGACCGCCGCTGTACAGATATGCAATCCCCTGCGCAATATTCATTGTAGCTAATGTAACAATAAAAGCGGGCAGCTTAAATTGGGTGACTATACTCCCGTTAACGAATCCGATAACCGCACCGATTAGGAGGCCTATTAAAATGGCCAGATAAACAGGCATTCCCGCGGTAACAATTAATCCTACCGTTAAGGTTCCCGACAAAGCCACGATGGCCCCGACGGAAAGATCGATCCCTGCGAGAATAATAACCAGCGTCATCCCAAGAGCCAAAAAGACGTTAATCGAGATCTGTCTCAAAACCGTGATCAAATTGTCCTGGGTTAAAAATACCGATGAAGTGAAGGATAACGTGATAAATAAAAGCAATAACACAGTAATAATTCCAATATTCCCTCTAATGACTGACATGATGGGGTTGTTTAATCTCTCCGCTTTTTGAGTCATGCTATATTAACCTCCTGTTGCATAGCGCATAATATTTTCTTGAGTTAGTTCGGACTGGGTTAAGTGTGCGGTCAATTTCCCTTCTCGCATGACACAAACAGAATCACACATATTGATGATTTCAGGAAGTTCAGAGGAGACTAAAATAATCGCCAGCCCCTGTTTGGCAAGCTCGTTAATGATGGAATAAATTTCGGATTTCGCGCCTACATCAACGCCTCTTGTCGGTTCGTCAAGAATTAAGAGCTTCGGATTCGTAGCCAGCCATTTAGCTAATACCACTTTTTGTTGGTTTCCTCCGGACAAACTGGAAACTTCAGCATCAGGCGAAGCCGTTTTTATATTTAAACTCTTTATATAAGTGCTGATTAATGCGCTTCTTTTTTCCTCACTCACAATCAGTTTATTTTTCATAAGGTGTTTCAGCTCGGACAGCGTCATATTAAAACCAACGGAATTCATTAACACGAGGCCTTGATCCTTGCGATCCTCCGGAACCAGTGCAATCCCTTTTTCAATGGCATCCCTGCAGCTTTTAATCTTCAGCTCTTCCCCGTTCAGAGAAACAGATCCGTGATCATAACCATAAGCGCCAAATATAGCAAGCATAAGCTCGCTTCTTCCCGCACCCATCAAGCCGGAGAAGCCAAGGATTTCACCCTTGTGTACGGAAAAGCTAATATCTTCAAAAACATTCTGTTTTGACAAATGTTCGACTTTCAACACAACCTCATCTTGACGAGAATAGGTCCTTGTATAAAAGTTTTTTAACTCTCTGCCTACCATCATCGCCACGAGCTCATCAGGGCCGCTCTTTTTCGTAATCACGGTTCCAACATACGTTCCGTCTCTAATGATGGTAATTCGATCAGTTATGGTAAACAGTTCTTCAAACTTATGCGAAATGTAAATGATGCTCACGCCATTTTGTCTTAAACGCTCCATCGTTACAAAGAGATGTTTGACCTCTTCATCCGATAACGAGGACGTAGGTTCATCCATTACTAAAATTTTTACATTAAAAGAAATCGCCTTTACGATCTCTACTAACTGCTGGTGAGCTACCGATAACTCGCCGACTAAGGTGTTCACATCAAGGTTTAGTCCCAATTCCTTAACCATTTCTTGGGCTTGAGCGTTCATTTGCTTTCTATCGATCAATCCCAATTTCGTAACGGGTTCTCTTCCCAAAAAAATGTTCTCTGCAACGCTCAGATAGGGTACGAGAACGATTTCCTGGTGAATGACACCGATCCCATGGGCTTGTGCATCGTGAACGCCTTTGATGTCCACCGTTTTTCCATGGATCAAAATTTCACCGTGATCGGGTTGGTGAATCCCGCCCAACACTTTGATTAACGTGGATTTGCCAGCACCATTTTCACCGAGTAAAGCGTGAATTTCTCCTGATTTAAGCTCGAAGTTGATTCCGTTTAAAGCTTGTGTTTGACCAAAGCTCTTAGCAATCGAATGCATTTCCAGGACGTTTTCAGCCAATGAGGTTCACCTCCGAAAGTAAAAAAAATGTAGAATGCAAGATAAACCTGAATTCTACGAAAATGAGACTATGCGAATTTAAGGGCTTTATCGTGAATTATTGCCACTCGCCAGCTGTTTCTTCAGCCATTTCTTTGGTTACCACGTGAGAAGGCAGCAGCATTTCTTTCTCAATTTCTTTTCCTTCTATTAAATCAAGAGCTGCCTGGAAAGATTTTTCGGCAATTTGAATAGGTACCTGAGCCGCTACCGCCTTAAGGGATCCATCTACTATCGCAGCTTTTCCATCTGGAGAAGCATCGATGGAGTACACGCTAATGTTCTTGCCGCTTGCTTCTACAGCTGCAGCTGCACCCAGTGCGGAAGGGTCATTGATCGCAAAGATGGCCGCTAAATTAGGATTGGCTTGGATAATGTCCTCAGCGATCGGCAGCGAAGCATCTAATGCGGCTTTACCGTCTTGCTGTGCAACAATATTGAATTTTGATTTACTATCCCCTAGACCCTCCAAGAAGCCTGCGACACGTTGAACACAGCTTTCATTGGAAGGGAAATCCAAAATCGCAATTTCTCCGCCGTTTGGAAAGTCTTTTACCATTTGCTCTCCCATCAATTTTCCCGCCATGAAAGCATCAGTAGCGATTATACTCTTAACTAAGTCCTGGTCGTCTTTGATTACCGCAGTATCCACGTTAAATACCGGAATATTTTTATCATTTAATTGTTCTAATCCTTGACGAATTCCCGCAGAATCAACCGGAATGATAAACACCGCATCAAATCCTTGGTTTGCAGCGTCAGACATTTGATTCATTTGTTTGTTCAAGTCGTAATCCGGATCCAACATAGTGAGCTTTACGCCTTTTTCTTTAGCCAGTCTTTCGTAGGTTTTTGTCATCGCCGTCTGGAACGTATTATTTTGCGTGTTTGGCAGGAAAGCAAAGCTTAATGTGCCGTCACCCTTTGCCGCATTGCCTGCATTGCCTGCATTGCCGGTAGTTGCTTCGTTTTTAGCGTTACCGCATGCGGCAAGTGTTAAAGCCAAAACCGTCACTGAAAGTGCTTTAAAAATTTTTTTCACTCTTATAACCCCCTATGGCTTAAATGAATTTCCTTTTTTAGCTAATAAAGCGTCCGGAGTAGCTGTATAAACGAAACAGTGCAACAGATACTCTATGTTGAAGCGCTTTCAAGCTATTGATTACGTAAAATATAGCATACTAGTGTTTTTTAAGTCAACGATTTCAATAAAATTTTATTGAATAGAGGGGGTTTCCTAATTTTTTACGTAAATTTATTTAATATAATGCTCTCAATCTCAGGCGGAGCCGGCTCAAGTGTTATATCCTTCCATGCTTTCAATAAATTTTTTGCCTCCACCCGATACGGTTGTACGCCGATATATTTATAACCATCTTGTCCCAACAAAGCTTTTGCCGTCGCTAATCCAACCGCAATACCTTGCTGATAAGGCCTTTGACTAGAAAGCCCCTTCACCATTTCTCCTCTTGCTAAATAAGTTGCAATTTCAACTTCCAAATCAAAGGTAAACATCGATATATCTTCTCTTTTTAATTCCTTTAGTGCTTTGATCGCTTCAAGTGCCGGCCGATCCCAGGATATATAGAGTCCTTTAATTTCAGGATTGGTCTTCAGCATTTCTTTGCATATTTCATAAGTGTTTTCGATTTTATGGAAATACTGCTCATTCACAATTTCAATGTTTTTGAAATTCGTGGTAATGACCTCTTTCGCCACAGCATCGCGCAAATGCGTCCCATAAAACGGAGCGCCGTGACCAATAAAACCGATCTTGACGTCTTTCTCGTTCTTAAAGTAGTTCCCCAACAGCAAAGCTACATTTTGACCGCTTTCCCGTTCATTCACCGAAACACAGGATGCATACTGGTCTTTGTTCATTCCTTCGGGAATATTACTTATGAAAATGAGTTTGACTTGTTCCGAAATACTGTGGAATTTCTTTGCCGTCACCTCGTCATCGACAGGTATAGCGATGATCGCATCCGGCTGTTGAAGCCTCAACCCTTCCAACTGGTTGACTTGTAATATAGGATCGAAGTGTGCATTGGTAATGGAAAGAATCGAAATTCCGTACTTATCCAGGGTGTTGCGAATTCCATTCTCATACAGTCTTGCCCATGCGGTGCCCCCATAGTGAAAGGAAATCGCAACCTTATAATTTCCCGCCTTTAATTGATCCGCCTCTGCTTGAGAAATCGTCAATTCTTCTGGGGAAATCGTTCTCTCTCCGAATGGCCCCTTGCCTATAACTTGGGTCGACCGTTGTATAGAGAGCTCCATGGGAATATTAATTTGTTCAGCCCCTTTGGAAAGGTCCTCCATTTGTTTGAGCAAAAGCTTGACCTCTTGAATTCCTATTTCCTCTGTATCGTGCTTAAGCATTGTTAAAGGAGGGGTCACAATTTCAGACCACTCTTCATCGCCGAATCCAATAACCGACACATCCGTCGGACATTCCAGGCCTAATTTGTTCAACACCTTTAACAGATTTAACGTCATTCGATTACCACTTGCAATAAAAGCGGTCGGCTTAATGCGGACCCATACGTCTCTAACCTTTTTTTCGATATCCTCATAACTATTGTTGTCTGCGTCTAACACCAATTCGCTTCTAAACGGTAGCTTGTACGAATTCAAGGCGCCCCGGTAACCTTCGATCTTGCTCTCCGATGAGGAAAAGCGGCCTCTCTCAATAATTAAAGCGATCTCTTCATGTCCGGATCTCAACAAATGCATGGCCGCTTGATAAATTCCGCCTTCACCATCGGAAAGCACAGAGCTAGCCTCTATATTCTTAACCGTTCGGTCTAGAAAGACAAAAGGAATACGATGCTGCACTAATTTATCAAACTGCTTGCCATCCGTACTTACAGGGACAATAATGGCCCCGGCAATCCGCTTATTGAATACGATATTCGTAATGATATCTTTTTCCTGAGCGACCTTGTCATGATGAAAATGAACAACCGGATTATACCCTTTTTCAATTAAGTACTCAGAAATCGTAGAAACCAATTTCGCATACAAAGTACCGCATAAATCAGGGACGACGATGGCGATTTCGGAGCTTTTGCCGATTTTCAGCTTGCTGCCTTTATTTTTTAACTTTTTGTCATAGCCGGTCCTTTTGATGATCTCCTCTACTCTTTCAACAAGTTCCGGACTGACATACCTTGACTTATTTATTACGTGGGAAACCGTAGCAATCGAAACCCCAGCTTCTTTAGCGATCTCGTTAATAGTAGCCATCAAATCACAACTCCCGATATTTTTTACGTAAATTTTTAAAAATTGTATCACCTTTCTAGAATGGGGTCAATGAACCGCGGCTTTGAAAGGGCTTGTATTTTTAAACTAAATCCACCAACCTCCTAAGTTTACGTAAATAGTTGTCTTTTGCGATAGATGGCTCTTCAACAAAAGCCCCTCCGGATTACGGAAAGGCTTCCTGTGGATGAGTCTTAATCATCTCTATTTATTACTATTCTAGCCCAGGCCTTCATGATAGACGTTCTTTCACTATATAGGTAATTTCCACATTTCGTATTAGTTGATTAATAATTTTGGTTGCTCATTTGCAGGCCCTACAATCGTGTTTCCGCCGAAACTGAGATGCTGACCATACTTCTCTACTATAAAGTCGTTAAACGATCCGTCTGCATCCACTGTGGCAATGACTGTGGGAGCCCCTTTTTTGGTGAACGTCATTTGATCCTTGTCCCATGCATTTGTTCCTCTTGCTCCCTTGTATCCTTTCAAATCCAGATTTAGCATCGTTTTTGCGTCTTTCACTGCATTCTTCATTAATGTATCCAACGTCAGCTTCTTGATCTTTGTATCTTTTGCTTTTTCTCCCTTTTGGAATTCTTCGTAATTATCTATGCTTTTACCATTACGACCGACGAACAGCTGGAACAGCTGCTAAAGTAAGTTCAAAGGACACTCCAATGTTAAGGCTGACTTCCGTTTGTACTAAGCGCCAACAAGCGTTTTAGATTGTCATCAATAAATGTATTATCGGCCCTGTTTATGCCGCGACCGGCAAAATGGCCCCAGATCGACTCTATAGGCTTAAATATAGCGTTCGGTATACGCTCAGCCTCGTATTCGCTATCGTCCGCCGGGCAGAAGAGATCCGTGCTCCCTGGCATGACGCAGGCAAGCGCCTTAATGCTTCCCAGCGCCTTATCGAAATCTCCGCTGTAGGCGGGATTTGCACTAATATCTGCATTTTGTCCCGTCCATAACATGGCTAGAACATTGTGCGGATCCATCCGCATAAAGCTGTTTTCCCAGACGCCGACCATAAAATCCGCCAAGGAGTCAAATCCCAGCTCACGATAAAGTTCCTCTCTGTAAAACGCCTGCGATACGCCCCATCCCGCATAGACACGACCAACGGCACGCATATCTGCAGCAGTCAACTGGTTGAGTTTGCTTGAATCGAAGCGGACGGCGGCCATAAGCGAAGCTTTCATGCCTTCCAGGACCACATATGTTTGAGGCCAAGTCTTGGCAATGCCGGCGAAAGGCGCAATGCGTTCCACCATGTCGGGATAACTTGCCCCCCATTGGAATGCTTGAATGCCTCCCATGGACCATCCAACGACGAGAGCGATCTTTTGGATGCCGAATTTTTCAGTCACCAGCCGATGCTGGAATTGAACGTTGTCGTAGATGGTTACCTGCGGAAAATTCGCCCGGTCGAATGGCGGAGGCGTGTTGCTGGGAGACGAAGATAAGCCGTTGCCCAGCAGATTTGGAACGATGATGAAATATTTTTGCGGATCCAGTGCCATGCCGCTGCCAATCAACCATTCATTCTGAACATGCTGATCGCCAAAAGCCGTCGGATAGACGATGACATTATCTTTTTTTTCATTTAATCTTCCATAAGTTTTATAAGCCAGAAAAGCGCCCGGTAACGTCACTCCCGACTGCAAAGTTACGTCGCCCAAATCGAAAATCTCATAATCCATCGTATAGCCTCTCCCTTCAAAATGAACCCTACCCCATGCCTAAAAATGTATTCCTTGTTGTTAGTATAGAACTGTGCTACCTTCAATAAAAGTGAATGAATTTCAACTTAGCATTCAATAATATTGAAAGTTAAAGGGGAATCATAGGATGGAATTGCGCCAACTTATTACGTTCCGTACGGTTGCGTCTACTTTAAATTTCAGTCGGGCTGCGGAAGCGTTGAACTACGTTCCCTCCAACGTCACAATGCAAATCAAAGCGTTGGAGGATGAGCTTGGCGTTCGCCTCTTTGACCGCTTGGGGAAGCAGCTTGTTCTCACCCATGCGGGCAAGCGCTTTTTAACTCAGATCCAAAGTGTTCTGGATAAATTGGACGAAGCTCGCAGCGCCGTTCACGACAATGAAGTGCTAAACGGCACCCTAACGATCAGTGCTAACGAGGTGATTTGCGCCTATCGGCTTCCGGCTGTCTTTCAACGATTTCGTGCGCAGCATCCGGGCGTTCGTTTGATCTTCCGCTCTGTTCCCAATCAGGAACTCAAGCAGGCACTCTTTGAGGGAACGGCCGATATCGTCTTTATGCTGGACGAGCCCGTTCGCTCGAACGGACTTACCGTGGAGCCTCTACTGGAAGAGACTTTCCGCCTTTTCGCCGCTCCAGACCACCCGCTCGCTAAACGAACAGTACTGCAGCTGGATGATTTTCACGGAGAAGTGTTCCTGACGAATGAAAAGGGCTGCCCCTATCGAACCATGTTTGATCGGTCATTTGAGAAAGAAGGCATGGATAGTATTACGTATTTAGAGTTTCAAAGTGCGGAAGCCATTAAACAATGCGCCATTTCGGGAATCGGCATTGCCTTTCTTCCCGAAATCGTAGTGGAAGCCGAAGTTGAACGGGGCGAACTTATTGCTCTTCCCTGGCAAATTCCAGACCTTCACGTGTATACACAGATGGCATGGCATAAAGACAAGTGGCTTTCACCCATCATGTTGTCTTTCATAGAAGCGGCAAGGGGGGGTTCTCCTGAGGGATATTTGAGCTTTGAATCGTAACGGTTGGAGAACAAGGGGAGAGATTCAAGATAAATAAAGGTTAGTAGTTAGTTGCCCCTTACAAACGTATTATCAAAAAACAGGAACATTGAAGGAACACCGAATAACCCCGTCTTGGGTGTAACGGGGCTGAACGACGCTTATTTGGAGTAGAGCTTCTAACCAAGCTGGGAACGCGGCCAAGATTGGCCGGCGCGAATCCCAAGCCCGTAGGGGATTGATAGCTCAAGATTCCGCCGTTAATTATGATAGGGTTAACCGTAACAACTATTGAGCAAAAAAGAGAGCTTTCGAATTGTGCTTTTTTTAATTATTCCTACCAAGCAGCAAAAAATTGACTTGAAGGATATAATAATCAATTTTTCATGTACTCCTCAAGGGTTACAGCAACTTCTGGATTAGTTACTTTTAATGTACTGTGGAATTCTTCAAAAAATTTCTCAAGATCATTACTAGCTTGACTATTTGTTCTATTTTCACTATATATAATAAGCGCTTCTCTGAATAAATCGCTATCTTTTATTATTTCTTTAATTTTTTTTATATAATTTGAATTTGATGCAATTAATTCAGCAAAGATAAGATCTTCTAAACACTCTTTTATTAAACCAAGTTTTTTGTTTAGTCCTGATCTATTAGAGTAAAGAACGTTACTCTTTTTTAGATTTATCGAATTTGTATAGCTTTCCTTTGCTTTTAAATATAGATTCTTTTTCTCAATTTTGTTCTTCTCTAAGTCACCAATACACTCTAACGAAATAGCCCTATTATTATAGAAATGATGATCAATCTTACTCTCTTTAGCTAGCGTAAAAAATTCGTCGTACTCTTTTATTGCCAGCAGATAATTATCCTTGTATTCCTTACTATCTGAAGGATACATTCGTGCTAAATAGAAATAGGAATTAGCTATATACTTATGAATAGACGCTGTATCTGTATTGGTATTCGCTTGCGTCAGTGCTTCACGATAACATAAAATAGCGGCATTATATTGTTCCACCGATTTAAACGTTCCATGTGCATGTCCTTTTAAAATAAAAAACCGAGGTGCTACATAGTTTTTTCCAGATCCTTCAATCCCCATTTGAAAATATTCTGCTGCTTTTTCATAGTTCTTTTTGTTGTAAAATGCCTCTGCTACCTTAAAGAACAAATGATAATCAATATATTTATATCCAGTAATGTTTCTTTCTATTTCAACAATTAACTCCTCTTTTTTAGGAGCTTCCTGATTAATTAAGTCGATGAACTCTTGAAAGAGCATATACAACTTTTCTTCATTATCTAGTTCTGGAATTAGATCCACTATCCCATCTTCAGATATTACTACTATCAGACACTTTTTCTTAAGATCAGTTATTTTCTCAAAGTAACGATATGCTGAATTAAATCTTGCGCCTCGGCTTGAATCACCTAAATTCTCACGGGCAATTCCATCTAAGATTACTCCTATCGCGTGGCATTTCCCATGAATATCAAAGTAAATAGCTCCATCGATGGACGTTATAAATTTAATATATTCGGGGTCTATTTTAGTCGGTTCAATCAGTGTTGACTGTTTTTTTAATGTTACTAATTCTGAAACTGCAGTATCATAATCAGTGATTACGACCATGGTACCATGTTTCTGCTCCTTAGATTTTCTGACGATTCTTTCCAGGTATTTAATCGATTCATCAAATTTATAATCAGCAGCTTCGTTTAGAAACTGAGACCTCATTATCGCTTTAAACTTTTCTGGCGAATAACCTTCCTCCCCTAGTTTTGGGCTTTTAAAGACCACGTTAATCAATTCTTTTGAAAGAATCTTCAAATTTCTTTCAAACCGATATACCTTTTGTTCGTTATGCGTGACTAATTTTCCGTTACTCTGATGATCATCCCTAATGGTTATCCAAGAAAGCGAATACTTGGAGATTCCTTTAAACTCTACTTTCAATAACAGTTGATCTTCTAATTCACTCCACTTAATTTCACCCAGACCATAAATATGTGTACCGTCAGAAATCAAATATAAATCTTTTTCTGAGTCTGTAAGTTCTAGTAATTTTCTAATTAGTTTTGAGTCTTCTAGCTCAATACAATCTTGACTTTGAAATTTTATTGTGAAATGTATCAATTTGCTTTTTTCTTGTAGATGCCCTTTATTTAAAAACAAAATACATCCGAAAGGACTACTGTTCTCATAAGTTCTTGTCGAAATATCATCTATTTTTTCAAGCAAATTATTAATGTAATACTGATTATTAGGTTGATCATTAAAAACTTTCAGTGAAGAAGTGACTTGTTGATTATTGTAAAATAAATTTTGAGACTTCCCAAAAAACAAACGTGTCATTCTACGAGTAAACTGAATACTATCTTCATTGTACTTTCTTCCTATTTCCCCATTTTTATCAATTAAAATGCCTTTACTATTATGTAAGGAAAAGTAATCCAGAAAATAAAAATCAAGATTCATTCTGACAAAAGATAGCTGCGGGGTTTTATAAAACAACTCAGATTGTTCTGGTGTAATATTACTAATTTCTATAATGTAAATAACTTTTTGAGTACTTTTCCTTGCTAACAAACTTAATGTATTTACATAGAATATTCTCTCATCTATATCTCCAATTTTCGGTATTTCAATAGAGTCATATGAGCTAATAGATTCTATTGCAGCTATTTCTGATCTATTCGTTCCAATATCATATTTTCTTTCATTGAAGTACTCTTGCAAATTGGCAACAAAATCTTCCTCAAGGTTAGGAATGTTATTTTCGACATCTAGTTCTGAGAAAACAGTGTAAATATTATTTATTTCTTCCTGGTTTATTTCTCTGTTGTTTTTAGAAATAAGATTCTTAATTCTAATAATTCTTTGTATTTCGCCATCACTGCCCAATAAAATACTATAACATTTAATATTGAGTCTTTTATTTAGTTTTTTTAAAATATTATCAAGATTTATGTAAACTATCTTATTTAAATTGAGTAAATCATCAGTCATAGACGCCATGATATATATCCCTTCTATGATTAAAATATTTAATATGATTTATTCTATACATAGATGATCTTTCCTTTTCCAGTGTTAATAAAAGAATTTATTCCTTTTTATTTATGATGCGGTTCAGCCTAACGGGGCTATCAGCGAAACTCCTTGGATAGCTTTGAAGTATACCCCGAAGGATTGTGAGAAAATTAAAATAGCCTTATGCTGGGGAACAACCCGGTATAAGGCTTTAATTGAGGTTTAAGTCTCCTTCTGAACTATTTATACTTTTTGCATTAGTTTTTCATGCTCACCAGAAAAACTCCATATTGGAGCTGAATCTAACTGTTTTCTACGATGGCCGCTATCTTTTGCCCAGAATTGTCTGAAAACAAATCCCCGCTTCATTTGCTTTTGGGTTACATAAAAACTCATATCTACCAAGTATGCAACGAACTCCTCTTTTTTTCTTTTTTCTGAGGAAGTTGACTCTTTAATAACGTGTAGATATCTCAAGTTAACCAAATTATTTAGTAAACGCTCATCTTGCTTTGCTAGTACAGTTGGATATAGAATAACATTTGTATTTAATTGCCCTATTATTTCTTTTTCAATCTTGTTTAATGCTGCCCTTAATTCTTCATCAGTCAAGTCAGAATCTGTCTCATTATTATTATCTTTATCAGCTCTTAATTCACGTACAACCGAGTAAATATGCTCCTTGCCAATACTATCTCGCTGATCTTCTCTTGTAGCCTTTACTAACTGACCAAACATAATAAGGAAATCCCTTGGAATACCTCCTGTTGCAACAAGTGAATAATTAAGCGCATCTTCACTACTGAATAAGGATTCTATATCCCTTAGTGATAACTCGAGTGATGGATCGATCGAACATACAATTCTTAATAAATGTTTCTTTTGTCGATCAATTTCAGAGAGATCATTGTCTAAATTAATAGGAGAATAATCATCTTTGTGGGAAAAATTGGATTCCCCCTCATTGTTCATTCTTAGTCGATGAGGTAGTGTTGATACCTTAAAACAAAAGCTGTTATTCTTGGAGTTTTTATATATATCGTGAAGGTATTGTAATATTCTTGGTTGTTTAATAAGTGAAATTTGATAAAAATCGTCTAAGTAAAGAACTATGTGTTTTTGTGTTAAATCAAAAAACTCATTAGTAATTGTTACCAGCGCCTCCTTTACATTATCAATTAAGGCTGTTTTTGTTACAGTTTTACTGTCTTCTACCTCTACAGTAACCTGAAGTGTATCGTTTTTCTCCTGCTCAACCGTATTTGTAGAGTTATATGCCATACTTGTTAAATTATTAATTGTTGTTGACAGTAATTCGTAGCTCGCCTTTACTTCCCCTTTAAGTTTTGTCTCACTCTGGAACTTAACAACTTTTTCATTCTTTTGTTTCATTGAACTTGTAGTTGCCATCTTAGTCCCTATTTTATAAGTTACTTCAGAAGGTGTACTTTCGATTTTATTGAGGATACCAATAAAATCACCTACAGCGCTATAGAAAAGCTCCAATCTCTGATATTTATCTAACACAGCAACATCACGTTTTCTTGTTATCTTCGCATAAATACCCTTTATACCTTTATACTGAGACTTATATATCATTTCAGCTGGTACTAGATAATCATCTCTTATCAAGCCTTGAATTTTGGTTAGCATTTTCAAAACAAGTTTTATAATTATAGTATCCGCATCCATATTGCGAATGGGTTGTAAATCATAAACTATTGGAAAATCGGAGCTTGAATTCTTTATTGCAGCCGACATAAGAGTGGTTTTTCCACTGCCCCTTCGCCCGTAAAGAATATGATTATTATGTACACTAAGCCTCGCTAAATTTTCTGAAGAATCAATATAATTGACTGTATCATCAGTTTCAGCATTTACTATTTTCCTTCTCCTAATTTCCTCAATCTGCGGTAATAGTTTATTTAGTTTTTCAGAATTAATCCCCAGACTCAATACAACCTACCCCCAAATAATGTCCCTGACTCTATACCATCAAAATTAATTGTCCTATGCTTATCGTGTAGTCCTTCTTTATATTATCATTTTTTGTAATATTTTAGGGGCATTTTTTGCAATCATTTCTCTTCTCTATTACTGAACTATTTTACAACTACCACCTCTCGTTAAGATTTTACGTCATTTATGATACGGTTCCCCCCGATTAATCTTCACCGCGCGATAAATCTGCTCCACCAGCACCAGCCGCATGAGCTGGTGCGGCAGCGTCATGCGCCCGAAGCTGAGCTTCTGCTGGGCGCGGCGCAGCACGTCATCGGAGAGCCCGTGGCTCCCGCCGATGACGAACACCACATGGCTCGTCCCGTACGTACCGAGCCGGTCCAACTGCGCGGCGAGCTCCTCCGAGCTCCACAGCTCGCCGCCGATCGCCAGAGCGATGACATGGGCATCGCTCTTCACGTGCGCCAAGATGCGCTCGCCCTCTCGAGCCTTCACGCCAAGCACCTCCGCCTCGCTCATCGTCTCCGGCGCTTTTTCGTCGACCACCTCCGTCATCTGGAATTTTACATACGGCCCCAGCCGTTTGGCGTATTCCGCTATCCCCTGGACCAGGTATTTTTCCTTCAGTTTGCCGACTCCGATCAGTTGAATAAGCATGGCTACCTCCCGCATCTGCCTCAAAATATATTATGATTATACTTTAGTCTCCCGCCGCAACAAAACGACACCCAGGTGTGAAATGTTCTCCCCATGGCTGTTCTCACCAATCCACTTTAACCACCCCGGGAATCCTTTCTCACTCTTGCCATGTCTACCGCATTGTCGCGCTGCTGATCCCTCGCCGTCAGGATATCGAGGACATTATGACCTGGAAATGGCGGAATAAAACACATACGGAAAGAGGGCAGCCTTTAAGACGGGTCCTCCTTTTTCTGCGAGACCGGAGGCCCCGTCGCAACACATTAACGGGAAAACCTCCCGCTAATTCGGTCCGAATCCCACGAAACTCGAAATTACCTGGAATTTCTCCCGTTAATCCTCCCCCGGCAAGGCGGTTTTGGGCCATGTTCCGCTAAATTAGCTGGAGCTTTTCCAGGTAATTGAATCCCGGAAGTTAGAATCTGCCGCATTAGCTGGAGAAAATCCCGCTAAACACCTCATCGCCTTGACAATGAACGGACTGTCCGAAGTTCACTCTCCTTTTCCACGCAAAAAAGGCGGTTTCCTCCCGCAAGTGGAGATGACCGCCCCATCCATATTATAGTCCATTCCTATACGATCAAAAACCTCGCCTCATGCTCGCATTCCTGGCATTTTACCGGCGGATCCCAATCGATAAATTTTGTGTGCTCCAGGTCTACCACATCCGGCGCGTCCTCAAACTCGTCGACAAACATGTCGATCGCCAGCTCCACATGATCTTTGCATACTACGTACATTCGCTCAAAGCATCCTTTCTTGCCGCCATCGCGGCGGGCTCCGTATTTACAGGTTGTCCTTTATTTGTTCTACCATACTCGGCCCAAAAAAGGAACCGTCCAAATCACACCGGACCGGACGGCTCCTGCCAAATGCTCCGCATTTCCTCAACGCGGCGTATAGAAATTTTGCGTGAAGTACGTATGGTATTCACTCTTGTCCGAACCCAACGCCATGCCAACGCCCAGCGTCGTGAATCCGCTTTTCAGAATATTGGCCCGGTGGCCCGCGGAGTTTATCCAGCCGTTGTAGGCTTCAATCGCATCGTCATAACCGGCCGCGATATTTTCGCCCCACGTGCGGTATTCCTTCAGGCCCTGTGCCGCCATCCGGTCCCCGGCCGACAGTCCGTCCGGGCTATCGTGCTCGAAGTAATTCCGCTTGGCCATATCCTGGCTGTGCAGCCGGGCCGCGACGGCGGCCTTGTCGTTCCAGGCCAGCGGCTGAAGACCTTTTTTCACCCGGAACGCATTGGTCAAGTCAAAAACTTCCCGCTCCGTCGCACCCAGAACCGCCTCTGTCGGATTACCTGATTTCACGCCGTCAAAATAAACCTTCTCCTGTACCAGCACGCCATCGACGCTTCCGCCCTCATGGGAATCCAGGAATAAATGCAGATAGCTTCCTTCGGTCCGGTAGTTCAACGTGCGGCCTTTCGTCTCCTCGGCTTTGCCCCAAAGCTGTTCCGCCCGGGATTTGACTCCCTTTAGCCCCTGGGTGTCCCCGGCTTCAAACTGCCAACCCTCGGCATTGGAATATAGAGCGACTACCCGTCCTTCCGCAATCCCGATCTGCGCAAAGCGCTTGTAGTCGCTGTTGTAGATGTACCAGGCCATTTTGTGGCCGGTCACATCCTTACGGGCCGGTTGGCCCAGCAGTTCCACGACCTTCGACTCGACATCGCCGATCGCCACGCCTTGCAGTGAGATTCCCGCTTCCGCCTTCGCCGGCTTGTCCGCCGCCGCTGGTACATCGCCCGAAGAGGATGTCTGCTGCTTCAATCTATACAAAAAAGTCTGCGCCTCCGCACGGGACAGCGCATCGTTCGGAGCAAAGCCCGCCACGCCGGAAGAACCGGCCTTCCCCTGCCCCAGACCTTTGTCCAGCACCAGTTGAACCGCTTCCGTTTCCGCTAACTGCTGACCCATGACGGCCGCCATCAAACGCGCCACCTGGCCGCGGGTAATCTTCTGTTCCGGCTGATTCGCCACGGGCCAGCCCGCATCCGAAGCCACTTTGTAATAAGGGGTGTACCATGGCCCCCCCGTCTTGTTCTCCCCGACGGTTTTCTCCGGATAGGCGCGAACCAGCATAACCAGAAACTCCGATTCCGTAACGGCCTGCGTAGGCCGGAAGGTCCCGTCCGGATATCCGCTCGTCACCCCGTTCTCCTGCGACCACATCACCATGTCGTAGGCCCAATGCGACCCCGGTACATCCGAAAACCCGGCCGCCTTGGCGACACCTGCCGGTCCCGCCGCACCCATTAAGGCTGCTCCGGCCATCCCAAAGATGGTGAGACTACTCATTCCCCGCTTCAGCATTCTCTTCATCGTTCTTTGTCCTCTCTGCACTAAGCTGAAAAATTCTTTTCCCGTTAGTTCGACAAAAAACGATGAATTCCTTTAATATTTAACAGTTTTCTTCCCCGGTTCCCTGGCCTCCAAATGATGTAGAATCGATCGTTCTCACCTATCGCTTGATGAAGCGTCTTTGTTAAAAGCCAAGAAAAGAATCATTGCCATGATGCAAGATGTCCCTATCCATTGAAACAAACCGAAGGAATCCTTTAACCAAAAAACGGTTGTCAATACAGCCGCTAATGGCTCTATGCTTCCCAAAAGACTTGACTCTTTTGGAGATAAACTTTTTAAACTTTCGATAGAAAACCAAAAAGCCAGCATCGTGCCAAAAATAATCACAAAAATCAAATATAAATAGGCTTCTAAGGGTAGGTTCGTAAATTTCATATGCCAAGGCGGGTGGATAAAACTCAAGGCCACCCCCCCGATGATCATAGCCCAGCCAACAATAACCAGCGAATCGTATTTCTCGAGGAATCGGACCGCATACAAGGTATAAAAGGCAAGGGCAAACCCGGATAATAATCCCCAAATAACTGCATCTGACGGTACGGATAATTGAGACAATGAACCGTCGGTCAGTAGGAAAAAACAACCCGTTAAAGCAAGCGATACCGTATACATATCTTTCTTTTTTGGAGCGGATTGTTTACTGACAAATAAGTATATAATAATGATTACAGGTGCCAGATATTGCAATAACGTTGCTACAGCAGCGTTTCCCCTTTCTATAGAAGCCATATAGGTGTATTGAACCCCGAGCATACCCACTAATCCAAATATAAGGAGTTGAAAGGAAAACTTTTTATTTTTCCAGATCTCAAGAATGCTTGTACGGCCTTTTCTAAAAGATTGCACCCCCAGGAGTAACAATCCGCCAATGAGTAACCGAATCGTAACGAGCCACCCCATATCGATGCCGTATTGTTGGAATAGCTTTTTTGCAACTGTACCGCCAATCCCCCAAAATATAGCGCCAGTTATGATGAAGAAAATACCTCTCCCTCTACCCATAGTCAACCCCCGCTAAAGTATTAAAATTGTGTTTTATTTTGACTATAATAAAGAGAAAATGTCTAAATATATACTAAAATCAAATAATAAAATATAAATATATTGAGATTGGGGCCTGTCAATGCAAATCAAAGATTTCGCCGTTGATCCAAATTTTAAAGAGCTGACGGAACATCGTACCACCGTGTTGCCCATCGCATGTTATCACACAACGATTAGTCACAATATAAATGGCTATATCCCTTTGCATTGGCATGAAGAGTTTCAATTTGTTCTCATCATGAAGGGACAAGCTGTCTTCCAAATCCAAGAGGAAAAAGTGACGCTGGACGAAGGGGACGGACTATTTATCAATAGTGGTTGCCTCCACCTGGCCAAAGACGATAACCATTCGGGATGCGTTTATATTTGTTTAAATGTTTCTCCGAGTTTTATTCTCTCGCAAGAACTTTTTAGAGCTTATGTGTATCCTTATATAGGAGCGACGAACTTACCTTACATTCGCCTGACTACCAAGAAGGACTGGGCAAAAAACATCGTCGATGCCATGCTGGAGATTGACCGTTTGATCCGGCAGAGTTCAGCTTTTTATGAAATAGATATTACGATACAGTTAGCTCATATTTGGAGAAATTTGGTCGCTAGTGGTTTTCAATTAGAGTACAAAGAAGCTGAGATGTTAAAGAACCATAGAATGAAGAAAATGCTGAATTGGATCCATCTCCATTTTGCCGAGAGGATCGTTTTAGAGGATATCGCAAGGGAAGGGCAATTGAGCAGGTCCGAATGTTGCCGCTATTTCAAACGGTTTCTAAAGAAAACCCCTTTGAATTATGTGATGGAATACCGCATTCAAAAAAGCCTGACATTACTGCAACAACCCGAGTACAATGTCACCGACGCGGCTTATCAAGTAGGATTTAATAGTACAAGCTACTTCATCCATCAATTCAGAAAATCTATGAATATGACCCCGTTAGCCTACAAAAAGCAGCACCCTGTCAGGTTGGATGCAACGTGAGTACACATTAACGGGATTTCCTCCCGTTAATTACGCTCACTCGGCGCTGTCCGGCCCATTTACCTGGAATTTCTCCCGCTAATTCCCCCGAATCCGGCCGCTCCGGCCCAATCACGGCAAATTAGCGCCACTTTTTCCAGGTAATCCTCGCCCGCGCCCGGTCTGCGCCGAATTAACGGGAGGTTTTCCCGTTAATTCTCCGCGGGGCCAAACACGGCCAAACGCGGGCCAAGCCCGTGGTTTTCCCGTTAATCCGCCGGTGGGGGGAATAGCGCAGGAGCCGAGGCGTTGACGCCAGCGGTGGCACCGTCACCGTCACCGGCGAGGACTCTGCGCCGTTGAGGGCTCCGCACCGGCAAGCCTCCCCGCCGGTGAGCACGCCGGCCGGAGCGAAGCCTTGCCGACCCACAGCTACCGCCGCCGACCCGCCCGCACAAAAAAGACCCCGCCCACACCGCAGCGCCATTCGGCTGCTGCGTATGCAGGGGGATCTTCCGCAGTATTATTTTTCGGCTTCCTCGGCCTCCAGTTCCGTCTCGGACGGCTTGTCGGTGAGCTTCACGGTCGCCGTATGCGGCTCGCCGTCCCGGTAGTAGGTGACTTCAAGGTCTTCGCCGATTTTCTTGTTCTCGTAAAGGTATCTGCGCAGCTCCAGCGTCGAGGTGATCGGCTGTTTGTCGAACTGCGTGATGACGTCGTTCAGCTTCAAGCCGGCTTCCTTGGCCGGTCCGTGCGCTTCGAGCACGATCACGCCCTCGGTCACATGGCTCGGCAGCTTCAGATCCTGCTGCTGCTCCTCGGTGATCTCGGCGTAAGGATTGTTCAAGTCCAGCGTGTACACGCCGAGGTATGGGCGGACGACCTTGCCGTACAGCATCAGATCGTCGACCGTCTTCATCACCTCGTTGATCGGGATGGCAAAGCCGAGCCCCTCCACGCCGGTATCCGAAATCTTCATCGTGTTGATGCCGATCAGCCGGCCGTTCAAATCGACGAGCGCCCCGCCGCTGTTGCCTTCGTTAATGGCCGCGTCGGTCTGAATGACCTCCTGCTCCCAGTCATAAATGCCGTCCTGACTCAGGGAGATCGGAATCATCCGGCTCGTATAGCTGACGATGCCCGAAGTGAGCGTGCCGCCCAATCCCAGGGGATTGCCGACCGCGATCACCGTCTCGCCGGGGCGGAGCTTCTTGGAATCCCCGATGTCGATCACGGCGCTGATGCCTTTGTCATCCACTTCCAGCACGGCGATGTCGTTGATGGAGTCTTGCCCGATGATAGCGGCTTTCCGGGAGCCTCCGTTACTCGTCACGACCTCCAGATTATCAGCGCCTGAAATGACGTGCGTGTTGGTGATAATGTAGGCTTTCCCCTTATCCTTCTTAAAAATCACGCCCGACCCGAGCGCCGCCCGCTCCGGGTCTTCCTTCCCGTCAAGCTCGCTGTGGTTAAGAATGCTCACCACGGCCGGAGCCACCTTGGCCGCCGCCGAACTGATCCGGTCGAACGGATCACCTCCGGCAAACGCGATATTGCCGTTCGCACCGGCTTGCCGGGAAGCCGAGGGGAGCCCGGTGATCAAGCTGTACAGCAGCACGGCCAGCACCGCGCTCAGGATGGATGAAACCAGCGTGACCTGGAGCGTAGTCCCTCCGGTCCTCCGCCGGCTTCCCTGCCATTGCGGATTTTTGTCCGAACTTCTGCGAAGCTGGCGTCTGGACACCTTTGTGGAATAAAAGTCATCATCGAACAATCCCATCCCGTAATCTCTCCCTCCATGGCACTACCCGGGCTCCCGCCCATCTATCTTTGTTTCTTTATTACCCAACTGTCGCTGCTCACTTCACTCTATGCGATAACGGCAAATTCATATTCCCGTTCATTGCGGTACTCTCTTAACGTGCTAAATTGGTGGGATGTTGCTCGTTCGAGCAAATTAATTGCTGTCCATTTTACTCCGTTAGGAATGTTTACGGCAAAGTAAGACTACACTAAAGATATAGCGCTAGATTGATAGATTCATTCTACCATAAGCCGGGCAAACTGGCGCAGTTTTCATAAAGGGAATTTTCGGGAGAAAAATACAGTATTCCGTTCGTACCGGCAGTCACTAAAAAGGGGGCTTTGTCATGAATTCGCATTATTCGTCGCCAATGAACGAGGTGAATATCCTCGCCAAGCTGGCAGATATAAAAGAAGAGCATTACCACCAATTGGTAACGCTCAGCGCAATTATGGAGCTGTTGATTGAAAAAGGGATCTTGACCCGGCAAGAGATCGAGCAAAAAGCGGCGGAACTCGACGGTTTTATAATTCCGCCACCGTATCCCACGGCGTAGGCCGGTCGTAGAAAGTGTCCCGCAGCTTGAACTCGCTGTCCTTAAAGAAGCAGCCGCGATCTTCCATCGCGCCCCGCACGGCCATCCGGGCCAGGTCCGGCATATTGTGCTCCCGGCTCAAATGGGCAAGGTACGTCCGCTTGATCCGGCCGTTCAGCAGCTCGCTCAACAGCTCGCCCGTGGCTTCGTTGGACAAGTGTCCCATGTCGCCGAGAATACGGCGCTTGATGTTCCAGGGATACCGGCCCATGCGGAGCATTTCGATATCGTGGTTCGCCTCCAGCACCAGCACGTCGGAATCGGCGATCGCCGCCTTCACCTTGTCGCTGGCATAGCCGAGGTCAGTGCAGACGCTCAGCTTGTCCTTTCCATCGTAGAAGCAATACCCTACCGGCTCCGCCGCATCGTGCGAAATCGCGAAGGATTCCACGCGCAGCGACCCGAAGTCCTTCGCCTCGCC
Source organism: Paenibacillus sanfengchensis (assembly GCF_036864765.1). Classification (NCBI taxonomy): domain Bacteria; kingdom Bacillati; phylum Bacillota; class Bacilli; order Caryophanales; family Paenibacillaceae; genus Paenibacillus; species Paenibacillus sanfengchensis. Next base: position 74,230 of record NZ_JBAGJC010000011.1, on the reverse strand, counting down.
GGTTCCGAACAGGCGGCGGTTCTCCTCCGGAATCTGGCCGATCGCCTTCTCCATAGAGCCCCATGTCTTCTCATTCGCGTAGACCGGTAAATTGTATTTTCTCGCCACGGCTCCAAGTCCCTTGATATGGTCGGAGTGCTCGTGCGTCACCAGAATGCCGCTCAGCTCCTGCCCGGATACCTCGCGCTCCGCCAGCATCTCGTCAATCCGACGGCAGCTGAAGCCCGCGTCGATCATCAGCGTTACCTCTCCGTTCGCAACCAAAGTGGCATTTCCCGTGGAGCCGCTCGACAGCACTGTAAATTTTAAACCCATTTCCCCATTACTCCTTTGCTTTCTCGATGTTCGGACTGATCACGTCGCCGCTGATGCCTTGCACGTAATACTCCGTCCCGCTCTCCAAAATAAACCTCCAGGCCGGAGCCGCCGGCAGGTGCGCATCGGAATTGAACACCTCGCCATAATACCCCAGCTCGATCTCCGTGACGACCGAGCCCTCCGGCAGAAAGTTCTCGATCAAGTTGCCGAGCGCCTTGGAAGCGGACAGCACCCGCTGCCGTTTCTCGCCTTCCGAACTGCTGATCTCGATGCTCTGCTCGCGATAGGAGATAATCTTCTGATTGCTGTAGTACAACCTCAAGTCTATTTTAAACAACGGCCATTTCCCGTCAACCAGCGGATGGAGGACAAACTCCCCGTCCCGGCTCGCCGCCTCGTCATACCGGTAATTTCCGATACCCGGAAGACGGGTCTTTAACGCGCTGACCAGTTCCTTTGGCGTAAAGATCAGCTTGCTGTCCACCGGCGTCGGGAGCTCGACGATATTACCGTTTTGCCCGCCGTTCACGAACCGGTACGATATTTTCGGCAGCTCCGGCGTCTCGCTGGGGATTTTCGCCAGCACCCGAATCCGCTTGTCGTCCATCGCTTTTTGGATATTGCTCTCCAGCGAGGTGAAATCCGGATTGGAGTCCGCCTGCTCCCGCAAATCGTTCCACAGCTGATAGCCCAATACCAGATTCAGCAATAAAAAAGCGTAGATCAGCACGTTTTTCGCGCGGCCCCAATCCATCCTTCCACCTCCATCAAGCTACCTGACTAATATAAATAAATTCCTGCAAATCTGCAGTTTTTTTCTCCTGTTAGGAACAAAATTTCAAAATTCCTGCAAATCTGCAGGCATTTTCGGCGAAACAGCCTTGTGTCTGAAAAATCGCTAAAAATACCTGCAGACTTGCATCTTTTTCACAATACCCTCGCGGATCGGCCTGAATTCCTGCAGATTTGCATCTTTTCAAGTTGGAAATGGGATCGGCAAGATCCCCCCTCTACTGCAAGATCTTTGTCGCGCCGTTGCGGAGCTCGGCCACCCATACGGGCTTCAGCAGCAGCCCGTCCTTGGTCAGGGAAGGCTGGTAAGCCGGATACAGACTGACGATGTCGGCATCTCCCTTCAACCGGGCGACGAATTTCCGCAGCTCGTTCCCTCCGGGCAGATCGACCGTTTTTTTGCTCCAGAACTCGCCCGTCGGATAAATCAAGGAGCGCTGGTAGCCCGTAATCGTCCCCTGCCTTAATTCAAGCGTGATTTCTCCATAGTGGAACGAGGAGATATCAATGATCGGCAGCGCGCCATACTGGCCTTCGCCGTAATACTGCTGAAAAGCTACCGTATGCTGGTCGTTTCCGCTGTCTTCGGTCTCCTTTAGCCGGTACTGGCCGTTCCACCCGCCGTGCTGGTTGACGAAGTCCACCGCGGACAACGCGACGCGCCCGGGGTTGCTCTCTCCGGCAGCCGGCGCCGCCGGGTCGGTATAGTTGATCCAGTTCCGGTCCTGCCTCACCTGCAGGCTGCGCTTGCTGTCCGTATAGATCTCGGAGCCGTCTTTTTCCCGGATATACCGGGTGATGCTCGGATCAAAAAACAAACTGCTCTGCATCTGATCCGTCGAGAACACCCCGATCTTCATGCCCGCTTCCACCATGCGGATCGGCTTCTCGGGAAGGTAGTAACCGTTCTCCAGCGTATAGGGCACCCATTCCTTGCCGAAATCAACCTGCTGCTTCACGTCCTGCACGGTCAAGTCGGCCTTGGTCGCTTCGTAAACCACATCCCCCCGCGAGCTGAAGAAGAATACCCGCACCTGCGCCCCATCCTCGGCATTATAGATCAGCACCCGGCTGATGCTTTCGCCTTCAAACAGGGAGTCGGGTTCGATCTGCATCACCCTTTGCAGCAATGATACCGGGATGCCGCTGCCGAATTGCAGTTCGATGCCGGGATAGCGGCTGCGGATTTCCGTCCAATCGAGGTTTTCCAGGGCGTACCGCTGAAATCCCTCGAATTGCCGTCCTTTTAGCCGGGAGTAAATCAGGTTGTAAAAGGCCGACTCCGGGTAAAACACTGTGTGCCGGCTATCGCCCAGATGTACGGCGATTTGCACGGGAAACAGCATCTCTTCCGCTTCCGCTTCCTGGCCCATATCTTCCGTCTTGATATAGTCGCTCGCGGTTTTGACAACCGGGTTGCTGCCCGGCAGGCGGTAGATGAGAAAATAACTCTGCACCAGACTGCACACGACCAGAAGGGTCAGCACCAGCGATTTCACACCTTCCTTCACGCGCCGTCGCCTCCTTGTCCATACTGGGGCAGCGTAAAGGTCACTTTAGTGCCCTTGCCCAGCTCCGACTGTAATGAGATCGTTCCGCCGTGCGCCTTGACGATTTCCCGGGCAATGGAGAGTCCGAGCCCCGTACCGCCCATATTCCGCGACCGGGCCTTGTCCACCCGGTAAAAACGCTCGAAAATCCGGTCCAGATCCTTTTTCGGAATCCCGATTCCGTTATCCTGCACCGAAATTTCCAGCGCCCCGTCTTCCTTGACCCTGGCCTCGAGTCCGATTGTTCCGCCTTCCGGCGTGTATTTCATGGCGTTGGACATCAGGTTGTCGAGCACCTGATCGATTTGGTCGCGGTCCACCCACGCCGTGCTTACCCCGTTGCCGACGAAGAGCGTCGGCTTGATGTCTTTTTCCTGCATCTGAAAAGAAAACCGGTCGGTCACTTCCTCCAGCATCTCCATCACGGGAGCCGGCTGCTTCCGCAGCTGCGCTTCCTTGGAGTCGAGACGCGACAGATGCAGCAGATCGGTCACGAGCCGGATCATCCGCTCGGTCTGGTTCTGAATGACGGAAGCGAATTTCGGTCCAAGCTCCGGGTCCGCCATCGCTCCGTCCTCCAGCGCCTCCGTATAACTCTTGATCGTCGTCAGCGGCGTGCGCAGTTCATGGGAGACGTTGGCCACAAACTCCCGCCGGGACGCCTCCAGCTGCTCCTGCTCAGTGACGTCCTGGAGCACGGCGATGGTGCCCACGACGCCGGTCTCCCGGCGGTGAATCGGCGTAAACGTGACCCGGATCAGGAACGTTTCCCCTTCCGAGGTCTCGTTCTCCAGAATTGTGGAGTGCATCGTCCCCTGCTTCAATATTTCACGTTCTTCCGGACTCAGGCAAAGCAGCGAGATGATGTCGGTTTCGCCGGTCGGGTCCTTGACGATCCGCAGCATTTCCCCGGCCCGGCGGTTCATCAGAATCACGATGCCGGCCTCGTCCGTCGCGATGACCCCGTCGCTCATGTTGGTGAGGATCGAGGCCAGCTTCTCCTTCTCTTCCTCATTCTGGGCCAAGGCGTCGCGCAGCCGGCTGGTCATATAGTTAAACGCCCGGCTGAGCTGGCCGATCTCGTCGTTCCCCAGCACCGGCATCTGTTGGTGAAACTCCCCTTCGGCCACCGCCGTCGCCCGCCTCGTCATTTCCTTGATCGGCGAAGTGATCGTATGCGCCAGGATCACGCCGAGCACCGCGGTCAGCCCAAGCGCCAGCAGAATCCCCGATATAAAAATGTTATTAATCCGTTCCATCGTATCGTACAGCTCGTTCATCGAGGCCGCGATGTAAATCGCGCCCACGATTTTGCCGTCATTGAAGACCGGCTTGGCCACGACTTTCTTGCGGACATTATCCTCGTCGATAATGTATTCCTCGTTGTCGCGAATCCCTTGCAGCGCCCGGTTTACGACCGTCTGCGTATTCTTCGTGCCGACATAATCGGCATGCGAAGGCGTGGATGTGGTCAACACCTTGCCGCTGGCATCCAGCACCTGAATTTCCGCGCCGTTAATGTTGAACAGATTGTTCACCAGCACGCGCAAATTCTCCAGCGACTCCTCCGCCGATTCTCCCGACACGCCCAGGTTCTGCGCCGCCAGCACCGAAAGCAGCTCCGCCCGCTCCTGCAGCTCCTTTGTGAAGTTGTTCGTCAGGGAAGTCTTCATCGCGCTCACAAAATAAACCCCGATCAGTTGCATGGCGATCAGGATCAGGAGCACATAAATAATAATCAGCTTCGCCTGGATCGTACGGAAGAAGGAGGGCAGCTTCATCCTAGAATCCACCCGCCTTGGAGCTGCGCATCATATAGCCGAGTCCCCGCCGGGTCAAAATATACTCCGGCTTGCTCGGATCTTTCTCGATTTTCTCCCGCAGCCTCCGAATGGTCACATCGACCGTCCGGACATCTCCGAAATATTCAAAGCCCCACACCGCCTGCAAAAGATGCTCCCGGGTCATCACCTTCCCGGCATTCTTCACCAGATAATGCAACAGCTCGAATTCCCGGTGGGTCAAATCGAGCGGCTCCCCGTTCTTGGACACCGTATATGTATCGGTGTCCACAAACAGCTCAAACAGGCTGAGGCCCTGCCGTTCATCGGCCCCCTCCGGCGCCGCGGGCTTTTGCTGCCGCCGCATCTGCGCCTTCACCCGGGCCAGCAGCTCGCGGGTGCTGAACGGCTTGGTAACATAGTCGTCCGCCCCAAGCTCCAGGCCCAGCACCTTGTCGATCTCCCCGTCTTTGGCGGTCAGCATGATGATCGGGGTCTGCAGCCTGGCCCGCACTTCCCGGCATACGTCCATGCCATCCTTGCCGGGCAGCATCAGATCGAGCAGAATCAGGTCCGGCTGTTCCGCAAACGCAAGCTCCACGGCCTCGATGCCGTCGAAGGCCAGGATCACCTCGTAGCCCTCTTTTTCCAGATTGAATTTCAATATATCCGCAATGGGCCGTTCATCGTCCACGACCAGAATTTTCCCTTGCATCTTCCCAGTTCACCCCATACTCTCGGGCATTGGCCCCATCTTCCTCTATCTTACCATACCTCCGCCCGCATCAGCCAACGGCTTCCAGGAAGCGGCAGCGCTCAAAATCTGTTGAATCCCCCTCCCTCCTGCTGGTAATCTAGAAACGACGCCAAATAATAGAATTCAGCCGCATACATAGAGAGGGGAACCCGCCTGAGATGACGACCATTCTGGTAGTGGATGACGATCCGAACATTCGGGAACTGATTTGTCTGTATTTAAAAAGAGAAGGCTTTTATTCGATGCAAGCCGCCGACGGAAAAGAAGCGTTGGAAGTGATGGAGCAAACGCAGGCCGATCTCGTGGTGCTCGACATCATGATGCCGGTGATGGACGGCTGGGAGCTGTGCAGGGAACTGCGCAGGCTGTATCCGGACACGCCCCTGCTGATGGTGACGGCCAAGGGCGAAACCGGGCAGAAGGTCAAGGGCTTCAACCTGGGGACCGATGATTACCTCGTCAAACCGTTCGATCCGATCGAAATGGTGATCCGCGTCAAAGCGCTGCTCAAACGATACCGGATTTCGGCCTCGCAGAGCATCCAGTTGGGCCATGTGTGGTTGAACCGCCAAACCTACAAGGTGATCCGGGGCTCGGAGGAGCTGACTCTCCCCCCTAAGGAATTTGAATTATTGTTCAAGCTGGGCAGCTATCCCGGGCAAATTTTTACGCGAGAGCAATTGATTCAGCAAATTTGGGGGGCGGACTACAGCGGGGATGACCGGACGGTCGACGTGCATATCAAGCGGCTGAGAGAACGGTTCGCCCAAGACGCTCCTCCCTCGTTTCGCATCGAGACGGTCTATGGATTGGGGTATCGGATCGAGGTCTTCAAATGATCAAATCACTATATATCCGCATCGTTCTGATGTTTCTGTCGGCCATCATCGTCAGCCTTCTGACATCGGCCATGATCACCGGCTATCTTTACGAAAAATCAGTGACCAACCAGACCCAAACCTATTTGATTCACCTGGGAGAAAGCCTGGTCCGGCTCTTCGAGCGCGCGGGCTTCGACAATCGGGCACTGGTCATGGACGATATCAAGGTGCTTGTTCAGTCCATCAGCTTCGAAATTTACAATGAGAACTTCAACCGGGAAACCTACGGTTACCAAGCGGGGAGTACGTCTTTTGTCAGCAGGGATCAGGTCGAACGGGTACTGCAAGGGGAGACCGTTCAGGGAAAAGCCAGCGATGATAAGATGTTCGTCGGGTTTCGCTTTGAGCACCAAGGGCATGCTTACGCCCTCTTTATTCAGCCGGGTCCGGCCAATCAGGTCGGTTACCCGATCAACAACATCATCCTGACGATGATCGGGATCGTGCTGATCGGCGGGAGCCTGTTTTTTACCGCCGAAGCCACTTTTCTGATTCTGCCGCTGCGTAAAATGACGGAAGCGACCAAACGGATGGCCCGGGGCGATTTCAGCACCGACCTCAAAGTCAGGCGCAAGGACGAACTGGGCGTGCTGGTCAAAAATTTTGACGAAATGCGGCAGCAACTGCAGCAAATGGAGCAGATGCGGCAGGATTTCGTCTCCAATGTGTCGCATGAAATCCAGTCTCCGCTCACCTCGATCCGCGGGTTCGCCAAGGCGCTGAAAGACGAGACCCACGATGCCAAGGATCACGACCGCTATCTGGATATCATCATTGCGGAGAGCGAACGGATGTCCCGCATGAGTGACAACCTCCTAAAGCTCGCGTCGCTGGATTCCGAGCATCATCCTTTTCATCCGGAAGCCTTCCGGCTGGATGAGCAAATCCGCCAGGTCGTCGTCGGCTTTGAGCGGCAGTGGTCGGCCAAGTCCATCCACATCGACCTCCAACTGCCGGCTGTCGTCATCAAGGGCGACCGTGACGGGCTTAACCAGGTATGGACCAACTTGCTCGGCAACAGCCTGAAGTTCACTCCCGAGGGCGGGCATGTCTCCATTTTTCTCCGCCAGGAGATTCATAAAGTGGTCGTAATCTTCAAGGACAGCGGCATCGGCATTCCCGAGGAGGACCAGCCGCATATCTTCGAGAGGTTCTATAAGGTGGACCGCTCCCGAAACCGAAGCCAAGGCGGCAACGGTTTGGGATTGGCGATCGTCAAAAAGATGATCGACCTGCATCACGGCCGTATCCGCGTTCACAGCCGACCGGGCCAAGGAACTTCCATCGCGGTCACCCTTCCCTATTACGGCCTCAAGCCTCCCAAGGAAGTATGAAAGCGATCCTGTAAACCTATGCAATTTTTTATGAAAATGAACTTCATTCATATTCAGTTCACATTCATTTGGTACCCTTCCTTCCAGATAGGAGGATTGCCATGAACAAACTCACCAACTTCTCCATGAAAAATGTTGGAGCCCTCATCATTATGATTGTAATGCTGTTCGGAGGCGGCATGTACGCGGCCGGCAATTTGAAGACCGAAATTATGCCGGACATCTCCATACCCCTTGTGTTCATTACGACGCAATACCCGGGGTCTCCGACCGATGTCATGGAGCAGGTGACGAAACCCCTGGAGAAAAAAATCGCCAACATGGAGGGCGTTACCTCGCTCCAATCCACATCGAGCGACAACTTCTCCACCATCATCGTCAATTTGACCGAGAAATCGGACCCGGAGAAGAAAAAGCTGGATATCGAGAGTCTGCTGCAGGAGGTGGATCTGCCTAGTTCGGCGGGCACCCCGAAAGTCGCCACCTTTGGGTACTCCTCGATTCCGGCGTATTATTTTGCCATTTACGCGGAAAACGGCATGAGCCAAACCGATCTGGACCATTGGTTCGCGAACGAAATAAAACCCGGCCTGCAATCGATTCCGGGCTACGACCATATGGACGAAATCGGCTCGCGCAAAACAACGCTCAGCATCAGGCTCGATGCCGATAAGTTAACCGCCTATGGGTTAACGCCCCCGTTAGTCGCCAACGACCTGCGCCAAAACATCAACTCGGTTCCGGCCGGAGCCGTTGAACTCGACGGCAATGAGTTGATGGCCCGGGTAAAAAGTGAGACGGACAGCGTCTATGCCCTGGAAAATATGGAGTTAACCACACCAAGCGGCACCCAAGTACGTCTGAAGCAGTTGGGCACGATCCAGTCGGTCACGGAATCGGGATACATCGCCCGCCTGAACGACAAACCGGCGATCGGGATCCAGTTGTACAAAACGCCCGACGCCAACGCAGTCGACTTCGCGGATGAAACCGAGCGGCTGATGAAGGATTGGTCCACGCAAAATCCCGATATTCAATTCAAAACGATATTTGACACTTCGGATGAAGTAAGCAAATCGATTCACGGGATGCTCAAGGAAGGTATCACCGGAGCCCTGCTTGCGGCGCTGATGATTTTGCTGTTCCTGCGGAACGTGCGGATGACGCTGATCGTCCTGATTTCGATACCGCTCTCGATTCTGATCACGCTGCTCGTCATGAACTATCTGGGCATCTCCCTGAACATCTTGACGCTCGGCGGAATGTTTATCGCGATCGGCCGCGTCGTGGACGACAGTATCGTCGTTATCGAAAATATCTACAATCATTTGCAAAAAGCGGAGGAACGCGGTGAATCCGTCATTAAAAAGGCCACGATGGAAGTGAGCGCCGCCATCACCTCTTCCACTCTGACCACCGTCGGCGTATTCGCTCCGCTCGGGATGGTCAGCGGGATCGCCGGCCAACTGTTCCGCCCGTTCGCCATCACGCTCGCTACGGCGATGCTGGCCTCGCTGCTCGTCGCCTTGACGGTCATTCCGATGCTGGCGAAGCTGCTGGTGCGCGGCGATAAGATCAAGCACCACGAAGAAGGCCGGGAAGGCCGCGTGGTAAATTTCTACCGGCGTACGCTGGAGTTGACGCTGCGTCACCGAATCAAAACCCTGCTGTTGGCCGGTGTACTGTTCATCGGATCCGTTATCGGCACGGTCCCGTTCTTGTCAATTACTCTGATGCCCGATACCGAGCCGCCGCGCGAGTTTTATTACGTCGTCAAAATGCCGTATGAAACTTCTCTTGAAACGATGGATGCCAAGGTAAAGGACATGGAGGATATTCTGAAGAACGCCAAGGATTCCGCGGGGAACCGGATGTTCACGTTTATCGAATCCCTGGTAGGTTACAGTGAGGGTTCCAAAGACCCGTTGAATTATAGTGCGCAAATTTTTACAGAGGTTAGCGAAGGCAGTGACGTCAAGCAGGTGAGGGATACATACAAGGAAAAACTTCTGGCGGAACTCCCTCCCGGTTCCGAGCTGGACATCCGTACGTTGGAGGGCGGCTCCACCGGAACCGCGGATTTCCAATATGCGGTGAAAGGCGATGACTTGCTCAAACTGACCGAAGCATCGGCACTCCTGAAAGAGAAACTCAAGGAATTCCCGGAGCTGAGCGAAGTCAAGGATTCCTTGAGCGATGCCAAGAAAGAGCTGCAGATCGAAGTCGATCAGAGCAAAGCCCAGCAGTACGGGCTTAGCGTATCGGCCACCCAGCAGACGGTTGCCAGCTGGCTGATGAAAGATGAAATTGGCGATTTGAAGCTGGACAATACGACATACACCACCACGCTGGAATTGGATAAAACCGACATGAACAGCTTGGCCAAGCTCGGGAATATTCCGTTCCGGACAGCCGGCGGTTCGGTCGTCTATCTGAAAGAGATCGCCGAATTGAACATTATCAACGCCGCCTCGGGCATTCAGCGCGAGGATCAGGACCAGGTCATTACGATCACCGCCAAAATCGACAGTCAAAACAAGGGCGGCGTCAGTTCCCAGGTCGCTCTCGCCCTCGACCAAGTCGAACTTCCGGACGGCGTGAGCCGCGAAATCGGCGGTGTCAGCGAAGAGATCGGCAAAAGCTTCTCGCAGCTGTTTGTCGCCATGGCGGCCGCAGTCTTTATCGTCTATCTGATCATGGTCATCTCCTTCGGCAACACCAGCGCGCCGTTCGCGATCCTGTTCTCGCTGCCGCTGGCGGTCATCGGGGGCCTGGTCGGACTGTTCGTGACGGGGGAATCGCTAAGTATCACTTCCCTTATCGGCTTCATGATGCTGATCGGGATCGTCGTCACCAACGCGATTCTGCTGATCGACCGGACGCAGCAGCTGCGGCAGGAAGGTTATACGGTCCGCCATGCGCTGGTTGAAGCGGGGATGATCCGCCTGCGTCCGATCATCATGACCGCGGTAGTTACGGCGATCGCCATGCTGCCGCTCGCGCTCGGACTTACTGAAGGAGGCACGATCATTTCCAAAGGCATGGCCGTTGTCGTTATCGGCGGCTTGGTTTCTTCCACGATTCTGACCCTCGTGGTCGTACCTGTGGTTTATGAATTGATCGAATCGTTCAAAAACCGGATGAGCGGACTGTTCCGCCGCCGGGAAGGCAAACCGAAACCGGCCAAAGGCAACAAGAAAGGGGTTGTAATCGATGAGTAGCAGAACATGGCATAAACTTATGCTGGGCAGTGCGATGCTGGCCATGGTCGCTATGACCGCGGCCGGCTGTACCAAGGCGGAGGAACAAAAGCCGCCGGTCCAAACCAATGCGCCGCAGAAGCCGTCCGTAAAAGTGAGCGTGGCGGAATTGCGTACGATTGACGACCCGCAGGAAGTTGTGGCGGAAATCGCCGCCTCCGACCAGCGGGACGTCGTCGCCAAAGCCAGCGGTGATGTAAAGAGAGTATATAAACAGCGCGGAGATCAGGTTAAAAAGGGAGAACTTCTGTTTGAACTGGATACCACCGATGTGCTCCTCCAGAAACAAAAGGCCGAAATTTCGCTGCGGACGGCCCAGCTAAACTTGAAAAACGGGCTGTTCAACAATCCGGACGACCCGGATGCGCTGCAGCCGCTGAAAGACCAAATCCAGCTGGCGCAGATCGGGATCCAGGAGGCCAACCGGACGCTGGAGAATTACAGAGTGGAGGCTCCGATCAGCGGCATTTTAACCGATTTTTCCGTAAAGACCGGTATGACCGTGTCACCGGGGAACGTGGGGGTCATCCAGCAGATCAACCCCGTGAAGATCAAAGCGAACATCACGGAGGATTCCGCCGAACTGGTTAAAGGCAAGAAGGAGCTGTCCTTCTACTCCGCCAGTCAGCCGGACGTCCTGCAAAAAGCGAAAATCGTTTATTTTTCCGACATTATGGATACCCAACAAAGAACGTACGCGATGGAATTGCAAACGGACAACGCGAAGCACGCCTGGAAGCCGGGGGCCAAGGTTCAGCTCCGGATCACCGAAGAAGCCGAGCAAGAAGTGCTCACCATTCCGACCACGGCGATTGTTCGGGAAGAAACCGGTACCTTCGTCTATGTTAACGCCGCCGGGAAGGCCGAGAAGCGTCAGGTCGAACTGGGACGGTTAAACGGCATGTACCAGGAAGTTACCAAAGGAATCAAGCAGGGCGAGCAAATCATCGTCTCCGGGCAGCATCAGCTTAAAGACAAGCAAGAGATCGAGATTGTAAAGGCAAAATAAATCGCAAAAAAGAGGGTGTCCCAAAAGTAAACTTTGGAACACCCTCTTTTGATTTTTATAAATATTTCATCGGATTCTGCACGCTGCCGTCCTTGTGGATTTCGAAATGGAGATGCGTCCCGGTGGAACGCCCCGTATTGCCCATCACGCCGATCTCCGAGCCTTTCTCGACGACCTGGCCCTCTTTCACATTAATCTTGCTCAAATGCCCGTACAGTGTCTCGTAGCCGTTCTTATGATCGATGATAATGCAGTTGCCGTACCCGGACTTGGTGCCCGTGAAGACGACAACGCCCTCGTCCGCCGCGAGAATGCTCCGGTCGGAAGAGACGAGGTCGACGCCCTTATGCGTTCTGCCCCACCGCTCGCCGTAGCTGCTGCTCAACGTGGCGCCCGATACCGGCCAGGCAAAATCACCGCTCCCTTGGCCTACCACCTTCGTGCCGCGCACCACGACCTTGGGCTTCGACTCCGTAAGAACCTCCTGCCCAAGCCATTCTTCGGCGATCACGTCGCCGTTTTCCTTGGTGAGCCGGTACTTCATCGTCTTGAGTCCGCTTGTCCCCAAGGAGAGCACTTTGGTTTCACCGGCGCGCAGATTATCGCTTTTCCGCACGATCACCTGGGGCTCGATTTCGATTTGCTCGGACACCTTCTCCACCGTTTTTACCGTCAACGACGGCTTCACTGTGTTAATCTTCAGTTCCGTTCCGATCTGAAGCGTACGCTCCTTGATTCCCGGATTATTGTGGAACAGCTCCTTTTGTGTGGCGCCAAAACGGGCCGCGATCGAAGAGATCGTATCCCCTTCCCGCACCGCATAAGTCACCGCGGCTTCATCGCCCTGCAAAATCCGGGCGACCGCCTTGTTCACATCCATCACTTTGTTCGGATCTGCTTCCACGGAAGCCGTGGAGACATCCTCCTGGATGGCGACCGACTCCAGAATAACGCCGCTCGCTTCACTGCTGCCGGTGGCTGCCGCCTGCTGAATTCCGCCGGTTTTCTTCACCTTGCCGGCCAGCCGGGCGGTCGCCATGACGGTCTTGTCCGCCGGCGCGTACTTGCCCTTGATCTTTTCCAACACCGCATCCGCCGTAGCCTGGTCCTTGACGATGCCGATCGTCTTGCCGTCGACCCTCAGCTCCACCCCTTTGGCGTAGCCGGTCAGCAGGCCTTCCAGCTTGCCCAGCGTCTGCTCGCTGTCCACCTTGGCCTTGAACTCTTGCGCTTCCACCGTCGTGATCCCTTCGGTATGTACCGCCATGTCCACATTCGGGTATTTTCCCTTATATTCCTGCTCCTTCTTCTCAAAAAGAGCCTGTAATTGCGATTTGTCGGCAATCGTGCCGATTTCCTTGCCTGCGACGTAAACCCGGTAATAAGTTACCGTATTGGATTTTACATACTGCTGACCCGCCGTGTAGATTCCTCCGGCAACCAACAGAGCGGCCATCGCGCTGACCGCAACCATCCGCGGTTTTGAACCGCGTAGGGCGGCAAAAAGCCCCGTCGTTTTATCTTCGGACATCTCCTGATCGTTTTCCGGGCGGCCGTGATTTGTCTGCGCCGGGTCTTGGCCCTTGCGCCACAGCTGCCAACGTATCCCCCTGAAACCCCTCATGCTGATCTCCTTTTCCCTTTTCGACTCATTGCGACAGAAAAAAGTTTCAAAATTTTAACCTTTTTTCCGCTACTGTTTACTTTAACACAGTCGGCAAAGGGATTTCAACCAAAGCCAAAAACGCCGAAACCCCGCGTCCGGCAAGGCTTTCAGCATTTTTTAAGAGCTGGAGGGGATCCGCCAATTATTAACAATCCTGTGAATGGGATCGCTAACATGGTTCCAGGCGGGTTAATCGCCTTTTAACAAATCCATGATTTTCGCATACTCCGTTTTGTTCAAATGTTTTGACAAAATCTGTTCGATTTCGATCATTTCCTTCTCCGTCAGACCGTCTTCCATCAATTCCGTAATCCGCTGCATCTCCTCTTGGGGCAGCTTGGCCATCAGCATCGCAAATACCTCTTCCTTCTCCTTGTCCGGCAGCCCATCCTTCATCGCCACCATCTGATCCGGCGTTACGATCACCTGCTGATCCTGTCCGGCTCCGCCTTGTCCCCCACTGCCGCCGCTGCCCGAAATGCCGCCCATAACCGGCAGCGAGTCTTCCGGCGGCTTCTCATCGACGTTGGCACCCGTCCGCGACTCGGTCCCGCGCGCAGCACCGCCGTCACCGCTCGCCGTCCCGGTCGCGGCTCCTGGGCCGCCTGCCGCTCCGGTTGCCCCTCCTGCACCGCCTGCGGCTCCGTTCGCGGCCCCTGCACCCTCTGATACTCCCTTCCCGGCTCCCGATCCCGCATCATGACTCCCGACGCTTGATCCAGCGGCGGAATCCGCCCGCTTACTTGCATCCGCCACGCTATTTTTTGGATCGCTCCCCCGGTCCTTGCTTCCGCCAAACCCGAACATCCCCTTCACGACGCTGCCCAAGCTTGGGGCTTCAGCCGTGATCGGCAGATGATAGCTTTCCAGCAGCGACTGTATATACGTATTCACAACATACCCCGTCGTCAGCACCGTCAAAAAACTCACAATCACCACCGTGGCAACCAGCCTCAGCAGCCACCCCACCCATCTCATAATCCTTCCTCCTTCTGCCGCCGGCCCCTACCACCGAACCCGGCTATCCTAATCTCCTAATTTCCAGTATGGACGGCAGAAGCCAAATGTAACCTTGCAAAAGTAGAATTGCAGAGAGAGACTCCCGGCACCATTTAGCTGGAAAATCTCCCGCTAAATCTTCGGAAAACCAGCTCCCTGCCCCATTAACCGGAAAAACCGGCGCTAATTTAACCCATATCTCCAGTTTTCCCGCCCATCACAAGAAATAGAAGGAGTTTTTCCAGTTATTTCACCCGGCTCCCCAATGCCGAGCAAATTAACGGGAAAAATTCCAGCTATTCTTGCTGTCCAGGAACGCCGGGGCACGGACCGGGCGATGGCCCACCGGCAAAAAAAGCCGCTCACCGGGATCGGAGTCACCTCCCTATCCCGTGAACGGCTTTACATGATAACCTAACGCTTCAACTTCTTATTATTCGTAAATCGGCAGAACCTGGTTCGTCTGGCTGCGGTTGCGGCCGACCGAGAAAATCGCGATCGGAATGCCCGTCAGCTCCGATACCCGCTTCACGTAGTTCCGGGTCGTTTCCGGCAGATCCTCCAGCGTCTTCGCCCCGGAGATGTCCTCGGACCAGCCCGGCATCTCCTCGTATACCGCTTCGCACTCGGCGAGCATTTTCAGGCTGGCCGGGTAATGCGTGATAACCTCGCCCCGGTATTTATAACCGGTGCAGATTTTGACCGTTTTCAGTCCTGTGAGCACGTCCAGCGAGTTCAACGACAGCCCGGTAATTCCGCTCACCCGGCGGGCGTGACGCACAACGACGCTGTCGAACCAGCCGACACGGCGCGGACGGCCGGTTATCGTGCCATACTCGTGGCCGGTTTCCCGGATGAAGTCGCCGACTTCATCCTCGAGTTCGGTCGGGAACGGTCCGTCGCCCACCCGCGTCGTATAGGACTTCGCCACCCCGATCACCTGATCGATCTTGGACGGTCCGACCCCGGACCCGATGCAGACCCCGCCCGCCGACGGATTGGAGGACGTAACGAACGGATACGTCCCCTGGTCGATGTCCAGCATGACGCCCTGTGCGCCTTCGAACAGCACTTTTTTCTTGGCGTCGATCGCATCGTTCAGCACCACCGAAGTATCCGTGACATATGGGCGAAGCACCTCGGCATACTCCAGGTACTGCTTCAAGATCTCTTCCACATCCAGCGGCTCCGAACCATAGACCTGTTGAATCACATGGTTCTTCTCCTTCATCAGATGGCGCAGCTTCAGCTCAAACTCCTCCGCATCCATCAAATCCGCGATCCGGATGCCGCTGCGCGCCGCTTTATCCATATAAGCCGGTCCGATCCCTTTGCGGGTCGTACCGATTTTGTTCGGTCCTTTGCGGTCTTCTTCCAATGCGTCGAGCACCAGGTGATAAGGCATAATCACATGCGCCCGGTCGCTGATGACCAGATTTTGCGTACTGAAACCATTATCGTGAATATAATTGATTTCCTCGATCAGTGCGGCCGGATTGACCACCATACCGTTTCCGATCACGCACTTCTTATCCGAATAAAACACGCCCGACGGGATCAGGCTGAGTTTGTACTTCTTGCCGTCGATAAGAATGGTGTGACCGGCGTTGTTACCGCCTTGATAACGGGCCACCACATCTGCGCTCTCCGCCAGATAATCCGTGATTTTACCTTTACCTTCGTCTCCCCATTGGGTTCCTACAACAACTACCGTTGACATGTACATTCCCCCGCCTGGTGCGCCAAGCACCTATATTTGAACATTGCAAAAGACAGCCTCCGATTCCCTTCCGGCAAAATCAGCGGCCGATAAGTTTGAGACCAACCTGACTTGAAGCTGGTTTAAACGTCCTGACAAACACGTTGCAGCAATGCTGCAGTCCATATGCCGCTTTAGCGCAGCAATATAAGTTTAACAGTCTCTATTTTCAAAGTCAAATTGAAAAACGAACGATTTTTACACTGCATTTTACAATCGTTCGGAATTACTGCGGTTTTTCCAGGAAGACGCACCCCTTCGAGCCCTGAGCGAAAAAAAGAGGATGCCCCCTGCCGAAGTCCAAGACAAACCTCAGACCTCATAAGGACATCCCCACATGTCGATTTACAAAAATCAATTACAACTTAAAGATCGCTACGGCTTTCTGCAACTCTTCGGACAGTGCCGAGAGCTGGCGGATGGCAGCGGCAATCTCCTGCATCGCCGCGCTTTGCTGCTCGGACGCGGCCGCTACCTCCTCGGAAGAGGCGGCCTGCTCCTCCGTCACGCCGGAGATTTGCTGAACCGATGCGGAAATGCTCTGATAGGAGTTTTCCACCACGAGCAGGGATTGCAGCAGTTGATCGGTCCGAGCCGAGAAATCGCTGATACCGTGGAAAATATCCTGAAAATTCCGGTACGTCTGGTTCATCCACTTCTGTCCCTCTTCAACCGCCCGGCTGCCCTCGCCGATGCTCTCAATCACAAGGCGGCTGTTCTCCTGCGTTCCCGCCACCAATCCGGTAATCGACGTAGCGGCTTCAGCCGACTGCTCGGCCAGCTTGCGCACTTCGCCCGCGACTACGGCAAACCCCCGGCCCATCTCCCCGACCCTTGCCGCTTCGATAGAAGCGTTGAGGGCGAGCAGGTTCGTCTGCTGGGCAATATCCGTAATCATGCCAATCACTTCGCCAATCTCCCTGGACCGTTCTTCGAGCTGGCCCGCCGTCGATTGCGAGTGCCGCATCACTTGCTCAATCTTATTGATCTGACGAAGCGTCTCGTCCACCATGCTTTGACCGTCGGTCGACTGCTTGCTGACCTTCTCGGCAATCGACTGCATCTCGTTGACTTCCGTGACAACGCCCGCCAGCTGCTGCTCGATTTCCATGACCGACGTCGTGCTGCGGGTGACCGACTCTACCACTTCATTGATCCCTTCGGTCATGCTGTTCATCGAAACCGCCACCTGCTGCGCGCTTTCGCTCGATTCTTTGGTGACGTGCAGCAACTGCGAACTGGTGTCCGATACCTCGCGGGAAGAGTTGGAAATATGGCCGATCAGCTGCTTCATATTGCCGCTCATCGTACGGAATGCCCCGGCAAGGCGGCCGACTTCATCGGTGCTTCCGACCTCGACTTCCTGGGTCAAATCGCCAGTGGCGAAAATTTCGGTCGCATACATCAGCATTTTAAGCGGCTTAGCGATAATCCGGCCCAGCGTGTAGGCAAAGAGCACGCCGATCACAAGGACCATCAGCGTAATAACCAAACTGTACCATAGCACCTTTGCGGTGGTATCCGGAATCACGGAAGCGTTGAGATCGAGTCCGAGCAGCCCTGCCGTGGACCCTTCGGCATTTTTTAAAGGCACGAAAATCGACTTATGTACTCCATACTCATCTTTATAGATGTTGCTGAGAGTTTCCTTCCCCTGGGCGATCGCCTGTTTCATCTCCGCGGAGAACACGTAATCCTTGTTGTAATCGTCCTCTGTGTCGGACAAGGCGATAATGCGTTCGGTTCCTCCATCGTTCGACAAAATATAGATATTTTCCAGACTGTACGTTTGCTTCAAATTATCCATAGCCTTGCGGGTTTCCTGATAAAGCGCGCTTTCCGTCCCTTCAATCTCCAGCTTGTTGCCTTCAATCCGATCCAGTTCGCTCTGGATGATGCGGATATCGCTCTCCAACCGGTGGTCGAGCTCCGCCTTAAGCTTTCCGCTTAAGGTGGAGTTAACTAAGATAAGCAGTCCGCTAAAGCAGAGAATAACGACGAGGAGCAAACCGGTCGTACCCAACATAATCTTCGAGGAGATATGTCCGAATAGCAACCGTTTGATCTTTTCCTTCACTTCAAGTTCATCTCCCGGGTTGTTAATTTAAAAAGGTTGTTCAAAAAGTCATCTATATAAGTTGAATTATAGAATTGGCGGTCTACACATTTAACCACCTATTAACGGGAAAACCTCCCGTTAATTTTCTGCTATTGTCTCTTGGATCCGATTTAGCTGGAAAAACTCCATCTATTTCGCGGCCCTGACTTCCGATATTTCAATTTCAGGTGAGTTAGCGGGAGGTTATCCAGCTAATTCACCTTAGCTGCCGCATAGGCACTTAATTAACGGGAAGAAATCCCGCTAATTTGCCCCCCCCCCCGCTCCTCCAGCGTATGTCGCCATCATCGATTAAGCCATCGATACACGAAACTCTTCACACACCTCGGATATGCAATCTTTCAAATATTGCACGATCCCGGGGACATGCTCCGGCCGGGTATGAGGCGAAATGACAAAAAATTTGCTGACATAAAGCGGAATCTCCCGCCCTTCGGTAGTACTGACGAGCAGATGCTTCTTCGTGTCGCCGAAGAACATCCGGTCGCGGTGCTTGCCCAACTTCTCGAACAGCCGTTCATTCAAACGGTTGTTCCGTTCGATGGTCTGCCAGGAACAAGTGCCGCCGAGTTCCTCGACAAACCGCGGGTCTTCCGGCAGATAAATGCGGATCAGCGTGGATATGCCCGGATTGTCCGGGTTGGCGATATCGGCCTGCGGAATTTCCGCAGCCAGAAGGTGACGAAACCGGAAATTGACCTCCAGGAATTGCGCAAGCAAGCGCTGATAACCTTGGATGCCGAAGGACAGCAGCAAACTGTACATGCTGATGGAGCTGGCCATGCGCGAGCACTCCAGCGTATAACCGGTGTGGTAATCACCATAACCGCGGTGTCCGACGTAGGGGGTCTCGTCCGCCTCCAGATCCATTAAACGGAGATCGGCCGCATTTTTTACCAGGAACAGACTGGAAACGTAAGGAGCCTGGCCGAGCTTCTGGAAATCGAAGCACAGGGAATCGGCCAGCGAGAGCAGCCGCATCTTTCTTTGAATCGGCTCCAGCATCCCGATAACTCCCGCGCTGAACCCAAGCGGATTTTCCTCCAGATCGTAATCATTGAAAAACGCAAAAAAACCGCCCAAAGCCGAATCAGCATGGATATGCGGGCATGGCAAACCGAACCGTTCCGCGGTTTTCTCCGCAGCGGCGCGTATTTGACCGAGATCGTCGATCCCGATGGCGTCCGTGGTTCCGGTGGTCGCGACAATATAGACAGGTATGCCTCCGCTCAAAGCCACCTGCTCCATTTTTCGCTGCAAATCATCCACATCCATCGAGCTGTCGGCTAACGTTTTAATTTTGACGAGATGGTCGCTGCCGATCCCGGTCGCTTCCACCGACTTGAGCAGGGCGTAATGAGCCGACTCCGAGCAAAATGCGTACAGGTTGTTCGGAACCCCGTGCTTCAGCGAGTCCGGCGCGTATTTGGCAATCGCGATGCGCAATCCGGAAAATACAGCCCCTTGCCCTCCCCAGGTAGTATAGCCCCCGCTTGTCCGGGCGTCATATCCTACCAGCTTGGACATCATCGCGATGACCCTGACCTCCGCCTCGGCCCCGCCAGGACCGTAAACATCCCACAGATTGTTCCCGTTCACCAGCATGGCGGTAAGCATGCCCAATATCCCGGGAATGGAGGCCATCGGCAAAATATTCGTTAAAAAATACTTGGTGTGATACGGATGATCGTGCAACAACTTCAATAGTTCGCCATTTACCTCCTCCATGGGGGCTCCTACATCAGGAATGATGCTCTGCGCCGCCAATCGGCCGTAAAAATCATGATCCCTCCGCTTCTCCCCTTTCAGGTTGACTCCTTCGGGATCCTTCAGCTCATCCACGCCATGGACCAGTTGCTCGATCAATTCCATCATCCGTTCGCGCTGCGCCGGGTTCCCGTCCTCGCTTGGAAACCAATCCCTTACATCCGGCTTGCTGCTCGTTTCCATCTTCTACCTCTCCTCATCACCCTGATTTGAGTATCTTTATCGTTGGATAATTCATTGAAAAATCTATCCTCCCCCCTGCCGGGAGCTCATAAAAATAAATAATCCTCCTTTCAGGATGTTTCATTTCCTTACAATTCCAATTATACAAGTTGGCCCTATTTCGTACAGATATTTTCCGACATACCTGCCACGAAATGGAAGTTTCCGATACTTGTCATATAACCTTAGAATCTCCCAAAAAACGTTACAGAGGCAATCCGGTGAGGCAGGCCGAGATGAGCGGCAGATTTAGGGGGGTGTTGTTGGGGGAACGTGGCTGCTGTCGAGATGTGCGGGATGCTTGGGAGATGAGTGAAGGAATGAAAAAAAAAGAGCCGACGATATTCGTCCGCTCTTCACGCCATAAGACGTACATTCTAGCAACTTCAAAGCCTGTAACGAGCCACCTTGACCGCCCGCGTCAGCACCATTCCATTCCTAGCCGGCAAAGGCATCGGCATGCGCCCGCTCGTAATTGGCGAACTTGTTAAAGTTTTTCAAGAAGACCAGTTCGACGGTGCCGACCGGACCATTCCGCTGTTTCGCGATAATGATCTCGATGATATTCTTCTTCTCCGTCTCCTGGTTATAGTAATCGTCCCGGTACAGAAACGCGACGATGTCGGCATCCTGCTCGATCGAGCCGGATTCCCGAAGGTCCGACATCATCGGCCGCTTGTCCTGCCGCTGCTCGACGCCCCGGCTGAGCTGAGACAGCGCAATGACAGGCACTTCCAGCTCCCGTGCAATCTGCTTCAGCGTCCGGGAGATTTCCGAAACCTCCTGCTGCCGGTTTTCTCCCGGCTTGCCGCGTCCGTGAATGAGCTGCAGGTAATCGATCAGAATCATCCCGAGCCCTCTCTCTTTCTTCAGCCGCCGGCATTTCGCCCGAATATCGGCCACGGTCACGCCCGGCGTATCGTCGATATAGATCTCCGCTTCCGATAAAGCCGCAATGCCCATCGTCAGCTTCGCCCAATCTTCGTCGCTCTTGAAATCGCCCGTCCGCATAATCCCGGCGTCGAGATTGGCCTCGGCGCAGATCATCCGTTGTACCAGCTGGGCGGCGGACATTTCCAGACTGAAGATCGCGACGGTTTCTTTGGCGCGCACCGCCACGTTTTGAGCGATATTGAGCGCAAAAGCGGTTTTCCCCACGGATGGACGGGCCGCCACGATAATGAGGTCGTTCCGCTGAAAACCGGCCGTCATCCTGTCCAGATCGACGAAGCCGGAGGGAATTCCGGTCGTATTCCCGCGATTCTGGTGCAGCTGCTCGACGCGTTCGAACACTTCCATGACCACGTCACGGATCGCGATAAAACCGCTGCCGGAGCGCCGATTCGAAATTTCAAGAATGCGCCGCTCGGCGTCGCTCAGCATGCCGGAGACGTCCTCGCCGCCGGTATAACCGTCGCTGACGATTTGCGTCGCCGTGCGGATCAAACGGCGGAGCATCGACTTCTCTTCGATGATCCGCGCGTAATGATCGACGTTCGCCGCCGTCGGTACGGCATGAGCCAGCTTCGCCAGGTAGCTGACGCCGCCGATTTCCTCCAGCTCGCCCTTGTCCTGCAGCCGGGCCGTCAGGGTCACCAGGTCGATCGGCTGCCCTTCCTCGCCGAGCTGCACCATCGCTTCAAAGATCAGCTGATGGGGCTTGTCGTAGAAATCCTCGGTACGCACCCGCTCCATCGCCGTAATCAGCGCCTCGGACTGGAGCAGAATCGCTCCAAGTACCGCTTGCTCCGCCTCCAGGTTTTGCGGGGGAACCCGGTCAAAAAATGGCTCGCCGTTCATGTTACTCCTCCGTAACCTGAACCTTGAACGTCGACTTCACTTCAGGATGAAGCTTCACCGGTACCTGAGTTACGCCCAGCGTACGGATCGGTTCCTGCATTTCAATTTTGCGCTTGTCGATTTTGACGCCGGCTTTCTCCAGCGCTTCGGCTACCTGCTTGCTCGTGATGGCGCCGAACAGACGGCCGCCTTCACCGGCCTTGGCCTTCAGCGACACCGTCATTTCCTCCAGCTTTTTACCGAGCGCGATTGCTTCTTCCTTTTCCTTCTCTTTGCGTTTCAATTCAGCCGCGGTTTGATGCTCCAGCGTTTTCACGTTGCCTTCGGTTGCCGGACGAACCAGCCCTTGCGGTATCAGGAAGTTCTGTGCATAGCCTTCCGAGACATTCTTGATTTCCCCTTTTTTCCCTTGACCCTTAACATCCTTCAAAAAGATAACCTTCATTCGAATAACCCCTCTTCCTTCTCTATTTCCTCCAGGACGGCGAGCAGCCGTTTCTCCGCTTCCGCCTGGGTGCCTTCCAACTGTGTGGCGGCATTCGTCAAATGCCCGCCGCCGCCAAGCCGCTCCATGACAACCTGCACGTTCATCGTCCCGAGCGAGCGGGCGCTGATGCCGATCAGGCCGTCCGGCCGTTCGCTGATCACGAACGAGGCCAGCACGTTTGTCATATTCAGCAGCGTGTCCGCCACCTGGGCGATCAGCAGCTGCGGAATTTTGCGGTCCGGCTCCGCCACCGCCAGCGCGATGTGCCCGTGAATCATCCGGGCATGCTTGATGATATCGGCCTTGGCGATGTATTCCTGCAAGTCTTCCTTCAACAGGCGCTGCACCATCGCGGTATCCGCGCCCATCCGGCGGAGAAACGCCGCCGCTTCAAACGTCCGCGATCCGGTGTGCAGCGCGAAATGCTTGGTGTCCACCGTAATCCCCGCCAGAATGGTCGTCGCCTCCAGCGGACTGAGCTCGACCTTCTCGTGGATGTACTGCAACAGCTCGGTCACGAGCTCCCCGGCCGAGGAGGCGTAGGGCTCCAGATAAACGAGCACGGCGTCGTTGATGAACTCCTCGCCCCGGCGGTGGTGATCCACCACGACGACGCGCCGGGCGGCTTCCACGAGCCGCGGCTCCATCGTCATCGACGCTTTGTGCGTATCGACGACGACCAGCAGCGTGTGCGGGGTCATCATGGCGAGCGCCTGCTCCGGCGAGATGAACCGGCGCGCCAGCGCCTCCTCTTTATCGATGCGCTCCATAAGCCGCTCGATGCCGGGGTTTGGGCCATCCAGCACAATGTGCGCCTCGACCTTGTACATATCGGCCGCCTTCATTACGCCGATGGAGGAGCCGATCACGTCAAGGTCGGGCATCTGATGGCCCATGATGATGACGCGGTCGCTCTCCTGCATCAAATCGCGCAGCGCATGCGCGATGACGCGGGCGCGGACGCGCGTCCGCTTCTCTACGGCGCCGGTCTTGCCGCCGTAGAACGAGAGCCGCTGACCGGCCTTCACCGCGGCCTGGTCGCCCCCCCGCCCGAGCGCCATGTCCAGACTCGACTGGGCGAGTTCGCCCAGCTCGCTGAAGCGCTCGGTGCCAAAAGCCAGGCCGATGCTCAGCGTCATCGGCACCTTCAGGTCCGCGGTCATTTCGCGGACCTCGTCCAAAATCACGAACCGGCTTTGCTCCAGTTCGTTCAGCGATCTCTGATTCAGCATCATCAGATACCGCTCGGAGGACAGGCGCCGCAGGTAGATCCGGTGCTGCTTCGCCCACGCCGTGAGCGCCGACGCCACCCGGGCGATCAGCGCGGTGCGCTGCTGATCGTCCATCCCCTGCGCGGCCTCGTCCAGATTGTCCAGCATCACGATGCCCAACGCGGCCCGCTCGTTCTCGTAGCGTTCGCGCAGCATCGCCAGCTCCGTCATGTCGTGGACATAGATCAACCGCTCATCGTGGTCGATCGTCAATTCGTAATGCCGGTTATTGGCCGCCACAACCTCAACCGTGTTTTTTCCGGCCTTATGATCCTTGTGATCCTTCTTTTCCTTCTCCTTTGCTGTCTGCGGCTGGGGCAGCGGCGGCAGCAGTTCCGTCAAGGGTGCTCCCACCACGCTTTCCCGCCCGAACATTCCGCCTACAAAACGATTGTGCCATTCGATGACCCGGTCATCACTGTACAAGATAATGCCGAAAGGCAGGCGGCCGACCGCCTCCCCCTCCACTCGCTTGATCCGGTACGTCAAATCCGTGACGTACTTGACGAGATCCTTGCGAAAGCGCCTTTCCGCTTGCAGCATCAGGTACGCGAGCACCCCTACCAGACACAAGCTGACCAGACCGAGTATCCAGTTGTAGTAGGAGATGAATATGACAAGCAGCAGTTGGAGCATGAACATCCACACGGTTTGATAACCGTGCCAACGCTTTTGCAGTAAACTAGGCATGCCTTCTCACCCTATCGTCTTGGTCTTGTAAGCATCTCACGCAGCGGGAAAGCGATGTCCAGAATCCCGACAATGCGCAGCGGCGGAAAAAATACCATCGCCACCACCAGAAGGACCGGAATCGCCGGATTCCACTTTCGGTGGTATGCCGCAAAGAAGAAAAGACTTGCGGATTGGATCATGAACAAAAACTGCAGAAGCGGCGTCAAATTCAAGAGAATCGTACCCAAAAAGCCCTGGGTCACGCTCTCACCGCCAAACATTTGCAACAGCAATGCGGCGAAATAATACCAAATTAGCGAACGGGGCAAACGCCAGTCGCGAATCGGCGGCAATTTCGGTACGACATGTCCCATGCTGCCTAAGGTCGGGCGAACCACGGCGTGGGCGATCGTCGTAATGATCAGGGAACAAACGATCATCGTAAAAGGAATCAGCCGTACCGTTAAATTTGACAGCTGCATGCTTAGTTCCGGGGACCAGACTGCGCCGGTATAAAGCGGGCTGTCCGCCATATTTTGCAGCGGGGCCATTACCGTATTGATCATATCCTCAATGGACGCGGCCAAGTTGAAGTTAAAGAACACGGTGCTGATGAGCAGCACCAGCAAAAACAGAACCATAATCGTTCCGGCTCCCGACAGGATCGTCCTGACCGCCGAGGCCTTTGCCTTATACAAATGTCCCATCACCATAGCCGGGACGATAAAATAGATCGCCTGCAATAGCATGAACGGTCCAAAGATAAGAGTACATATGAGCAAAACCGGAATGACATGCAGCGCGAACGCTTTGAACGATAAGGTTGTATACAGCAGAACGCCCGGCACAATCAGAAAGAAGGCCGTGACGACGGTAAGCGGAGTAGCCAGTGACAACAGGAGCAGCAGATATACGACGCTCCAGGCCACGGATGTCCAGCGCAGCTTCAAATGGGTTCACCTCTTACGCATATGTTCTTCCAATGTAGATATATCCTGATACCAATCCTCGAGTTGGTGCCCCTCCTGTTTGTGTTTTCTCAACTTATCCAAGATGGCTTCATCCAGGTCCCGATAGGAAACCCCCAGTCTGCGTCCCAATATATAACCGCTGACAATCAGACTGGCGAGACTGTCCGTTATCCGTGTCGTGCTGCCTTCCCACAATGCTTTGAATAAACGGGATACGTGATCGACTACCTCGGTTTTCAGCCATTCAATCACTTTGGCGCGCTTTGCTACATCCATCTCCCTTTGCATGGCCGACAGCTTCCACCCTCCCCGAAAAAGTTTTATTCTTCATTATAGCATAAAGCAAGCGCGGTAAGGGACGCAAACGGACACAAGCAAGTTTTAGCAACCGGCTTTCGTTTGCCGGTTTAAGGCTTGGGCACCGACTCGTTGCGCGTCACAAATTTCTCGCAATATTCAATAATCTGACTCCGGCGGACGATCCCGATAAATCGGCCCATATCGTCGACCACCGGCACAAAGTTCTGTACCTTGGCCAGGTTAATCAAGTCTTCCATATCGGCATTGATCGATACCGGTCGGATATCCATCTTGAGGGGAACGTCCCGCAAATGAAATTTTGAAGCGGTCTCAAAATTAACCTTGCCATCCGAATTTTTCATATACCAAAGCAGATCGCCCTCCGTCACCGTACCGACATATTGCCCATCCCGCCCCAGAATCGGCACGGCCGTATACCGGTGGAATTCCATCCGTTCCAATGTCTGCCGCAAGGTGGAGTCCAGCGTAACGCTAACGACATCATTCTTTGGAAGTAAAAAAAACGCGATATTCATTTCAATCGTATCCTCCTCAAAATAATAACCTTTCCTTCGGCACACCTTTATTTTTACGGATCAGGCTGTCGTATGTTCCAGGAAAGGTTGAGAAATCGGCAGCCGGAAACCGGACTGCCGAATCATTCATGTGATGTATGATTGCTATCGCTAATTGATAAGGTTATGGGTTCGTTTTCTTGTTCTTGTTTCCACTTTCCGAGCTTTTCCCGCTGGACGTTTGCGTTTCTTCAGCATCCGCATCCTTGGCCTTTTCCCGGGCGTCCGGCATAATCAGCTGCTCCGGTGTCGTGTCGGGATCGTTCCAGTTCTTGATCATCTCTTTTGCAAACTCCAGATCCTCTTCATCTACCGCATCATAGTATACGCCGTTCTTTCGGAAGCCTTCCCCCATGATCGTAAAACCTTGAATGGAAGGTGTGTTGCCCAACAAAACCTTTTTCGACAAATCGATAATTTGGCTCGGCATCATATCGGTTTTAAAATTCTCGCCCAGCAGATCCAGCAGATCCGGAATCTTCGATACCTGATTCAGCTTCAGCACGCGGTCCGCGATAGCATTCAGAAATACTTGGTGCCTTCTGGTCCGGTTAAAATCGCTGTCCTCACGGTAACGGACGAAATTAAGAGCTTCCTGCCCGTTATATAAAGGCTTGTTGGCTTTTATGGTGAATTTCTCATGATCCTTCTGCTTATTGACGATGTCCTTGGTGATCGGCAGCTCGACCCCGCCCAATTCGTCTACGACCTGGCGCAGTCCTTCAAAGTTAATGGCCGCATAATAATCGATAGGATTGCCCAGGAAATGTTCCACGGTATCTTTGGCCATTTTCTCGCCACCGTACGCGTATGCGTGATTGATCTTATCCTCCCGGTCCTTGCCGACGATCTCCGTGTAAGTATCCCGCGGAATCGATACCAGCAGAACCCGGGATTCTTCGGGACGCACTACGGCGTAGATCATCGTATCCGACCTAGCCGGCTCATTGGCCCGCTGGTCCACACCGAGCAGCAAAGCGTTGAACGGCTTCATCTTCTCTTCCTTCACGACGGGTTTTGGCTGTTCACCTTCCAACGGAGCGTAAGATCTCTCCAGCTTCTCCTCCACCTGACCGGAGAGAAACAGATCGAAAGCCATGACAGCCAGCGGCTTCCGGAAGGTATAGGCTCCCGCCCCGAGGATGACCACAACGGCCAGTGCAATAAGCCATTTCTGCTTCCTTCCCAGTCTCCCTTTTCCTTTTACCTTTTTTTCTTTTACCTTCTTATCTTTTCGTTTCATCATATGCCTCCAATAGAATCAATTATTTCCTATATCGTACAAAATCTTAATCTCGATATTTACTCTACCGTTTCGTACTATACCATATAGACGTTTTTCGGCACAACAATGTTACCCATACTTGCGATATGATGCGGGGTGGTAAGTCCGTTATATATGGCGAAATTTTGACTCGCTATTCCCGAGATATCCACTTATCCATTTTTTCCGCTAAAAAAGGCCCAGCCTCCTTATCGGGGGCGAGCCTTTATCTGCTTGATTTGGCGTATAGGGAAGGAGCAGGCAACCTGCCCCTAATTTGAGTTACTATATGAAGTAATCTTATATAGCAAAATGGCATGAAACAAAATGATGATTCCCCGCATCCCGGTACTCGGGGACTTGTTGTTTGCAAATATCCTTAGCGATGGGGCACCGCGTATGAAACTTGCAGCCGGAAGGCGGATTAGCCGGGCTTGGGATATCGCCCTGGAGAACGATGCGCTCCCTTTTCAAGGTAGGATCGGGAACCGGAATAGCCGACATCAACGCTTTCGTATAAGGATGAAGCGGATTTCGGAACAATTCCTCCTTACTGGCCAGTTCCACCATGGAACCCAGATACATCACGCCAACCCGGTTACATAAATGTTCCACGACACTGAGATCGTGCGAGATAAAAAGATAGGTAATTTGTTTCTCCTTCCTTAAGTCGCTTAACAAATTGATAATTTGGGCCTGGATCGAAACGTCGAGCGCTGATACGGGTTCGTCGGCCACAATAAAGTCCGGATCCATGATCAATGCGCGGGCGATGCCGATGCGCTGCCGTTGTCCGCCGGAAAACTCATGCGGATAACGATCATAATGGTAGCTGGCCAGTCCGCAAATTTCCATGGTCTCCAGCACTCTTTTTTTCACTTCCTTCCGATCGGTCAGCCCGTGATCCAACAAGGCCTCTCCGATCGCGTCGCCGACTTTGATCCGCGGGTTGAGCGAACTGAACGGGTCCTGAAAGACGATTTGCAGCTTCGGCCGCAATCGTCGGAGCTCCTCTTTGGACAATTCGTAGAGTTCCTTCCCCTGATAGACCACTCTCCCGCTCGTCTTATCGTTGAGCCGCAGCAGCGTCCGGCCAATCGTGCTTTTGCCGCATCCCGACTCCCCTACGAGACCGAACGACTCTCCCCGCTCGATATGAAACGATACGTCGTCTACCGCCTTAACATAGCCGACGGTACGTTGAAAAACCCCGCCGGTAATGGGAAAATACTTCTTTAACCGCTCCACTTCTATTAATGCGCTCATCGTGTTACCCCCACTTCCTCATACAGCCAACAAGCGGTTTTATGTAACTTTTCACCATGCTCGCGAAACGGCGGTGGCTGCTGTCTGCATATATCCATACAGAATTCGCAGCGGTCATGGAAATGACAATTATCTTCGAGTTCTATGGGATTGGGCACCTGGCCGGGAATGGAATATAATCGTTCCTGAGACTGCCCGAGAACGGGCTTCGCTTTAAGAAGCCCCTTGGTGTAAGGGTGCTTCGGATTTTGAAACAGCTCCAGCACCGGCGCTTCTTCAATGATTTTGCCGGCATACATCACGATGACGTAATCGGCCATTTCCGCGACAACCCCAAGATCATGCGTAATCAGCATGATAGCCGTTCCTAACTTCTGTTTGATTTCCCGCATTAGGTCAAGAATCTGAGCCTGAATCGTTACATCCAATGCCGTCGTGGGTTCATCGGCAATCAGCAGTTTCGGATTACAGCTCAACGCGATGGCAATCATAATGCGCTGGCGCATGCCCCCGCTTAGCTCATGAGGGTAGGCGTCAAAGATTTGTTCGGCCCGCGGAATCCCAACCAGTTCAATCAACTCGATCGCCCGCTGCTTCGCTTCTTTGCGGCTTAACAACAGGTGCATCATCAGCGGCTCGGTAATTTGATCGCCTATCGTCAGTACCGGATTCAGCGAGGTCATCGGCTCCTGAAATATGATCGATATATCTTTCCCACGGATTCGGGCCATTTCCCGCTTGCTTAACTTAAGCAAGTCTTGATCCTGATACAGGATCTCCCCGCCAGCGATCACACCGTGCGGCCCCTCCACCAATCGCATTAGCGACATGGCCGTCACGCTCTTGCCACAGCCGGATTCTCCTACAACTCCTACCGTTTCCCCCTCGCGGATTGAAAAACTGATTTTATCGACGGCTTTGACAACGCCGGCCGAAGTATGAAAATGGGTCTCCAGATTGCGGAATTGCACAAGATCTTTAGCCATAATCGCATCTCCTTCTATGGGTTAAGAACGTCATCTCTTCATTTTGGGATCCAGGGCGTCGCGCAGTCCATCTCCGATAAGGTTAATCGCCACGGTCGTAATCAGGATGCACATCCCCGGAGGGATCCAAAGCCACGGCCGCTTCCGGAAATCAATCAGGTTGTTGGCGTCCGAAATCAAGTTGCCCCAGGACGGGGTTGGCGGCACAACACCAAGCCCCAAAAAGCTCATCGACGATTCATACAAAATAGCACTCGCCACACTCAGCGTCGCCGTTACGATAATAATCGGTATCGTATTCGGCAGCAGGTGGCGGAATATTTTCCGGCGGTCCTTTAGCCCAAGCGCCTCGGTCGCCAGCATGAATTCCTGTTCCCGAAGAGTGAGAATCTGCCCCCTGACGAGCCGGGCCAACGTCGTCCAGCTTAGCGCCCCAATGATGAACATTAAGTAATAAATACGCAATTTCGGATCGACCTTTAAGTCCGACATCACCGCCCCCAAAATAATCAAAATCGGCAGGGTTGGCAAAGACATAAAGATGTCGGCTATTCTCATAATGATACTGTCGACGCGTTTACGGTAAAAGCCCGCCAACGCCCCCAGCGTTCCCCCGATAACAACCGTAATAATGGTGGCGACCAGTCCCACCAGAAGGGAAATTCGGCCGGCCAGCATCACGCGGAGCAAAATATCCCGGCCCAATTTGTCGGTGCCGAACCAATGACTGGGCGAAGGGGCCATATTTTTGTCAGCCAACGAATATTGATACAGGCTATATGGTGAAAAAAAAGGGCCCACAAAGCAGATCAGAAACATCAACAGCAAGATCACCAGCCCGAAAAGCGCCAGCTTATTCCGGTTAAAGCGCCGTACCGCCATTCGCCAAGGCGATTCCGATGTCATGGCCGGGCCAACCGTATTTTTCTTCATTGCGGCTATTTCTGTGGCCATACCTTCTCCTCCTACTTCAAGCGAATTCGCGGATCAGCTATACCGTACAGCACGTCCGAGAGCAGATTTCCCAATAAGGTTAGCACGGATAAGAGCATCGTGAACCCTAGCATAAACGGATAGTCCCGCATATTGATGGCATTTAGATAGATATGACCGATGCCGGGCCATACGAAGATCTGCTCCATAATCATCGCACCGCCAAATAAGGCGGGCAGTTCGAAGCCAAGTAACGTGATCGCCGGAATCATGGCATTGCGTAGGGCGTGTTTGAAAATAACCGTTCTTTCCTTCAACCCTTTGGCGCGCGCTGTCCGGATATAATCCTGGCGGATAACTTCAAGCATGCTGGTGCGGAAATACCGGGTCAGGCTGCCGGTGCTGAGCATCGTAAGGACCAGGATCGGTAAGAAACTGTGGTGCAGCACATCCTTAATGTAGTCCCAGCCGATCGCTTTCGATCCGGCCGTAACCATCCCGCCGACAGGGAACCAACCGAGTATTAGCGCAAATATCCGAATTAATAGGAGACCGATAAAAAACGACGGCAATGACATGCATATAAAGACGATAAGCGTAATAATTTTGTCAAAGAAAGAATATTGAAATCTTGCTGAAAATATCCCCGTAAACACGGCGATGGTCCAACTCAAGACGAGGGTAGCTATTGCGATGATAAAGGAGTTCCAAACGTAATCATTCACAACTTCCATTACGGGCTTTTTATGCTGAAAGGATTCCCCCATATTGCCGGTTATCATATTTTTGACCCAAGTGAAGTACCGCAGATATTCGGGTTGATCCAAACCATAAATGGCTCTTAATTCATCCGCCCGCTCTTGCGTCATATTGGGGTTGTTCAGTGCTGTTATGTAATCTCCGGGAATCATGGCGGAAATCGCGTAAATGATAATCGAAATGCCGATCAGCGTGGGAATCATTTGCAAGAGTCTTCGGACAATATACGTTTTCATTCCTGTTCCCCCTGGATAAAAAGTGCGAGTGTACCCGGGATAAATTCCCGGGTACATTCGCTTGTTGGTTTACTGCATTTGCACTTGGTACAGGCTATATGAGAAGTATTTATACGGGGAGAAGTCGAAACCTTCGACGCGTCCGTTGACCGCCAGCATATTCTTTCTTTGATAAAGCAGGATAGCCGGTACATCTTTATTCATTTCTTGATACATTTCTTTATAGATTTTCTTGCGTTCTTCAATATCGAGGGTCTTCTTGCCTTTGGCCATCAGTTCATCCACTTTGGCGTTGGAGTAACCAAAGTCGTTCTGTGCCCCGTTCGTAATGTATACCGTATTGTCCGGGTCCGGCGTCAACGACCAGGCGGCAAAGAACATATCAAAATCACCGGTGTTGGCCTTATCCATGATGGCGTTGAAATCCAACGTTTCCGCGACAATTTCGATGCCCAGCTCTTTGTAGTTTTGTGTCATGATCGGCAGCAAGGCGTCTACCACAGGGTTATCCGCCGTTGCCGAGAAATTGATCTTGAATTTCTCGCCGTCTTTTTCGCGCAATCCGTCGCTGCCTACCTTCCACCCGGCCTCGTCCAGCATCTTTTTGGCCTTCTCCAAATCGAAATCATAGGTCTCGATATTTTCGTTCGTATACGCCCAAGATACCGTCGACTCCGGAATATTGATTACATCGGCATACGGGCCGTAAATCCCCGCTACGATTTCTTTGCGATTTAAGCCGTACACCAGAGCCTGGCGAACCTTCACGTCTTGGAACTTCTTCAATTTGTGATTAAAAGCGATATATCCGTAACCATTGTTCGGAAGAAGGTTGATGTCGACAAAGCCCATTTCTTTCAGAGCCTCGACATTGTCTTCCGTTACGCTGACCCCTTCATCCATATCGGTTTCGCCCTGCTGCAGCATCGGCAGGTTCGTTGTTTCCGTCGTCGTTTTGAAAATCACATTTTTGACCTTTGGAGCCCCGCGGAAATAATTCTCGTTAGCCTCAAAAGCGACCTCCTGACCCGGGCTGTACTTGGTCAGTTTGTATTGTCCGCTTCCGAGCGGCTTGGCGTTCAGCGCCTTTACGCCGTCGAGTTTCCCTTGCGTATAGCTGGGGCCATAATAGTGTTCCGGCAGAATGGAAATGTTCCCAAGCTCCACTGGCGTCAGTGCGGAGAACTCCGTAATGGAAACTTCTACGGTGTGATCGTCAATAATTTTTACGCCCGAAATTTCCTTGGCCTTCCCCTCGTGGTACTCCTTGGCACCGACAATGTTGTAGCTCATCGGGTCCAATTGACCATCATAACTCGCGTCAAGTAGCATTTTGAGCGTAAAATAGTAGTCCTTAACGGTCATCGGCTTGCCATCGGAAAAGGTTACGCCAGGCTTCAGATGATACGTATACTTCAGGCCGTCTTCCGATACGTCGACTTTCTCCGCCAAACTGTTCGCATACGTCCCGTCCGCAGCCACTTCTATAAAGGAATCGAAAAGCACGTAGCAGACGTAAGCATCATAAGTGGTTTCTCGGAACAGCGGGTTGAACACCCCTTTGGGATCGGTCATCCCTACAATTAAGGTATCCGTGCGATTGACAGCCGCCGGGGGATTCAACGACATATCGGCCGCTTCAATCACGCCTTCCGGAGCGGATTCCGCAGGGGGAGTCGCGCTCTCACCTTTGGTCTCCGTTTTGTTCGCTTCCTCGTTGCCCGGCGTCGTCGTTGCGGTGTTGCTTCCCCCACCACCGCTGCAAGCCCCGAGTACGAGCGAAAATACCAGCAATAGAACCAATGACCCCCACCATGTTTTTCTCATACGTTTACTCCTCCTCATGAATAATTTCATCTATAGTTTGTGAAAAATATTACTGATAGAATTTTAGAATGGTAAACGCCTTTCATGGGATCTTCATTATGATTGTTCAAGGAAGACAATTGATTTTAGATATATGTAAAAGAGATGACGTAATGGCGTGGTATAAACCTGCGGTTAATTAAAGTGTAAACAGGTCCTTTAGAAGAAAGAGGAAGAACTGTATTTGAATTATTGATCATAATACATGTGAATATTTCTAACGTCAAGTATTTTTTTAGTTAAACTTTACAATATAACGAGATAGATTTTACCTTATAGCATACCAAAAAGCATTAAAATGTAATTAATTATAACACAATAAGTCATCTTTATTCGACATCAGTTTACTTTTTATAACATATTTCTATTCAAATCGTCCTCTCCTAATCAAGAAATCTGTCGAATTTTTTAGTTTCTTTGTTTCCCAATTTCCAAATATGCGAGCATAAAAAAACAACCGATTCCCGAAGGAACCGGTTGTTCTTGGCGTCTTGTCGATTACTCCGTAGTGTACGGAAGCAATGCGATTTGACGGGAGCGTTTGATCGCTACTGTCAGCAGACGTTGGTATTTTGCGCTCGTACCCGTTACACGGCGAGGCAAAATTTTACCGCGCTCACTGATGAATTTCTTCAGCAGCTCAGTATCTTTATAGTCAATGTGCGTAATTTTGTTCACAGTGAAGTAGCACACTTTACGACGTTTGTTGCGGCCGCCGCGGCGAGCCGGTCTCTTGTCGTCTCCGCCTTCTCTTTGCTTGAAGCTCATGCTTTTCAGTCCTTTCCGTAATTAAAATGGCAAATCGTCATCCGAAATATCGATCGGTTTCCCGTCATCGGAGAAAGGATCTTTCTGATTGTCCCGCGAGAAATTGCTGCTGCGCCCGGTGTTGCCACCGCCGCCGCCTCCGAATGGAGATTCCTCACGCTGTCCTCCGCCGCCCGCCCCGCCTTCGCGGTTCGACTCCAAGAAACGGACATTATCGGCAATGACTTCGGTGACGTAAACACGTTTACCTTCGTTATTCTCGTAATTCCGCACTTGGATGCGTCCTTCCACAGCGGTCAACCGGCCTTTACGCAAGTAATTGGCACAGGTTTCGGCCAGCTGTCTCCAGGTTACGACTGGAATGAAATCGGCTTCGCGCTCTCCGCCCTGCGATGTAAATGGTCTGTCCACGGCAATCGTGAACTGGGTGACCGCCACACCCGATGGCGTATAGCGCAGCTCCGGATCCCGGGTAAGACGTCCGATCAGAATGACACGGTTCAACAATCCAATCCCCTCCTTCGGGCTTGTTCAATACGAAACTTGCAATTAGGCAACGTCTTTAGTAATGAGATAACGGATAACCTCGTCGGAAATCTTCAGAATCCGCTCAAGCTCAGCAACTACCTCTGGAGTAGCTGTGAAATTTACGAGCACGTAAATTCCGTCACGGATCTTGTTAATCTCATACGCAAGCCGGCGTTTGCCCATTACATCATGCTTCGTAATTTCTCCGCCGTTTTGGATGATGCCTTGGAATTTTTCGACTGTAGCTTGAACAGCTTCTTGTTCAACGTCAGGACGAATAATGTACATCACTTCATATTTGCGCATCTGGTTCACCTCCTTGTGGACTATGGCCCCCAACCTGTTTCTCTTGGGAGCAAGGAACGAGTCTTAACTCGAACCCTAATAGTATAGCAAACTCCCCGTAGATTCGCAAGTCAGCTCCTTCTTTTTCGACGACAACCGTCCCCACCATACCGGCTACATGAAAGGCCTCCGATCTACACAGACTAGATCCGATGCACTTCCTTTGCATCATTCCACTTCTTCCAAAGAAAGGAGACTTCGTTATGGGCGAACGTACGGAATTTGAACCGGGCGACAAGGCGCCGAATCCTGGAGTTTATGTGGAGGTCGGCGAGGCGCGCAGCTTCCATACCCAAATTAATGATCCGAAGCGGATCACCATGGAGCGCGGCGAAACGTTTCCGGACACGACAAACAAGAACCGCAAGTGGAAAAAAGCCGAGAAGGCCCGTGTCCACTAGGGTTTTGTCGTAGGCATCTTTTTTCAACATCGGTGTGTATAGAACCCGGATCGCTGCACATAATACACTCAGACGGTGATGCAAAGAGAGGTGTGGTTCCGTTGGAGGTATCCGCGAGCAACATTTTTCAGGAGTCTTATTCACTTCATTGTAGAAGCCTAGATCCCGGGTTAGTGAAGACCCCTCTTCTTTAGTCCGGGCTGCATACGCGCAGGATCGACCGTTTCTTGGGTTGTGAGAGAAGAATTCCAATAAGCACGCCGTCAACCAGAGAAGGGACCCTTTCGGGTCCCTTCTGCTGTTTCAAGTAGGGTTACGGCTTAGATGTTCATGAATTAACCGCCAATCCCTTCATAATTATATGTATAAATACAAATGGCCACCTTCTCGTTGGCAGCAAACCACTGAGTGTCCAAAGCATCATATACTTCTTTATGACCCATCTTACACGCCCTTTCCGCCCCTGGCGATCATAGATTCATAATTAATAAATAAAAACCTCCTACGTCCAAAATGTAGAAGGTTCGAGTTTATTATTTATGAAAAATATGGCGGAGAGGGTGGGATTCGAACCCACGCACGCCTTGCGACGCCTAGTTGATTTCGAGTCAACCCCCTTGGGCCTCTTGGGTACCTCTCCACAGCAAGCAAGATTTATTATACCATGAATGTTGATGATTTGCAACTGCTTGCCGAAAATTAATTTCCCATGGCCATGTTAAACCTCTTCCGGACCTTCGGAAGTCCCTTCTTCCCTTGCGGCTGATCGTAAAACTTTACGCATGTTCTTTTCAAATTTGGCCCGGGGGACGAGCACACTGTGTTTGCACCCGACACATTTGATCCGTATATCCATTCCCATCCGGATGATCTCCATTTCATTGCTTCCGCAGGGATGATTTTTTTTCATAAGGACGATATCGCCCAACTGAAATGTCTTTCTCTCCATCTCGCTCTCCTCCCTTCCTTCATTCTTCCCGTTTCGCCTCCAAACTTAACCCGGCTGCTGTTCTTGCCCGTGCCTTGATTCCTGCGCCAGTCGCAGGGCCTCTTCCTCTTCCAGCGCTTCTTTGGCATACAGCTGGATTTTCCGCTCCATCTCCGCCCGAATCCCGGGTTGACATTCCACCGCAATCCGAATGACGTACTCATTGGCCGTGAGCGACTGTACCCCCATCACGCTGGGGATCTGGGCAAGCTCCGGGGTCGTTTCGGACAGCTCAAGCATCGCCTTCTTCAGCAGTTCCAAAGTGTCCTCCAGTTTGCGTGCATTGCTGAACGGAAGATCCACCACCGCCAAGGCCGTGCCGATGGAAAAGTTTGTGACATTGGTGATCATCCCATTCGGGATGATATGTACCTCTCCGGTCCAACTCACAAGTCGGGTAGAACGCAGGCCGATCACCTCGACCGTTCCCTTCAAATTGCCGGTTTGAATCACATCCCCCACGGCAAATTGGTCCTCCAGAATAATGAAAAAGCCGGTGATCACATCCTTGACCAGGCTTTGTGCACCAAAGCCGATCGCCAGCCCCACTACGCCCGCACCTGCCACCAAGGGAGCCAGTTGAATCCCAATTTCACCCAAAATCAGCATAATCATAATGAAATTGCTCGTGATCCAAGTCACGTTTTTCAGCAACTCACCCACCGTGACGAACCTCCGGGGATTAACATTCAGCCGCCCCTTCTCTCTACGCTCCAGCGAGCGGTCTATAACCCGATAGATGATCTTCATGAAGAGGCGGGTTAATAGAAAGATTAACACAATCCTCAACCCGGCAAACAGAACCTTCTCCCACATATTCATGTCCGTCAGCCAGTTCCAGAACCTTTCATTCCAGGCTGCCGCCGATTTCGTAATATCGCCAATTTGCTCTTTGAGCGCCCATCCCCTCATTTTGTCTCCTCCTCCAGGTCGATCACCTTGTACTCCGCGTTTACCCGTGAGAAGATCCCGCGAATCTCCACCGCCTCACCTAGGACAATTTCTTTAACCCGCTCCAAGCATTCCGGCGGAAATTGAATAGACAGCGCACAGCCCGCGGTAATCTCCTTGGGTGTAGGGCACAAATCTATCTCGATCTCCGCATATTCCAGTAACATCTCCGCCCGTAAGGCTTGCTGCGTGGAATCAAAGGACATAACAAGCCAATTGTCCAAGGATCTTTCCCCCATTTCTTCATCCCCTGGCGGGAACTTTGCCGTATTTGCGCCTATGACTTTAGTTGGAGTATAGAATTTCATAAATTTCCATATACTATCTACTAATATCCGAAAGCGTAGCCA
Source organism: Paenibacillus sanfengchensis (assembly GCF_036864765.1). NCBI lineage: Bacteria > Bacillati > Bacillota > Bacilli > Caryophanales > Paenibacillaceae > Paenibacillus > Paenibacillus sanfengchensis. The sequence goes on along the minus strand of NZ_JBAGJC010000011.1, from coordinate 36,299 downwards.
ATGACCCGAAATGCAATCCTAGACGAAGGAAAGGAAGATTCCATGTCGCAAATTCAGCCTAATGTGCCAGGGCCGGAGCAAGATATCCCCTACTTGAAAATCCCTCACACCGATCCCGGTATTCATTCCGCTATCATTCATCGGTTGCTCTTGCACTTTGCCAAAATCTCGCCAGGACAAGATCTGATCATTGTATGTATCGGCACGGATCGTTCCACCGGCGATTGTCTCGGCCCGCTTGTCGGAACGGCTCTTTCCAAGCTGAATCACCGTAATCACTTTTATCTATACGGCACCTTGGATGAACCCGTTCATGCCATGAATCTAAAGGATACGTTGGAAACCATTAATCAAACGTTCATGGACCCTTTCATTATAGGGATTGATGCCTGTCTTGGTCAAACATCGAGCGTAGGCTCCATCCAGGTCGTTCAGGGACCGCTTCGCCCCGGAGCCGGTGTAAATAAAGAATTGCCGCCGGTCGGCGATATCCATGTCACGGGCATCGTCAATGTCGGCGGCTTTATGGAGTATTTTGTATTGCAAAACACACGTCTCAGTCTGGTCATGCGCTTGTCGGAGATTATTTCCAGCAGCGTCTCCACCGCCATCAAAGAATGGAACCGGGGCTTTATTCCCCTAGCCCGGCGAGAGCAATAGCCTCGATTTCCTCCGGGGACAAAGCATGCTGGGATTCCCCTCCCGTCAGCGGCTTGGCATAGACATAAGACCCATCCCGGCTGTACAACCCGGTAATGACAATTCCATTCTTTTGATCGTCCACAAAAGCCACGGAAAAGCTTAGTTCATTTCCGCGCTCTCCAAAAGCATTATAGCGTTTGAGTCCAATCTTTGCTTTTTGCTTGGGGAGCAGGTTGCTTATTTTTTCCAACTGTTGTCGTTGTTCCGCTTGCACATCCTCTATAATGCCTTGCTGGTTTTTCAGATCGATCAATAAACTCTCGAGATCTTCTATCCCTGTTCCCTGCATCATCTGCTCGTATTTTCGTCGCATTTTTCGCAGCTTGGCGCCTTGGACAAAATTCCATATCAGCAGCCAGAATAAAATAATGGCTACCCCGGTGACGATCCATGCCAGCTGATCCGAGAAAAGTTTACTCCACTCCTGCATGTTCTTCTCCCCTATGTTTAAGTATCCTTTGCGATAGTCTGTACCGCTAGTATTAGTTTGTGAACTTCCTCGGACGTCGTGGTGAGTCCGAAACTCGCCCTTACGGCTCCTCCTTGCGTTGTCCCTGCCGTCATATGCCCTAAAGGGCTACAGTGGTAGCCGGCTCTTACGGCGATCCCGTATTTCCGATCCAGCTGGAAGGCGATTTCCGAAGCATCCCGTCCTTCCATCGTAAACGAGACTATCCCGGTTCTCGGCTTTCCAGGCCCCGGTCCCAATACCGAAACGCCCTCGATCGTTTGCAAAGCGGATATGAGCTGCTGAGCCAGTTTCCATTCATGCTCATAGATGGCTTCAACACCATACTCCATAACATAGTTCACTCCAGCACCTAAGCCGGCAATTCCTACGGCATTTTGAGTACCCGCTTCATAACGATCCGGGCGAACCGTCGGCATCTCCAACGCTTCAGATTGACTCCCCGTCCCCCCATGCAGGATGGGCTCCAAATCTACATCCGGATGAATGTATAACCCCCCGGTTCCTTGCGGCCCCAACAATCCCTTATGACCCGGAAAAGCCAACAAGTCGATTCCCATAGTTTGCACGTTGATCGGATATCCCCCCACGGTTTGCGCCGCATCCACAGCTAATAAAGCTTCATGCTTGTGAGTTATTTTACCTATTTCCCGAATTGGAAGAATACATCCAAGTAAATTTGAACTATGAGAACATACAACCAGCTTAGTTTTGGGACGAAAAGCTTTTTCCAACTGATCCAGATCAAGTTTTCCTTCAGGACTTACGGCAATATAATCAACCGAAACATTACGGGTTCGTTTTAGATATTCCAACGGCCTTCGTACCGAGTTATGCTCCACCATGGTTGCAATGACATGATCTCCCGGCTGCAGAATCCCTTTTATTGCCAGATTCAAAGCCTCCGTGGTGTTGGAGGTAAAAACAAGATTGTTCGGGTTCTCAACATGGAACAGCTTGGCCAATTTCAAGCGGGTTTGAAACAGAGTCCGCCCAGCCTGCAAAGCCATTCCATAGTTTCCTCGTCCGGAGTTCGCCGATGGTCCATTTAGTATTTCCAACATAGCTTCCCCTACACTTGCAGGTTTTGGCCATGAAGTGGCGGCATGATCCAAGTATATCAAGGGCTGCTTCACATGGTCCCTCCTCCCCAACCGTCGTTTCAGGAACACGATAAGAATGCAATGACATACCCAAGTTCCTGTTTAAAAGGGCCGTTCATCCCCGAGGAACATTGAGTATGTCATTTGTTTAATTCAGCATATCGAGCAGTCGTTGCAAATCTTCCTTGCTGTAAAAATTTATCTCTATCTTTCCCTTTTCCTTATTGGACGATTTGATTTTAACGGTTGTTTTATACCGGTCACGCAAACTCTCTTCGACTTCGTCAATATAAGGATCCCGCTTCTTACTTGCCGGTTTTTGTTTTTCCTGCTTATTTCGATCCAGCTGTTGAACAGCATCCTCTAGCTCCCGAACACTCCATTCATGATCGATACACTGCTTGGCCAACTGTTTAATCTTACCAGGATCTTTTAATCCAACTAATGCGCGTGCATGCCCCATAGACAATGTTCCACGTGAAACATATTCCTTCACTTCTTCCGGTAATGACAATAACCTTAAGAAATTAGCAATATGCGATCGAGATTTACCTACTTTTAGGGAAAGCTCTTCTTGAGTCAATTGGAACTGATCCATTAAACCCTGGTACGCAACAGCCACTTCCATTGCATTCAGGTTTTCGCGCTGCAGGTTTTCGATTAAAGCAATCTCCATTACCTGCTGATCGGAAAAAGTACGCACGACCGCCGGAATTGTCGTGTTCCCGCAAAACTGTGAAGCACGGAACCGCCGTTCCCCGGCAATAATCTCATAACCTTTAAGAACGCTTCGAACAATAATCGGTTGGATGACGCCGTGTTGACGGATGGATTCCGCTAGTTCCCTGATAGCCTCTTCATCAAATGTTTTTCTCGGCTGATAGGGATTAGCACGTAACTGAGTTAAAGGTATTTCTATAACCTTGTCATCTTCCTGAACGGAAAGTGACGGAATTAATGCATCGAGTCCCTTCCCTAAGCGTTTACTCATAGGAGACCACTTCCTTTGCCAACTCTAAATACACCTCGGCGCCTTTTGACCTGGGATCGTAGGTAATAATGGACTGACCGTGAGAAGGCGCTTCACTAAGCCGTACATTTCTTGGAATGACCGTTTTGTAAACTTTTTGCTGGAAGTACTTTTTGACTTCCTCAATCACCTGGATCCCCAAATTGGTCCGGGCGTCGAACATGGTCAACAGAACTCCTTCAATCTGCAAAGAAGTATTCAGATGCTTTTGAACAAGCCGCACAGTATTTAATAACTGGCTCAGCCCTTCCAGCGCGTAATACTCGCATTGAATCGGGATCAAAACCGAATCCGCGGCAGTTAGAGAATTAATGGTAAGAATCCCCAACGAAGGTGGGCAATCAATGAGAATATAATCGTAAAGATGCTTGACCTGTTGAAGTGATTTCTTCAATCGAACTTCCCGCGAAATCGTTGGAACTAACTCTATTTCAGCCCCCGCCAACTGAATAGTGGCCGGGATAATGTGCAATCCTTCAATTTCCGTAGGCAAAATAGCTTCTTGCGGATTTACTTCATTAATAAGTACATCATAAATACAATTGGCCACGTCCGCTTTATTAACTCCGACTCCACTCGTTGTATTCCCTTGTGGATCTATATCGATGAGGAGCACTTTTTTACCGATTGATGCGAGTCCCGCGCCCAAATTAACAGAGGTCGTCGTTTTGCCGACGCCCCCTTTTTGGTTAGCTATGGCAATTATTTTAGACAATCCATTTCACCTCAATATAATAGAAGAATCTCTTTGTAGTTTAATATGTGCAGTGACTAAGTTGTTGCTACAAAAAGACCACAGCGCTCCTGGCGAGTACCCTTTCTGACTTAACAAGAAAGATTGTTCCATTTTCCAAAAAGAAACTGACCTCAGACCTTTCGGTTCCGGTCAGTAGCATGTCTGCTATCTCTTTGGAATTTGTATTACAATTTCATAATGATCTTCATGATCCTTTTCTGCCGTTTTGATCGCTAAACCCGAGCCAGACACCATATCAATCGATTGGCGAATCGTATTCAAAGCCAGTCTGACATCCTTGGTGAAGGAGATACGTCTGGAAGCCTTCTTGTTCTTAGCCACTTCCTTATAGAAAGCAATTCGCGCTTCCGTTTGCTTTACATTTAATTCTTTGGCAATAACTTCATCCAACACTTTCAACTGCAGTTCTTCCGAATCCAAGGAAAGCAAAGCTCTGGCATGCCGCTCCGTAATTTTTCGTTCCATAAGCGCAACTTTAACGCCTTCGGGTAATTGCAGAAGCCGTATTTTATTCGCAATGGTGGATTGGCTCTTACCCAATCTTTGTGCCAAACTCTCTTGTGTTAATTGATGCAAGTCGATGAGATTTTGATACGCGAGCGCTTCTTCAATAGCAGTCAAGCCTTCGCGCTGCAAATTTTCGATTAAAGCAATGGATGCCGCTTGGGAGTCGTTAAAATCCCGTATAATAGCCGGAATGGTTTCTAATCCCAATTTTTTAACCGCGCGCCAACGTCTTTCACCGGCGATAATCTCGTATTTGTCATTCCGATAACGCACTACAATCGGCTGGATCACACCATGCGTCCGAATCGTCTGACACAATTCATCGATCTTCTCATCATCAAAAATGGTCCGGGGCTGATACGGGCTTCCGACAATGTTCCCCACCGGAATTTGCTTAACTTCATCACCGTTCGTTCGTTCGGTTAAACCAAACAATTTAGAAAATTGTTCTTTCATTCCGCAGATTACCACCTAATTTCATAGTGACATAAGGCACACCTTAGCAGCACATTTTCATTCGAACATGCGATGTACTGTCTTATAAAGGTGTAGATCCTTATGTATTAACCCTCCCCTGAAGTCCGAAGCTTCAGAGTAAAGGAATATAAGGATAACCCATCATTGAAGCAGATGCCCCGACAATGATTCGTGATATATCTATTCTACCACTTTTTTCTCTATAATCCTATTCTCTTATTTAATGATTTTTAGGAGAAGTAACGTGAAAAAAATGCCCCTAACAAATTGTTCCACGTGAAACAACAAGTTAGGAGCATGCATGTTTATCGCCTTATAAAATGGGCTGCTTTAATGGAGTTCCCGCTTTACGCGGGTATTTCTTCGGCGTAGGTGCCGCTTTGTTGACGATGATAATGTGCCGATCGGAATTTTCCATGGGTAGTTCAAAGTGATGACTTGAATCAAGCTTTCCTTTAAGCTCACTCAAGCTGCGTTTTGCCTCCCGAACTTCTTCGTCAGGATCGCTTCCCTTCATTGCCGCGAATCTGCCTCCAGGCTTAACGAAAGGCAAGCAAAACTCATTGAGCACTGCCATTCGAGCTACCGCCCGAGCGGTCACCAAATCAAAAGAGTCCCGGAGTCCTTCCTTTCGCCCCAAATCCTCCGCACGTCCGTGAAGGAGATCCACTTGGGACAGACCGAGCTTATCCACTACGTTCTGCAAAAAATGAATTCGCTTATTCAAGGAATCCACTATAGTAAGCTTAAGATGAGGAAAACAGATCTTTAAAGGGATTCCGGGAAAACCTGCTCCGGAACCAATATCGGCCAGAGTTTGCACCTCATCCATCGGGATATAAAAAGAAAGCGCAATGGAATCATAGAAATGCTTGATATAAACCTGGTCCCGCTCCGTGATCCCGGTAAGGTTCATTTTTTCATTCCATGATACCAGTTCTTGAAAGTAAGTTTCGAATTGTTCCAACTGCCGGGAAGACAACTCGATCTTATGCTCCAGCAGCAGCGAATGAAATTGGGATTGTACCGTATCCAATAGATCACCCTCCTGCCGCCGTTACCCGATTATAATGCTCCAGGTATACGAGCAGTATCGAGATATCCGCCGGTGTTACACCGGAAATCCGGGAAGCTTGACCGATCGAGATCGGACGGATTTTCGCCAGTTTTTGCCGAGCTTCCATCGCCAATCCATGAATATCTTCATAATTGATATTTTCCGGAATCTTCTTCTTCTCCATTTTTTGCAGTCTTTCCACATGAAGCAATTGCTTCTCAATGTAACCCGCGTACTTAATTTGAATTTCTACTTGTTCCTTCATATCGTCGTCCAAATCTATTTCAGACGGAAATAAGTTACCCACATGTGCATAAGTGACTTCAGGCCGGCGAAGAATTGTCAACAGGTTGCTTCCATCCTGAATCGGCGCCGAACCGATGGATTCGAGCAGCGGGTTAATGTCCGACGGACGAACCTTCGTCTCCCTCAGTCGTTCGATTTCTTTCTCAACTTTTTCCTTTTTATCAAAAAATTGGACATATCTTTCCTGTGTAACCAAACCGATTTCATAACCGATCGGAGTCAAACGCAAGTCCGCATTATCATGACGCAGCAGCAAACGATACTCCGCCCGCGAGGTCAACAGCCGGTACGGCTCGTTTGTCCCTTTCGTAACAAGATCGTCGATCAAAACGCCGATATAGCCTTGAGAACGGTCGAGAATTACCGGCTCTTTGTCTTGGACTTTACGGGCCGCGTTGATGCCCGCCATGATGCCTTGGCCGGCCGCTTCCTCATATCCGGAAGTTCCATTGATTTGTCCTGCCGTAAACAGCCCCGGCAAGCGCTTCGTCTCCAGCGACGGCCAGAGCTGCGTCGGAACGACCGCGTCATATTCGATGGCATACCCGGTCCGCATCATCTCCACATTTTGCAGGCCCGGAATGGACCGCAGCATCTGCAGTTGGACATCTTCCGGCATACTCGTTGAGAACCCTTGCACGTAATATTCGGATGTGTTTTTTCCTTCCGGTTCCAGAAAAATTTGGTGCTTCGGCTTATCCGCAAACCGGACGATTTTGTCCTCGATAGAAGGACAGTACCGCGGCCCCGTCCCTTCGATCACACCGGAGAACATCGGAGCCCGATGCAGATTGGCATTGATGATCTCATGCGTTTCCGAGGAAGTGTACGTCAACCAGCAAGGCAATTGCTCATTATCCGAGCTCTTCGTTTCATAGGAGAAAAACTTCGGCTTCTCATCCCCCGGCTGAATTTCCGTTTGCGAAAAATCGATGCTATCCTTGTGAACCCGCGGCGGCGTCCCCGTCTTGAACCGCACCAATTCGAAGCCCAATTCCTTCAGGTTCTGCGACAATTTAACGGAAGGCTGCTGGTTGTTCGGTCCGCTTTCATACATAAGCTCGCCCATGATGATTTTGCCGCGCAAATACGTGCCGGTTGTCAGCACCACGGCCTTAGCCCGGTATTCCGCGCCTGTCTTGGTGATCACACCGACGCATTGGCCGTCCTCTACGATCAGCTCCTCTACCATACCTTGGCGCATCGTCAAGTTCGGTTCCCGCTCCATCGTTTCCTTCATCGTTTGCTGGTACAAAAACTTATCCGCCTGCGCCCGCAGCGCATGAACGGCCGGCCCCTTCCCGGTATTCAGCATCCGCATTTGGATGAACGTCTTGTCGATATTGCGGCCCATTTCCCCGCCGAGCGCATCCACTTCGCGCACCACATGGCCTTTCGCCGGACCGCCGATCGACGGATTACACGGCATAAACGCCACCATATCCAGATTGATCGTGATCATCAGCGTGCTGCAGCCCATCCGGGCCGCCGCCAAAGCGGATTCACAGCCGGCATGCCCCGCCCCTACGACGATAACGTCATAACTTCCGGCAACATAACCCATCTTGCAAACCTCCTAAACGTAAGTGTGAACCTCTATATCTCGCTTCGTGTTCTCCACACGTATATTTTAAATTTAAAATAATCCATCAATCTCCATCATCATACCATGATCCGGCAAATTGCATACGTTGGAATCATTATTTTCCCAGGCAAAATTGTGAAAAAATTTGATCAATCAGCGCATCCGGCGCGGAATCGCCGATCACTTCCCCAAGCTGTTCCCAAGCCAAACGCACATCGATTTGCAAAATATCGATCGGAACACCGCTATCTGCCGCCTCATAAGCGTCGGCCAGCGACTGCTTGGCTTTTTTCAGCAGCGCGATATGCCGGACATTGCTGACGTAAGTCAGATCGCCGGACTCCAGCTTGCCTCCAAAAAACAGCTCCGAAATGGCATCCTCCAAATGATCCAAACCCTCCTGGGTTTTGGCGGACAACCCGACCACAGCATTTTCCGGGAAATAATTTTTGATTTGAGCGCGATCCAGCTGTTGGGGAAGATCGATTTTATTTAATAGCACGAGTGTCGGTCTGCCCTTCAATTGCTCCATCAGCTTCAATTCATCCTCATGCAGCGGTTCGGCACTGTTGAGCACCAGCAAAATCAAGTCCGCCTCCAATACGGCCGCCTTTGACCGCTCCACACCGATCTTTTCCACCACATCCATCGTTTCACGGATTCCCGCGGTATCGAGCAGCTTCAACGGAATATTGTTAATCGTGACATATTCCTCGATCACGTCTCGCGTCGTTCCCGGAACATCGGTGACGATCGCTTTATTTTCACGGGCCAAAGCATTCATTAATGAAGATTTTCCGACATTCGGACGTCCTACAATGGCCGTAGTAATCCCTTCCCGGAGGATTTTCCCTTGGTTCGCGGTCTTCAGAAGCCCCTCAATCTGCGCCGTCACTTCCGTACACTTGTCCTTGATGAACTCCATGGTCATCGATTCGACATCATGCTCGGGATAATCGATGTTCACTTCAATATGCGCGAGCGTCTCCACCAAGGTATGCCGCATAGCGTTGATTCTGCGCGACAAATCGCCTTCTACCTGCTTTAACGCCACCGAAAATGCGCGGTCCGATTTCGACCGGATCAAATCAATGACCGCCTCCGCCTGGGACAAATCGATCCGTCCATTCAAAAAAGCGCGCTTCGTAAATTCCCCCGGCTCCGCCAGGCGAATCCCCCGCTGCTGCAGCAGCAGATCCATCACGCGCTTTACCGATATGATGCCCCCATGCGTACTGATTTCCACTACATCTTCCGTCGTAAAAGAACGCGGCGCCCGAAACAGGGAAACGAGCACCTCTTCCAATTTCTCGTCCGTCACGGGGTCCACTATGAACCCGTAATGTACGGTGTGGCTCTCCGCCTCCGACAACGGCGTTCTGGAGCGGAACAACCGCCCCACTTCGCCGATCGCTTCCGGGCCGCTGACCCGGATTACGGCGATTCCGCTCTCGCCGACCGCAGTCGAGATTGCGGCTATTGTATCGCTAAGCATGGTATGTCACCTCGAATTTTAATAATAATGCCGGTGGGCGAAACCCTAAGTCGTGAATCCTTGGCGCTTCGCAGACCGAATGATCTTCCGATCGCTGTTGCCATTGGATTGCTTCATTCACCTGAACCTAACTCGGAGGCAATCCAATGGCAAAGGCGAGCGCTACCGCTTCTCCAGATTCATTCGGCCCCACTCCGCTGGTGATTCACCGTGCTTGCCAAACCCTGAGTCGTGAATCCTGGGCGCTACGCAGCCCGAATGATCTTCCGATCGCTGTTGCCCTTGGATTGCTTCATTCACCTCAACCTAACTCGGAGGCAATCCAATGGCAAAGGCGAGCGCTATCGCTTCTCCAGATTCATTCGGCCCTGCTCCGCTGGTGATTCACCATTCTGCGGGCACAAGCCCCTCGCGCTTTCGGGGCGGCCTCTAAAACCATAGGTAAATCCTTGGCGCTTCACAGCCCGAATGATCTTCCTCACCAATAAGTATATCCTAAACGACCGAAAGCCCCGTTTTAGGAAATGTTCTGCCCAACAGCAAGCGCATCCCGCAGGGACAGCGCCCTCTTTCCACCACCTTACTCCCAGCCACTAACTTACCGCCTTCCTTCCCGTAGGAGCTCTACCGTAAAGCGTGCCCCAACGGGGAGAAAAGCGGCTGTTTCCACTACAGTTCACCCGGGGGCGCCGAAAGCAGCAGTGCCTCCAACCCTCAGGTGGCACGGGTGCACCTTAAGTAAGACGGGCCCGTAGGGGGAAAAGCGTGCCCACCATCACAGTTCAGCGCATCCCCGTAGGGGACAGCAGGCAGGAGCGCCTCTGTAACTCCTACGTTTCTCCCCTTGCGGGTGTCCCGAGGGCTGCCGGCCCTGGGGGCCCTCCCTTACGGTAAGGGAGGGTTTGGGTGGGTTGAGAATCCTTAGTTAAAAGAAAAGCAATGACATTTGCCGGAGCAAGACGCCATTGCATTTCACACTTCATTTGCTTTGCTTCAATGTAATCACGACCCGCCGGTTGGGCTCGTCGCCTTTGCTGTACGTTTTGACCTCCGGATGATCTTGAAGTTTGGAGTGAATCACCTTGCGCTCCTGGGGAGACATAGGTTCCAGGGAAACTTCCTTCCGGGTTCGAACGACCTTGGCGGCCAGACGCTCGGCCAAGTCCTCCAGGGTCTTTTTGCGGCGTTCCCGAAAATTCTCGGCATCCAAAGTCAAACGAATAAAGCTGTCCGAGTACCGATTGGCAATGATATTAGCCAAATACTGCAGCGAATCGAGGGTTTGCCCTCTGCGGCCAATCAGTACGCCAAGGTCGTTCCCTGAAATGTTTAGGACCGTGCTGTCTTTCCGGTGAACGATCTCTACATCGACATGAATGTCCATGCTCTCACCGACGTCCTTAATGAATGACGCCGCCGCTTCATAAGGATCCTGTCCAGGGGAAGCCTCTTTCTCGGGCTGCTCCTTCGGGAACACCGTCGCTTGCTTCTCCGGCGTGGTCCCTTGCGGCGGAACCGATGACTCTTGCTCGGAAAGTAAAGTCAATTCGACCTTGGCTTCCTTTACGCCAATCAGTCCCAGGAATCCTCTTGATGGCTGCTCCAACACATTCACGGTGACTTTGTCCTCGGTGGTGCCGAGCTTAGCCAATCCTTGTTTTACAGCTGCTTCAATGGTTTTTCCTGACGTCACGATCTTGTTCATTTCGATTTTTTGGCCCCCTTGGCACTTTTACCGGGATGACCGGCTTTTAAATTAGAACCGCCCTTTTTCGACTTTCCGGAAGGCACTGAACTTGCCCCCGCTCCGGCAACATTAGCCGCAACAACCGGGTCCTTCTTGCGGTAAATAAAGAAGTTCTGCCCGATAGTGTACAAGTTACTGAAAATCCAGTACAAAGGAAGCGCCGCGGCAAAATTCATCGCCATGACGAAGATCAAAACCGGGTAGATAAACATCATGAACTGCATTGGGCCCTGCATGCCGCTCGGGTTCATGTTCGACATCATCTTCGTTTGAATGAACGTCGTCAGCGCCGCTACGATCGGCAGGATATACCATGGATCCGGCTGGCCGAGCTGCAGCCAGAGGAACGAGTGACCCGCGATCGCCGAGTTGTAATAAATCGAGTTATATAGAGCGATGAACACCGGCATCTGAATTATAAGCGGAAAACAGCCGGCCATCGGATTTACCTTGTTTTCCTGGAACAGCTTCATGGTCTCTTGCTGTTGCTTCTCCGGGTTGTCCTTATACTGCTCGCGAATCTTTTGAATTTGCGGCTGAATCGCCTGCATCGCCTTTGAGCTCTTCACCTGCTTCAACGTAAGCGGCAGAATGAGCGTCCGCACGATCAGCACCATCACGAGAATCGCCAACCCATACGCCCCGCCGAACCATTTCGCAAACGTATCCAAAGCTAATGAAAAATAATAAACAACATTCGCCGTCCACCAGGAACCGCTTGTCCGCATGTCCTCGGTAGTACTCATGTGATTGGCTGGATTCGCGCCGCACCCCGCCAGTACGGCCATTAGACCGATTGCGAGGATAAGCAGGAGCCATTTCTTTTGATTTTTTGTAAGACGCGACACTTCAAAACCCCTCTCTTAACCTATCCATACATCGTAAATCATACCATATTTAATGGGACAAAGAAACAAGCATGCTTATCGTCCGGAAGGCTTGAGCAGCGCGGCTTTACGCAGGACATGAAGCACGCTTTTCTCCAGTTCTTTGTACTCCATACCGACCGCCCCGTTGCGAACGATCAGAATCAGATCCAAATGATCCCGGATTTCCGCTTCATGCAGACGGACGATCTCCTTCAGCATACGCCGCATCCGGTTACGGACGACCGCATTGCCGATCTTCTTGCTGGCAGACACGCCGAGCCGGAAACGTTCGATCTCGGGCCGGGTCGAATAATAAACGACGAGCTGACGATTGGCAAAAGATTTTCCGTACCGGTACACCCGGTTGAAGTCTGCCCGATTTCGTAATCTTAACTTTCTGTGCACGAGCTTCTTCTCCTCGGTCAAGCCCCTGAAGGGCTGGCTGTCATTGTAGTTATAGACATGTCCCATCTGCGGCAAACGATACAAAAGAACCCCACAAAGTTAGGCGGTTACACCTCTGCTTCTTCAAGACGACTTTGCGGGGCTCCGGTTCAAACACATCTATGACAATGTAAAAAAAGACCACCGTAGTGGTCTTCATGCACGCATTACGCACTCAATACTTTTCTGCCTTTTTGACGGCGAGCAGCGAGAACCTTGCGGCCGTTTTTCGTGCTCATTCTTTTGCGGAAACCGTGAACCTTTTTACGTTTGCTCACATTCGGCTTAAATGTCGGTTTCAATGTATTGCACCCCCTTAACAGGAATCGATCACTGTATATTTACCATTTTCATATCCACAGAAAATGCCTTTTTACATTTAATCATAACCCCCCTGAAAAGTCAACAGAGCCCGGCATTTCTTTCTGGGCCAATTTGTGATTTTTCGGAGCCTGTGCATATTTTATTCGAAAAGTTCTCCACAACCTTCTAGTTTTTACGTCGGAATAGAAGTTATGCACATGTGGAAAAGTATTTATAAGATGGTTTTTTCGGAAGAAATCGCTTTCTTACATGATTTACAGCGGCAACAGATCGGAGTAAGATAAATCATAATTAAGTTGTATACAAGTATACCAATTGCGAAAGGATGTTGAAATTTATGAAATTGGGCATGGTCGGTCTTGGCAAAATGGGGTACAACCTTGTGCTTAATCTCCTGCATCATCAGCATGAGGTGGTGGCGTTTGACATGAATGGCGAAGCCGTTCAAAACGCCGCCAAAGAAGGTGCGGTTCCCGCGTCAGGCCTGGAACAGCTGGTTCAATCGCTGGAAGCTCCCCGTATCGTATGGGTGATGGTTCCCGCCGGTCCCGCGGTTCAATCGGTGGTGGACTCCTTAATCCCTCTGCTCTCCCCCGGAGATATTGTGATCGACGGCGGTAATTCCCACTACAAAGATTCGCTGGACATCGCCGAAAAATTGTCCGCTCACAGCATACACTTCTTTGATGTGGGTACCTCCGGCGGTGTTGAAGGCGCCAATCAAGGCGGCTGCTTTATGATCGGCGGCGACGAGGCGGTTTTCCGGACGATCGAGCCGATTTTCCGGGATATCGCGGTCGACAAAGGCTATCTATATGCCGGAAAAAACGGCAGCGGCCATTTTTTGAAGATGGTGCATAACGGAATCGAGTACGGCATGATGCAGGCGATCGCCGAAGGCTTCGAACTGCTGGAGAAAAGCCCGTTTGACTACAATTTCGAAGACGTGGCGCGCGTCTGGTCCAACGGCTCGGTGATTCGCGGCTGGCTCATGGAGCTGACGGAGAACGCCTTTTCCAAAGATCCCAAGCTGGAAGGCATCCGCGGCGTGATGAGATCCTCCGGCGAAGGCAAGTGGACGGTTGAAACGGCCCTGGATCTGCAAGCCAGCGCTCCGGTCATCGCCTTGTCCCTCTTTATGCGCTACCGCTCCCTTGAATCCGACACGTTCCACGGTAAAGTCGTTGCCGCCCTACGCAACGAATTCGGCGGCCATGCCGTGGAATCGGCCAAATAAGGGAACGACGTTATGAAATTCCCGTCTTCCTGGCTGAAGGGCAGCTCCTTGGGGGAATTTATCGCCTGTGAGCTGCGCCTTCAGATCATTAACGGCACCATTCAGCCCGGTACCGTCTTGTCCGAGAACCGCATTGCCGCCGAGTTCTCGGCAAGCCGGTCCCCGGTTCGTGAAGCCTTGAAAACGCTGTCCAGCGAAGGGCTGATCACTTTGCAGCGAATGGGTGCCGTCGTTAACGGCCTGCAGGTAAAGGATATCGAGGAGCTGTATGACGTCCGTTACCTGATCGAAAGCTTCTCCTGGCGGCGGCTTGCCTCCACCGATCCCGCACCCCTAATCGCCGTTCTCCAGCAAATTGTCGACAAGATGGAGCTAGCAGCCAAGTATCGGGATGTCGTGGAGTTCGCTTACCAAGACCTCACTTTCCACGAGCACATCATCACCGCGGCCAACCATGCCAGGCTGTTGCACCTTTGGTCCAGCATCAGGCCCATTGTGATGACCGTGATGTTGATGACGACCGAAGAGGTATTTTTCGGGGGCGAACCAAAAATCAGCTATGTGGTGGAGAAGCACCGCAAGCTGCTGAAAGAGCTGCAATCCCGGAACCCGGCGGTGATCGCGGCCGGAATTGAGGAGTATTTCGCCGATTCGGTAAACACCGTGCATACCAGCATGAAGGAAACGAAATAGTAGTAAAAAAGGGGTAAAAATAGAAGGAGGAACACCATGAGCACGTTATTCAACATGAGCCACAACGCCACCTTGTTATTTTGGACCCTGGTGACGATTGTTTTTCTTGTCGTTCTCATTTCCAAATACAAATGGAACCCATTCGTGACACTGCTAATTTCCGCACTTTTGCTGGGCCTGCTGGCCGGCATGCAGCCGCTTGACGTCGTCGGCTCGATTACGAGCGGGCTTGGGGGTACGCTGGGCACCATCGCGATTGTCATCGCTCTTGGCACCATGCTCGGCAAGATGATGGCCGAATCGGGCGGAGCCGAGAAAATCGCCACGACGCTTGTAGACCGGTTCGGGCAAAAGAAAGTCCATTGGGCGATGATGGTCGTCGGTTTTATCGTCGGGATTCCCGTCTTTTTCGAGGTCGGCGTCATTCTTCTGATCCCGATTGTGTTTACGGTGGCCAAAAAAACGAAAATGTCGCTGCTGCAAATCGGCATCCCGATTTTGGCCGGACTGTCCACCGTACACGGACTCGTCCCACCGCATCCGGCTCCGATGATCGCCATCGACGCGTATGGCGCGGACCTCGGCCGAACGATTCTGTACTCCATCCTGATCGGCTTCCCGACCGCGATTATCGCGGGTCCTGTTTTCGGCAGGTTCATCGGTAAACGCATCGTTCTGCAGCCGCCCGCCGAACTGGCGGAGCAGTTCGCCGTCAAAGGAACCCGTAAGCTGCCGGGCTTCGGCATCACGCTGTTTACGATTCTGCTCCCTGTCCTGCTGATGCTCATCGGATCGATCGCCGACATCCTGGATCCGGAAGCCACAAGCAGCTTTACGCTGTTCTGCGAATTTATCGGCCATGAAATCATGGCCCTGATGATCGCCGTCGTCTTTTCCTTTTTTTCGCTCGGTTTCTCCCGAGGCTTTACGAAGCATGAAATTTCGAAGTTTACGAGCGAATGTCTGGCTCCGATCGCGACGATCGTCCTGATTATCGGGGCGGGCGGCGCTTTCAAGCAGGTGCTGATCAACAGCGGCGTCGGCGGCGCTATTGCCGAAATCGCCACAGGCGCGCATATTAATGTCATCCTGTTCGCCTGGTTCGTCGCCGCGTTGATTCGGGTAGCGACCGGCTCGGCCACCGTCGCCATGACGACCGCCGCGGGGATTGTCGCCCCGGTTTTGGCCCTGTCGCCCGGCGTCAACGTCGAGCTGGTCGTGCTGGCCACCGGTGCCGGCTCCATCGTGCTTTCGCACGTCAATGATGCGGGGTTCTGGATGGTCAAGGAGTTTTTCAATATGACCGTTCCGCAGACGCTGAAATCCTGGACCGTCATGGAGACGATCCTTTCGCTTGTGGGATTGGGACTGATTCTCCTCATTAACGCTTTTTTCTAATATAATGATAAAAATATTCAAACATGGAGAGAGAGGGTAATATCGGATGGAACAAAAAGCTTATATGATCGGCGTGGATATTGGAACGACAAGCACCAAAGCGGTGTTATTCGAAGAAAACGGGACCATCGTCGCCTTCGCCAATGAAGAATATCCGCTGTATACCGAAGCGGCCGACGTTGCCGAGCAGGATCCGGAGGAAATTTTCAGCGCCGTCCTGAATGCGATTCGGCATGTCATGACGCAAAGCAATGCCGCGCCGGAGCGGATTTTGCTCGTTTCCTTCAGCGCGGCTATGCATAGCGTCATCCCGATCGACCCATCCGGCAAGCCGCTGATGCGGTGTCTCACCTGGGCGGACAATCGAAGCGTCGAATGGTCGAAAAAATTAAAAAATGAGCTCGGAGGACATGAGATTTACCTGCGCACCGGAACCCCAATTCACCCGATGTCTCCGCTATCCAAGCTGCTGTGGCTGCGCCATGACAAAGCGGATATTTTTAAGCAAACCTTTAAATTCATCTCCATAAAAGAATATGTCTTTGCGAAGCTGTTCGGAGAATACGTCGTCGATCATTCCATCGCCTCCAGCACCGGACTTTTGAACCTGGAGCGGCTGGATTGGGATGAGGAAGCGCTGCGGGTCGCCGGCATCACGCCGGATCAACTGTCCACTCTGGTACCGACCACCCACATCATGAAACGACTATCCGAATCTTATGCCGAAAAAATGGGGCTCCTCCCCTCCACTCCCTTCGTCATCGGGGCCAGTGACGGCGTGCTGTCGAATCTGGGCGTGAACGCCATCGCCCCCGGGGTCGTCGCCGTGACGATCGGAACGAGCGGCGCCATCCGTACGGTCGTGGATCGTCCGAAAACCGACCCCAAAGGCCGTATCTTCTGCTATGCGCTGACCGAAAAACACTGGGTCATCGGCGGAGCGGTCAATAACGGCGGCGTGATTTTCCGCTGGGTGCGCGATGAATTCGCCGCTTCCGAGGTGGAGACCGCCAAACGGCTGGGGATCAGCCCTTACGATGTATTGACCAAAATTGGCGAAAGAGTGGCGCCGGGATCGAACGGCCTCCTGTTTCATCCTTATTTGGCCGGCGAACGAGCTCCTTTATGGAACCCGAACGCCCGCGGCTCGTTTTTCGGCTTGACGCTGCATCATCAGAAAGAGCATATGATCCGCGCCGTATTGGAAGGCGTCATATATAATTTGTACACCGTACTGCTGGCGATGGAGGAACAGATTGGAGAGCCGAAAAAAATCCAAGCCACGGGCGGATTTGCCCGCTCCCCGCTCTGGCGTCAGATGCTGGCCGACATCTTCGACCAAAAAGTCGTCATCCCCGAGAGCATCGAAAGCTCTTGTCTCGGCGCAGTCGTCCTGGGGCTGTACGCGCTAGGCAAAATTGATTCCTTTGACGCCGTTTCCGACATGGTCGGCGGCACCTTCGAGCATTCGCCAATCAAAGAGCATGCCACGGTGTACAAGGAACTCCTCCCGATCTATATCCGGATCTCCCGCAAGCTGGAGGAGGATTACGAAGCGATCGCCAAATTCCAGCGCGGCCTGAAATACGATTAAGGAACGAAACACTCGCACCTGAAAAAAGACGGTCTCCGAAGTTTTTCTCGGAGAGCCGTCTTTTTTGTCTATAAGAAGTATTCACAACCCCATTTGGGAAAATGTCGGACTTTTGGATATCCTGTGTATAATTCTATTCAAAACAACTCGGATGATGTCGAAATTTAAACAATTTATAAACAATATGTAGTGTTGTGGGTTAAAATTATACACAAGTTATTGAATTTGTGGATAAAAAACAGCAACGCATTGAAATATAAGCCTTCTTTTGCTATGATTATATTGTTTTTTGGTGTGAATATCTATTTTAAAGCCATAAATTATTAACAGCCTGTGGATAACATTGTGAACAATTCAAATTTATCCATGTTTATAATCATTCCACTTTACTGACTCATGGGGATAAATGTCCCCTTTATTTATGTTTTTTCGACCCTTTCTGCATGGCTCATGCCACAATTGGAAGATTTTAAAGGAGTGACCGTCTGTGGATAGCCATACCTCCGACCTATGGCAGCAAATCTTATCCATCATTAATACAAAACTCAGCAAACCCAGCTTCGATACCTGGTTCAAAGCCACCAAAATCGTATCCCTGAACGATCGTTCGATCGTCATCTCCGCCCCCACCACTTTTGCTGTGGAATGGCTGGAGAGCCGTTATACGAAACTGGTCGCAACCACGGTTTTCGAATTTCTCGGCAAACAGGTTGACGTATCCTTTGTGATTGAGGAATCCGCCGCGCCCGAGCAGACGCAGGTTTACAAGGAACCCCCCGCACCCGTCCAGCTGGAGGAAAGCGTTTCCAATATGCTGAATCCCAAATATACCTTTGATACGTTCGTTATCGGTTCCGGCAACCGGTTCGCGCACGCTGCCTCGCTGGCTGTTGCCGAAGCGCCGGCGCGCGCCTACAACCCGCTTTTTCTATACGGAGGGGTAGGTCTCGGCAAGACGCATTTGATGCACGCCATCGGTCACTATATTTTGGAGCATAGTCCAAGCAGCAAGGTGGTCTACATCTCATCCGAGAAATTTACGAACGAATTCATTAACTCCATCCGGGATAACCGGGCGGAGAGCTTCCGCAACAAATATCGGAACATCGATATCCTGCTGATTGACGACATCCAGTTTATCGCCGGCAAGGAATCAACGCAGGAGGAGTTTTTCCATACCTTCAACGCACTCCACGAGGAGCGCAAGCAGATCATCATATCCAGTGACCGGCCGCCCAAGGAAATTCCGACTTTGGAAGACCGGCTCAGATCCCGGTTCGAATGGGGGCTGATCACCGATATCCAACCGCCGGATCTGGAAACCCGGATCGCGATTCTGCGCAAGAAAGCGAAAGCGGAGAATCTCGATATTCCGAATGAAGCGATGATGTATATCGCGAACCAAATCGATACGAACATCCGGGAGCTGGAAGGCGCGCTGATCCGCGTGGTGGCGTACTCTTCCCTCATCAATCAGGATATCACCACCCATTTGGCCGCCGAAGCCCTGAAGGACATCATTCCATCGAGCCGGCCGAAAATGATTACAATTCAGGATATCCAGCAAAAAGTCGGCGAATATTACAACTTGAGGCTGGAGGATTTTAAAGCCCGGAAACGGACCAAGGCGATCGCTTTTCCCCGTCAAATCGCCATGTATTTATCCAGGGAATTAACGGATTTCTCGCTTCCCAAAATCGGGGATGCCTTCGGCGGACGGGATCATACCACGGTCATTCACGCCCACGAAAAAATATCCCAGCAGTTGAAAACCGATCAGGATCTCTATAAAGTTATCAACAACATTACGGAGAAAATCAAAAATTCATCCTGAATAAGCTATAAGCCTATGCACATGATATTCACATGTGGATAGGCTTCATTTCATATATTTTGTTCCGTTATCCACATATTCAGGGCCCCTACTACTTCTTCTATATATTTTAAAGATATACATCATCATAAAATAGCGGCCAAGCCGCCACGGGAAGAGCAGTACAACCTATGCTGAGATCAACCGGCTATTAAGCTCCGGTTTTCTATCCATTTCAGTTCGGATTAGCGGAAATTGCATTTACTTGCTAAAATCAAATATATGCAGGTACGGGCCGATAATATGCCTACGAAGTAAAGCTTTATTGCAAATAGGGGTTGAACTCCACAATTGTAGATATAAAGCGCCACCGTCGGAGTCACCACTTTAACGGGAAAGTCTCCCGTTAATCTACCGCTCTTGACTCTTGGATCGGAATTAGCTGGAAAAGCTCCATCTATTTCTCGGCCCAATTGCCGGTATACGCAATTTCAGGGAAACTAGCGGGAGGTTTTCCAGCTAAATCACCTCTGCAGCCGCGTACGCACCAAATTAACGGGAAGAATTCCCTTTATTTTGAACCAACCAAATTAGTTGTAGGCCAAGAGTGTGAAAAGAACCCTTTACACCGCCGCCTAATATGCAAATCAATAGTTCAACCTATAAAGTTAAATCAAAAAAGTAAAGCTCCATAAAACAAAGCAATTGCTTACGAAGCAAGTTTTATTGCAAAGGCTATTCAAGATGTGATGTTCCATAAAACTTTTAGGAGTTGAAGTTATGAAAATCCGCGTTTTAAAGCATGATTTGAACGAATCTATCCAGCATGTGGCTAAGGCGATTTCCAGCCGCACCACCATCCCGATTTTGACGGGGATCAAGCTGGAGGTTAATTTTCAGGGGATGACGCTGACGGCCAGCGATACCGATATTTCCATCCAGGCGTTTATTCCGGCTGAAGATCAGGAGAAGCAAATCGTGCAAGTTGAACGCCCGGGTAGTGTAGTGCTGCCGGCGAAGTTTTTTGTGGAAATCATTAAAAAACTTCCTTCCAGCGAAATCGAAATGGAAGTGGGCGAAGGATTTAAAACGCAAATCCGTTCCGGCTCCACCGATATCCAAATGGTCGGCCTGGATCCCGAAGAGTTCCCGGTGCTGCCGAATATTGAAGAGAATCAGGTCATTTCCATTCCGGGCGACCTGCTTAAAAATATGATCAAGCAAACGGTCTTCTCGATTTCGACCAATGAAAGCTCCCCGATTCTGACAGGGGTGTTGTGGAATTTGAGCGATAACCAGTTCAAATTTGTGGCTACCGACCGTCACCGGCTGGCCAGCCGTACGGCGGGGCTGGACGATGCGGAAGGCGTGCGTTTCAGCAATATCGTCATTTCCGGTAAAACGCTGAACGAGCTCAGCAAGATCGTTCCCGACCAGAATACACGGGTGGACATCGTCGTAGCGGACAACCAGGTCTTGTTCAAAATTGACCGGGTACTCTTTTATACCCGTATTTTGGACGGAACTTATCCGGATACTTCCAAGATTATTCCGACAACCTACAAAACAGAACTGGTTTTGGATACAAAAAAATTAAGCGAGTCCATTGACCGCGCTTATTTGCTGTCCCGTGAAGAAAAAACGAATATCGTGCGGCTGCAGACGCTGGAGAACGGAACGATCGAGATTTCGTCCAGTTCCTCCGAACTGGGCAAGGTCACCGAGCAGTTGGATCTGGCGGAATTTACGGGCGATCCGCTGCGGATTTCGTTCAACTCCAAATATATGCTTGATGTGTTGAAAGTGGTGGAGAGCGAGCAGCTTCACATCGGTTTCACCGGGGCCATGAGCCCCATCATCATCAAACCGGTGGATGACAGCCAAAGCCTTTATCTGATCCTGCCATACCGGACTACAAATTAAAGAGAGGTCGTTGGACACGCGATGAAGACGATTCCGATTTCCAGTGAATATATCAAACTGGATCAATTTCTGAAGCTGGCCGACTGCGTTTCGACCGGCGGCATGGCCAAGGCGCTGCTGCAGGAAGAAGCCGTCAAGGTAAACGGAGAGCCCGAGGACCGGAGAGGCCGGAAGCTGTACCCCGGCGATACGATTTCCGTGGAAGACTGCGGTACTTTCCAGGTAGTTCGCGGCGAGGAGTAACGGCTCCCTAACCTGGACGTCAGGGGGACACGAGGAGGGCCTGGATACCATTGTTTGTTAAATCGATATCACTTGCGAATTACCGTAATTATGAGGCGCTGTCGCTGGGCTCCTTCGGCAGCGTCAATCTCATGATCGGGCGCAATGCCCAAGGGAAGACGAATCTGCTGGAGGCGCTGCTTGTACTTGCGCTTACCAAATCGCACCGGACGGCGAAGGATAAGGAACTGATCTCCTTTGGCAGCGCCCAGGCTACGGTGTGGGCGGAGGTGGAGCGGAAATACGGGACGGTCGGTCTCGAGCTGCGCTTCTCCCAACAGGGAAAACGGGCCAAGCTGAACGGCCTGGAGCAGCGGAAGCTGAGCGATTTCATCGGGGCGCTGAACGCCGTGATGTTTGCCCCGGAGGATTTGGAGATCGTCAAAGGAACTCCCGGGGTCCGGCGGCGGTTTCTGGATATGGAGATCGGGCAAGTGCAGCCCAGCTATCTTTTTCACCTTCAGCAGTATCAAAAAGTGCTGGTTCAACGCAATAACCTTCTGAAGCAGGCGTGGGGGGCAGGACCGGAGGTCACCACTATGCTGGAGATCTGGAATGAGCAGTTGGCGGAGCATGGTGTTAAAATCATCAAGAAAAGGAAACAATTTATAAGAAAACTGCAAAAATGGGCGCAGCAGATTCACGAGGGCATTACCGGGGGCGGGGAAAACCTGAAATTATCCTACCTTCCGTCCTTCGGCGAAGCCGAAGAAGAAGATGAAGCTGTCTTATTGGAGCAATTTATGATAAAGTTATCACAAACGAAAGATCAGGAAATCCGCCGCGGAATGACCCTTGCGGGTCCGCACCGGGACGATTTGGCGTTTCATATCAACGGCAATGAAGCGCAAAGCTTCGGCTCTCAAGGGCAGCAGCGGACGACGGCCTTATCACTTAAATTGGCGGAGATCGAGCTGATTCACGAGGAAATCGGGGAGTACCCCATTTTACTTCTGGACGATGTACTGTCCGAACTGGATCCTTACCGCCAAACTCAATTGATTGAAACGTTTCAAAGCAAAGTGCAGACGTTCATTACGGCTACCGGGATTGAGAGCCTCAATGCCAGCCGTCTTCAGGACGCCAGCATTTTTCATGTTCAAGAGGGACAGGTTCATCCATAGAGACGGGGGGAATCGCGTTGTACATTCATCTGGGCGGGGAGAAGGTGGTCCTATCCTCGGAAGTGGTGGCGATTTTCGATATTTCGATCGAGAAATCTTCGAAAATCTCGAAGCAATTCGTCAGCCATGCTATCAAGGAGAAGCAGGTCATGCGGATCGGAGAAGAGGAGTCCAAGTCGATAGTCGTCACCGGGGATACCGTGTACTATTCGCCGATTTCCTCCGCGACGTTGAAGAAGAAGAGCAACGTTTCATCCATGATTTAATCCACCCGACATAGAATTTATAGAAGTAGGTGAAGGCAGTGTCTATGAACGAGCAATCGTATGATGAGAGTCAGATACAGGTACTGGAAGGTCTGGAAGCGGTACGGAAACGGCCGGGGATGTACATCGGTTCGACCAGTTCCCGCGGGCTGCATCATTTGGTCTGGGAAATCGTCGATAACAGTATTGACGAAGCCTTGGCCGGCTATGCGAACAAAATCGATGTCACGGTTCATGAAGACAACAGCGTGACCGTTGTCGATAACGGTCGCGGTATTCCGGTCGGGGAGAATCAGAAGCTGAAGAAATCCACGCTGGAGGTCGTCATGACGGTCCTTCACGCCGGGGGTAAGTTCGGCGGCGGCGGGTATAAAGTATCCGGCGGTCTTCACGGGGTAGGGGTTTCCGTCGTAAACGCCCTGTCCGAAAAAGTGCTGGTTCAGGTTCACCGGGACGGCCATATTTATCAGCAGGAATACCGCCGCGGGACACCGCAATATGATGTGAAGGTCGTAGGCGATTCCTCGATTACGGGAACGAAGACGACGTTTCATCCCGATCCGGAGATTTTTACCGAAACCACAGTTTATGATTACAATACGCTGCTCACCCGGATCCGCGAGCTGGCGTTTTTGAATAAAGGCATTAATATTTCCTTGACCGACGAACGGAGCGGTGTATCGGAATCGTTCCATTACGAGGGCGGGATCATGGAGTATGTGAAGTTCCTGAATCAGAACCGGGAGGTCCTCCACGAGCAGCCGATTTATGTGGAAGGCCAGCGGGATATGGTTCAGGTGGAAATCGCTTTGCAGTATAACGACAGCTATACGGAAAATATTTTTTCGTTCGCCAACAACATCAATACGCATGAGGGCGGTACGCACGAGTCGGGCTTCAAGAGCGCTTTGACGCGGATTATCAACGACTATGCCCGCAAGAGCAGCGCGATCAAGGAGAACGACTCCAACCTGACCGGGGACGATGTCCGTGAAGGCTTAACGGCGATCATCTCCGTCAAAATTCCCGAACCGCAGTTCGAGGGGCAGACGAAGACCAAGCTCGGCAACAGCGAAGTGCGCGGGATTGTCGAGTCCCTGTTTGCCGAGAAGCTGCAGGAGTTCATGGAGGAGAATCCGGCGGTCGCCCGGCGCGTTCTCGACAAGGCGCTGCAGGCTTCGCGGGCCCGGGAAGCGGCCCGGAAAGCGCGCGAGCTGACCCGGCGCAAGAGTGCGCTTGAAGTCAGCGCCCTGCCGGGCAAGCTGGCGGACTGCTCCTCGAAGGACGCGTCCATCAGTGAGCTCTACATCGTCGAAGGTGACTCGGCGGGCGGTTCGGCCAAGCAAGGCCGGGATCGTCACTTCCAGGCGATTCTGCCGCTGCGCGGGAAGATCCTGAACGTCGAGAAGGCCCGCTTGGACCGGATCCTCGGCAACGCCGAAATCCGGGCGATCATCACGGCGCTCGGCACCGGGATCGGCGAGGAGTTCGACATTTCGAAGGCCCGGTACCATAAGATTATCATTATGACCGATGCCGACGTCGACGGCGCGCATATCCGCACCCTGCTGCTGACGTTCTTCTTCCGCTACATGCGGAAGATCATCGAGGCCGGGTACGTCTACATCGCGATGCCGCCGCTCTTCAAGATCGAGCGGAACAAGGTCGTTCGCTATGCCGGTTCCGAACGCGAGCGCGATGAAATCATCGCGGAATTCGGCGAGAACGCCAAGTTCAACGTGCAGCGTTATAAAGGTCTCGGGGAGATGAATCCCGAGCAGCTGTGGGAAACGACGATGGATCCGGAAAGCCGGACCATGCAGCAGGTTTCCATCGCCGACGCAATTCAGGCCGACGCGATCTTCGACACGCTGATGGGCGACAACGTCGAACCGCGGCGCGACTTTATCAATGAGCATGCGAAAACGGTCAAGAACCTCGACATTTAAGGGGAAGGACCGAACACGAACAAGTCAAAATTAGCGTGAAAATGAGCAAAATACCGTCATTTCGATGACGGTATTTTTTTGCAATTTGTCATTTAACCGGGATCGCCAGCCTGAAGAACTTGCGAATTTGGCGTGTGCGAGCGGCCAAAGATGAGAGCATCTTCATCTGAAACCGGGCTAATTCAGCAGGCTGTTCAAGCAGGGAACCGGGATGACGTTTATCGAATAAGTTACTAGCATAAAATGGAACGGGCCAAAAACTGCCGGGTACCACAAGCTGTACGTCTGGCGAAATCTGCGAGTGGTCAAGACGTTTAAGAGCTATGCGGGATGCCGCCTGCCGTGTATCGGGGATAATATCCCGCCGGCCCTGGCCTTTTTTCGGGAGAAGGAGGTTGGATAGGAGATGGACGATTTGAACAGGAGGAAAATCCGGGAGATCGTGAATCGTATGGCACCCGCCGATCTGGAGCTTTACTATGCTTGGGGGGATGCGGCGGGATTTTGGCGGAATGTGCGCGAGCATGAGGCTTACCGGTCCAATCTGGAGGAGATCAGATCCGAAGGGGAACGGTTATTGAAGGAGGAGTTGCCCGAGCTGGGTTATGCGCTGTTTTCAATCTTTCGGGCAACCGGATCGCGGTTGGAGTATGAACGGGTTTATTTTGAGCGGAGAAGAAGACTGAACACCTTTACTTTGCTCTGTTTGCTGGAACCTGATTCCAAGCTGTACGCATCGCATCTCCATGAAACCATCTGGTCGATTTGCAGGGAGTATACCTGGTGTCTGCCAGCTCATTTGGGAGTGGACGACGATCCTGTGCAATCCATTGACTTATTTTCGGCTGAAACCGCATTCACACTTGCCGAAATATCCCTGCTCTTGGGAGAGAGGCTGCCGCAGCGCCTGAGGTGTCTGATCGAAAGTGAAGTGAACCGGCGGATATTGAGGCCGTTTCTGGTCTGCGGGCCATTTTTTTGGGAAACGGCGTCCCACAATTGGTCCGCGGTTTGCGCAGGATCGATCGGGGCAACGGGTTTGTTGCTGGAACAGAGCCCGGAAGCGCTTACGGATTTGCTCCTCCGGGTTCAGGCAAGCCTGGAGTGGTATTTGCGGGGGTTCGGTGGGGATGGGGCCTGTCTCGAAGGACTCGGTTACTGGAATTACGGATTTGGCTACTTTGTTTATTATGCGGACCTGCTGCGCTCACGCACAGACGGCGAGTTGGATTGGTTCACTCGGGGGAAAGTTCGGCAAATCGCGTTATTCCAGCAAAAATGCTATTTGGGGGGGAGGGCGGTCGCCAATTTTTCCGATTCTCTGCCTACCCATCCCGTTCATGTGGGGCTTTCCCACAAGTTGGCGGAGTTTTATCCCGAATTTGAACTCCCGCCCGCGGACATGCGCGCCGACTACCGTGACGACCATTGCAGCCGATGGGCCCCGGCGCTGCGGAATCTGATCTGGCGCAATCCCGCCGTTTTTGAGGGCAAACGTGAGTGGGGCACTGCCGCCTGCTTTTTGCCCGATGCGCAGTGGCTCATTTCCCGCTACCGGAGTGTGGCGGGAATGTTCGGGTTTGCCGCCAAGGGCGGGCATAACGGCGAGCCGCACAACCACAACGACCTCGGCCATTTTATGCTGCTGGCCGACGGAATGGCGTTAGTGGCGGACTTGGGTTGCGGCGAGTACACGGCCGACTATTTCGGGGCCGGCCGGTACGAATACGCCTGCAATGGGTCCCAGGGCCATGCGGTACCTGTGATTGACGGACACGGGCAGGAAGCGGGCGAGGACCGGGCTGCAGCGGTGCTGGAGGATTCCACAGGGGAAACGGCGGATTTGCTGCGGCTGGAGCTCGCCGGGGCCTATCCGCCTGCTGTCGCTCCGAAGTCATATATCCGCTCCTTTGTTTGGCACAAATCGGAGCTGCCGGTGCTAAAGCTGGAGGATGTGTTCCGCTTCTTCAAGCCGCCGGGCTCGCTAAGTGAGCGGGTCGTCACCTTGGCTCCGCCGGTAATCGATCAGGTGCAGGGCGTGATCATCTTGTCGCCTGCGAAAGAAGGGGCGGAGGCGGCTTACGCACGCAGGTTGCGGATAAAATACGACCCCTCCGTTCTGAAGGCTTCTGTGGAGGAGCAAAGTTATCGGGACCATTTTGGTCGGGATAGGGTCTGGTATGCGCTTGATTTTCACGTGGAACATTTGCTGGATGAGATCCAAGTCATTTTATGGTTCGAATTTATGTAAATTAGAACGAGCGGAATGAAAGGGGAGCGGATAACTTTGACGGAAAGCTTAGCGTGGGTGGAAGAAGCCTGGAGTCAGGCGCTGAAGAAGACGAGTTACAACCTCCGGCGTATAGGGGCGAGGTTTCCGCATGCCAGTCAAGGAGGAAAATATGATCTGGCGGAGCCGGCCTGGTGGACGGCCGGGTTTTGGCCCGGGATGCTGTGGCTGCTGTATAACGATAGCGGAGATGAATCCCTGAGGGCGATGGCCGAGCAATGTGAAGCCCAACTGGACGGAGTGTTGGACGGATTTGTCCGCCTGGACCATGACATCGGTTTTATGTGGACGCTGACTAGCGTGGCTTCCTTTAAGCTGCTCGGCAGCGAGGCGTCGAAGCTTCGAGCCCTGAAGGCGGCTAATTATTTGGCTGCCCGGTTCAATCTGAAAGGCCGGTATATCCGCGCCTGGAATCCCTGGTATGCAGGAAACGACAACGCCGGTTGGGCGATCATCGACTGCTGCATGAATATGCCGCTGTTGTTCTGGGCTTCGGAAATCACGGGGGATCCCCGGTTCCGGCATATTGCCGAAGCGCATATGGATACCGTCCTGGAGCATTTTCTCCGCCCCGACGGCTCGGTTTACCATATTATCCGGTTCGATCCGCTGACCGGGGAGCGGGTGGAAGGCATCGGCGGACAAGGCTACGCGCCGGAATCGGCCTGGTCCCGGGGAACCGCCTGGGCGATCTACGGGCTCACGCTGGCCTACCACCACACCGGCAAACCGGATTACCTGCATGCGGCCAAACGGGTTGCGCATTTCTTCCTGGCCCAGCTTCCGGAGGATCATGTGCCTCCTTGGGATTTCCGGGCCCCGGCGGAATTGAGGATCTACCGGGACTCCTCCGCCGGAGCCTGTGCGGCCAGCGGCTTGCTGTTGCTGGCGGAGAAGGCAAATGAGATGGAAGGACCGACTTACCGCCAGTCGGCGGAACGTATCCTCAAATCGTTGTACCAAAACTACGAAACCTGGGGCGATCCGGGGGAGGAAGGGCTCCTTCTGCACGGAACCAGCAACTACCCGGAGGGGAAAAACATCGATGTTCCGCTGATCTACGGCGACTTTTTCTATGTGGAGGGATTGGCCCGCTTGAAGGGGAAAGGGCCGTTTTATTGGGAGTAGAACCGCCGGGCCAGGGCGACCCCAATAATGGGAATTGTTCCTGTTAATGGGTTGCCTATGCGGCAGCAGAAGCGAATTAGCTGGAAAACCTCCCGTTAATTCGTTTGAAAAAACGTATTCCGCCGGTTTGGCCGCGAAATAGATGGAGTTTTTCCAGCTAAATTGGATAGGAGGGGTAAGGGCGTAAAATTAGTGGGAGGTTTTCCCGTTAATAAGTGGTTTAGCGTGACCAACGAGGGGAGGAGCAAAAAACATGAGTCAGCAGAAGCACGCCCAAGCGCTGCTGCGAAACCCGCTGCGAACAAAGCGGGACCTTCAAGCGGCCCTAAAAGAGCTTACTGCGCCGCTACGTCCGCATTACAGCGAGGGAAAAGCCCGGTTAAGGCTTGGCGCGGCCGGAGCCGGCTTCGACGCCGCTATCGCCGAGATTGAGGGGTTTTCCCGCGTGCTGTGGGGAATGGTGCCGCTGCTCGCCGGCGGCGGAGAGGACGATCTGTGGGAGGTCGTGCTTGAGGGGATTCGCCACGGTACGGACCCTGCACATCCGGAATATTGGGGCGAGGTGGCCGACTATGATCAGCGGCTCGTGGAAATGGCGGCGTTCGGGTTTGCGCTGGCGCTGATTCCGGACCGGATTTGGGGGCCACTGAACGAGCGAGAACGCAAGCATTTGCAGGAATGGTTGGGCCAAATCAACCGGCACCCTTGCTACGATTGCAACTGGTTGTTTTTTAATGTGCTGGTGAATTTGGGGCTTCACAAGGCAGGACTCCCGTACGATCAAGACCAGTTGAAGGCCAACCTGGACCGAATCGATTCGTTCTATTTGGCGGACGGCTGGTACAGCGACGGGCCCGGGGCGCACTGTGACTACTATGTCCCCTTCGCCATTCATTTCTATGGCCTGCTTTATGCCGTGCTGATGAAGGGGGAGGACCCGAAGCGAGCGGCCCTGATCCGGGAACGGGCAGGTCGGTTCGCGGCCGACTTCCTCTACTGGTTTGCACCGGATGGCGCTTCCCTTCCTTACGGGCGCAGCCTGACTTACCGGTTCTCGCACTCGGCCTTCTGGGGGGCCATGGTTTACGCGGAAATGGAAGATCTGCCCTACGGGGTCCTGAAAGGGCTCATTTTGCGGCATTTCCGCTGGTGGTTCCGCCAGCCGATGCTCGACGCGGAGGGGCTGCTGACCGTGGGGTACGCTTATCCGAACCTGGTGATGGCGGAAAACTACAACTCGCCGGGCTCCCCTTACTGGGCATTGAAGGCGTTTCTGCCGCTGGCCTTGCCGGACGATCACCCGTTCTGGCAGGCTGAGGAGATGCCTCTTCCGGCGGGGCCGCCCGTGTCGGTGCAAAAGCCTCCGCACCTGGTCATTTGCCGCCGGGAGGAGTCCGGACATGTCGCCGCTTTTAACAGCGGAAATCTGACGACGAACGAGCACACCCATACTTCGGCAAAATATGAGAAGTTCGTCTACTCCACAGCGTTTGGATTCAGTGTTCCGCGGGCGGAATGGGGCTTGTCCCAAGGGGCTTTCGACTCGATGCTTGCGCTCAGCGAAGGCGACAATCTGTATCGGGTCCGACGCCGGAATGAGGAGACCCGAATCGATGGACACCTCCTCTATGCCCGATGGGTACCTTGGCGCGACGTCGAAATACAAACCTGGATTGTTGCCGGATTACCCTGGCATATCCGGATACATCGCGTAGACACGGCCCGCGAACTGGACGCCGCCGAGGGCGGCTATGCCCTGGGATTGTCCCCGCAAACGGAGCGGTTCGAAAGGGCAGCCGGCTCGGCCGTCCGATCGGTCCACGGAGGCGTCGGCATTCAATCCCTGTTCGGTTATGACCGGGCGGAACTTGTCTACCCGAACGCGAACACGAATATTCTCCATCCGCGGACGGTAATCCCAACGGTGCGTGCCCGTCTTTCGGCCGGGGTGCATTGGCTGGCGGCCGCCGTATATGGCGAACCGGGACCCGGAGCGGACTTCGGCCGCAAAAACGCTGATTGGGGCCTGAACGAAGCCCTGGTCCGGCTCGGCGTGAAGCTGCAGGAAACCGCGATTCAAGTGACGGGGCTGGATGGACAAATTACCGTCATAGAGATGGGAAAATAGCAGCGAGCGAAGCGAAAACAAGGCGGCTTCCGTGTACAGGTGAGGGGATCCTGCCTGCGGAAAACCGCCTTTGTTTATTTTTTCAGACGGCCATAGGCGACCGCATAACGGCGAATTCTTTTGTAAATGTCCTTGTCGGGGAGAAATTTAAAGGGGAAGAGGGCGGGAAGGGTGTTCACCTCCAAAATCCAGATTTGATGCTGTTCGTCGATGGCGATATCGAGGCCGATTTCCCTCAGATTAGGGAATTTCCGCGCCAGTTGACGGGCTGCTCTGGTGCCGAGTGTCTTCATCTCTTTGTATATTTTTGCGAATTCTTTGGGTTCGAGATAAGGGCTCAGCAGATCGTCGATCGTCATTACCATGCCGCCGCCATGGTAATTTGTGATGATTTTTTGCTGCGCGGCGACGCGCCCGATGAAACCGGTCGTTTCCCAGCTTTTTTGCGGCGTCTTCTGAACGAGCGCGCGGATATCAAATTTTCGGCGTCGGTATGTCAACAAATGAATCCCTTTTTGAATGAGATATACCTTCCTGCCGATCCGCTGAGCCAGGACGTTGTGCAGTTCCTCCAAGGTGGGGTAGAGCTCGATTTGAATGCCATACCGGAGTTTATACTGCGTGACCTGCTCTTGCTGTTCGGGTAGGAGTTCGTCGGTCCAAGGCTCGATGCTCATGACACCGTTGCCGTAAGTGCCGCGGTCCGGTTTCACATAAACTAGACTATGGGCCTCTATCATTTCCTTCAGATTCTCCAGGCTGTATTTGCGCGTGTCGGGGATAAAAGGCCGGATGGTATCCTTTTGTCTCAAAATCACCGTCTTCTCCCATTTGCTGGCGATGCGCTGAATAGCCAACTTAGCATCCTTCCTTTCTAAAACCCCGGCTGGAACCACTTCAGGCATGAAAAACATAGGACAGAAGAGAAAAACAATGATATAATTATAAGATATGGGGATTTTATAAGTTTTTTGACCATTTTTTTGAACAACCACTCTAAATGCCTATATTCTTAGTGTATGAACTATAAGGGCAATGGGAATGGACACATCCCCATTTATAGTGTCTATACCACATGGAATCTCTGGCCGGCACGTTTAATCGGGCATGTTTTGTGCAAGTAATATAATGATTCGGGGCAGGATGAGAACATTCCATTACCATAGGCACTTGGATAGAATTTGAAGGAGGTCCAGCATGGCGGAAGAAAAATTTTCGCAAATTATAGACCGGGATATTAATGTGGAAATGCGCGAATCCTTTATGGATTATGCCATGAGCATTATCGTCAGCCGTGCTTTGCCGGATGTAAGGGATGGTCTGAAGCCGGTTCACCGGCGTATTCTGTACGCCATGAATGAGCTTGGCATGCATCCCGATAAGCCATTCAAGAAATCAGCGAGAATCGTCGGTGAAGTTATCGGTAAGTATCACCCGCACGGTGACTCCGCGGTTTATGAAACGATGGTGCGGATGGCCCAGGATTTTTCCATGCGTTATATGCTGGTCGATGGCCACGGCAACTTCGGGTCGGTCGACGGGGATATGGCAGCCGCAATGCGATATACGGAGGCGCGGTTGTCCAAAATCGCTATGGAAATGCTGCGCGATATCAATAAAGAGACAATTGATTTCATGCCTAACTATGACGGTGAGGAGCAGGAGCCGGTCGTGCTGCCTGCACGTTTTCCGAACCTGTTGGTCAACGGGGTATCGGGGATCGCCGTAGGGATGGCTACGAACATTCCGCCGCATAATTTGGGTGAGGTTATAGATGGGGTACAGGCGCTGATCGCCAATCCGGATATCGATTCTCTGGATCTCATGGAATATATCAAAGGCCCGGATTTTCCGACTGCCGGGTATATCATGGGCCGGACGGGAATACGTCAAGCTTATACGACGGGGCGAGGCTCCATCACGATGCGGGCCAAAACCACCATCGAAGAACACAACAACAAGGCGAGAATCATTGTAGAAGAGCTTCCGTATCAGGTGAATAAGGCCCGGTTGGTTGAAAAAATAGCCGAGTTGGTTCGCGAGAAGAAGATCGACGGCATCACCGACCTGCGGGATGAATCGGACCGTAACGGGATGCGTGTCGTGATTGAACTGCGTCGGGATGTCAATCCGAACATCGTGTTGAACAATCTGTTCAAGCACACGGCTTTGCAAAGTACGTTCGGCATCAATATGCTGGCGATCGTGAACAATGAGCCTAAGATTTTAACCTTGAAGGAAGTCCTTAGCTATTATTTGCAGCATCAGGTTGAAGTTATTCGCCGCCGGACGGAATTCGAGCTGAGGAAAGCGGAAGCCCGCGCCCACATCCTCGAAGGCTTGCGCATCGCTCTCGACCATCTGGACGAGGTTATCGCGCTGATTCGCTCTTCCCAAACGGCAGAAATCGCCCGCACCGGGTTGATGGAACGTTTCGGGCTCAGCCAGGAGCAGGCCCAGGCGATTCTGGACATGCGTCTGCAGCGGTTGACCGGTTTGGAACGCGAGAAGATCGAGAGCGAGTATCAGGAGCTTCTGCAAAAGATTGCGGAATACCGCGAGATTTTGGCCAACGAATCCCTCGTTCTGCAGATCATCAGCGACGAGCTTCAGGAAATCCGCGAACGTTTTGCCGATGAACGGCGCACCGAGTTGCTGGTCGGGGAAGAAAGTATCCTGGATGAAGACTTGATTCCGCAGGAAGAGGTCGTCATCACGATCACGCATACCGGATATATCAAGCGTCTGCCGCTCACGACCTACCGCAGCCAAAAACGCGGAGGACGGGGCGTTGTCGGGATGGATACGAAGAACGATGATTTTGTGGAGCATTTGTTCGTTACGAACTCGCACCACTATCTGATGTTCTTCACCGACCGGGGGAAAGCGTATCGCCTGAAGGCTTACGAAATCCCTGAACTCGGCCGGACCGCGCGGGGGACTCCGATTATCAATCTGATCCAGATTGAGCAGGGGGAGACGGTCAACGCGGTTATTCCGGTGGAGCGCTTTGATGAGGACAGGTATTTGTTCTTCGCCACCCGTCAAGGGGTTGTGAAGAAGACGCCGATCGAAGACTACATCAATATCCGCAAGGGCGGATTGATTGCCGTGCATCTTCGCGAGGACGATACCCTGATCGACGTGAAGCTGACGGACGGCAATCAGGAGGTCATTATGGGGACGGCTCAAGGAATGTCGATCCGCTTCCCTGAGAGCGACGTCCGCTCGATGGGTAGAGCCGCAACCGGCGTAAAGGGGATTACGCTCGATGAGGATGATCATCTGATCGGAATGGACGTCATCGTTCCGGATCAGGATGTTCTGATCGTGACGACCAACGGTTACGGGAAGCGTACGCCTACGTCGGAATACCGGATCCAAAGCCGGGGCGGTAAAGGGATCAAGACGATCAATGTGACGGAGAAGAACGGTCCTGTCGTTGGTCTCAAAGTGGTCAAGGACGACGAAGATCTGATGATCATTACCGCCAGCGGTACCCTGATTCGGACGAGCATGTCGGGGATCTCCACGATGGGGCGGAACACGCAAGGGGTCAAGCTGATCAACATCCGCGAAGACGATGCCGTGGCTACTGTCTGCCGCTCGGATAAGACCGAAGAAGAACCGGAGGAAGAAACGCCAATTGAAGGTGGGGAGTCCCTGGCGGACGCTCAACCGAATGACGTTTCCGATTCGGAGGAATAAGACCAGGTTTATAAAAACCGGACTTCCTTAGGGAGGCCCGGTTTTTTGTCATTCTTTTTTTTGCCGCGGAAAAAGGATTGTTGGGCTTCAAGTCTCGTAATATAATGGCGGTATATAGTGCTTTTTACCCTAAATAGGGACCAGACCTACATATTTGGAAGATTTAAGGAGAGAGCGAATTATGGCCAGCGTGCCTGTAATGGATCTGAAACCCGGTTTGAAAATCATTGAGAATGTGCACACTCCGATCGGTGGACTGTTATTGCATAAAGGAAAAGTACTTCTGCCTAGAGATTTGGATATTTTGCGTGCATTCATGGTTCAGCTTGTTGAAATTGAGGACGGGCAAGTAAAAGGGCGCGAGGAAATGACGGAGGTTTCCGATACAGCCAAATCGGGGCGTGCGGACCATACATCATCCCTTATTGAAAGTGAACCGGTTGCGGCCGACCAACTCCATAAAGAGTATGACCGGATGCTTTATCTGACCAAGAGCGCCTTCCAATCGGTCCTGGCCTCGGAACTGCCGATTTATGAGCTCCGTCATCAAATGGAGGCCTTGATCAAGCAGTTGAAATTCTATAACGTGCTTACCTACACGCCGCGCAATGTGAACGAATACGACTACCTGTACCATAACGCGATTTTGTCGGCACTTACGTCCTATACGATTGCCAGATGGCACGAGCTTCCGCAAAAAGACTGGATGCAAGTAGCCTTCGCCGGTCTTCTTCATGACATCGGGAATACGAAAATCGATCCGGCGATCCTCTATAAACCGAATTCGCTTACCGCAGAGGAAGCGGAGGAAATGCGGATGCATACGACGTATGGATATCAGCAGCTTCGTAAGACGTCGGCCATTAATGAAGGTGTCCGCCTTACGGCTCTTCAGCACCATGAGAAAATGGACGGTTCCGGCTACCCCTTCCGGCTTACCGGAGATAAGATCCATATTTATGCCAAAATCGTGGCCGTGGCCGATATTTTTCATGCTATGACCTTAAACCGGAGATACCGCAAAGCCCAGTCTCCTTACTTGGTTCTGGAGCAGATCAAATCGGAAGCCTTTGGTAAATTAGATCCGGGTGTGGTCCAGACTTTCGTCGACAAAGTGACGCAGTTCCATCATGGAACACGGGTCCGGCTTAGTGATGACAGCATTGGGGAAATCGTTTTTTCCGACCGGCAGCATCCAACCCGTCCCATGGTTTCCGTACATGGAGAAATCGTCAATCTCGTACAAGCGAGACATCTGCATATCGAGGAAGTTCTTTCCTAGGGTTGCTTTTCGGGTTGGTTATGAGGTATAGTAATATTCGCTGCTGCGGAAGGCAGATGTAAGATTTGAATCATAGAAAATAAATAAAAGCTTAGTTTCTAAAAAAAACTCTTGCAAAATTCCGCAGTTAGTGATATATTATAAGAGTTGCTGCTGATAACGCGGTAACGAGTTAGAAACAAAGTTGATCTTTGAAAACTGAACAACGAGTGAGTATTAAAATGAGAAGTAAAATTCTCGTCAGATTCAAAATGAGCTATCAGCTTATTCAATAAGTTTGAACTTTATTGGAGAGTTTGATCCTGGCTCAGGACGAACGCTGGCGGCGTGCCTAATACATGCAAGTCGAGCGGACTTGATGGAGTGCTTGCACTTCTGATGGTTAGCGGCGGACGGGTGAGTAACACGTAGGCAACCTGCCCGTAAGACTGGGATAACTACCGGAAACGGTAGCTAATACCGGATAATTTATCTTGCCGCATGGCGGGATAATGAAAGGCGGAGCAATCTGTCACTTACGGATGGGCCTGCGGCGCATTAGCTAGTTGGTGGGGTAACGGCTCACCAAGGCGACGATGCGTAGCCGACCTGAGAGGGTGAACGGCCACACTG
>NZ_JBAGJC010000010.1:0-156637 GCF_036864765.1 Paenibacillus sanfengchensis | reverse complement strand
GTTGGATTAGAGATCATCGGGACTCTATTTCGCCTGAAGAAATTCCTGCGGCAGACGAACATGTTCAAGAGTTGCAACGCCTGCAGGAGGTAGAGCAACGCTACCAAAAGGCCGTTAAGGTCCTTGGTGAAAAAGAACTCGAAATCGAAATTTTGCGAGAGTTGCTAAAAAAGCAAAACCCCGCTTATCTGAAAAATTTGAAATAGCCGACCCATTCATTAAGCGGGGGGAACCGGCAGCTGTTGTGCTGCGCATTCTTGGGTTGTCAGAATCAACGTATTACGACCGTAAAAAGCGACTGGCCCAGTCAGCAGAAAAAGGCGAAGAACGTCCAACCGAAAGCCGTGCAGGTCGTCCCGTGCCTGGATACTCTTACACGGCTACAGGTGAGAAAGTTAGCGACGCACAAATCAAAGAATGGCTGCTCGAACTCCTTGAAGGAGAAGAGTTTGTCTATGGTTATAAGTTTTTGGCCCAATCCCTTCGAGATAAGTATGATCTCATCTTCAACAAAAAGAAGTCTTATCGACTTTGCCAAGAGTTAGACATATTGCAGAAACCTAGAAAGCGCGTACGTTCCCACCCTCGCCGATTACCGAGAAATCGAGTTATAACGGGGTCAAACCAACTTTGGCAAATGGACATTAAATATGGATACGCGATCGGGCAGGAACGGTTCTTTTTTGTACTCAGCATTATAGATGTGTTTGACCGAATGGTAGTAGGGCAGTATAGAGGCCCAGTATGCGAAGCTAAACAAGTCGTCCAAACCTTATGGTATGCCTTGCAAGACCGTATAGAGCCCGGCGAGCCCATGCCGGTGGTTCGTACAGACAATGGTCCGCAGTTCGTCAGCAAGCTATTTGGAGATACCTGTGAAAGCTTGGATCTTATTCATGAGCGTATACCACCTCGGTCCCCCAATATGAACGCCTACATTGAGTCATTTCACAGCGTCCTGGAGCGCCATCTGTTTAGCCAAAGGGACTTTATGACCCTCGATGAAGCTTATGAGGCGCTGGACCAATACATGGACTTTTACAACAACCGAAAAATTCACGGTAACTTAAGAAAAATGTCTCCAGCGAAGTTCTCGATATGGGTGAGGACACTGGAAGACACCTCTGCCTTTCATAGAGCGGTGTAATACGGCAGAATAAGGAGCAATCCTGTGAATTCATAAACATTGTAGGGTAGGACTCCGGATTAAGGGGGCCTAGCCGAATCTGCAGGCATTTCTAGCGATTTTAGAGAAACGAGCCTGTTTCGTAGAAAATTCATGCAGAATTGCAGGAATTTTGAAATTTTTGTTCCTAACAAGAAAAAAACATGCGGATATGCAGGAATTCTCTGTTATCAAGGTTGTCTGATGGGGTACTAGTGTAGTTGGAAGAGAGAATGTACTGCTAATGAACCTTGATAGTGCAGCTGAACAAAAAAGGACAGGCCCAAGATGACTTGGTCTGTCCTTTCCGTACGAGCCGCATTGCGCGTCAGAATTGCGGGATGTCCCGCGGATCGCTTGCTTCTTCCGGTCTTTCCAGCAAACCGCCGACACCGTACTCGCTCAGATTCTTGATAAACTGCAGCGCTTCGGCCCGGGTGAGTTTCCCGGCTCCGTCGAAGCCTTTTACGCTGAGGTCGTCCGGGTTTTTACCTTGAGCCAGACCGAAGGCCAGCAGGTAAGAGATGGCGTCATCTCCGTTAAAGCTGACGCCCTCGGCCGACGTCAGCAGCTCGGCCACCTGTTTGCGCGGGATCGGAAGCTTTCGGGACGGCAGCTCGGTATAACTCTTTACGGGATAGTTCAGTTCGCGCGCCCGGTTGTAGTAGATATCCGCCCAGTGGCCCGTTGGACCGGTGACCGCGTCCTTTTCAAAAGCCCGGAACAGCATCGCCAAAAACTCTTCTTCCGTCACAAGCTTGTTCGGCTGAAAGGTTCCGTCCTGAAAGCCTTTGACCATGTTATGGGACAGGCCCCACTGTACGGTGGCTTCATACCACGAACCTTGGCGGACATCGGTAAAAGACGTGCCGGCCGCTTTGACGCCGGACGAAAGCGAAGCTCCCAGCAAGCCGAGGAGGAGGGCTGAGGCGGTTAACGTATTTATAAGCTTGTTGGTTTTCATTTTCATCGTATAATCCCCTATCTGTTGATTCATGAATGTCCATTAGGATGAAAATAGCGGAGCCGGCAAGCCGGCCCCTTTAGTCCGATTAGCGGGTCGTAAATTCCAAAATCAAAGGCTGCTCCAGCGGGCTTCCGCCGGTCGCCTGCAGGCTCGCTTTCCCCTTGACCGTCTTGTCGATCAGAACGCTGTACGTCTCATTGGCGGCAAAATTTCCGCTGCCCGGTTTCACGAAAATCCGGTTCCACAGGATGTAAATCTCGGCATCCTTGACGATTTCGCCCTTACTGTTGATGACGAAGACATTTTCCCCCGGTTTGATCGAAGAGAGGTCGATGTACTTGAAGTTGGTATTTTTCATGGCGACCTGCAGACTGATGCTGATCGGAACGGTAGGCTTGATTCCCTTCCTGGCCGGGAGATCGCGAATTTGCAGTTCCTGCTTAAGCTCATCCAATTTCTCCCGGAATTCCCGGCGTTTCTCGGTATCCGTCAGCGCTTCGACCGCCAGCTTGGTATCAATAAAATCTACCAGAGTCAAAGACGCTTTGGCCTTTTCCAGGGTGGCTGCGGCTCTCTCTACCGGAGTTTCCGCCTTCTCCGCCGGTTTGGACGGAACTGCCGGGCTGCTCGGAGCAGCGCCGCCACCACCGCCACCACCACCGCCACCACCGCCGATTTGGGCGCTGCCACCGGAAGGAGCCGGCGTCGGGTTGGCCGGAATCACGATAACATCCGGCTGGGAAGGCGTGCTTGGCGCCGGCGGCGTAATCGGCGGTGCCGGAACGGAGGCCGGCCCGGTACGTGCCGTCTGACTTGCGCCTTGAGACAGATTGCCTGTGAGATCCTCGGTTTTAACGACAATAGTATATTCGGTATCGGCAAGCAGCCCCGTCAGCTCATAACCGGAACCGGAAGTTTCTCCGGCAAACAGGCCATTGATATAGATTTTCGCCTTGGCAAAATCGCTGTCCGCAGGGTTTGTCCAATGAATGCGAATAGCGTTCGGCATGATCTCGATGGCTCCCCACATCACTTCCCCCGGTGCGGTGGAGTCGCCTGTCGGTGTTGGGTCCGGAGTTACAACAGGCCCGGTCGGGTCCGTTCCCGGATCGGCCGGAACCGCAGGACCGGTAGGCGGATCGCTTGGGTTCCCCGGATCGGTAGATGGGTCGCCCGGGTTCACCGGATCGGTTGGCGGAACGACAGCCGGCAGCGTTCTTACCGGTATGGTTACCCCTTGCGAGCGGTTGTTGCTGCTGTCTATCGTTTTGACCGTGAATTGATAATCGGTATCCGGCGCAAGTCCTTCAAATCGATAGGCTGGAATTGCCGTTTCATTAACGCTTTGGCCATTCACGTACAAGCCGAGTTTGGCGAAATCAAGGTCTAGCGGATTCGTCCAGCTCAACTGAACGGAAGTGTCCGTCACTTCATCGACCGTCAAGCCCGTAACTTCGGCGGGCGGCGTGGCGTCCGGCAGCGGCAGGGTCGACTCGGTCAGGGTTTGACCGGCGGCCTCGTTGCCTCTGCGATCGACGGAATTAATGCTGATTTGATAGCTTGTTTCCGGCGTCAAGCCGGTGGCCTGATAAGAAGTGCCGGGAACCTCGGCGACTTTAACGTTATTGATATAAAAGCGGTTGGTCAGAAAATCGCTATCGACCGGGTTTGTCCACGAAAAAGACAGGCTGTCGGCGGTTTTGTCCGTGACTTGCAAGTTCGTCACATTGGCCGGAGGCGTGCTGTCCTCGGCAAAGGTTAAGGCGCCGAAGCCGAATTCGATATCCCGACCGGGGGAGCCCAGATCGACGGCATATTTCTTTAACTCCTCGCGAAGCTGTACGTTGGACATGGCCGGAAGGGCCTGCTTCAGCAAAGCGAGCATTCCCGATACGTGCGGGGCGGCCTGGGAAGTCCCGTCCGATAAGGCATAGCCGGGCGTGCCGTCGTCTTTCACATAAGTGGAAAGGACCGCAACGCCGGGGGCCGCCACTTCAACCTCGTCCCCGACGGAAGAGAAGTCGCCTCTCCGGTTGTTTTTGTCTATCGCCGCAACGGCGATGACGGAACTGTATTTGGCCGGGTAGTTCACGGTGTATGTCGAAAGAGGGACCGGTACCCCGTTATCGTCGACCTGGCTGTTTCCTGCCGAGCCGACGACAAGAATGCCGGCGTTATAGGCTTGATCCATCATATTGTGCAAAATGGTGGAGTCCGTATCGGTTCCAAGCGAAACATTGACGATATCCATGTCGTTTTGAATGGCCCACTCCATGCCCTCCAAAACATCCTGCAAGGTTCCGTTCCCGGCTTGATCCATCGCTTTTACCGCGTACAACTGGACGTTCGGCGCGATCCCGACCCGGGCGTTTCCGTTGCTTTTCGCTGCGATGATGCCGGCGACATGCGTGCCGTGGCCGTTATCGTCGGTATAATTATTGGTGTAATCGACAGTGGAAATGCCGCCGGCGACCGTGAGCTCCGGATGAGTGGTGAGGATACCGGAATCGATCACCGCCACCTTCACCCCTGCGCCGGTATAACCCTGATTCCACATCGTTGTAGGCTGTACCGCTTGAAAACTCCATTCCGATTGTTCGAGGGGGACCGTATCGGATGCGATTTTAAAATCCGCATCCGTCGTCCGAAACGTAATATTCCGCTCAATGAGGGCTATATTAGGATCGTTGACAAGTTCTTTTAGTTCGGCAGGCGTTACCGTTGCCGATACGGCCGGGATCGTATCGAACTCGTGATCGACTTCGACGCTCTCCTCGTAAACGGCTTCCTTGCCTTCGTCATTTTTGTAGACGACGATAACTTCCTGCTCTGTTCCTGACTGCGGGTCACCGGCATAGGCCTGACCTGTCGCTCCTGCATAAAACAGGAGGGACGTAGCGAGAACGGATGTAATGATCTTTTTAGCGCTTCTGCTCATAAGATGATGCTCTCTCCCTTTTAAGATGGTGTCGATTCCTGGAAGTCGATGTAGTGGGGAACACCTCTTTTCATGGTGAATTAGGGACCCGTCATTAATAGAAAATAAATCAGGATTACTCCATATATCGGAAGGGATTACGGTATAACTTTAGAGGGGAAACGGACTAAAGGGCCGATTTGGCATATTTTTTTTATCGCCCAGAAAGCTGTATTTCCGGGAGACCGTCTATTTTTCCAAATGGTGGTTGACAAAGGAAGGGAAAGTGCATATAATACAATTAACAAAACGTTAATTGTTAAAAGCTAACGAAAGGAGTGAGCTTTAACCATGTCAAACGAACAGGCGATGAAGCAGTATGACGTGAAAAAATACGTGACCCCCGACGGTTATACGGCGGATATCGCCGTGTTTACCATCCTGTCGACAAAAGCGGACATGTTTAAGCCGCCGGTCATGGACCTGCACATCATGCTGATCAAGCGCAGTATGACCGACAGCGAGGGACGCCCGAACATCGAGGCGGGGAAATGGGCGCTTCCCGGGGGCTTTGTAGCCCACACGGAAACCGCCTTCCAGTCGGCGGCGCGGGAGTTGAAGGAGGAGACGGGGGTGGAGGACATCCATCTCGAGCATTTCGGCGTGTACGATACGCCGGGGCGGGATCCGCGGGGGTGGATTATTTCCAATACCCACTACGCCATTGTGCCGGAGCATCAGTTGGCCAACCGCCAGGCGAATGATGACGCCAGTGAGGTGGAACTCTTTTCCGTCAAAGAGGTGCTGAATCTGGATCTTGCCTTCGATCATGCCCGGATCATTAAAGACGCGATCGCGGTGATCCGCCAGAAGCTGCTGGAGACGACGGCCGCCAAAGCGTTTCTGCGCGAGGAATTCACCTATTCCGAGCTTCAGGCCGTGCTGCTGACGGTCACGGACGATTCGGCCATTGCGCTCGATGCCGCGTTTGCGAGAAAGATCAAGACGCTTCCTTTTATTGAGGAAATCCCGGGGAAAAAGACGACCCGCACCTCCAAAAAGCCAACCCAGCTCTACCGCTTCGTGGACGTGAAAGTCAATCATTCACTTTACCATACAAGAAAGCAGGGATGAAGGATGAACGAACCCAAACGGGCCTTGATCAACATCGATTATACGAACGATTTTGTGGCGGAGGACGGCGCTTTGACCTGCGGTGCGCCTGGCCAGGCGATTGAGGGGGCGATCGTGGAAATTACCCGCGAGTTTTTGCAAAAGGGCGAGTTCGTCGTGTTTGCGATCGATCTTCATAAACAGGGGGACGCGTTCCATCCGGAGACGAAGCTGTTTCCGCCTCATAATATCGAGGGGACGGAGGGGCGCCGGCTGTACGGGGCGCTGGAATCGGTATATCTGGCGCACCGCGATGAGGGCCAGGTGTACTGGATGGATAAAACGAGATACAGCGCCTTTGCGGGGACCGACCTTGAAATGAAGCTTCGCGCCAGAGGGATTACGGAGCTCCATTTGGTGGGCGTCTGCACAGATATATGCGTCTTGCATACGGCGGTGGATGCCTACAATAGAGGATTCTCGATTGTTGTCCATGAAAAGGCGGTGGCCAGCTTTGACCAGGAAGGCCACGCCTGGGCCTTAAGACATTTTAAAGGCTCGCTCGGCGCGTCGGTCATTTAACTTGTTCAAACAACAACCACTCTACTTACCTAGGAGGAACGCATCAATGAGCTACTCGGACGACGGCCTCGCGCTACATACGGATAAATATCAAATCAATATGGCGCATGTCTATTGGAAGGATAATATGCACAAGCGCAAAGCGGTGTTTGAAGTGTACTTCCGCAAAACCCCCTTCCAGAACGGCTATGCCGTATTCGCGGGATTGGAGCGGGTGATCCGCTATCTTAGCGATTTCCGCTTCACGGACAGTGATTTGGCTTATTTAAGAGAAGAAGGCTACAGCGAGGATTACCTGGCCTATTTGGCGGAATTGACGTTTACGGGGACGGTCCGTTCGATGAAAGAGGGCGAGTTGGTGTTCGCCAACGAGCCGATTCTGCGGATTGAAGCCCCTTTGGCGGAGGCGCAACTGATCGAAACCGCCCTGCTGAACATCGTGAATTTTCAGACGCTGATCGCGACGAAGGCTTCCCGGATCAAGCAATTGATCGGGGATGAGGTCAGCATGGAATTCGGGACCCGGCGGGCGCAGGAGATGGATGCCGCCATTTGGGGAACGCGGGCGGCATACCTGGCCGGGTTCGACGCGACCTCGAACGTCAGGGCGGGCAAGCTGTTCGGCATTCCTACGGCGGGTACGCACGCCCATGCGATGGTACAGGCTTACCGCGACGAGTACACGGCGTTTAGCAAGTATGCCGAAACCCACCGGAATTGCGTTTTCCTTGTCGATACTTATGATACGCTGAAGTCGGGCGTCCCTACGGCGATC
Organism: Paenibacillus sanfengchensis; assembly: GCF_036864765.1. Taxonomy (NCBI): domain Bacteria; kingdom Bacillati; phylum Bacillota; class Bacilli; order Caryophanales; family Paenibacillaceae; genus Paenibacillus; species Paenibacillus sanfengchensis. The sequence continues at coordinate 149,118 of NZ_JBAGJC010000010.1, read as the reverse complement.
CGGGTTGCCAAGGAGTTCGGCGACCGCATTAATTTCCTGGGCATCCGGCTGGACAGCGGCGACTTGGCTTATCTGTCCAAGGAAGCGCGCAAAATGTTGGATGAGGCGGGGTTCACCGAGGCGAAGATTTACGCTTCAAACGATCTGGATGAGCTGACGATCATGAACTTGAAGGCTCAAGGGGCCAGAATCGATGTGTGGGGGATCGGGACCAAGCTGATCACCGCCTATGATCAGCCGGCCTTGGGCGCCGTTTATAAACTGATTGCGATTGAGGATGAGCACGGGCAAATGGCCGATACGATCAAAATCAGCTCCAATCCGGAGAAGATCACCACGCCCGGGCGGAAAAAAGTGTTCCGCATCATCAACAAGGACAACGGGAAATCGGAAGGCGACTATATCGTCCTGGAGCATGAAAATCCGGCCGGGGAAGAACGAATCAAGATGTTCCATCCGATACACACGCATATCGCCAAATTCGTGACCAATTTTGAAGCGAGGGAGCTGCATCATTTGATTTTCCGGGACGGGGAATTGGTCTACGAGGTCCCTACGCTCCGGGAAATCCGGGAGTTTCATGCGGACAATTTGCATGTGTTGTGGGATGAATACAAGCGGCTGCTCAATCCGGCGGAGTATCCGGTCGATTTGAGCCAGGCATGCTGGGACAATAAGATGAGGCTGATTGAGGAAATCCGTCAAAAAATCAACGATCGGATCGAATCCTGAGGAGGCGGCCATGGGGAAAATCGGAATTTACGGGTCTTCCTTCGATCCGATCACGAACGTCCATCTTTGGACCGCAAGCACCGTCGCCCACCGCTGCAGGCTGGATAAAGTGATTTTCCTGCCCTGTTCGAACAAGCGGCCCGACAAGACGATGCACATCAGCGATGAGCACCGGTGGAACATGATTTTGCTGGCGATCGCCGGAAACGGAAAGTTCGTGGCCGATGACTACGAAATGAAGCAGGCCGGTTGGGAAATCGCGACCTACATGACGCTCCAGCATTTCAAGGCCGCGTATCCGGAGGATGAGGTGTACTTTATCATGGGAGCCGACCTGCTGTTGGACATCGGAGAAGGGAAATGGAAGAAGTCCGAGGAACTGATTGCCGAGAACAAGTTCATCGTCATGGCCAGGGACGGCATCAACATGCTGTCGGCCATCAGCCGGTCGCCCATTCTCCGCAATGCCGACGATGGACAGACCTTTCATTTGATCGACAAGGGCCTGGCGATGGAGATCAGTTCCAGTTATATCCGGGATGAGCTGCGGCGGGGCGGGGAGCCGCGCTACCTCGTTCCCGAGAGCTGTTACAATTATATAATAGAGCATCGATTATACCAATAGGAAGGGGCAAACCAGATGAATACGCAGCAGCAAATCATTGAAACGTTAAAAGTAAAGCCGGGGGTCGATCCGCGGGAGGAGATCCGCATTCGCATCGACTTTTTAAAGGCCTATTGCATTAATGCCGGCGCCAAAGGCTTTGTCCTGGGGATCAGCGGCGGGCAGGATTCCACGCTGGCGGGACGGCTGGCCCAGCTGGCGGCCGAGGAGCTGCGCGCCGAAGGACGGGACGCCGCTTTCTACGCCGTTCGGCTGCCGTACGGGGTGCAGAAGGATGAATCCGACGCTCAAGCGGCGTTGGAATTCATCCGCCCGGACCATTCCCTGGTGTATAACATTCTGGAGCCGGTGGAGGCCGTTGCCGAACAGTTTGAGCAATCCGTGGGCGAAAACCTGTCGGATTTCAACAAGGGCAACGCAAAAGCTCGCATGCGAATGATTGCCCAGTACGCCATTGCCGGGGCCAAGGGCTGCCTGGTCATCGGTACGGATCACGCGGCGGAGGCGGTCACCGGCTTCTTTACCAAATTCGGGGATGGCGGTGCCGATATTTTGCCGCTTTCGGGCTTGACGAAAAGCCAGGGGCGCGAGCTTCTGAAGGAGTTAGGCGCTCCGGAACGCTTGTATCTGAAAACGCCGACCGCCGATCTGCTGGACAACAAACCGCAGCAAGCCGATGAAACCGAGCTCGGCATGACCTACGAGATTCTCGACAAGTACCTGACGGGGAACGAGGTTGATCCGAAGGCGAAGGAGAACATCGAGAAGCGTTACCGTGTAACCCAGCATAAGCGCGAGCTTCCGGTAACGCCGTTCGATACGTGGTGGAAGTAAGGCGAAAGCCAATAAGAAAGCTCAAACAAGGCTGCCCGCAGGGCAGCCTTTGTTCTTTTTACCCGGTTTCCGCCGCCCGTTCCTCCGCGCCCTCCATTTGATCTATCGCCGGAACCGTGATCATCACGGCCGTTCCATACCCTTCCTCACTTTGAATGCGGACCCCGTAACGGGGACCGAATAACAGCTGAATCCGGCTGTGGACGTTCGAAACTCCGATTCCCGACAACCTGTGTTTTTTACGGTCGCGGATCTGCGCGGGGACCGCCGACATCCCGACTCCGTTATCCATGATTTCAATCTTCAGATCCTCTTCCTGCCTGCGGATATAGATATGAATATTTCCGCTGGAGGAGCCGGGGAAGGCGTGGAAAAAGGCATTTTCCACGAACGGCTGAATCACCAGCTTCGGAACGAGAAGCCGGCGGCAGTCCGCGGCAATTTCATAATGAACCCGGATTTGATCGCCGTACCTGATCTGATTAATAAACACATAGTGCTTCAGTGTCTCGATTTCGGTTTCGACGGTAACCCTATCCTCCGTGGAGCCCAGCGTGCTTTGCAGCATGGAGATCAGGCTGTCGATCGTTAGATCCACCTGGTCGGAGCGCTGCATTTTTGCCAAGTACTTGATGGAGCTTAACGTGTTGTACAAAAAATGAGGATTGATCTGCATTTGCAGCGCGTTCAAATCGGCCTTTCGTCGTTCCTGCTGCTCGTAGAGCAGTTTTTCGGTGTAGCGGTCGATCTCTTTGATCATCCGGTTATACGCTTTGGTCAGCACGTTGGTTTCATAGCTCCCGTCCTCCTGGAGGGGGTGCAGCTTAAGATTGTCCCCCTTGTTCGTCTGCATCGTTTTGACCAGCTTGTTCAGCGGACGGGTAATCCGCCGGCTCATGAAATAAACAAAAATCAGGGTGAGGACCAGCACGGCGCTGACGGCTTTCAAAATTTCGGACGAGATGCTGTATAGCGGCGCGAAGGCCTTGAGCTGGTTGATTTCCTCCAGCAAATAAGCGTTGAATTCCGGCAGATAATAGGAAATATAGGTTTGCTTCTGCCGGGATTGCGCCCGCACCCCGTCCTTGTGCTTGACGGTCTCCAGCGCTACAGCGAGCAGCGAGTCGTCCTTTTTGCTGATCATGCTCCTTTCGCTGCTGGAGAGAATGGTGCCGTCCGCCGAAATGAGGGAAATATGAATGCCTTCGGATACATAAGGGCTGTATTTTCGAAAAATATTCAATTCATCCATCACCACTGCCGCATATCCGTACATCCAGCCTGTACCGCTGTCAACGAGAGGCTTGGTGGCAAAAATAAAATTGTCGTAAGGAACGGATTCCACGAACAAATCCGGGCTGCTGTGATACAGAATGCGGTTCGGAATCGCCCCGTCGACCGTCATATATTTGGAGACGATATCCTGGGGAATCTTGTCCCATTTGAGCGCATTGCTGGAGTAATGACGCCCCCCTTCGCCCGGCAGCCCGGAGACGATGATATGCGATTTTTCCGGACTTAAATAGTCTTTGTAAAGATCGATATACTTGCCGAGCGAAAGGACCAGATTAATTTGCTGCAAAGGCGTATCGGCCGGCTTGGTGATGTAGTTTTTGAATTCGCTGCTGCTGTTGATCTGTAGCATGGCGCCTACGACTTGTTCGTTATAGCTCAGCAAATCCTCTTTGACCAGGTTCATATTGGCTGAAGCGCTCCTTACAACCTGCTTTAATAAAATGCGTTCCGCGATCGTGGAAGAGGCGATCATCAGCAGCAGAGAAATGACCAAAATGCCGGAGAGCATCAGAATCAACATTTTGATGAATATGCTGTTCTTTTTCAGCATGGGGCCACCTGTCTTTACTGGAAAATATGGTTCCGATACTCCGCCGGAGTCATTCCCGTCATTTTTTTAAACACTTTAGAGAAGTAATTATGCTCCGAAAAACCGGTTAACCGGCTCACCTCGGAGATCGACAACTCATGGTTAAACAGAAGTTCCTTGGCCTTCCCGGTGCGTACCCGGTTGATGTACGAGGTCAGGTTCTCCCCGGTGCGCTGCTTGAAGTACGAGGACAAGTAACTGTAATTCAAATGGAGCGCGTTCGCCATTTCCGCCAGGGAAATGTCCTTCTCGAAATTCTCGTTCACGTAATCGTAAATCTTTTGCAGGATCGCGGTTTGCGACGGATCCGCGGACCGGATTACGCCTTTAAGCGCTTGCAGGAATTGAAGCAGGACCTCCTCCAGTTCACGAATGTCAAAAGCCAAATCGATCCGCTTAAACAGCTTCAGTTTGGAAGCTCCCAGTTCCATGACGGGCTGGTTCATCTGCTCGAGCGAGGTCAGCGCGTTATAAACGAGGTTCTGACACAGCAGCTTTAAGCTGTATTCGTTATAGGACTGAGCCGACGAAATCCCGGCTAAGAGCGCTTTCAATTGACGGATGGCTTCGTCCAACGCAAGCATGCGCAGCGCGGTTAGAAACGCGGTCTGGTCGAAGGACGCGCTGTCGTCGTTATGCTCTATAACCCGAGTTTCCGAAACGAGGGTGGTGTCGGGAAAATAAATCAGTTTGCCCAGGCGGGGAAGCAGCCGTTCGCGTTCCTTTGCGGTTTGCCGGATGTCTTCGAAGGCTTCCGATTGAAGGAAGGAGACAAAGTTCAACGAGGCTTTAACATGCCGCGTAAAGCCGGCAAACGAAGCGAGCGCCTCCCCGGCGTCCTGTACGTCGTAGTTGATAAGAAGCAGCACTTCGTTTTTCAGGAACACGACCGTATAAGCAAGACCGGACAATTGGTCCGCCGCATTTTGGAGGATGACCTGCTCCACTTGGCTCTGAGTCCATTTCGTTCTGTTCAGCAGCAGGCCGATATCCGCCAAGGCCAAGCGATAGAATCGCGATGGGAAGTGCCGGGAGAGTTGACCCCGCAGTTCCTCGTCCATCTCTTCCTGGGGGAGATCATGATCCAGCCATTGACCGAGAGCCAGCGCAATGTCCTGGGTTTCGGCAGCAGGGGCTTTATCCTTCCACTCCAATTCGCTGCACAGGCCCTGAATCAGGGAAATGAGCTCGGGCGCGGAAACCTTTGGCTTCAGCAAATAGTCGGTCACCCCGTATTTGAAGACCTCGCGGACATAACTGAATTCGCTGTAACTGCTCAATACGATGAGTTTAATCCCGGGATACCGCGATTTCATCGCTTTCGTAAATTCTACGCCGTCCATCAGCGGCATGACGATATCCGTAATGACCACATGCGGACGAGCCGCTTCGATCAGTTGAAGCGCTTCCTGGCCGTTTGAGGCCTGGGCGACAATATCAATTCCGTGATCGCTCCAATGGCACAGATGCAGCAGTCCCGTTCGCAGGATCGCTTCATCATCGACAATCATCACTCTGAAGTTTTTGGAGCGCTGTTCCATATTTTCACACCTCGCTGCGGGTTTCTTTAACCCCATCCTATCTCAATATTAATGCATAAAGGTATGGAAGGGGCGACTAGTAAAATATCTGCAAAAATATTTGCTATCCTCCATAATTTTTACTAGCGGCGGCGGAGCGGGCCGGGAGACAACCAAAATTCCTGCTAATATTAAACTAATTATTATTATACTTCGGAGTCCGGATTATCTAAAATGAATATCGAAATCCATGAAGCGCTTTCACAAATAACACAAAAGGGGTTGTACACATTGAAAAAATGGCTTTCCGTTCTTATGCTCGTCTCTCTGACGGCTTCGCTGCTCGCGGCGTGCGGGTCCGCCAAGTCGGAATCCGCCGAAGGCGCGGAGGGAAGCGAAGGAAAATCCGCCTCCAAAAAGGTGGTTGCCTGGGCCTGGGATCCTTCCTTTAACGGCGCGGCGTTGAAAATCGCCGAGGAACTGTACAAGAAAGAACACCCGGATTTCCAGCTTGAAGTGGTGGATATGGCCAAAACCGATCTGGAGCAGAAGCTGAATACGAATTTGGCGGCAGGCGTAAAGGACGGGCTTCCGGATATTATTTTGGTTAACGATCCGAACATTCAAAAATATGTAACCGCTTATCCGAATACGTTTGCCGATTTCACGGACAAAGTGGACTACAGCCAGTTTTCTCCCTACAAAGTGGACGCGCTGCGCATCGATGACAAAATTTATGGCGTCCCGTTCGATATCGGCGTGACCGGCATGTTCTACCGCACCGATTATTTGGAACAGGCCAGCTTCAAAGCGGAGGACCTGGAGAACATCACCTGGGACCGCTATATCGAAATCGGGAAAGTGGTTAAGGAAAAAACGGGAAAATACATGTCCACGATCAACCCGAACGATGAAGCGCTGACCTCCATTTTGCTGCAGTCCGGCGGCTCCTGGTACATTACCCCGGATAACAAGGGGAATTTCGTAGACAACCCGGTTATGGCGGAAACGCTTCGGGTATATAAAGCGATTTCCGATTCCGGGATCGCCAAGCCGGTCACCGGATGGAGCGAATTTGTCGGCAGCTTTAACTCGGGCGACGTCGCCACGGTCGTTTCCGGGGTATGGCAGGTGGCTTCGATTATGGATGCCAAGGATCAAAGCGGTAAGTGGGGCGTGGCTCCGATTCCTAGACTGAATGTCGAAGGTGCGGTTAACGCGTCCAATGAAGGCGGATCGAGCTGGTTTGTCCTTGAAGGTTCGGCCAACAAGGATTTGGCGATCGACTTCCTGGCCAAAACGATTGGCGGAAGCAGTGAATTCTACGAGCGCTTCCTGAAAGAGAACGGCGGCGTAGGTTCTTACATTCCCGCATTCTCCAGCGCAGCGTACGGCCAGCAATCGGAGTTTTTCGGCGGGCAAGCGATCTATAAAGATTTCACCGAGTGGTCGAAACAAGTGCCGGGAATCAGCTTGGGAACCTATACGCAAGAGGCCAAGGATGCCCTGAAGAACGAACTGCCCAATATATTGAACGGAGCAGACCTGAAGGACAGCCTGTTCAACATCCAAAGATTGTTTGAGCAGCAGGTGCAATAAATCCAATCGAGGTGCAGGTGACTTATGGGCAGTAAATCGACGAAATCAACTTTCATGGGGTGGCAGTTTGTGCTGCTGCCCTCCGCTATCATTGTCTTGTTCAGCTTTTATCCGATGATCCAGTCTCTAATCCTTTCGTTTCAATCGGGAAAAGGAAATGTCACCAGTTTTATCGGACTGAGCAATTACGCGAGACTGTTCTCGGATCCGATGTTCAAGCAGGCGCTCTTAAACACGCTGCTCTACCTGGTCGTCCAGGTGCCGATCATGTTGTTTTTGGGATTGGTGATCGCGTATTTTCTGAATATGCCGAAGCTTCGTCTTAAAGGGTTTTATCGTACGGCGATCTTTCTTCCCTGCGTAACGTCGCTGGTTTCCTATGCGGTTTTGTTCAAAAGCATCTTTGCCGTGGACGGGATTCTGAACAAGATGCTGATGTCGGTCCATCTCATTAATGAGCCGATCGCCTGGCTCATGGATCCCGTATGGGCGCGCGTCGTCATTATTGCTGCGATTACCTGGCGGTGGACCGGCTATAATATGATCTTTTATTTATCCGCGATGCAAAATATCGATCCGAGTGTTTACGAAGCCGCTTCGATCGACGGGGCTTCCAAGACCAGACAGTTCTTTGCCATCACGGTTCCGATGCTCAAGCCGATCATTTTGTTTACGGCGATTATTTCCACGAACGGGACGCTGCAGCTGTTTGATGAGGTCGTCAATATCACCAACGGGGGTCCCGGGAATGCGACGATGACCATCTCCCAATACATTTACAATCTGTCGTTTGTCTATACGCCGAACTTCGGCTATGCGGCTACGGTGTCTTACGCGATCGTCATCATGGTCGCCGTGCTTGCGTTCTTCCAGCTCAAGGTAGGAGGGGAGAAGAAATGAAGAAAGCCAGCGCGCTGGGGATTCACCTGTTTCTAATGATCGTGTCCGCGATCTCTTTGTTTCCGTTTCTCTGGATGCTGATCGGCATGACGAACAGTTCCTCCGACATTGTCAAAGGCAAATTCAGCTTCGGTTCGATGCTTTCGGACAATATCACCAAGCTGCTGGAGATGACCACGCTGGGAACGGCGTTTTGGAACTCGGCGTTAATCGCTGTCGTCGGCACGCTGTTCACGCTCATTCTTAGCTCCATGGCCGGATATGGCTTTGAAATTTATCGGTCACGGGGCAAGGACCGGTTGTTCGGTCTGCTGATGCTCTCCATGATGATGCCGTTTGCGGCCATAATGATTCCGCTGTTCCGGATGTTCAGCCGGATGGGGCTGCTGAACTCGCCGACGGCCGTCATTCTGCCGACGATTACAACGGCGTTTATGATCTTCTTCTTTATGCAAAATACGAAGTCGTTTCCGCGCGAACTGCTGCAAGCGGGACGGGTCGACGGCCTAAACGAGTGGCGTCTGTTTACGCGCGTCTACATGCCGACGATGAAACCGACCTATGCGGCGGCGGCCATCATCACCTTTATGAATAACTGGAACAATTTCCTCTGGCCGCTCATTGCGCTGCAAACCCAGGAGAAAAAGACGCTGCCGCTGATCGTTTCCTCGCTGGCCTCCTCTTATAATCCGGACTACGGGATCATCATGGTGGCCATTGTGGTGACGACGCTTCCGACGGTCGCGATCTTCTTCCTGCTGCAGAAGCAATTCGTGCAAGGAATGCTCGGTTCGGTCAAATAAGAACGGAGGTTTAAGATGAGCGCATATTTTAACGAGCGGCTTTTGCATGGGGCCGATTATAATCCGGAGCAATGGCTGAAATATCCGGAAGTGCTGAAGCAGGACATCGAATATATGAAAAAAGCGGGCTGCAATGTGATGTCCGTGGGGATCTTCTCCTGGGCCGCCTTGGAGCCCGAGGAAGGCAGCTACCGGTGGGATTGGCTGGACGGGATTCTCGATTCCCTGCACGGAAACGGAATCTCCGTGTTTCTGGCCACGCCTTCCGGCGCAAGGCCCGCTTGGCTGGCGCAGAAGTACCCCGAGGTCCTCAGGGTCTCGGCGGACCGCCGTCGCAACTTGTTCGGAGCGCGGCATAACCACTGCTTTACATCGCCCGTTTACCGGGAGAAGATCAAGCGGATCAATGGAGAGCTTGCCAAGCGTTACGGCCATCATCCGGCGGTTAAGCTGTGGCATATCTCTAATGAATACGGCGGAGACTGCCACTGCGATTTATGCCAGGAGGCTTTCAGGCAGTGGCTGCAGCGTAAGTACGGCACTCTTGAAAACCTGAACGAACAGTGGTGGACCACGTTCTGGAGCCACACTTATACCGACTGGTCGCAAATCGAGTCGCCCGCTCCTCACGGGGAGAATGCGGTCCATGGCATGAACCTGGATTGGCGGAGGTTTGTCACGGATCAGACGCTGGATTTCATGCAGCATGAAATCGCCGCGGTGAAGGCGTTCCGTCCGGAACTCCCGGCGACGACCAATTTTATGTACTATTACAACGGGCTGAACTATTTCAAGTTCAAGGATGCGGTAGATATCGTGTCCTGGGACAACTATCCGACCTGGCACAAGAAACCGGATATCGAGATTGCCGTGGACACGGCCATGAATCACGACCTGATGCGATCGATCAAAAAAGCGCCTTTCCTGCTGATGGAAAGCTCACCCAGCATGACCAATTGGCAGAGCGTATCGAAACTGAAGAAGCCGGGGATGCATAAGCTCTCCTCCCTGCAAGCGGTGGCCCATGGATCGAATTCCGTTCAGTATTTTCAATGGCGCAAAAGCCGTGGCTCCAGCGAGAAATTTCACGGGGCGGTCGTGTCTCATGACGGCAGCGCGGACACGAGAGTTTTTGAAGAGGTCGCGGATTTGGGCCGATTGCTCGGCAGCCTGTCCGAAGTAGCCGGAACGGTGCCGAAGGCGGAAGCGGCTATCGTGTACGATTGGGAAAACAAATGGGCGATCGAAGACTCGCAAGGCCCACGGAATGTAGGTATGGGTTATATTGAGGAAGTGCAGGCTCATTACCGGGCGCTCCTCAAGCGGGGCATTACGACGGATTTTGTGGATATGGAGAGCGACATCGGTGGGTATAAACTGCTGATCGCGCCTATGATTTATATGCTACGTGCGGACTTTGAACTGAAGCTCCGCTCTTTCGTTGAGCAGGGCGGCGTACTCGTCATGACCTATTGGAGCGGGATCGTAAACGAGAACGACTTGGTTTTCCAAGGGAAAGCTCCTTACCGGTTGACCGATGTGGTCGGGGTTGTCAGCGAAGAGACCGACGGACTGTATGATCACGAACTAAACAACGGCAGCGTGGTCCATCCGTACAGCAAAGAAACCGGCGGAGCTTTGCGGGGAACCTATTCCTGCGGCAAGCTTTGCGACCTGCTCCATCTGGAAGGGGCCGAGACGCTGATGGTTTTTGACGCGGATTTCTATGCCGGCAGAGCGGCGGTGACGCGGAATCATTTCGGCAGCGGCCTTGCGTATTATATCGCCAGCCATTTCGAGGACCGGTTTTACGACGATTTTTACTCGGATCTCTCCGAATCGCTCGGGCTGTACAGGCCGGTCAAGGTTGCGCTGCCCGAGGGAGTATATGCGGCCGCCCGGTCCAATGACAAGGTGGAGTATATTTTCATCCAGAACTATAACGCCGCTTCCTCGGCCGTTTTGCTGCTCGGTGCGGACTGGCAGGCCGTCAGCCGTGAAGCCGACCTGAGCCAACCATGGGCGCTCGGCCCTTATGAGGTGCTGGTGGCCGGAAGAAGTATTCAAGCCTAAATGGAATTAAAGCGAAGGGGTCTACCTTGAAGCATCCGTATTGGAACTGCGGTATTGCTTGGGGGAGAGCCCTTTTTCCTTTTTGAACATTTTGGAGAACAGCAGCGGATCCTCATAACCGACGGACCTGGCAATGTCGCCGATCGTCAACAATCGGTTGCTCATTAGGCTGCAGGCTTTGTTGATTCTATAGCGGATCAGGTGTTCCTGGACGCTGGCGCCCATCCGCGCTTTAAACACGGCGCACAGGTAGCTCCTGTCCAGGCCGACGTAATCGGCGATTTGCGAGATACTGATTTTGTTGGCGTAGTTTGTCTCGATAAAATCGGTCACCTTTTGCACATACTGATCCTGCCGGTTTTTTCTTCCCGGAACGGAAGAAGGTTCGGGATTGGCTTCGGCCATATGGGAGAACAGCGAGTACAGAAGCGCGGTCCGCCGCAAATCGCGTCCGCGTTCCATCCCTTTGGATTCGTGCATCTGAAGGATTTGCTTTTCGACCAGTTCCGGATCAAATCGGTTTAGAATCGGAGATTCCACGGTAAGACCCGCTTCGTGCAAATAGGCCTCCGCCTGGGTTCCATGGAATCCGACCCAGACGTATTTCCACGGATGTTCCCCGTCGGCCAGATAGTAAGTCACTTCCCCGGGGAAGATGAGGAAGGCTTGGCCCCGCTCCAATGCATAGCTGCGTTCGCGGGTTTCAAACCGGCCCTTTCCTCCCAGAACGAAATGCAAAAGATAATAATCCCGGATCGCGGGCCCGAAGTCATGAAACGGACAGCATTTCTCGATTCCGTACTGGGTCAGATGCAGATCGGTAAAGGACGGGTTGAACGTCAGGTATTCGATCAAAGGGGACGCCTCCTTATTGCTTGGTTCAATTCTAGTACGATACCATATATAATAGTCGATTTTCAGTGCATTTTCACAATAATCTATGATTATGCCATATTTGTATAGCGATGTTCCATTTACGCCTTTAGACGGTCGGACTTATGATGGGGATAGTACGATAAGGTTATGAATTTTGTCGAAAAGGGGATTATTATGGCGATTCATTATCATGAAGAGGAACAAATCTTTCATCTCCAATCGGAGAATATGAGCTATATCTTGCAAATTGTGAACGGCTATCCCGCACATGCGTATTGGGGGCAAAAACTGCGCATAACGGACCGCCCGCAAAGCTTCATTAATTTGGACGGCAATCTTGCGCTGGACCGGCTTCCACAGGAGTACCCGCAGTACGGGTCGGGGGATTTCCGCCACCCGGCGTATCAGGTCCGGCTCGAGGACGGTTCCCGGATTACGGAGCTGAAGTATCAGGGACACCGGATTCTCGGCGGTAAGCCACAGCTTGAAGGGCTGCCAGCGGTTTATGCCGAAAGCGAGGAGGAGGCCGAAACGCTGGAGTTGGAGTTGAAAGACGAATACAGCGGCCTCACGGTGTTCTTGAGCTATACCGTATTTAAACATTCCGACGCGGTAACCCGGTCGGCGCGGATCATCAATTCCGGGTTGGACACTCTTCAATTGATGCGGGCGCTGAGCGCCAGTGTCGATTTGCCTCGCTCCGACTTCGACATGATCTACCTGGCCGGCACTTGGGCCCGGGAAGCGCACATGGAGCGTCGTCCGCTCGGACCCGGAGGAACGGTCATCGAGAGCAGACGGGGGGTCAGCGGGCATCAGTTGAACCCGTTTGTCGCGCTGGCGGAGCCGGGCGCAGGGGAAGAGCACGGCAAGGTGTACAGCCTGAGCCTGGTATACAGCGGCAACTTCGCGGCCCAGGCCGAAGTGGACCCCTTCAAGAGCACGCGGTTGTCCATCGGGCTGAATCCGTTTGATTTCAACTGGATTTTGAAACCGGGACAATCCTTCCAAACTCCGGAGGCCGTGATGGTCTATTCGCAGGCCGGGCTCGGAGCCATGTCGAGAACGTATCACCGTTTGTACCGGACCCGGTTGAGCCGCGGCGCGCATCGTGACCGGGAACGGCCGATCCTGGTCAACAACTGGGAAGGGACCTACTTCGATTTCAACACGGACAAGATCGTTGCGATTGCACGGGCGGGCGCCGAATTGGGCATCGAGCTCTTCGTGCTCGACGACGGTTGGTTCGGCAAGCGGGACAACGACAGATCTTCCCTCGGCGACTGGACGCCCGACCTCCGCAAGCTTCCCGGCGGCCTGACCGATCTTGCAAATCAGGTCAAGGCGCTGGATATGCAGTTCGGATTATGGGTGGAGCCGGAGATGATCTCGCCGGACAGCGACCTGTACCGCCAGCATCCGGACTGGTGCCTTCACGTCGAAGGCCGGCGCCGTTCGGAGGCGCGGTGGCAGCTTGTGCTTGATTTTTCGCGCGCGGATGTGCGGGAATATATCTACAACACGCTGAGCGGCATATTCAGCACGGTACCGGTCTCCTACATCAAATGGGATATGAACCGTTATTTGACGGAAATCGGTTCCGTACAGAGCCCGCCGGAGCATCAGGCCGAGATCGCCCACCGCTATGTGCTGGGGCTGTACGAACTGCTTGAGCGGCTGACGTCCGAGTTCCCGCACATTTTGTTCGAGAACTGCTCGAGCGGCGGCGGCCGGTTTGATCCGGGCATGATGTATTACATGCCGCAAACCTGGACCAGCGATAACACCGATGCGGTCGAGCGGCTCAAGATCCAGTACGGCACCAGCCTGGTCTATCCGATCAGCTCGATCGGGGCCCATGTTTCCGCGGTGCCGAACCATCAGGTCGGGCGGATGACCTCGCTGAAAATGCGCGGTGATGTGGCGATGTCCGGCAACTTCGGCTATGAGTTGGATTTGACGAAGTTTACGGATGAGGAGAAGGACATCGTGAAGGAACAGGTCCGGGCCTACAAGGAGATTCGCTCATTGGTTCAACAGGGCGATCTCTACCGGCTGCTGAGCCCGTTTGAAGGCGGCGAATCCGCGTGGATGTTCGTGTCCGCCGACCGGAAGGAAGCGCTGGCCTTCTATTTCCGGGTGCTGGCCGAGCCTAACACTCCGGACCGGCGGCTCGCCCTCCGAGGTCTCCATCCTGACTACGATTACCGGATCGAAGGCACGGATGGTGTACTGCCCGGCGACCGGCTTATGGGAATTGGCCTGACCCTTCCCGAAATGAAAGGCGATTATGCCAGCGTGATGTTCAAGCTGAAAGCCGTGGAGGGCTGAGGAGAACTGAGGAGAGCTGAAGGAAGCGGAAAAGAGCGGATACCTGCTCCATACGAAAAAGCCTGCGAATTCGCAGGCTTTTTCTGTTTGACAGACTTTTCCGCGGCTGAAGAATTTCTAACGGAAGCAATAGCCGCAATATCTCTCGAAAAGGCCGATTTCGAACTCTAACGGAAATCATAGCCGTTATTTGTTTGTAGCACCGCACTTTGGACGGCGATGGAGGGAGATAGGCGCTATGAGTTCCGTTAGAATCCGGAAAGAGGCTTTTTGCCAAAATAGCGGCTACTGAGTCTGTTAGTCCGTTAATGATGATCCGGCGGGTGCTGGAATCCCCGAACAGGCTTAAAGGCCCGGTCTTCTTTTTTTCCGGATAGGCGCATACCCTGTATTGAAGGCACCCATGGACAGGGCAGGGGGGATGAAGGTGCGGTTCAGAAGGGGATGGCGTTACCGGAGGGTAAGAAGGTGGAGCAGCGGGCGCAGCCGAAGGCCGATCAGCCGGCGAAAACTGTGGCTCCTCGCGGGCGTTGTCGTGATCTTCGTCTTTTTTCAGTTTTTTAGTTATGTCGAGCGTCATATGCGGGAGCCGATCATGCATTTGGCTAAAATCCGGGTCAAGCAGCTCGCCACGGAATCGATCAATGAGGCGATTACGGCGCAGGTTGCGAATGAGGAGCATGTCGGCAACCTGATCGACTGGAAGACGGACGGAGCGGGAAAAGTCTCGGGCTTCATGCTGAACTATTCGGCCCATATGCGGATCACGTCGGACACGATTCATACCGTCCGGAACACGCTGGACGAGGTGGCCCGTCTTTCGGAACACATTCCGCTCGGCCAGGCGTTGGGCAGTCCGATCCTGGCTTCGTTCGGGCCAAGTATCCCGATCAAGATCGAGCCCAAAGGCGATGTGAAAGTCGATTTGAACACCCGCCGGCAGGACGCGGGAATTAACAATATTCTGGTAGAGGTTTATTTGCGGGTACGCACGGAGCTGGCCGTTGTCGTTCCGTTTGACATGGAGCCGCAGGCTGTGGAGACGGAAATTCCGGTCTCCTATCTGCTTGTGGTGGGAGAAGTTCCGATGTATTACTACGACAGCAAGGGAAATCCGGTAGGCGATCAGGGGGGAGCCCCGAGCATCGCGTTGCCGTCCCAGCCCGGAAAGTCGGGTGCGCACGGAACGGACCCGGAAGCGGACAGCGGTGCTCCGGGAACCGGTGGAGGAGGCGTCGACGGGACCGAGGGCCATGGCGAGGGAGAAGGCGCCGGGAATGGGCGCCAGGAGGCCGACCCGCAAACCGGGGATCCGCCGTCCGATGCCTCTCCGAAGGGGGAGGAGATAAACGGAGAGTCATCCCCGGAACACCCAAACGGTTCCCGTTAAGAACCGGCAAACCCAAATAAAATGGCGCCACAGGTTTCCACTCCTGCGGCGCCATTTTCTGTTTGATCCGGATCTTATCGCTGCTTCCGCTTGCGATCCGCCTGCTCCCACTGTCTAAGAAGCGGGTAAGGATTGAACGCCCATTCGGCCGTCCCGGTGTCCCGGTAAATGCCATAGTGAAGATGCGGCGGGAAGCGGCCTTGGGTGCCGGGAGGGCCGTAGCCGCTGCTGCCCACCCATCCGACCGTTTTTCCGGGTTCGATCGGGTCGCCAACTTCGATATTTTTCTCATAGCCCTGGAGGTGTGCGTAGTAATGATACCGGTTGCTCAGGTCCCGAATGCCGATGCGCCAACCTCCATAGGGATTCCAGCCTTTGGTTTCCACAATCCCGTAGCAGACGCTGCGGACCGGGACGCCGTAAGGGGCGAACAGATCGGTCCCTTCATGGATCCGCAGGCCGCCCCATCCGCGCCGGTCCCCATAAGTGTCGCGGTAAGTGTAAGTGGCTTTTACCGGCAGAGGGAAAGCGGTGTCCGAGAGGTTGACCCGACCGAACGTACGGTAGATTTTGGCGAACTGGCGGATGCGTGTCACGGAGGAATCGTTTTGGTAGTAACGCCATAGGGCGATCCGAAAGTCATCTTCTTCGTACCCGAAACCGTTCAAATAGGTAGCCATCGTGAACAGGGCATCCCGGTCATTTTCGGGCGTTGCCTCTCCGTCGGCCGTCGCGTCTTTGCCGATTCCACCGAACAGCTCGATCGTAGCCGGATTCGTGTCGGCCAGGTCGGGATTTAACGCTCCTGCCCAGAACGCCTCCTTGAAACGGATCCCGACCAGTTTTTTTAACGGTTCCGGCTGCCCTTTTTTACGTGGCGTAATCGTCCGTTCATATTGATCGATCGCCGCGAGCCAATACCAGGGGATATGCGTCAGCATGCCGATCTCCCGATACAAGCTGTGCCTCAGCTTATCCACATTTTTCTCGCCTTGGGGGGCCGGTGTTCCCGGGGCCTCGGCCGCGGCGGCGCCGAAACCGGGCGCCGTGGACAACAGAGCCAGCACCAGTACGCAAATGACGCTGCGAATCGTCCGGCTGCGTGACAAATTATCAGATTTCAAGGAAGATCTCCTCCTTCGATGAAAGTGGCTGTCCTTTAGGATGAGGCTAACGCTGTGTTTTTATTCCATTACTATTCCAGTATTACTGTAGGTATTTCCAGCCCATTCATGGTATAATAAATGGCGCTATAGCTGATTCCACAAGAAGGAAGGTTTCCGGATTTGTCTAAACGTGTGATTGAACCTAAACCGGATTGGATTCGAATTAAGCTGACCACCGGCGATAACTATCAGGATATTAAAAATATGATGCGCTCCAAAACCTTACATACCGTTTGTGAGGAAGCGCGTTGTCCGAATATTTATGAATGCTGGGCCAACCGTACCGCGACCTTTATGATCCTGGGCGACATTTGCACCCGGGCTTGCCGGTTTTGCGCCGTCAATACGGGGATGCCTACCGAGCTGGACTTGGAGGAGCCGGGACGCGTGGCGGAAGCCGCGGAGAAGATGAACCTCCGTCACTGTGTCGTAACGAGCGTGGCGAGGGACGATCTCAATGACGGAGGCGCCATGATCTTTGCACAGACGATCTCGGCCATTCGCGAGCGTCTCCCGCTTTGCTCGGTGGAGGTGTTGATTCCCGATTTTCTCGGGAACGAGGAAGCGCTGCGCACCGTAATGGAGGCGAAGCCCGACATCCTGAATCATAATATTGAGACGGTTGAACGGTTGTCCGATCGGGTTCGGGCAAAGGCGAAATATCGCCGCTCCCTTGAACTTTTGCGGCGCGCCAAATCCATGAAGCCCGACATCCCTACCAAATCCAGCATTATGCTCGGTGTAGGGGAGAATTGGGACGAGATCTTGCAGGCGATGGACGATCTTCGGGCCGTGGACTGCGATATTCTGACAATAGGTCAGTATCTGCAGCCGTCCCCGCAGCATTTGCATGTGGAGAAGTACTATACGCCCGAGCAGTTTGCGGAGCTGAAAGAGGAAGGCTTAAAGCGCGGCTTCAGCCATGTGGAGTCGGGGCCTCTGGTCCGCAGTTCCTATCATGCCCATGAACAGGTGAAATCGGCGAAGAATCATAAAGAAGGTGTGCCCGCATCCAGTTAAGCGGTGAAGGAGGGAAAGCCATTGATTCAAATCGGCGGCAGAACATACGAATTAATTCAGAACTACAAGGATGCCTGGGACCCCGAAGCGTTTAAGCAAAGATACAGCGAAGTGCTGGACCGGTATGATTACATTATCGGCGATTGGGGCTACGAGAAGCTGAGGTTGAAAGGGTTCCTGCGGGACAACCATCCGAAGGCGAACAAGGACACGGCTTTTTCCGGGATTACGGATTATATCAACGAATACTGTAACTTCGGATGCAAATACTTTGTGCTGCACAAAGTGAAGGATCCGCAGAAAGAACAGGCTCACGGCAAATCTGCGCCGAGCGAAGAAAAAACGGTTCCCGAGTCATAGGGGAACCGTTTTTTTTACTGAATATAGTTTGGGCATATAAACTAAATAAGTTCGGGTTGCCAAACGTTCTAGTTGTAAGATAACTGTATGCCGCCTTGTTGATAGGACCACGTTAAGCGCGGAAACTTGCCCGCCAGCTTATGCATTTCCACATAGGTTTCGCCGTTCATCAACTTGACGTCCCCTGCTCCGACCGTAAATCCGGCCGCTTTTCCGTTACCGTCCGCCACGGTCAGTTTCCTGCCGCTTGTAGTCCAAGATACATTTCCCTTCATCAGCGCGCCTATGATGCGTGAGGGTACATAGACCTTGTTTCCGTCTTTAAAGGAATCGATATAACCGCGGAAAGAAACGCCGTTCACACTCAAAGTGGCCGGGCTTCCGCTAATTTCGAGGCTTCTTGCTCCCCCTTTGTACAAGCCGGTGATCAACTGGGCGACGGCGTTATTCTTCACTTCGATATCCGGGTTGAGGCCGACGTGGTTGAAGTCTTCACGGTTTGGCGTGAGATACCGCTGGACCGTAAGCTTCAGGGAACTGCCGTTGGATAAGCTGAACACATTCTGGATCCGGGCTTTGCCGTACGTTTTCGTCCCGACCACCGTCGCGATCCCGTTGTCCCGGAGAGCGCCGGTCAAGATTTCGGATGCGCTCGCCGTAAGCTCATTCGTCAAAATGACGACCGGGATCCCGATGTCCTGCCCGCCCGAGATCGTAACGGCTTCCAGTTCATTGTTCTGACCGGAGGTATACATCAGCGTTCCGCTCTTCATAAAATACTTGGCGATATTCGCCGCCGTCTCCACATAACCGCCGAGATTATCCCGCAGATCGAGGACGAGGGACCTTATTCCTTTGTCGCGGAGCTTGTCCAGTTCGGCCGAAAACTCCTTATCCCCTTTCTCGGAAAAAGAAGAGATGGCGATATACCCGATCCGCCCCGAGGGCAGATAGCTTCCAGTCACCGCCGGAAGCGAGACCGGATTGCGGGTGACGGTGATGCTCAGCGCTTGGCCGCCACGGGTAACGCCGAGAACCACTTTGGTGTTCTCTTCGCCTTGAATCCGCAGAATATCCTCGTTTCCGCTTACGGGCTCACCGTCGATTTTGGCGATGACGTCGCCTTTTTGAAGGCCGGACGCTACGGCCGGAGAACCCGGAAGAACGTCGGTGACATACAGTTTGTGTCCGGAGAAACGAAGCGTTGCGCCAATCCCGACAAACTCCTGATTGACGCTGTTCTCAAATTCCTTCAGCTCCTCGGCCGTGAAATAATCGCTGTAGGGGTCGTCCAGGGAATAAACCATCCCCCGAATGGCGTTGTCCAGCAGTTCTTCCCTCTTTACTCCCTCGATGTTATACGTATCCAGGTAGTCCAAAACCTCCTGGATCACTTGCAGTTCCGAAGCCTGTGCGCCAGCCTCCGCCTCCGCCTGATCCGCGGCGGCCCCGGCCGTTTGCGGCAGAGCCAGGAGCGGAAAGGCCAGCAGGGAGACCAGCGCTTTTTGCCATAGTTTGTGGGGCTTGTTCAATTTCATAGTTAAAGTGTCCTTTGCTGTGGATTCATCCCAGGAAAGCGTTGCGGACCCGTTCCCAAAAAGGGAAGGGACGATAACGCACGAAGCTGATCTTGTGAGCCGCCACTTGGCAGCGGACGGAAATCAGATCATCCATGGGAAGGGTGATATGATCGACGGTAAGCACCAGATTTTGCTCCTTCCGCGAGTAGATATCGCAATGATGATGCTTGGGCAGCACGAGGGACGAGCCCATCGTTCGGAATACCCGGTTGTTGATCGAAGCGATCTCCGAGATTTGCAGCGCTTCGATGGAAGGGTGAATCATGGCTCCGCCAAGGCTCTTGTTATAAGCCGTGCTCCCCGAGGGAGTCGATACGCAGATCCCGTCACCGCGAAACATTTCAAACATGTGGTCATTGATATCGACCTGGGCAACGACGGTGCCGTCGACGCTTTTTAGCGTGAACTCATTGAGGCAGACATAGGAGGTCGTTCCCGATTTTTTGCGGATTTCCAGGTCCACCAGAGGATAACGCACGATGCGCGGGGTGAGTTTCCCTTCCTCCTGATGGCTGCTCATCATCCGGACCAGTTCCGGAATCTCGTCCGCTTTCCAATCGGCATAGAAGCCGAGATGGCCGGTATGTACGCCTACGAATGCGATGGATGGAATCCGGTCGATGAAGGTATGAAAAGCGTGAAGCATGGTGCCGTCTCCGCCGATCGATACGACGATATCCGGAGATTCGGCATCCAGTTGCAAGCCTTGCGCCGCCGCTAGCTTATGGAAGGATTCGCTTAAGTCAACGGACAGTTGATCTCCTCGGTCCAGAACGTAATATCTCAAGATGAAAGGCTCCTTTATTTTTCCTTTTGTAACGATCATAATCAATTCCGAAACAGAACACAATCTTTCATTTTCCTTGCTTGCCGCCCGTTCCCGAGGTCATCCGGCGAAGCCATGCGGTCAGCAGCGATAGGATGACCAACGAGATGAGGACCACCGCGGATATCAGCATGTTGTCCGGCAGCGAGCTCCAACCGGAAAGACTTGAACCTCCGGTGACAGCCAGGGGAAAAAGGACCGGAGCCGAGCTCATAAGCGGCTTCCAGAGCAGGATGGCCAATATGGCGGACAAAACGGCGTGGATTAACCGGGCGACCAGAAATGGGAGGTAGCGAAGGTCGGCTCCGTTGAGAATACTGGCAACCTGGGCGTGCACCGACAGACCGCCCCAGGAAAGGATAAAGGCCGCGGCGGCGGCTTTGTACATCAAGGGAACTCCTTCGGGGGAAGCGGCTGCTTTGGCTCCGAGCGTCACTTCAAAAATCCCGCCGACCAAAGGTTCCGCCAGTTCCGAGGGCAGGCCGGTTACCGGCAGCAATGCCCGGACACCGGAATAAAAGGCGCTCATCATATCGGAGACGGTCAGCACCTCCAAAATGACGGAAAAAAATACGACCAGCCCCCCCACAACAGTCATCAACTGAAGCGAGGAGGTCACGGCCTGGCGCAGCAGTTCGCCAAGGCTGCGCCCGTCTTGCAGGCGGGCCTCATGCATCGCCCGCACTGCGGCACGCAGACTGAAGCGGGACGAGGGGGCCTGTTTCGTCGCGGTTTCCGCCGCTTCAGGACCTTCTTTGGTCCCATAAAAGCGCATCAACAATCCGACCAGCAGGGCGCTGCCGTAGTGGGCCGCGGCGAGGAGGCCGGCGAGCTTGGGATCGCCGAAAAAACCGATCGAGACGGCGCCGATCAAAAAAATCGGATCGGACGAGGTGGTGAAGGAAACGAGACGTTCTCCTTCCACGCGGCTCACCAACCGCTGCTCCCGCAGCTTGGTCGCCAGCTTGGCGCTTACCGGATACCCGGAGGCGAATCCCATCGCCGCGACGAAACCCCCGCTGCCGGGAATGCGGAACAGTGGCTTCATCAGCGGGTCCAATAGTTTCCCGAGAAAGTGGACGATGCCAAAGCCCAGCATCAATTCGGAGATAACGAAAAAGGGGAACAGGGACGGAAACAGCACGTCCCACCAAATTGCCAGCCCGCGGACTCCCGCTTTCCAGGAGGCATGCGGATAAGCCACCATCATTATTGCCAGAATAACAGCCATAAATAGCAGGAGCGGAGCGCTCCACCGCTTTGGATTCATAAAATAACGCCCCCATTGAGATCATAGTGAATTGTATGAGTCCAGCGGGACAAACAGCACAAAAAAACGAAGAAAGCGATTACAAATGGGGCTGTATTTTTTGCATCTTTATGATAAAATGTGACTATAAATCGATAATGGATGGAGTGTTGAATATGAGTTTTGTCGCCGGTGTTCTCGTATGCGCCTTCGTATACGTCATTCGCGCCTCTCTCGTCCATTCCGGTGAAGAGGATTGGCGCAGCTATTGAGCATCCTCAATGAAGAGGTCACCTAATACGTAGAAGCTCCTTTCGGGAGCTTTTATTTTTTTTTGACCTGAATTTGGTATAATTAGAGTGCAGTTTAAAATTATTGAAAGATGGAGATCGCCTGTGAATCCAAGTTTAAGCATCTACGACAATTTGGGTGGGGCCGAAACGATCCGTAAGCTGGTTGAGGCTTTTTACCCGAAAGTTCAAGCCGATCCCCTGCTGGGGCCGCTGTTTCCCGAAGACATTAGGCCTGTGATGGAGAAACAGTACATGTTCTTGAGCCAGTTTTTCGGCGGCCCTTCCCTGTATTCGGATGCCTTTGGCCATCCGATGATGCGGGCGCGCCATCTTCCGTTTCCCGTGACTCCGGAACGGGCCGAAGCCTGGCTGGCCTGCATGTCCGCCGCCCTGGAGGAAATCGGCGCGGAGAAACCGCTGCGGGACCTTGTGCTTCAACGCTTATCCGGCCCCGCATTTCACTTTGTCAACACGACGGAGGAGTAAGTTTATTTTAGTCGGAAATGAAAGGATGTTAGTCCTGTGGAATCAGTGGAGTTAGAACCGCTTTACCAGATCAAGGTGGAATGTATCAATTGTGAAGCCAGTTTTTCTACCTCGCGTGTGCGCCCTAGCTTTAAACGGGCGGTCCGTACCGATACCGACTTTTGCGGGTATTACCGCAACGAGAACCCGGATTACTATGTCGTGCGCATCTGCCCGTCCTGCGGGTTTGCGTCGACGGAAAACTTCAATCCGAAGCTCACGGAACAGCAGCGCACCAAGTTTAAAGAGCAGATCGGCCGGCGCATGAATCACCGGGACTACGGCGGGGCCCGGGACTGGGATGCGGCTCTTGAAGCATACAAGCTGGGGTTGTTGTGTGCTCAGACGATCGGGGAGAAGGATCGGATCATTGCGAGCCTATTGCATCATATCGCCTGGTTATACCGTTATAAGGGAAATGAGGAACAAGAGCAGCGATTTTTAAAGTATTCCTTGGACTCTTATATTCGCGTTTTTGAAAATGAAGATACGCAGGGAAGCGACGCCCGTCTGATGTATCTCATCGGCGAGCTTCACCGCCGGACGGGGAATGACAATGATGCGGTCAAATGGTTCTCCCGCGTTATTAACGATAAGCGGATTATGGATGCGGCGATGATTCGGGCCAGCAGAGAACAGTGGGCCCTGCTTCGCGAGGAAATGCTAAATAAAGGCCAGGATCTGCCCGAGGAAATGCGGGGTTGAGCGGCCCCGCGGTTCCGCTTGACGGGCGGGCTCAGGACCGGCGGAGCACGGTATCCGTGAGCAAATAGTCGGCATCGCTGTCCAGGATGGTGACCTTGTTGCCGCAGCAGGGAAATACGAGCAGTTTTTTCTTGCCCTCGCGGACATGAAGAATATCCTTGGGCTTGATGGGAAGCAGGACATTACTGCTGCTGCAGTATGGACACTCATGTACATAGACATCCCCCATCACAATGTCGTATGGCAGCGTTTTTTCGAAAGGGATCATGTCGGTTGACCCGGGTCGTTGTTTTTATTCGTTTCGGCGTCCCGCTTCGCCAGCTCCGCGATTTTTTGCAGTAGTATATGTTGGGGCATGTGCATCAGATGCTCGATCGGGACCTTGAGCTCGGCGGCCAGTTTGACCGCGGTCTCCGGTGAAATTTGCAGCGGCTTCATGGAAATACCTCCTTGAGATTTTTACCCTATTGCATTAATAAATAACTTGGATCAGGGCGAACTTGTACTTATAGTTATACACTTTTAATCCACCCCGCATCAATAAGGCGGGAGGAAAGGGCGAGATTTATGGAACCATTGAAGAATCCGGTTAATCCGACATGGGAGCTTGACTCCATTTTTCCGGGAGGATCGTCTTCCGCGGAGTTTCAGCGTTTTCTCCATCAATTGGGCGAGGACTTGAAGACTTTGCATGACCGGCTGATAAGCATGATCCCACCGGCTAATGTAGAGGAAACCCGGACTTTTGACGAGGTGATCGAGGGGCTGCAGAGCGCCAGCGCGCGTATTACGGAAGCGGACAGCTTTGTCGGCTGTTTGGCCGCGCAGGATCAGCATGACAAGAAAGCCGTTCAACTGGCCGCCAAAGTCACCGGCCTGCGGGCGGCGTATGAAAACGCGATGACCCAGTTTCAAAGCGTGCTGCGGATGACGGAAGATCCGGTATGGAACGTTTGGATGGAGCGGACGGAAATCTCTCCGATCTCGTTCGTTCTTTCCGAGAAGCGGCAAGCGGCCCGGGAGAAGCTTGCTCCGGAGCTGGAAAGCCTGGCGGCCGAATTGGCGGTTGACGGCTATCACGGCTGGGGGCAACACTACGATACGATCGTCGCCAAAGTCGGCGTACCGTTTACGGACGATCACGGGGAAAGCGCGCTCCTGTCCGTGGGCCAGGCTGCCAACAAGCTGGATGATCCGGACCGCGATGTCCGCGAGACCACATTTGACAAGTGGGAAGAGGCCTGGAGCCAGGTTGCCGATTACTGCGCGGATACGTTGAACCGGTTGGCGGGCTTCCGTCTGAAGATGTATGAGAAACGCGGCTGGGACGATATTCTGAAGGAACCGCTGGATATCAACCGCATGTCCCGGGAGACGCTGGATACGATGTGGCGGGTTATTCAGGAGGCGAAGCCGGTTCTCGTCTCTTATCTGGAACGGAAAGCGAAGCTGCTCGGCGTGGAACGCTTGAACTGGACCGATGTGGAGGCGCCTCTGGGCGAGGTGACCGGCAAAATCACTTACGATGAAGCGGCGGCGGAAATCGTGAAGCAATTCCGGAAATTCAGTCCGAAGCTGGCGGATTTCTCGGTCGAGGCGTTTAACCGGCGGTGGGTGGAAGCGGAGGATCGTCCTGGAAAGCGGCCCGGCGGGTTCTGCACCTCTTTGCCGGTTAGCCAGGAGACGCGCATCTTTATGACCTTCGGAGGTACCGTATCGAATATGGCGACATTGGCTCATGAACTCGGGCATGCCTACCATCAGTATTTGATGGATGAGCTTCCGCAATTCAACCAGGAGTACGCGATGAATGTGGCCGAAACCGCCTCGACGTTCGCGGAAATGATCGTTGGCGATGCGTTGGTGAAGAATGCGGCGGGCGAAAAAGAAAAAATCGCTTTGCTGGCGGACAAAATCAACAACGGCGTTACCTTCTTTATGAATATTCATGCCCGCTTCCTGTTCGAAACGCGTTTCTATGAGAAACGGAAGCAAGGGCTGCTGGAGCCGGAGCAGCTGTGTAAATTGATGGAAGAGGCGCAGCGTGAAGCGTATATGGACGCTTTAGGCAAGTACCACCCGCATTTCTGGGCGTCCAAACTGCATTTCTATATCACGGACGTCCCATTCTATAATTATCCGTACACGTTCGGTTATTTGTTCAGCACGGGCATTTACGCCCTGGCTTCGCGCGAAGGGGAAGGCTTTGCCGATAAATATGACGCGCTGCTGATGGATACCGGACGGATGACGGTGGAGGAACTGGCGGCCAAACATTTGAACGTTGATTTGACGCAGCCGGACTTCTGGCGGGAAGCCGTCAATGTTGTGGTTGAAGACGTCAAGCTGTTCCTGAAGCTGACCGAATAGGTCTGCGGTTTATTTAAAAAGGCCGTCCCCATGTCATTTTTAAGAGATGACGGGGGCGGCCTTTGTCCTTTCTGTCGAATGAACGGTGTTCTCGTCTCCCCCCGTTCATTCGGCCTCAGCGGCCACTTCCTTTGCCGTGCGGATGAATAGGGGTATTTTGCGGCGCTATTTTGTCGCATTTGGCTGAGTGGTGTGAAATAGCGGCGTTTTAGGGTCTTATTTTGAATAAAAGCGGGGCCAATCCCCGATTTCTCGTCCCGCAACAGGGTAATAAGGTCCGCCGGTTCACTGTACTGTAAGGAATTGGCTCTGAAGTTCCGATTCCTGTCTTCCGATATATAGGATGATGAATATCCCATATAAGGAGGCAGACAGTATGACAAGAAAATGGTTAGTTGCACTCTCCTGTGTTTTGGCAATCAGTCTGGTTAGTGCCGGGGCCGCTTCAGCCAAGTCGGGAAACGGCAAGGGGCCGGACAAGGAGACGACGGCCGCGGAGCCAAGCAAGGCGGAATCGAAACAGGATGGCAAGCCGGAGAAGCCGGAAATGGGTGCCGAGGGCAAAGCTAAGAAAGAAGCAGTAACTCCGTCCGAAGAGAAATCCAAAGGGAAAGATAAGGAACAAGGAAAAGATAAAGAAGACAAGGGTAAAGATAAGGAAAAAGCCGGCGAAAAGACCTCGGTTACGGATGATACATACAAAAACAAAGGTCCCCAAGGTTACAAAGGACTTCTTCGCGCGATAGAAAACGTCAAGGACAAGCCCGCGGGGGCGGTACTCGCCGATCTTTTGCTGACGAAGTATGAAGCGCAGCTCAACGATGAAATGAAAGCCAAGTTGGAAAAAATCGTTAAAGCGGAAGACGCCTTGTCCGAAGCGGCGGACCTTCTGGATCGTCAAGGCAGCGTGACCGATGCGGTTTATGTCCAGAAGGAAGCGATTTTGGCCGATTTGACGAACCTGGATTCCTACAAAAAGCTCGGCAAATTTTATAAGAAGTTGGGTAAACGGGGCGTCAAGCTTTATGTAAACGGTGAAGAGCCGGCATCCAGCGTGAATCCGGTTGTGAGCAGCGGAAACACGCTCGTGCCGTTCAGAGTGATCGCCGAGTCGCTCAAGGCGGATGTGATCTGGAGCCCGAAAGATCAAACGATTACGGTAACGAAGGACGGGGTTACGGTTAAGCTCGTCGTTGGTTCGAAAAATGCTACAGTGAATGGTAAAAAGCAAACCCTTGACGTTCCTGCCCAAGTTGTCTCGGGCAGCACGCTGGTGCCTGCGCGTTTTGTAAGCGAGGCGCTCGGGGCTGTAGTGAAATGGGAGGCGGAATCCCAATCCGTTGTGGTATACGAGGATAAAGCAACGAAGGAATGAGTGACAACATTGCAATTCACAAAGAGGACCGGTGCTATGACGCCGGTCCTCTTTGCTTAGGTGTAGACCGGCTGGACAAGGGGAATTCTAGGAACTGGGCATTAAACATAACAAAGGAGCGGAGCCGATACAATGAAGGTGGCGGTTATGGGGGCGGGGTTGTCCGGGCTGGCTTGCGCCATCCGGCTGGAGCAAATGGGCGTATCTCCGACGGTGTTTGAAAAGCGCAGTTGCCCGGGAGATCGCTTTGCGAATATGGAAGCGCTGATTTCGGTTTTTTCACGGCCGATACGTGACGAAATCGCTTTTTTGGCGGACCGGTATCAAATTTATCTCCAACCCTCCTCGAACATCAGTGAATTTGTGATTCGGTCGGCCAACGAAAAAGCCGTGCTTACGGGGAACTTGGGCTTCTGCAATCATCGGGGCAGACAGGAGGACGCGTGGGAAAACCAGTTGGCGCGGCAAGTGAAGTCGAAGATTCATTTTCATGCGGAGCAGTCATACGAGCACCTCTTAAAGGAGTTTACCCATGTGGTGGTAGCCACCGGGGATCCTTCCTACACAGCGGCCGTTCACAATTTCAGGACGGATTTTACCGCTACCTTAAAAGGCGCTACCGTAGAAGGAGAATTTTCGCGGTATCGGGTCATAAGTTGGCTGGATGACCGCTTTGCGCCTAAAGGATACGGCTATCTACTCCCTTTTACCGAAAAACTGGCCAATATTGTCATTGCGTTTCGCGAGGGGGTTAATGATGATGGTTTGGAATTGAAAGAGAAGTGGGCGTTGTTTTTCGACCGGGTTTGTACGGATCTGGGTCAGGACCTGCAGGTTACGGATCAATTTGAAGTCAACGGCTACAAGGTGGGACAGTGCCGCAGAGCCAGAGTCGGAAACACCTTTTTTACCGGGAATTGCCTGGACAGCGTGATGCCGTTGTTTGGTTTTGGACAATTTCCCGCCATTTTGTCGGGCATTTATGCGGCTGAAGATCTATGCGGCGGCACCCCTTACATAGAAGCGACCCGGGCGATTCATGCGTCTTATGACAATTCAATGGTTATACGAAAGTTATACGAGAGGCTGGATACCGGGCAAAAAGACAGGCTTGTTAAAATGCTCAATGGTAAAATGGGCGAAAAGTTGCTGACCACACGCTTTGATGTATTGAAGATAGCGTCCCGTTTATTGAGATGGACCGGAATTCAATAAACAAGCAATATTTAACCAAATATGTTGTTTATTGTTGAACGATACATAAGAATGACATATAATGAGACATAAGTCCTATTACTAAATAGGCAATTTTATAGGAAGGGAGGGTGAATATGCTGAACACCGATCAGCTTTCACTCGCTAGACAGATGGATCTTGTTTTTAAAGAACTGGAGACCGAGTTGGGGGGAATGACATCGGGGACCGTATTCATCCAAATTCGCAATAACGTCATCGGCAAATTCGGGATCCGGCATAATCCGATTGCGGGTCGGAACGGCAAATTGACCGAGGAGGACAAGGGACTCTCGGCCAGCCAATGGCAAGCTTTCCGGACGATGGCGATCGAAGCTTTGAAGTACAAAAAGTACTGGACTCATGGCGAAATCAGCTACGATTTTGCGCTTAAGCAGGATACCGTGGTTGTGGACGCCGTTCTGGAATCCAATTACAACATGGCTAATCTTATGATTCAGCGTTATCCGCGCAAGAATGCCACGGGTACATATCAAGATAAGCGCTCTGATTTGTCTTCATAAAAAACACTACAGGCGACCTGCTTATGGCAGATCGCCTGTCTCCCTATAGGTCACTAGGGAAATTTACGGATTACAGGTTCGAACGACCCGACAATTGCTGCTCTGCCAATTGTACCAGACGTTTGGTGATGTAACCCCCAAGGGAACCGGTTTCACGGGAAGTGTAGTTTCCATAGTAACCGTCTTGCGGGATCGTCACGCCCAATTCTTGAGCTGCCTCAAATTTCAATTGTTGCAAAGCAGCAGTTGCTTGAGGAACGATAAGGTTGTTACGGCTGCCGCCGCGTCCTTGTGCCATGTTTGTCACCTCCTTCGGGCTTTGTGATGTTAGTATGGTTTTCGGAGCGTAAAATATGCGGCAAACCTCTAAACTAGAGCAGTGGAAATTATTGCATTTCTCCTTTAAACAACAAAAAGAGCCGCTCATGAAGATCACGAGGCGGCTCAAAGCCCAATATTAAGCTTCTTCGGTAGGATAGATCATATCCAGTTGAACGTTTAACTCAAGATGTCCCCCCGGTTGGAGATCGATCAATCCGGTTTCGGAAGGGGAAAGACCGGAATTCGGAGCATCCGGCAGCCAGGTGTAGGGTTCAATGCAAAGAAATTGGTCCGCTTCACCTTTGGTATAAAGAACCCAATGCTTGAAATATTCAGGATCGGCGGAATAACGGAGGCCGTATCCGTCACTGCGGATTAAATCGGCTTCCACCGGCTTGCCGCCAATGCGCAGCATAGTGTCGAAATTAGTCCCTTTCAGATTCAACCCTTCATTCAGCGCTTCGAGCTCGCCGAGTTGAACGGTCTCTCCGGTTGGAATTAATTCCTGATCCGAAGTATAAAGTCCCGATACCGGGAGCGTGAGCTTCCACCGTTCCGGCTCGCCGTCCAGCAGAAACCAGGTGTGCAGCCCCAAACCGAAAGGGGCGGGCCGATCGCCCAGATGGCTTACTTTAAACGTTTGTTTTAAAGAGGAGCCCTGAAGCCGGAGCGTCATTTCCAGCTTGAGCGGGACGGGGAACTGTCTCATCCAGTTCGCATCATCGCTGGTGATGAATTCGGTAGTAATTGCGCAGCCTTCATCGTCCTCGTCGATATCGCTCACACGCCAAGCCTGCGTACGGTGCAATCCGTGGATATGGTTGTCGTTTGCGGTGTTACGGTCAAATTGGAATTCCTCGCCGGCATACGTAAACCGCCCACGGCGGATACGGCCGGGCGGAATCAGCAGCGGAATTCCGAAGTGATATGGTTTTTGCAAATAGAAATCAAGATCGCTTTCTTCCGGACCACGCAGCACATCGCGCTGCTGGATGTGGTCCCAGATGCGAATGACATTATTGCCGAGTCGGGGTAGCAGTGTGACTTCAAGTTCACGGCTATGTAAGATATACGTATCGTAACCGTTCCATTGCCCTTTGGTCACTTTTTTCATATCGTTGCTCCTTTTCCCACATAATAATCGTATCCCTAAGCCTAGACTAATCATAACACTTTTTCTTTGGGACGAAAAATGGATTTGACATGGCACTTTGCCGGGCATTATGATGATCTTATATCAAAGCGTGAATATTGTAAATGCGATGACAGGGACAAGTAGGTAAGGTTTTGCTTCCTTCAGAAAGCCGGTGGTTGATGCGAACCGGAGGAAATGCCGTACCGAATGGCCCCTTGAGTGCCGTGCAGAACGTTGAATGGACTTTCCCAGTATGCCGGCCGTTTGTTCCACGTTACGGAATCGAAAGGCCGCGAAATGTTTTGTGACATTTTCGGCGAATTAGGGTGGCACCACGGTCTCACGTCCCTTGCGGATGTGGGGCTTTTTTGCGTCCGTACCCACGCAAGCCGACGATGAGAAGGTTTTTATTTCAATGTATAACGGAGGTTGGTTGATTATGAAGAAAAGAGTGCTTTCCGGCATTCAGCCCAGCGGCAAATTGACATTGGGCAATTATATCGGAGCGTTGAAAAATTTTGTCACCTTGCAGGATGAATATGACTGCAACTTTATGGTGGTGGATCTCCATGCCATCACTGTTCCGCAAGACCCGGCCGATTTGCGGGAGCAATCCGAATCGGTAGCCGCTTTATATTTGGCGGCGGGGATTGATCCGAATAAAGCGAACGTGTACATGCAATCCCACGTGCGCCAACACGCCCAGTTGGGATGGTTGCTGACGACGCTCACCTATATGGGGGAACTGGAGCGAATGACCCAGTTTAAAGATAAATCGGAAGGGAAGGATTCCGTAGGGGCTGGCTTGTTCGTCTACCCGTCTTTGATGGCCGCGGATATCCTCATATATAATGCGGATCTGATTCCCGTAGGCGAGGATCAGAAGCAGCATCTGGAGTTGACCCGGGATTTGGCCGGCCGATTCAATCACCGGTACGGCGACTACTTTACGATTCCGGAACCATACATTCCCAAGGTGGGGGCCCGGATCATGTCGCTGGACGACGCGTCGAAAAAAATGAGCAAGAGCAATCCGAACGCGGGCAGCTATATTGGAATGCTGGATGAGCCGGACGTGATTCGCAAGAAGATCAGCCGGGCGACGACGGATTCCGGCCGGGAAGTGAAATTCAATCCGGCGGAAAAGCCGGAGGTCAGCAATCTCATTTCGATTTACAGCCAATGTTCCGGCTTGAGCATCCCGGAAGTCGAGCTGCGTTACGAGGGGCAAATGTACGGACCGTTCAAAAAGGATTTGGCCGAGGTGGTCGTCGGCACGCTCGAACCGATCCAGCAGCGCTATCGGGACATTCGCGAATCCGGCGAGATACGGAGCATTTTGCGTCAAGGCGCCGAACGGGCCGCGGAGATGGCGGAGAAGACGCTGCGAGATGTGCAGGAGCTAATGGGTTTTTTGGCGGAATAATGAAGTAACGGAAATCATCCGGGCAGATATCTGTCCGGATTTTTTTGTGCGTCACCGAATTGTCATAAATTCACCCAAAGATCAAACGATTGTCAAACACTTTCGCATTTTGATATGATAAAGTTTATAGCGTAGGGAAGAAATTGCGGAATTTTTAATGAATTTTTATATATATTTACCTCTATCTCAATTATAGGAGGCATAATTTCAAGTGGATAAACAAATCAGTTACCATGCACCTGCGGATTCTGCGGCGCTGTCTGTGAGCAATACGCCACCCGGAGAAGCGGCAACATGGAAAGATTTTGTTGCGCTGACCAAGCCGGGAATTCTGCGCTCCAACCTGATCGCGGTGTTTGCCGGGTTTTGGCTTGCATCGCAGTGGCAATTGGACTATTTAAAGTTGGTTTTGACGTTGGTCGGAACCGTTTTGATCATGGCGTCATCCTGCGTGTTTAACAACTATTTCGACCGGGATTTGGATACCAAAATGGCACGGACGAAAAACCGCGCTCTCCCAATCGGAAAATTGTCGCCGAGAACCGTTCTCTGGTACGCCGTGATTTTAGGGGTCATCGGAGCCGCGGTATTATTCTCCTGTTCCGGTCTTTTGGCCGGGGCCTTCGGGCTCGTGGGGATGTTTGTCTACGTTATTATTTATACCTTATGGCTTAAACGTACATCCACCTGGAGCACATCGATCGGCGCGATCTCCGGGGCGATGCCGCCATTGATCGGCTATGTGGCCGCTACCGGAACCGTGAATTTGGGCGCGTTGCTGATCTTCGCCTTGCTTTTTTTGTGGCAGCCGCCGCATTTTTGGGCATTGGGCATTCGCCGGGTCGAGGAGTACCGGGCTGCGGGATTCCCGCTTCTTCCCGTCGTCAAAGGGATTCCGAGAACGAAGCTGCAGATGATTCCTTACTTGGTATTGCTGATTCCGATCCCGATCTTGATGTATGTATTCGATTACACCGGATTATGGTTTTTGGTGATCGGGGTAGCTTTGTCCGCCGCTTGGCTGCTGATGGCGCTGAAGGGCATTTCCTCCAAAGAGGAAGGCGCCAATGAAATTTGGGCCAAGAAAGTGTTTCTTTTCTCGGTAAATTACCTGACCATCGCCTTGATTGTGATGATTTTGGATACGGTGCGGCTATAATGGAGGATCGGATATGACCCTGTTGAAGAAGTACAAATGGACCTGGATTCTATTGGCGATTTGCATCGTTCTGGCGGGATATCTCCTTTGGGAAGCATTCGCCAAGCCAAAGCTTCCGGTCATCCGGCCGGTGGAAAACTTCAGCATGGAAAATGTCGACGGGAAGACCGTCACGCTGGAAGACACCAATGGCAAGGTAAGACTGTTCTACTTTTTCTTCGCCAATTGCCCCGACGTGTGCCCTATAACCACTTTCCGGCTCAGTCAGGTGCAGGATGAGTTGAAGGAGAAGGGGCTGTTCGGCAAGGACGCCTCCATCGTCTCCATCACCTTTGACCCTGAGAGAGATTCGCTGGAGAATATCAAAGCTTTCGGGGACAAATTCAAAGCGGATTACTCCGGTTGGTACTTCCTGCGGGGAGACCAGCAGAAGACGATCGATCTCGCCATGAATTCATTTAAGATTCTAATCAATAAAGACCAGGACGGCAATTTTGTCCATATGGACCTGATCGGATTGGTCGACCGGGACGGCAACCTGCGGGAAATCTACCGTCCTGAAGCCACCGCGGCCGAAATTGCTCAAGGCGTGGCGGATCTGGCCAAAGAGTAAAGGATCGGGATGTCGGCTTCTAGTAAGGGCTGGCCGGGGGATACAGGATGTATTCTTCCAGGCCGGCCTTTTCCAATTGGGCGATGACATATTCGTCGGGAGTCCCCTCAACTCCGGCATAACCGCGGCGGGTGTAAATTTGCTCCGCGTCCGGGAAGATATCCCTCAGAACGCCGCGGATCTTTTTGCCGGAAGAGTCGTTATCCATGAACAGATAAACTTCGTCATCCTTTATCTTTTTGCGCAGCGCCTCCAGCTTAAGGGTGTTCAGGGTGCCGAATGTGCAATAAATCCGCACATCTTCGCTCAAAAGCCGCCGCAGCTTGCTGCGGTCATTTTTGCCTTCAACGATAATACAGATGGACAACGTCATCACTCCAACTTTTTGCGCATGGAAGCTGTGTTTAGAAATACTCTTTATATGTAGTGTATACCCCCGAGAGGGATTCATGCAAAACGGGATTACGACATATTTCCCGGGAAAAGTAAAAAGTCCGCCTTTCGGGCGGACCTTGGTTGAGGCGCTTTAGCAGTAAAAAAAGGGGGAGCGCAAGACAATCACCAGCAAAATATACAATACGAGAATGGTTCCGGTCGAGGTCCATATGCCTCCAACAGCCGGCCCCGACCCGCAAGGATCGATGTGGCCCATAGGTTCACCCCGCTCTCTAGGTCGCTAAGTAGTTTCTACACGATATCCTATGTGGGGAGGAAACCTATGGCCCTGTACTGTTGCCCAAAGCCGGAAAATAGTCCTTGCCTCGCGTTTAGAGGCGGTGTGTGCCGATTTGTGCCGGCGGGGCGGAGGTTTCTATGGGTCTCCGCTGCGGGGCGAAGAGCAGGGCAATCATCAGCAGCAGAAATGCCAGGAAGTAAGGCGAGTAGACGCCATGAATCATCCCGGCCGAAATCGGGCCGATAAAGGAGCCGATCGACATCGCGATCGATTGCAAGGAGAAGACGGTCCCGAGCCGTTTCCCGCCGCTAAGGTCGATAAAGACGGAAGCGATGGCCGGAAAGGTGACCCCCTTGGCCATCCCGAGCGCAAAGAGCGAGACGGGTAGGGGGATGAATTCCAGTGCCGCCAACGCGAAAAAGGAAAGGGCGATGCCCAAAATTCCCGCTATCGCCCGAAGGTAAGGGGAATAGCGGTTAAGAAAGAGCATCGACAGCGTTGTGAGCGCACCCAAGCTGATCAGGGAGAAATACAGCCCGGTATGCAAAATACCGGAAGTTCCTCCAGCCTGGAGGGGAAGCTCAAAAAACAAAATCCCTTGCGAACAGGACACCGCCAGCGGGAGGATATAGTATCTGAGCGGGATGACATTGAGTTTGACAGGGATTTGGGCCTGGGTAGCCTGGCCGGGACCGGAGGCACCCGGGATGGCTCTTCTCGGCTCGTGAATCGTAAAGATGGCGATGATGCCGGTTGCGATCAAAAGCCAGCCCAACGACTGAAATGTGAGCGTGTAGCCTGTATTCGCGACAAGAAATGCCCCGGCCGCAGGCGAAACGACGGAGGCGAGCGTATGCATGACTCCGTGGCCGGCCATCAGTTTTCCTTGCTGAACGGCGTTTTTGCCGAGAGAAGCCAGCATCGCCAGGCACGCCGGGGACAAGAAAGCGAGCACGAATCCGCTGATGGAGCGAAGCACCAGCAGCTGCCATGGCTCGGTGACATGCGCCTGCATCAGCAGGATGATCCCCGCCCCCAATAGGCTGAAAACCATGTATCCTTTGCTGCCGTGCCGGTCCACACCCTGCCCCGCCAGCAGATTTCCGGGCAGATGCGTCAGGGCGTAAACTCCCATCATCCAGCCGATAAAGGCGGGGGCGGCTCCGATCGAGAGCGCAAATGGCGTCAGGATCGGATACTGGGCGTGAAGGTCAAAGAAAGCTAGGAACATAAAAAAATAAAGCCAAAACGCTGCGATCTTCATTACCTTGCCTCCCCTGGGAAAGTCTTTATGCTCTACTTGTACGTTTTAAGGGACGAACTTATTACCGTGGATTGGTTTTTGCATGCCCGATTATTCGGCCAATCCCCCGTAAAAAGGGTTAAGCTGACACCGCCCTGGGCCATCATGTATAATGGGGAAAGTGCATGAATGATGAACATGAATGATGTACAGTATGTGACGAAAACGGATGGTAGGAGTGTATAGCTGATGTTTGATTTGAATTTAGAAGTATGGACGGAGTTTTTAAAGCAGAACTGGCTGGTGATCGTAGTTGCGCTGGTCGTGCTGTTCCTGATTTTGAATTTTGTGAAGACGCTTGTTAAATGGGCGCTGGTGCTTGTCATTGCGGCTTTTGTCATCATCTATAGCGGAATTTCACTGAAGGATATCGGGGACGCCATCACGACAGTGAAGGATCAGGCGGTGGAGATCAGTCGCAGTGAAGCGATGAATATGATGAAGAAGGAAGCGGCCGATGCGAAGATGACGCGGAACCCGGACGGTACGTTCACCATCAAAACCCCCAACCTGGAAGTTAGCGGGAAAGAGGGCGACGGGAAAGTCAAGGTCATGTTCCATGGCGTTTCTTTGGGCGAGTGGAAAGTGAGCGATACGCTGGAGGCGTTTATTCAGCAAGCGAAACAAAACACCCCTTAATAATAAAGACATCGAGAATGGAGGGTGACGATGACGGAGAGTTGGCTGCAGAGCTTGTTCGATTTGAATCTGGTTTCCGCTTTGTTGTTGGTCATCCTGCTGTTTTCCATAACGCAGGGCTTGCTGCGGGGGGCCTCGCGCAGCGCGGGCAGGCTGGTGTCGCTGCTCAGCGGGGGCATACTGTCGGTGCTCGGCTTGCTGGCTTCGATCCCCCTTACGGTCTGGCTGTCGCCGATCGTACAAGAATGGCTGGCCGGCATCAAGCTGCCCGCGCGGGACTTATCCCGATGGGAGCAGGTCTATTTTACGCTGCTGACGGCTGTACGGGATTTTTCGCTGATGCGTTTTGCGGTGTTGTTCATGATCAGTTATTGGCTCATCCGCACGGTGCTGGGGCTTGCTTCGGCGTTTGCGCTGGGAGGCAAGGGCAGCTCGTTTTTGGGGCGGCTCGTCTTCGGCGGGGAGCGTCCGGCCTCCCTG
This sequence comes from Paenibacillus sanfengchensis, assembly GCF_036864765.1. Taxonomy (NCBI): domain Bacteria; kingdom Bacillati; phylum Bacillota; class Bacilli; order Caryophanales; family Paenibacillaceae; genus Paenibacillus; species Paenibacillus sanfengchensis. The sequence continues at coordinate 112,572 of NZ_JBAGJC010000010.1, read as the reverse complement.
CTCAGCCGTCTTGCGGGTGCAGGAATCGGCGCAGTGATCGGTGCGGCCCGGTGTTTAATGGTGATCGCCGTCTTGTTTATTGCCGTAACGCTGTTCCCGGACAGCGGGTTTAGCCGGTATGTACAGGCTTCCCCGGTTTACCAGCATGGGGCGCGTACGGTCATCGAACCGCTGTCGGGCAATTTGATCAAGGAGAAGCTGCCCGTTTTCACCCGCAGTGTCGAGGAAGAACTGAACGGCATTCTTCAGCAGAGATACGAGGTCATCGATGCCAATATCCCTCAGGATATTGAACTGGCGGCGGCGGAAATTACCAAAGGGGCCGGAAACGATGAGGAAAAGGCGCGCCTGCTGTACGATTGGGTCGGATCGCGCGTGACTTATGATTACGAGAAGGTCCGGGACTATGAGGACAATGGCCATTGGCGCGAGCAGACGCCGCAGAAGACCTTCGACACCAAGCGGGGGGTATGTATCGACTATTCCCGGTTGTATGCGGTGATGGCCCGTTCGCAAGGGCTGGATGTCAAAGTGGTTACCGGGCTGGGTTATGACGGCCGCGGCGGGTACGGCCCGCATGCGTGGAACGAGGTATATCTGAAAGAGCAGAAGAAATGGATTCCGCTCGACGCCACTTGGGCGAGCAGCGGGGATTGGTTTAATCCGCCCGCTTTTGAGGAGACGCATATTCCCGACAAGCTCGTCTAAAAGCTGGGAAACGCTGTAACTTCGCCATGCCCTTTTTCGTTATGCTAATATAAGAGTACGGAGTTTTAAGAATCAAAAGGGGTAAAGAGGGGAAACGGAAATGAAAAGTGTGTACTCTGACGATCCGCGCGAACAAGAAGCTGTGATGCAGCGTCATTTTAATATCCGCTTGAATTTGTTTTTCTTCAGCGCGTTTGCCATTTTTACCGTGATTATCGTTCGCCTGGCGATCCTGCAGTTTGTCGAAGGACCCACCTTGTCCAAGCAGGAAACCGCCATGCGGATTAAAGACGTGCCTCTGCCGCCTACCCGGGGAACGATCTATGCAGCCGGCGGCGAGAAGCTGGCGTATTCCACGCCGGTGCAATCGCTGTATATTACGTTGCAGAAGGATTACAGCAAAAAAAGCGGTGAGAAGAACCGTCCGGAAGCCATGGCTTTGGTCGACAAGCTTAAAGAAGTCTTCGATAAGTACGGTGATCCGAAGACGGAGAAAATGACCAAGGAAGATATTATTGAGGCGATGGACCTGGATTACCGGCAAAATGGAGGTTTTACGCCTCGGCGGATCAAAATGGATCTTAAGCCGAAGGAAGTGGCATACTTTCTCGAACGCAAGGATCAATTCCCGGGAATTGAGGTCGTGGAAGAAAACATTCGACATTATGATAAAGATACGGTTGCGGTTCAGGCAATAGGATACATCCGCAAGTATTCCAATGCATCAACGAATCTTGAGTTCTATAAGCAGATTAGAGCCCAGGAAGAAAAAGATCCTTCCTTGCACTATACCGAAACAGAAAATGTGGGGTACGATGGACTGGAACTTTATTATCAGGCTGAATTGCGCGGTAAAAACGGTTTTAAGAGCATCCCCATAGATCCGCGTAATATGGCGAACGGGATTCCGGAGGTGACTCCGCCCGTCAAAGGATATGATCTTCATACTTCAATAAATAAAAATATACAATTGGTGACCGAGCAAGCGATTATGGACCAAATCAACTGGGTACACCGTAATGCCGTATCGGGAAAGACACATCCTTATGCAAATACAGGCTATGCGGTAGCGATGGAAGTGGACACCGGCAATGTGGTGGCTATGGCCAGTATGCCGGATTATGATACAAACCTTTGGCAAAGTGGTAGTGTTCCGAAAGAGGAATGGAATAAAATAAGCTCGAATTATCAAAATGGCACGGTTACTCCATATAGTTCAGGACGTTCCGGTCATAATTTTGAATCCACGGTATTATTGGGCTCGACAGTAAAGCCATTATCGGTACTAGTTGGACTGAATGAAAATTTATTTACTACGAGCACCACATATTCTGACCGTGGAGTAGCCTATTTTGGCAAAAATGATTCCTCCCGGGTTCGCAACTCAGGTGGGCATGTTTATGGGTCACTGGACCCAGCGGAAGCGATCCGTCATTCTTCCAATGCCTTTATGGTGGATATGGTTGGCGAGAAGTTGTATAACAAGTACGGAGCCAAAGGAATTGACGTATGGGATAAGCACATGAAGGAGTTTGGATTGGGAGTTTCTACCGGCGTGGATTTACCTAATGAGTATCTAGGAAAGCTTGAGTACTTTAATAAAACGGAAACACCACTGACCCGGTTGGCTCTCGCTTCCTTCGGACAGCAAGGTAAATATACGGCAATGCAGCTTGCCCAATATGTAGCTACTATAGCCAATAGAGGAAAGCGGATGGAACCCCATTTAGTCACTAAAATTACAGATTCGGAAGGGAATATCATTAAAAAAATCGAACCAAAAGTATTGAATGAAGTTAAATTTAAAGATAACTATTGGGATGAAGTAATAAGAGGGATGCGCACAGAGGTAAGCGCGTTTAACGGTTTTGCGTATGATTTTGCTAGAAAAACGGGGACATCAGAGCAAGACTACAAAGGTAAAAGATTAGAGAACGGGGTCTTTATCGCTTTTGCTCCACGCGAAAATCCTAAATTAGCTGTGGCCGTGGTGATACCGGAAGGGGGCTTTGGTGCCCACAGCGCCGCGCCGGTGGCCCGCAAAATTTTTGAGGCTTACGATCAGGAATATGGGCTCGACGGCGTGCCGAAGAAATCTTTGAAGCAGCAAAATGGGCAGACTGACGGGAAGAAGCAGGATTAATCGCCCTTGAATGCCGGAAATGCGTTGACCTGCAGATATACGGCCGGTTCGCACCGGTTATGCGGGAATGTGCGTTTCGATTTAACGGGATCTTTTCCAGCTAATTTACCGAGCCACTTTATCGGATGACACGTGCCTCTTTTTCAAGTTATATCCATCCATCAGCCAAGCAAGAGGAAAAATTCCTCTTGCTTTTTTGTATGTTTATCCCTTAAAATTTGCCTTGAGGAAACTTTTTTACACTCAACTAAAAAAATAATCTACAGGGAAACAAATATTTACTTGTACAACAAATGGGCGTGGACGCCGAAAATGTGGGAGGAGAGAACAAATGAACGAAATCAAGGTGAAGAAAAGTCCGCTGCAACGGGCGAAGATGACGCTAGGCGTATTGGCTCTGATCATTTTGGCGGCCTGCTCCAAGGTGGAGGGAAGCGCGGATCGGGCGAAGAGGCCGGCCGATGCCGGCAAGATTCAGGTGGTGGCCACGATTGGGATGATCACGGATGTAGTTCAGGAAATCGGCGGCGAGGAAGTGGAGGTCCACGGACTGATGGGACCTGGGGTGGATCCGCACTTATATAAGGCATCTCAGGGAGATATTCAGAAGCTCGACGAGGCCCAAATGATTTTTTACGGAGGACTGCATCTGGAAGGGAAGATGACGGAGATTCTGGAGAAGCTTGAGAAACACAAGCCGACGGTCGCCGTATCCAAAAATATCGATCCCACTCAGCTAAGAGCCGGGGATAAGGAGCAAGGAACGCAATATGACCCGCATATTTGGTTTAATGTGAAGTATTGGGTTACGGCGGCCGAAACGATTCGCGATACACTGACGGAATACGATCCGGCCCATGCCGATACCTACAAGCAAAACGCCGATGCCTATATCACGGAGCTGACGGAACTGGACGACGAGGTTCGGGCGCGGATCGCGGAAATTCCGGAAGCCGGACGCGTGCTGGTTACCGCGCATGACGCCTTCGGTTACTTCGGAGACGCTTACGGTATCGAGGTGATGGGCCTGCAGGGCATCAGTACGGCGGCGGAATACGGATCGAAGGATGTCAGCGAGCTGCGCGATTTTTTGGTGAAGAATCAAATCAAAGCCGTCTTCGTGGAGAACAGCATTCCCACAAAATCGATGGAAGCGGTCATTGCCGGAGCCAAGGAATTGGGGCATGAGGTCAAAATCGGCGGAGAGCTGTATTCCGATTCGTTGGGCGAACCGGGTTCCGAAGCGGACACTTACATTAAAATGGTACGCCATAATGTGAACACCATTGTGGGGGCTTTGAAATAGACTGTTAGGGTGAAATGAGCCCAGAGTAAAGGAGAGCAAGCGATGACGATCTATCCTCTTGAAGTTGATCAACTTACCGTCGCCTATCAGAAAAAACCGGTGCTTCGCTCCGTTTCGTTTCAAATCCCGTCGGGGAAATTGATCGGTGTGTTGGGGCCGAATGGAGCGGGAAAATCGACGCTGCTGAAAGCCGTGCTCGGCTTGATTCCCAAGGTGGGGGGCGAAGTGAAAATCTTTGGCCAACCCTACCGTGAGCAGCGTAAAAATGTAGGTTACGTACCGCAGCGCGAATCCGTGGATTGGGATTTTCCCACGAACGCTCTGGACGTCGTAATGATGGGCCGGTACGGCCATCTGGGCTGGCTTCGCCGCCCGGGCGCGAAGGAGCGGGAAATTGCCCTGGAATGCCTGACCAAAGTCGGCATGGCGGACTATGCCGGGCGGCAGATCAGCCAATTGTCCGGCGGCCAGCAGCAGCGGGTATTTCTGGCCCGGGCGCTGGCTCAGAACGCCAAGCTGTATTTTATGGATGAGCCGTTTGCCGGCGTGGACGCCACGACGGAGAAAGCGATCATCCAACTGCTGCACGAACTGAAAGACCAGGGGAAAACGGTGTTGGTCGTGCACCACGATCTGTCCACCGTTCAGGAATATTTTGATCATGTGATGCTCCTCAATGGAGAACTGGTGGCGTCGGGGCCGACCTCCGACATTTTTACACCGGAATATTTGCAAAAAACCTACGGCGGAAGAATCGCCATGCTGCAGGATTTTGCCGCCGTACCGGCAGGGAAGGTGTAAGACTTATGATAGCCTCGTTGATAAATTGGCTGACCGATCCGAATATGCAGTGGATCCTGATGGGTTCCTTACTGCTCGGGCTCGGCACCGGGGTGATCGGCTCATTTACCTTCCTCCGCAAACAAAGCTTGCTTGGCGATGCGCTGGCGCACGCCGCGCTTCCCGGCATCTGCATCGCGTTTATGCTCAGCGGAGTGAAGTCGATCGGGCTCTTTATGATCGGAGCCGTTTTGGCGGGCGTGGTTGCTACCTTCGGCATCCATGCCATTACCCGCTATTCCCGGATCAAGCAGGATGCCGCGCTGGGCATCGTGTTGTCCGTGTTTTTCGGGATCGGCGTGGTCATGATGACCAAAATCCAGCACAGCGGCAACGGCAATCAGAGCGGGCTGGACAAATATATGTTCGGCCAGGCGGCTTCCATGATGCTGTCCGATGTTTATCTGGTCGGTATCGTTTCACTCATCCTTGTGGCCGTATGCACTCTGCTGTTTAAGGAATTCAAGCTGGTCAGTTTTGATCCCGGGTTTGCCCGGGGCATGGGGGGGTTGAGGGTCGGCCTGCTGGAACAGCTGCTGCTCCTTATGACGGTTATTGCCGTCGTGGTCGGCATTCAGGCCGTGGGAGTGGTGCTGGTCGCAGCGCTCCTGATCACTCCCGCGGTGGCGGCCCGTTATTGGACGGACGCTTTAAGCGTCATGGTCGTCCTGGCCGGTCTGTTCGGGGCGCTCTCGGGGGTGACGGGCACCCTGATCAGCGGCACGCTGTCAAATCTGCCGACCGGGCCGGTCACCGTGCTCGCCGCGACCTCCTTGTTCGTCGTATCGGCGGTATTCGCGCCGAATCGCGGGCTGGTCGCCAAGCTGGTCCGCCGGCTCCGGCAGAGGAATGACCTTCGGCGAAGCTTCGAATCCGCGGTCGTCGACATGCCGGGGATTTCGCAAAGAACGCAAGCAGCGGAAAGGAGTGCGGACTGATGGCGGATTTTTGGATCATACTAACCGGCACATTGGTTGCCGCGACCTGCGGGGTACTGGGCTGCTTCCTGGTTCTCCGCAAAATGGCGATGGTGGGCGATGCGATCAGCCACTCCGTCCTGCCCGGCATCGCGATCGCTTTTCTGGTCAGCAGTTCCAGGGATTCGCTTCTGATGCTGGTCGGGGCCGCCGTTTTAGGCTTGATCACGGTCTTTCTGATTCAACTGCTGCAGCAGGGCGGCCTCCAATCCGATGCCTCCATCGGCATCGTGTTTACCGCGCTGTTCGCCATCGGGGTCATTCTGATCAGCCGAAACGCGGCGCATATCGATCTCGATCTGGATTGCGTCCTGTTCGGGGAGATCGCCTATGTCCAGTGGGATACGCTCATCTGGAACGGCTATGATTTCGGACCGGTCGCCGTGTGGATGCTCGGCGGAACGCTCGTGCTTGTGCTGACGGTCATCGGTCTCTTTTACAAGCAGTTCAAGCTGTGCGCCTTCGATCCGGCGCTTGCCGCAGCGGTGGGCATCCCCGTGGCCCTATTCCACTACCTGTTGATGGGGATGGTGTCGCTGTCGACAGTGGCCTCTTTTGAAAGTGTTGGAGCTATTCTGGTCGTCGGTATGCTGATCGTTCCGGCCTCGACGGCTTACCTGCTGACCGACCGGCTCAGCGTGATGCTGCTGTACAGCGTACTGATCGGCGCCGTCAGCTCCGCGGGCGGCTACTATGCCGCCAAATGGCTGGACGCTTCCATCGCGGGCGCGATGATCACGGTGGCGGGCATCCTGTTCGTGTTGGCGTTTGTTTTCTCGCCGCTGCACGGGCTGTTGGCCCGCTACCAGAAGCGCCGCAAGCTGAAGACGGCGTCGGCCTGAACGGCCTAAGCGCCGGCTAGCCGGCGGTGTCAACGGTATCGACAATTCGGGAAAAGCATATCTTTATGCAGTTCAGGGTCCCCTGCTCTAGGGGGCCTTTTGTTTGGATTGGGGCTGGTTTGACATATTTAGACCTGGTACTTTGTGAAATTCCTGCAAATCTGCAGGCTTTTACGTTGAAGAGGACTCATTTGTGAAAACCACCGGAAATTCCTGTAGATTTGCAACTTTTGAAGGGGATGCCTCATACCTTGGGAGGAAAATAATTCCTAAAGTCGAATAGTTGTACGAGGACAGGCGCTGTCGGATTTAGCTACTACTTCATTTATTTAGGGAGAAGTGAATGATATTGAGCAAACGGCAAATTATGGTTCTACTTACGGCTGTGTTGATTTGTATACCGTTAATGGGGGCAAGCCGAAGCAATCTTAATCTTGAGCAAGCCTCCGAATTGACCATTAGAATTCATAACATTCCTCGTCAAAAAACCACGGAACCTTTGACGATCTTTTGGGCAAAAGCTAGTGACGGCTTGTACAAAACGATCGTAAACGGAGATAAGACGAAGACTTATTCAATCCTTAAAGGGAATTTCAGCAATGTCCTCTATAAAGACTACGAGACGGTTTATTTTCTTAAGCAGGGAGATGGCCAAACCGGTGATATTTACAAGTTTACCATGTCCTCCAAAAAATTAACGCGCTTGACCAACCTAGGAGAGATCGATCTATTTTTCCTCAAGAGCCAAAGTATTTATTATACTACCAATAGCATCGACCCGGGCGTGTATCGAATATCGCTTGACGGGAGTTCGAAGATAAGGGTAAATCCGATTGTATTGAATCCGCAGGACAAAAAATATCATTATTACATTGGCTACGGAATACAAACCCTTGGCGATATCTATTTTCCACTGATGAGACAGCCCTTGCCATCCACGGGCGAGATGTATATTGAGGAGAACGATGACGACGAAACGGCCTTCGATCAGATTTTCAAGAAGACCAAGGAGGAGCAACTATCTTCTTACTTCTTTTTTATGGATGATTACATAGGTGAAGCAGATTCGGATTCGTTCTTTTTTGTGGAACGTGATAGGGATAAGCACGCAACTTACCTTCATCTGTTCCAAAAGGGGGATGAAATTGTGCGTAAAATTATCGGTTGGGATCTCGAGCCCCTGGATGTTTTGGATGGATGGGCATATTTCACCGTAAGTGATGAAGATAGGGAAACAGGGGGAATATTCGCCATCCGAATGGATGGTTCAGGGCTGCGCCAGGTTGGCAGCAACGAATTTTTCTATTCCGACTACCTGGGCAGTATTAAGCGGCATCTCGTTTTCCAAAACCGAAACGACGACTCCTTTGCGATTTTAAAGGGAATATGACCCATATGCGAATAGGAGGGCAAATAATAGATGATCCAAGAGGTCCAGCGATGGTTTATGTTCAAAAGAAAACGAAGTAGGTCCGAAATCCGTTTAAGGTTATTTCTGTTCCCTCCGGCGGGAGGCGATGTTTCTACCTACTTGCGTTGGGAAGAGGACATGCCCGAATTCGTGGAGACTTGTTTCGTGCGGCTTCCCGGCAGGGGTGCCAGATTCGCGGAACCTTCCATCGACCGCATGGACAGGTTGATCCATTCACTGTCGGAAGAGATGGGGGAGTATACGGATGTCCCCTATGTTTTGTTCGGGCACAGTATGGGAGGACTTGTCGTTTACGAACTGGCGCGGAGGATGCAGCATCTGGGATGGCGACTGCCGGAAGGGTTGATTATTTCTTGTGTCAGGGCTCCCCATCATATGAACCGATTTACGGAAAGCTTGACGGAAAATAATGATGACAAACTATATATGAAAAGCGATGCGGAGTTTCTTGATAACATCGTCCATTTGGGAGGAATTCCGGAGGTGCTCCGTCAGAATCGGGACTTCTTGGAGATGATTCTGCCTACATTTCGAAAAGATATGAAGCTGTGCGAAACCTACCAGCCGGAGCATGCTGCGCCGCTGCCGATTTCCATAGAAGTTTACGGGGCCAGCAGGGACCACCTGGCTAAGGGAGATGAGCTGGAGGGCTGGAAGCGGTATACTTCCAAAACGTTCGCGCTTACGATGTTTCAAGGCAACCACTTTTATTTTGTGGATCAGCCCGGCCCTGTCCTGACGCATCTGCGGAATAAACTGATCGAGTTGGATGCACGGAACGGCGCGGAAAGGACGATCGAGCGAAGATGATAGAGATGTATTACGTCGACATTGAAGAAGAAATCTCCTGCCAAGACAACGATACCTTGCTGGGGATCTGCTCACGGGAAAAACGCATGGAAGCGAACCGGTTTCGCTTTGAGTCGGATCGAAAAAGAGCCGTTTACGGAGAAGCTTTGGCCCGTTATATGGTCGCCGGGAAAACCGGACTGTCGATGAATGAATTGATCTTCGACAAAAACCGATACGGAAAGCCCTATATTCGGGGGCAGCACCGGATTTTTTTTAACCTCTCCCATTCGGGAAGATATGTGATCTGCGGTTTGGATCAGGAGGAAATCGGGATCGATATCGAAGAGGTCAAGAGCATGGACTTGGGGATCGCCAGTAAATTTTTTCATGCTAGCGAATATGCATATCTTCTTTCCAGGGAGCAGGAGCAGCGGATGGATGCGTTATTTGAGCTGTGGACCCTAAAGGAAAGCTATATCAAATTTTTGGGGGTCGGATTGCAAAAACCTTTGGATGCTTTCTACTTCAACTTGGAGGGCCCTTCGGTCGAACTGCATTCGAATGATCGAATCCCCGCATTCATTCAGAGCTGTACGATCAAGGGGAGCTACAAGCTGGCGGTTTGCGCCGACAGCCCCGGACCGATCCGGGTGCGGCAAATCTCGGTCAAGGATATCGTTTCGAGCATAGGTAGAAGAGGGCTCCAGCACACCGACGGATAAATTAATAACAGGTACCTTGCATTAAACAGTACCGTATGTTAATATTTGGTTATCCAGCTACTGCACAATGCTCAGTACTAAACAAAGCGTGGTGGAAGATATTGAATATTCAATTCAAGAAAGGTGTGTTGGAGCTTTGTGTCCTGGTATTAACGGCCAAGAAGGACCGCTACGGATATGAGTTAGTGGATCAGATTTCGCAAAAATTTGAAATCGCGGAAGGTACGATTTATCCGTTGTTAAGGCGGTTGGCTGCCGAAGGACTATTTTCAACGTATCTGTTTGAGTCGGATGAGGGCCCTCCCCGGAAATACTATAAGATTACGGATGAGGGAAGAAAAGTCATGCATGAATTAATCGAAGAATGGAGTAAGTTTGCCAAAGGGGTGCAGGAGATGATTGAGGAGGGTTCAGAGTGAAGAAAGAAGACTACTTGAACGAACTGTCCCAATATCTTAAGCCGCTGCCTCCCGATGAAAGGGCCGAAGCCATGGCTGATTACCGAGAGCATTTCGAGATGGCCGAATTAAACGGACGGTCCGAAGAAGAGATCATCTCCAGGTTGGGCCAACCCCAATTGGTCGCACGGGCCGTGCTTGCCCAATTTCAAATTCGGCTGGCGGGAAATTCCCCCTCGCTGGCTAGCGTAACCAAGGCGGTTCTGGCGACCGTAAGTTTGGGATTGTTCAATCTGGTTATCGTCCTGATCCCCTTTGCCGCCTCGTTGGCTGTCCTTGCCGGACTATTCGGCTTCGCTCTCTTCTTGATGATTTCGCCGGTCTTGCTGATCATGCAGCATCCGATCCTCACGGTTGTTATCAGCGACTTTTTCCTGATGTTGGGGCTGGTCGGCACAGGTCTGCTGCTTCTGGTCGGGATCATCCAATTAACCCGGTTGTACTATCGTCTTGTCATCCGGTATCTGAAATATAACCTGAAAATGATGAGAAGGGAGTGATCTGAGTTGACCCGGAGATTACGAAAAATAAGCAGACTCGCCCTTCTGCTGATCGCCGTCTCGGTGGTTGGAAACGCGGTTATGTATCTGCTGGGCAATTCTCCATTTAACTTGGGCGATCTTTCCGTCGAACGGACCTTCGGTGCGGAGTTGGCGGACGAAATCCGTATTGAAACGGATACGGAAAAGGTCGAGGTACTTCCGATCGAAGGAAATGAAATCCGGACAGCGTTGGGTGGGAAGACGACGAAAAAGTGGCTGGAGGATTACCGGATAGATATCACGGAAGACCAAGGGAGCGTCCGGATCAAAGTTGTCCAGGACAGTAGATTTAAATTTCTTGATATCTATACGGATCTTAAGTTGACCGTGGGGATCCCGGAGAAAAAGCTAAGCCGTCTGCAGGTCGTTTCGGACACGGGAGATATTTCGATAGGTTCCGTTTCAGCGGATATCTATTCGGCGGCAAGCGATACGGGCTCGATCCGATTGGATGTCCAAGAGGGAGAAATTCAGGCCAGGACGGACACCGGCACCATTGCGGCCTCACTCCGTCACATTGCCCACGACATCCATGCCGAAACGGATACCGGCGATATTACGATCCAAACGGCCCTGATTCCGCAAGCGCTGCGAACGAAATTATCCACGGGTTCGGGAAAGACCGACGTTTCATTGCCGAACTATCGGGACGATGGGATCGGGAAAGGGGGGCCATGGGTGGAACTGGTCTCCGACACCGGCAATCTAACCGTCAAACAGAGTAACGAGCTTCAAAAATGAGAAATCCCACTTTTAGGAGGGCGCCCTTATGATAACCCCAAATGCCAGCAAAGTCGTTTTGATCAAGACGGAGGATTTGTGCAAAACTTACTCGACCGGAACCGAACAATTTCACGCGGCAAAAAAGATCGATCTGGAGGTCTATAAAGGCGATTTCACAGTGATTATGGGAAGCTCGGGATCGGGAAAGTCCACGTTGTTGTACCTCCTAAGCGGATTGGATACGGTTAGTTCCGGAAAGGTGTTCTTCAAAGGACAGCGGATTGATGCCTATTCGGAAAAAGAAATCACGGATTTCCGCTCCAGTAAAATCGGCTACGTGTATCAATCGATCAACCTGATTCCGGATTTCACCCTGCTGGAAAATGTGGCCTTCCCGGGTTATGTGGCCGGGCGAAGCAAGAACGATGTGAATAAACAAGCCTTGAAGCTGTTGAAAACGATGGGCATCGGGGAGCAGGCCGACCGCTTGCCTTCCCAGGTTTCCGGCGGTCAGCAGCAAAGGGCGGCCATCGCCAGAGCCCTGATCAACTCGCCCGAGGTGATCTTTGCCGATGAGCCCACCGGGGCGCTGAGTCAAGAGCAGGGGACGATCATTCTCGACCTGTTGACGGATATGAACCGGACCGGCCAATCCATAATGATGGTGACGCACGATATCAAGGCGGCTTGCAGGGCGGATCGGCTGATTCTGGTCAAGGACGGTATGATCGACGGTATTTTGGAACTAGGCAAGTATACGCCGGAACAATTGAAAGCAAGAGAAAGCCAAATCTTCATGTTCATGTCAGGGAAGGGGAGATAAGGCATGTATGCCGTTTGGAAGCTTTGTTGGACGAATCTGAAGAACAAAAAAGTTCAAAACAGCTTCATTGCCATCATCATCATGCTTGCGGCCCTGCTTCTGTCGACGGCTGTCCTGGTCCTTAACAACACGAATCGGATGTATGAGCAGATGCACGCCGAGACCCGCGGCGCCCATCAAATACTACGGCTGGAGAACGGGATTTACGACCCCTACCGGGTTCAGCAATGGTGGGCGGGGCAGGAGGGAGTCACCGTCTCCGAAGTAATGCGGTACCGCTATTTGTCCAGCATGTCGCACGCCGGGAAAGAGATTCCCAATGTCGATTTGTACATGATGGATACGCCGAACGGACCTTTTCCCGTTGACCGCCTGTTGTTTGCGGAAGGAGAAGAAAGCAGCTCACCCGAGGCCGGAACGGCCTGGATCCCCACATCTCTCGCTTATTCCAACAATATTCATGTCGGAGACGCAATCGAGTTTAAAACCGACGAAGGAAGCTTCCGGCTCAACGTTGCCGCCGTGGTCGTAGATATTTCCTATTGCTCCCCCTTCGCGACCAGCGGCCGGATCTGGCTGAACCATCAGGACTACAATACAAACTTGTCGGCTCTACAGGGGGACGATAAGTACATGACGGGTCTGCGATTTGACGATTACAGTCAAAACAGGGCCTATTGGGAGAGGTTCGAACAGTTTCTGGGAGCCCCTTACCTGGAATCGGTAAAAGACTTCGAGAGTCTGTCGTCCTATTATATGATAGCGAATCAGGTCATTAGTTTCGTGATGATCTTTCTGGCTGTCGTCATGATCGCGGTCGCGCTTTACACACTGGGATTCACCATTTCCGACGCGATCCTATCAAGCTACCGTACGATCGGAATCATCAAGTCCGTCGGCCTATCCTCCCGTAAAGTTATTTTGGCCTATGTCACCCAGTATACGTTTTTGGCGTTCATTTCGGTCATACCCGGGATTTTGGCCAGTTATGTCTTCTCCGCCAAAATCGTTGCCGGCTCCATGGCTTATCTCAGCATAGGCTCCGCCGATATGAACAACGCTTATTCGATGCTCGCCGTTTGGCTCGGAGCAGCCGTTGTCGTGATGATCTTCCTCTCCGCGCTGCTATTCTCTTACAAGGCCCGCGCAGTGGAGCCGGCCCAAGCCGTCCGTTACGGCATGTCGGAGAAAGAGTATTCCCGGAAAGCGGGCGGAAGCGGAAGCTGGAAAGGGAAACTGCTTCAGTTGGGCACGCTCCCCACCTCGTTAATCATCGGTCTTAGAGGCGTCACGAAGAATGTTCGCGGTTCGGTGCTGATTGTTCTGATATCCGCTTTATCTACTTCCGTCCTCGTGTTCGGTTTCCTGTTCGTGAACAGCATCTCTTCCATTCATGGAACTATCGCGAAATGGGGATATGATTCGGCCGACTTATCGGTAAGAATCGATAATCCCGCCAAATTGACCTTCGACCGGTTGCAGGAAGAGGTGTTGTCGGATCCCCGAGTGAAAAACTATTCCCGCTATGGGGACGCGAACGCGGTTTTGCCGCTGAAGAATCAAGGGTCCTCCGCGAAAGGGCAGGCGGATACGATGGGAGTGCTGCTAACGGTGGCCGACGGGAATTACGATGACATCGGCTATGAAAATGTGGAGGGCCGAAACCCGGCCGGCGCCCGGGAAATCTCCATCGGCGTGAACGTAGCACGGACTTTAGGCATTCATGCGGGGGATTCGCTGGATATTTACATTGAAGGCGAGAAACATACGCTTAAAGTGACCGGAATCTATCAGGCGATCGCGAATATGGCATTTACGGGACGAATTACCGCCGATGTCATCCGGAATGTCAATCCGGATTACGGCAGCACGATGAATACCACGTTCATCAATCTCAAGGAAGGCGTGTCGGTCGACCAGTTCGTGAGCGAGCTGCATCAGCGGTACGGAAACGTGCTTTGGACGGCGAGCCAGGCCACGCTGGTTGACGAGGTGTTTTCCCAAGCCTTCACCATCATCGTCCTTCCGATGTCAGTCATGGCACTGCTGTTCATCGTAATTACATTTGTGATTATCTATAGCATCTGCCGGATTCATATGAAAAAAGAGAGCCGAACCTACGGTATCTACAAATCCATCGGCATGACCTCCCGGCAGATCCGTCTGTCGGAAACGGCGGGAATCCTGTTCCTGTCGGCGATCGGCGCTTTGGTTGGAATCCCGTTAGGGCTCTTGGGCCTTCCTCCTCTGTTAAACCTCGTCCTGGCGGACTACGGCATCGTGGAAGTCCCGTTGATCATGAACGGAGGCGGCATAGCCTTGATGATTCCGCTAAGTATTGCGGCGGCTTGTCTCGGGTCCTGGACCGCATCCAAATCGGTTCAAACCACGTCTCCAAGGTTGTTGACGGTGGATTAATCAGCAGGCTTCCGGCTCGTTCCGGAAGCCTTTTTGGTGATGCAAAATGTAAACAAAGCAGACTTTTACTAAAATATTACATGAAATATACAATAATTGGATTGACATGTAAAAAGTATATAGTATATTTGACTTTAGATGTTAATTACTTAATTATCATCCACTTCTATATAATTACCTCTATGTAAAACATATCCTTTCATTTTATGAGTTGCGTCAGAAGCTTCACTTCAAGACTCACACTTCAGAGTTCTTTCTCATTATCCACTACCCAACATCAATCGCTCAAACTCTTACACCCTGCTCCACTTTTATCCAACTAAATATATTTGAATTGAGGTCTGCGTATGGCAAATACCGCCTTTTTGTTCCCGGGGCAAGGGTCGCAATATGTCGGCATGGGAAAAAAGTTGCACGATCAGTTTACCGCGGCAAAGCTGTTGTTCGAAGAAGCTAATGACACGTTAGGTTATGATCTTGTCAAATTGTGCTTTGAAGGCAGTCATCAAGAACTCATGCAGACCATGAATACACAGCCGGCGATTTTGGCCGTAAGCGTCATGGCCTTCGAGATCGGCCGACAAGAACTGGGCTGGGAGCCCTGTTTTATGGCGGGACACAGTCTTGGCGAATATTCCGCCCTCGTGTGCAGCGGGGTTATGTCTTATCGGGACGGACTAAGCATTGTAAGAAAACGGGGGATGCTGATGCAAGCTGCGGTCTCCTCCAGTCTCGGCGCGATGGCCGCCGTGACTCATGTAGTCGCGGACCAACTGGAAGAGTGGTGCCGCAGGACAACGACGGAAACCTCGCAGGTAGTCATTGCCTGCTACAACTCTTTGCAGCAGCATGTCATTGCCGGCCACCAGGAGGCAGTCCGGGCCGTTGCGGATCGGGTACTGGAAGCGGCGCCGCATGCGAGCGTGAAATATTTGAACGTGAGCGCTCCTTTCCACAGCCCGCTGATGCAGTCCGCGGCGGACAAGCTGGCGTTGGAATTGCGGAATGTGGAAACCCGGCCCGGCCGATGGCCGATTATCTCGAATGTTACAGCCCGGCCTTATGGGCGGGAGGATCTGGTTGGGCTGCTCTACCGCCAAATGACTCACCCGGTTCGCTGGCGGGAGACGATGGAGTACCTGTACCGGAATGACATGGAGCGAGCGGTGGAAGTCGGGCCTCGCCAGGTGCTGACTCAGCTCATGAAAGAGACTTATCCAGCCGTACAAACCTTCCATGTGGAGCATCCGCAAGAAATGAATACGCTGCGTCCGTTATTCGCTGCGGACGGGACTCGGCGCGAAACCGCGATCGCTGCGGCACAGGCGGCTTTAACGGCCGCCCTCATCGCCCGAAACCGGAATGAGGATGCTGAGGCCTACACAACCGGCGTTGTCGAGCCCATTCGGCAAACCCGGGAACTGATCGAACAAATGCGTCGTCGGGACGGGAATTTGGACGTCAATCAAATCCTGGACCGGATAAGGGAATTGCTGCGGCAGATCTTGAACACCAAACAACTGCCGCCGGACAAACAGAACGACATCTTCAGCAAGCTGCAGGCCATCGGGCAGTCGGCCGCCGTATTGCAGCGATAATCTATTTTTTGGGGGGGAAATGGGTGTACACAAAGCAATTTGCAAGTCTGATCGACGTCATGAAAGAAAGAGGAAAATCCGATAGTCGGGGAATTACGTTCATTGATGGTGAGGATCAGGAGGATCGTCTTTCCTATAAAGAGCTGTATGAAGAGTCCTGCCGATTCCTGGGATACCTGCAGCAGCGGGGGGTTATCCCGGGTCAGGAGATCGTGTTTCAAATCGAGAACAACCGCCGGTTTGTCACTGCTTTCTGGGCGTGCATCCTTGGCGGCATGATCCCGGTCCCCGTCAGTACGGGGAACAATGATGAGCACAAGAGTAAGGTGTTTCGCATTTGGGAGGTGCTGAACGACCCTTATCTGCTGTCGGATTCCAGAATTCTGCGGGATTTGGAGACCTTTACGGAGAAGAGCGGACAGGGCCATCTGTTCGATAAGATCCGAGGAAAAGTAACTCTTATTGATGACGAGAAGGTATTTGCCGGGGCACAAGCCCCAAAACTGCATACCGCCCATCCCGACGATATCGCCTTTATTCAATTTTCCTCGGGCTCGACAGGCGATCCCAAAGGAGTGATGCTCACGCATCGAAACTTGATTTACAACGTTTGCGGCATACTCAGCAGTTCCAGAATAACGGCGGAAGACTCCTATTTGCAGTGGATGCCTCTGACGCATGATATGGGACTGATTTGCAATCATATATCTCCGCTAACCGCCAATTTGGAGCAATTTATCATTCCGACGTCCCTTTTTATAAGACAACCTCTGTTGTGGATCAAAAAGGCGAGCGAGCACCGGGTAAGCATCATCTCCTCGCCGAATTTCGGCTATAAGTATTTCCTTCAGTTCTTTAAACCGGAAAAGGTCGATTCCTGGGATTTATCCCGGGTCCGCATTATATATAACGGGGCGGAACCGATTTCCACCGATCTGTGCCACGCCTTTTTGGAGACGCTGGGTCCTTACGGTTTGAAGCGGACGGCGATGTGCACCGTGTATGGACTGGCAGAGGCCTCGGTAGGCGTCGCAATCCCCCCTGCGGAGGATGAATATGTGACCGTCTATGTGGACCGGAGGCACTTGAACCCGGGTAACCGGGTCGTTGAAGTGAACCGGGAATCGGCCCATGCGCTCTCATTTGTCGAGGTCGGCTACGCGATAGACTACTGTCAATTCCGGATTTGCGGCGAGGAAGATGCGGAACTTGCGGAGGGGACGATAGGACACATCCAGATCAGCGGACCCAACGTCACCCGGGGCTACTACAACAATCCGGAGGCGACCGGAAAATTGTTGACGGCGGACGGCTGGGTAAGGACGGGAGATTTGGGGTTCCGCCGCAACGGTCAACTGGTCATTACCGGGCGGGCGAAAGATATTATCTTCGTCAATGGACAAAACGTGTATCCTCACGATGTGGAGCGGATCGCCGAGGAAGTGGATGGCGTGGAGCTCGGCCGGGTAGCGGCCTGCGGGGTCTATAACACGGACCTGAAGAAGGAAGAAATCGTACTGTTTGTCGTTTCCAAAAGAAAACTGGATAAATTCTATCCCATCACGCTTGAACTGAAACGGCTTTTGAACGAACGCGGAGGCTGGGAAATCGCGGATATCGTGCCGATTAAGCGAATGCCGAAGACGACCAGCGGAAAGGTGCAGCGCTATAAGCTTGCCCAAATGTATAGAGACGGCGAATTTATCGAGGTATCCCGGGAAATGGAAGGGTTGGCACGGGCGCGCAAGGCGGACCAAACGGATCGGACGGAGGAGTTGCGGAGGTCACGCGATCCGGAGCTTACGCAAACGCAAATCGAGTTGGATATTCAGCAAATATGCCGTGAGGTGCTCGGAAAAGACGAGATCGGCATTCGCGACAGTTATTTTGAAATGGGAGCCGGCTCCCTGCATCTGGCGCAAATGGCCGACCGGATCGAACAGAAATTCGCAATCAAGCTGGCGGTCGCCGATTTGTTCGCCTACCCTTCGATCGCCGCTTTGGCCAAATACCTTAAGACGGAAAAGACGCTGCTTCAAACTTCGGAAGCAACGGGAGCCGGAACATCCAGGCGCGATGACAGGGATATCGCCATTATCGGCATGTCCGTCTATTTGCCGGGCTCGGCGACACTCCGGGAGTATTGGGGGAATTTGACCGAAGGCCGCCAGCAAATCGGCGAACTTCAGGCCGCCCGGCGGGAAGACGCCAAGGATTATTTGTCGGTCATCGGGCTGGAACGTCAGGAATCCGATTTTAGACCCGGCGGTTATTTGGAGGAGATCGATAAATTCGACTATGCTTTCTTCAAAATTTCCCCCAATGAAGCCAAGCTGATGGACCCGAATCAGCGGTTGTTTGCGCAGCAGGCTTGGCAGACCCTGGAGGATGCGGGGTATGCGGGCGACAAGCTGCGCGGCAGGAAAGTGGGAGTCTACGCCGGCTTTTCAAAAGTGGGATACGATTATGAACGTCTGATTTCCAAAAATGAGCCGGACCGGATTTCCAATTACATCGTGGGTAATCTGCCGTCCGTTTTGGCCAGCCGTATCGCGTATTTCCTCGATTTAAAAGGCCCGGCGGTCACCGTCGACACAGCCTGTTCTTCGTCATTGGTTGCTGTTCACATGGCCTGCCACGCCATTCGTCACGGCGAATGCGAAATGGCGCTGGCCGGCGGCGTCCGAACTTCGCTGCTGCCTCTGTCTTTAGGATTGGATATGGAATCGAAAGACGGCTGTACCCGAACCTTTGACGCGGCTTCCGACGGGACAGGGGTGAGCGAGGGAGTCGCTTCGGTATTGTTAAAGCCGCTGAGTCGGGCTATAGAGGACAAAGACCATATCTATGCGGTGATTAAGGGCAGCGCCGTGAATCAGGACGGGACGACGGTGGGGATTACCGCGCCAAACCCGGTTTCGCAGACGGAAGTGATCCGGACGGCATGGCGGGATGCGAAATTGGAACCCAATGACCTGGCGTTTATAGAAGCTCACGGAACGGGGACGAAACTGGGCGATCCCGTTGAATTTTCCGCGCTGGAGAAAGCTTTTGCCGGTTATACGGACAAGAAACAGTTCGTCGCGCTGGGTTCTGTAAAAGCCAACATCGGCCATACGTTCGAAGCGGCCGGAATCGCCAGTTTGATTAAATCGGCGCTCATGCTGAAGCATCGGCAAAATCCACCGTTGATTCATTTCAAAGAGCCGAACAGAAATATTCGTCTGGAACAGTCGCCTTTCTACATTAATACGGAGCTCGCCTCGTTCGACGAGTCCAAACTGCCGCTCAAATGCGGGGTCAGTTCATTTGGTTTCAGCGGAACGAACTGTCATGTGGTGATGGAGGAATATGTCGATCCGGTGTTGGAAACGCCGGTTCAAGAGAAGGGGCAAGGCCAGGTGTTTGCTATATCGGCCAAAACGGAAGGCTCCCTTCGTGAGCTGTTGCAACGGTATGTGAGCCATTTGAATCTGTACCCGCATCAGACCTTAGCCGACATTTGCTACACGGCGGGGACGGGACGGGCCCATTTGGAGCATCGAATCGCTTTCGTGTGCCAAACGCGGGAACAATTGTCCCGCAAACTGTCCAACCTTTTGGCCGACGCAGGACAAGAAGGCGTCTACCGGGGCGTCTACAAGATCGTTTCGGATTTGGGACGGGAACGGAAACCCGGTGAGATTACGGAAACGGAACTGGCCCAAATCAGTGATGAGGCGGCGGCCATCGTATCCAAGAGCAACTCGGGGGATGAGGAGGCCCGGAGACTCCGGCTTGAACGCTTGTGCGAGCTTTATGTTCAAGGAGCGCGTATCGACTGGGATAAGCTCTATGTCGAGCTTGCCCCCCGGAGGGTCCCCTTGCCGTTATATCCTTTCGAACGCAAACGCTGCTGGATCGATATTGATCCCGCAAAGCTCCGGACAGCGGAGAAGTACTCGAATACGAATCAGGGTGAGTGGACGATGACGATGACGGAAACGAAGAGCTTGACGGACGATGTGGAACATGCAGTCAAGCGGATGATAAGCGCCGCTTCGGGTTTGGAATTGACGGAGATTGATAACCACGCCCATTTCCTCGAAATGGGACTGGACTCTATCATGCTTGTGCGGATTCGCAAGGAGATTGAGGAAGTCTACCATTTGGATATTGCGATCGAACGGTTTTTCGATTCCATTACCAATGTACAAAGTTTGACCGCGTATATTATCCAAAATGGAGATCCGCAGCCGGCGGTTCGGACGGAGCCTCAACCTCAGGATGAACCGGTACGGGAGGAGCAAACCGTGCTTCGGGAAGCGGAGGAACAGCAGTTCCAAGCCGCGGCGGGGATTTCCGTGGAAGCCGGCGAGTGGGCGGTTCCCGCTGCGGAAGGCTCGGAATTGGAGCGCATTCTGGCGCGGCAGATCGAGCTGATGAGCCTTCAACAGCGGAGTGTGGCCGATATTCTTGGACAGCAACTGGAGCTCCTGAGCGGAAGCGCGGGAAAGAAAAGCATGGCCCAAGGGGCTGTGCAGAAGCTTAGTGTAGTCCCGGGGAGGAAGCCGGGAAAGGCAGATGCCGCTGAAAAAATAGTGCCGATCGGACCGAAGAATACGGCCCCGGGTGACAGAGCGGAGAAAGCGAAGAAAGATTCGCAGGAGCCGAAGCCGTTCATCCCTTATCAGCCGATGATGATCGGAGAGGCCGGGGAGTTTACCGAGATGCAAAAGCAGTATCTCGACCGCTTTTTCTCGGCGTATACAAGGAGAACGCAGGGGTCCAAAGCCTATACGCAGCGAACGCGATATGTGCACGCCAACAACCGCAATGTTTCGGGTTTCCGCTCCTATTGGAAAGAGGCGATATATCCGATCATCGCCGAGCGTTCCTCCGGGTCCCGGATGTGGGATGTGGACGGAAATGAATACATTGATTTAACCATGGGATTCGGTGTGAATCTACTGGGCCATAACCCGGATTTCCTCGTGGCGGAAATGAAAGCGGGCTCGTCCCCTACGCTGCCACCGTTGGGTCCGATGTCGGACCTGGCCGGGGATGTGGCGGAGCGGATCAGCCGGATCACGGGGGTCGATCGCGTAGCTTTCTACAATTCCGGCACGGAAGCCGTCATGGTGGCGCTGCGCACGGCCAGAGCGGCTACGGGACGCTCGAAGGTGGTCATCTTCTCCGGGTCCTACCATGGTACATTCGACGGAGTTTTGGGCGTGGCCGATCCGGAATCGGACGAAGCTTCGGCGCTGCCGATGGCTCCAGGTATCCAGGAGAATTTTGTTCGAGACGTGATGATGTTGAACTACAATAAGCCCGAATCCCTGGACGTGATTCGCAACCATGCCCATGAATTGGCCGCCGTGCTCGTAGAGCCCGTGCAGAGCCGACGGCCGGATTTGCAGCCGGGCCGGTTTTTGCAACAGCTCAGGGAGATTACCTCCCAGTCGGGAACGGCGCTGATCTTCGATGAAGTCATTACCGGTTTCCGTATTGGACTGGGCGGCGCCCAGGCCTGGTTCGGCGTTCAGGCCGATCTGGCGGTATACGGCAAGGTGGTGGGGGGAGGCTTGCCGATCGGGATCGTGGCCGGGAAAGAATATTTTATGGATCCGATTGACGGCGGGAACTGGAATTTCGGCGACGATTCCTATCCGCGGAAAGCCGACCAAAAAACGTTCGTCGGCGGAACGTTCTGCACCCACCCGCTGACGATGCGCGTAGCCTTAAGGACGATCGATTATTTGGAATCGCAAGGCTCCGCGTTGTACGAGGAATTGAACAGCAGGACGGAGAGGCTCGTCCGCGAGCTGAACGCCTTCTTTAAAGCAGGTAACGTACCGATTTATATGGTGAATTTCGGTTCGTTGTTCCGGTTTGTATCTTTTGGCGACATTGAACTGTTCTTCTATCATTTGATTCATAAAGGGCTGTATGTGTGGGAAGGACGGAACTGTTTCCTGTCCACCGCGCACACCCGGGAAGACATCGACGAGATCATCCGCATTGTAAAAGAGAGCGTCGGCGATCTGCAGCGGGGTGGTTTTTTGCCGGGAAGTCCATTGCCGCCGGACGATGACGGCGGAAGGAAGACCGTCCGGTTATCCAATGAACAGAAGCAGCTGTGGATGTCCTCCGTTTCCGGGGGACCCGCCTCCGCTTCCTTGAACGAATCCGTTTTGCTCCATATGAAGGGGGCGCTGAACCTGGAAGCCTTGCAGCAAGCGGTAGATTTGCTGGTTCAGCGCCACGAAGCTTTACGGACCGTCATCGATGCAAGCGGGGAATGCCAAGTCATTCTGCCCCAAGCGTTTGTTCCGGTTCAGGTTCAGGATTTACGCGGCCGTTCCGTCGCCGAGGGCAAGGACGAGCTGGACCGCTGGATGGCCGAGGATGCTTCTCGTGCATTCGACCTTCATGTCGGGCAGCCTTTGTTCAGAATTACCATACTCCAACTGGCCGAACAGGAATCGATCCTGGCACTTACTTTTCATCACATTGCCGTTGACGGTTGGTCCATTGCGGTGTTTGCCGGCGAATTGGAAGAAGCCTACTCGGCCATCTGCCAGAAACGCAGGGCCCGGCTTCCTCAGCCTGTCCAGTTCCGTGAATACTTACAGTGGCAGGAAAGGAAGCTGAAGCAGCCGGAAGCCGATGAGACCGCGGCGTTCTGGACCGCGCAGTTCGAGCGGCCCGTCCCCGTCCTGCAACTGCCGTCGCCGAGCGGACATCTCGTGAAGAAGACGTTTAACGCCGGCAGACAAACGTTAACACTCGATCGCGATATCACCAAAGAGTTGAGAGCGCTAAGCATCCGCAGCAAAAACAGTCTGTTCATCACGATGCTCGCGGCTTACGGTTTGTTTTTGCATCGGCTCGCCGGACAAGGACAACTTGTCGTCGGTATCCCGACCGCGGGTCAATCCCATATGGGGGAGACCCATCTGGTAGGAAACTGCGTGAATCTGCTTCCGGTATATACCGAAATCAACGGCGGCGAAACCGTCGCCGATTACATGTTTGCCGTAAAGCTGGCTATGCAGCGATTGGACCGGCATCAAGGCTATTCTCTGGCAAGTCTGGTCGAACGCATGCCCGGGGCGCATATGCCCGCGATCAATATCTTATTCAATATGGACCGTCCGGTACGCCGCCTGAACTTCAGCGGATTGGACACCGAAATAATCCCTTATCCGGTACGGCATTTGCACTATGACCTGTTTCTCAACGTGACGGAGATTAACCAGGAATTAAGATTGGATATCGATTACAGCGCCGATTTGTTCGAACCCCGGGCGATGGAGCTTTGGGCGGAAGGTTACCGTCATTTGCTGCTAACCATGGCGCAGGATTCATCCCGGAAGGTGTCGCAGCTGTCGCTGATGACGGAGGAGCAGACCCGGCTTGTCTCGCAGCTAAGTCACCGGCATGGAGTACATATTCTTGACTCCTTCGGTTATCCGCTTCCCGTAGGCGCTGCGGGTGAACTGCACATTGCGGATCCAGAGGCGGGGGCCGTAGTACCTTCCGGACAGCTGGCGATGTTCACGCCTTCCGGAGCTTTGAACATTTTCGGCGAGATCCAACGCACGGCAGAGATTCGAGGGTATCGCGTCAATCTGTCGCAGTTGGAGGATAAGCTGCGGCAGCTCCCCGCTCTGGAAGAGGCTCGGGTGCTGGTTCGGGCGGTCGACGGGCGACATATGCCGGAACTTGCGGCTTACATCGCTCCCTCCCCGGGAAGGGACGCTTCGCAAGTAAGAGCCGAGATGACGGAGCGTCTACCCGAATATGCGATCCCTTCCCATGTAGTTATGCTGGAGTCGTTTCCGCTGCTGGAAGATGGGGCCATTGACGTAGGCAGGCTGCCGGATCCGGCTGCATTTTCGCGGGATGCCGAGCCGCTAAACGAAACGGAAGCAGGCATTGCCCGGATTTGGAGCGAGCTCCTCGGGGTCGAGCAGGTCGGCGCGCAAGACCATTTCTTCGCCCTGGGCGGAAACTCCCTGAAAGCAACCGTGATGCTGTCGCGAATTTATCAGGAGTTCGGCATGCAAATTCCGATCGGACCTTGGTTCCAGCAACCGACGATTCGGCAACTGGCGCGTATGCTGGACGGGGGATGGAAAGATGGGTACGAACCGATTCCGCTGCAGGAGAAGCGGGATACTTATGAAAGTTCAGCCGCTCAGAAGCGCATTTATATTTTGGAGCAGCTTGATGAACATACATGGGTCCATCATATTCCGGGCCGGATTACGCTTCAGGGCAAGCTGGACCGCGAGCGGATTTTGAAGGCGCTGGAGCAGATTGCCGGCAGGCATCAGGTGTTCAGAACGACCTTTGAAATTCAAAACCGGGATGTCGTCCAACGGATCGGCGAACCGATTGCCCTGAAGGTTCCTTACGCGGAGCTGTCTCCAACGGAAACTTTGGAAGACCGGTTCCGGCTTTTTATGAAGCCGTTCGACCTGACCCAAGCCCCGCTTTTCCGAGCGGAGCTGGTTAAAGTGTCCGAAACGGAGCATGTTTTGTTTGTGGATCTGCATCATTTGATTTCGGACGGTTATTCCATGGCCGTATTCTTGCGGGAGCTGGCGGAACTGTACCGAGGGCATGTTCTGCCGGAGTTAAAGGTGCAATATACCGATTTCTCCGTTTGGCAGCACCGCGTGACGGACGAACAAAGAATAAATGAGCAGGAAGTGTACTGGCTTCATCAATTTGAAGGGGAGCTGCCTTTTTTAAACTTGCCGACGGACTATCCGCGCCCCGGCCGGTTGAGCATGGAAGGCGAGCGCTTAAGTCTGCGCCTGGACGAAGGCCTGACGCAGCGGCTCCGCCGTCTTGCGGCGGAGACCGGAACGACGCTGTTTATGGTCTTGCTGTCCGCTTATAAGGTGCTGCTGCACAAATATACCGGGCAGGATGACCTTATTGTCGGTACCCCGGTTTCCGGACGCAATCATCCCGACATCGAGCCGCTGATTGGCGTGTTTATCAATACCGTCGCCATTCGCAGTTACCCGGGTAAAGACAAAACGTTCCGCGCCTTTTTGGAAGAGGTCCGGCGCAGCAGCCTCGGTGCGTTCGACCATCAGGATTACCCGTTCGAATGGCTGGTCGACAAACTGAACATCCGGAGAGACACCAGCCGGAATCCGCTGTTCGATACCATGTTCATTTTGCAGAATATGGAGATGGAGGACATGTCCGCGGTGGGCGTGACCTTTATACCGGAAGAGATCAATCCGGGAGTGTCACCTTATGATCTCACGCTGAGCGCCGAGGACTGGAACGAGAAGTCCGTCGCGCTGCACCTGGATTACAGCACCGCGCTGTTCAAGCGGGAAAAAGCGGAGCGGATGCTGTCCCATTATGTGAACATTTTAAGCGTCGTGGCGGATCACGCGGCCGTGCGCTTATCTCAAATCGACCTATTGTCCGCGGAGGAGCGCCGGCAACTGCTTGTTGACTTTAATGCAACCCGAATGACCTACGACCCGGAGTTGACGGTCGACCTGCTGTTTAAGCAGCAGGCGGAACGCACCCCGGATGAGGTTGCGGTTGTCTGGAATAGCGAGTCTTACACCTATCGTCAGTTGGACGACAAATCGGACCGGCTTGCGTCTTCGCTTCGGAAAAAGGGAGTCGTGCCGGGAACGATCGCGGGTGTCATGGTTACGCGTTCGGTCCATATGATCGTCGCCTTGTTAGCGGTGTTGAAAGCGGGAGCCGCCTACCTGCCGATTGATCCCGATTATCCGGCGGACCGGATTGAATACATGCTCAACGACAGCGAAGCGGAAGTGTTGCTGACCGAGCCGGGATTGGCCAACCCGGTGGATGGCCGCGTAACCACGCTGTTCGTGCAGGATGAAAGTCTGTATCTGGAAACGGAACACAAAAACGGCGGCCTGGAGCGAATGCACAGGGCAGGGCATCATGCTTATGTCATTTATACCTCCGGCTCCACAGGCAATCCCAAGGGAGTCATGATTTCGCACCGGGCGGTTCATAACTTTATCGAGGCGATGGCCCAAAGAATCGCCTTTATCCCGGGGAAGAGCATTTTGGGCTTGACGACGATTTCCTTTGATATTTTTGTGCTGGAAACCTGGGTTCCTTTAGCGAAGGGACTCACCGTCGTCATCGCGAACGAGGCGGACCAACTGGATCCCGGAGCGCTCCACCGCCTGATTGCGGAACATCGCGTGGAAATGCTGCAGATGACCCCGTCCCGGTTAAAGATGCTGCTGGCCGGCGATCCGCACATGGCATTTCTGCAAAATGCGACCGACCTCATGCTCGGCGGGGAACCGCTTCCGGTTTATTTGCTGCACCGGCTCCAGGAGATCCCCCATTTAAAAATTTTCAATATGTACGGCCCGACGGAAACCACGGTCTGGTCCTGCGTCAGCGATGTGACAGCCAAAAAGCAGGTGGATATCGGCGGACCGATTGCCAACACGCAGATTTATCTCGTCGATGAAAGCGATAGTCTGGTTCCGATCGGCGTTCCCGGCGAATTATGCATCGGCGGGGACGGTTTGGCGGCGGGCTACTGGCGCCGGGAAGACTTGACGGAACAGAAATTCGTCGATAATCCGCACGCCGAAGGACGCAAGATGTATCGTACCGGAGATTTGGCGAAATGGAGGGAGGACGGAAGCCTGGAATACATCGGAAGAACGGATTTCCAGGTGAAAGTTCGCGGGTATCGGATCGAGCTGGAAGAAATCGAGAGGACGATGATCCGTCAATTGCCGGTGAAAGAGTCCGTGGTGGCCGCCAAAGAGGATGAACCGGGCAATGCCTATTTATGCGCCTATTACGTGCCCCAGGCCGGAGCGGAGCTCGGCTCGATTCGAGAAAGCCTGTTGAAGACGCTGCCTGAGTACATGGTGCCGTCCTATTTTATCCCGCTGGAGCGCATGCCTTTGACCCCGAACGGAAAAATCGACAAGAAGGCTTTGCCTGAACCGGAAGCAGGCCCGCATTCGCACGAAACCTATGCGCCGCCCGAAAATGCGATCGAAGAGCAGCTGGTTCGCATATGGCAGGAGGAACTGGGCTTGGACCGAATCGGCATCCACGATAACTTCTTTGAACGCGGAGGCCATTCCCTGAAGGCGACGGTGATGATCGCCCGAATCAATCGGGAAATGGGCGCGGACATCCCGGTGAGAAGCTTTTTCCAATATGCCACCGTTCAGGGATTAGCCCGGCTGATTCGGCAAGCGGAGCGCAGCGACTTTACCGAAATTCCCGTCGCGGCGGCGCAAAGCTGCTATCCCCTGTCCGCGGCGCAAAAGCGCTTGTTCATGCTGGAACAGATGAACGGGGGCGGCACCTCTTACAACATGACCGCGGCCTTTGAAATCGTAGGGAACCTGGATCTTGAGAAAATGGAAGCGAGTTTTCGGGCCTTGATGCTAAGGCATGAGGCGTTTCGCACCTCCTTTCAAGTGATCGACGGGGAACCGGTGCAGATGATCCATCCCGATTCGCCGTTTAAGATCGAACATGCGGGATGGGTGAACGAGGCCGAGTTGGAACGGATCGCCAAGCAATTTACGGCCCCTTTCGATTTAAGCCGGGCCCCGCTGTTCCGGGCCACGCTGGCACAAAAAGACTTGGATCATTACGTTTTGCTGATCGATATGCACCACATCATTTCGGACGGCACCTCCATCGAAGTGTTCATTGAGGAATTCAATACGCTTTACAGCGGAGGGGAGCTGCCGGAACTTCGCATTCAATATAAAGACTATGCCGTGTGGCATAATGAACAGTTGGCCAAGGGGGCATACGAGGATCATAAGCAATACTGGCTGGGGCAATTTGCCGGCGAACTGCCGGTGCTCAGCCTGCCGGCCGATTTCCCGCGGCCCCAGCTTCAAAGCCAGGACGGAACCGCGTTGGAGTCCGCGGTCGGCGGGGAACTAAGCGCTCAGTTAAAGCTGTTGGCCCATGAGACGGGGACGACGCTGTATATGATTTTGCTGGCCGCTTACAGCGTCCTTTTGTCCAGGTATGCGGGGCAGGAGGATATTATTGTGGGCTCCGCGGTCGCCGGGAGAGAGCATGCCGATCTGCGCAAGGTGATGGGGGTATTCGTCAATACGCTGGCGATGCGAACCCGGCCGGAAGGGGAGAAGAGCTTCCGTACCTATTTGGAGGAAGTCAAAGAGGTTTGCCTCAACGCTTACGATCATCAGCAGTATCCGTTTGAGAGCTTGGTGGAAGCGTTGGCGGTTCCGAGAGACCTGAGCCGCAGCCCGTTATTTGACGTGATGTTGACGATGCAAAATGCCGGAGAAGACGACTTTCAAGTGGAGGGTTTATCCGTCAAGCCGTATCCTCTGAGCCAGGAGTCGACCAAATTCGATATCTCCCTGCTGGCCCGGGTAACGGAGGACGATATTTTCCTGGAATTTGTCTATTGCACGGCTTTATTTACCGCCGATACCATGCAGCGGTTTGCCCGGCTTTTGGTTCATGTGCTGCGGACGTTTGCGGACCGCCCGGATCTGGAATTGTGCCGATTGTCCCTGCTGTCCGGTGAGGAAAGGGCGGAACAACAAATGCCTGCCCCGCACAGACAGGAGAGTGAAGGCGGAGCCCCGGAACTTCAACCTGGATACGCCACGGTCGTCGAGTGGTTTGAAGCGCAGGCGCAGCAAATGCCGAATCACATCGCTCTGGTCTATGGGGAGGAGAGATGGAGTTTCTCCGAGCTCAACGCGAAAGCGAACCGGCTGGCGAAAATGATGCTGGAAAGCGGCTTTGCGGAGGGAAGCGGCATAGCCGGAATCATGATGGAGAACCGGCCCGAGACGATTGCGGCCCTGCTGGCCGTATTCAAAGCGGGGGGAGCCTACATGCCGATAGATCCCGAATTTCCGCAGGAGCGGATCAGGTTCATGTTGGCGGACAGCGGTTCGCAATTCCTGTTGACGTATGCCGACAGTTTAGCGGGATCGGAGAACGTGGAGCAGCTCTTTCTTTTGGATCAACTTAAAACGACAGAAGGCCTGGAGCCTAATTTGAACACACCTGTCCGTGGAGACGATCTGGCTTATGTTATCTACACCTCGGGGACAACCGGAACGCCGAAAGGGGTCATGATCGAACACCGGAATTTAACGAACTATGTACAGTGGTTTGTCGCGAGCCGGGGGATCGGCCGGGAGGACCGAACAATGCTGCTTTCTTCGGCGGGCTTTGATCTCTGCTATACCGCATTGTATCCCGCGCTCGTCGGCGGATGCGAGCTGCACCTGCTAGACCGCCACGATATTGTGGATCCGCGGTATGTACTGGACTATATATCGCTGCATCGGATCACCTATATCAAGGCGACGCCATCATTATTTCATCTGCTGGTGAACCATGAACGCTTCGACACGGTGGGAACCCTGGAGTCGCTGAAACTCATCGTACTCGGCGGGGAGAAGATCAAGATTCACGATGTAGAGCGGTATTTCGAGCGATACCCGCATGCCCGGTTCTTGAATCATTACGGTCCTACGGAAGCGACGATCGGGTGTATTGCGCATCCGCTGGATTTGGACGGTTTCCCGGCATTTTCACGGCAGCCGGTCATCGGCAAGCCGATCTTTCATGCGGAAGCTTATATCCTGGACGCCTACGGCAATTTACTTCCGGACGGGGTGCCGGGAGAGCTTGCGGTCGCCGGCCGCGGACTGGGCCGCGGTTATTTGGACAAGCCGGAGCTTACCGGGGAGAAGTTCGTCCCCCAACCGTTCAACCCCGAGCGGCGGCTTTATAAAACGGGGGATCGGGCTAAACGGCTGCCGGGCGGGGATATCGAATTTATCGGGAGAATCGATCACCAATTGAAAATCCGCGGCTACCGGGTCGAATTGGCCGAAATCGAAGCTCAGTTGGCGGGACATCCGGGTATCCGGGAAGCTGCGGTTACCGTCAAGGAGGGCGAGGACGGCACCAAGTTTTTGTGTGCCTACGCGGTTACGTCCGAACCTTTGACAGCGGCGGAGATACGGAACTATTTGGCCTCCAGGCTGCCCGCCTACATGGTGCCTTCCGCTTACGTCTTTCTCGATCACATGCCTTTGAACGAGAACGGAAAGGTGAACCTTAAGGTCCTGCCCGAACCTGTGATTGAACTGGAGCCATCCGGTTCGGAATCGGCCCCGGCGAATGAAGTCGAGGAAATCCTGGTCAGGGTGTGGGAAGAAATCCTGGGCGTTAAGGGAATCGGGACGAGCCATCACTTTTTTGAAAGCGGCGGGGACTCCATCAAGGCCTTGCAGGTATCCTCCAGATTGATGTCACATGGGCTGAAAATGGAAATGAGGGATTTATTCAAATATCCGACGATCCGGGAATTGAGCAGGTACGTGCAGCCTCTGGCCCGCAAAACCGCTCAGGAACCGGTGACGGGGGAAGTCGGGCTTACTCCGATTCAAAGCCGGCTGTTTGAACAGCGATGGGAACATGTCCACCATTACAATCATTCCGTGCTGCTCTATCGGCGCGAAGGGTTTGATCCGGTCACCGTCTCGCAAGCCTTCGACCGCCTGGTGGAGCATCATGATGCGCTGCGGATGAAATACCTGCCGGAGGAACAAGGGGTCGTGCAAGTGAACGAGGGACTTGAGGGTCAAGGGCTTTATAACTTGCAAGTGATCGATGTAACGGAAGCTGCCGATGAACGGGCCGAAATCGAGCGGCAATCGGCCGAGCTGCAGACGAAATTGCATATCGAGAGGGGCCCGCTCATCCAGTTGGCCGTTTACCGCACGGCAGCCGGAGACTATTTATTGATCATTATTCATCATCTGGTGGTTGACGGGGTGTCCTGGCGGTTCATCCTGGAAGATTTCTCAACGGTCTATAAACAACTGCTTGAGCGGATCCCGGTTCGGCTTCCGGACAAAACCGATTCCTTCAAGGGCTGGTCGGAGCAGCTCGCGGAGTATGCCGTGAGCCCCGGATTGCTGAAAGAAGCCGGATATTGGAACGTTATCGAGCGGACGCCCGTGATTGAATTACCCGTCGACAGCGCCATCTCATTAAACCTGGCCGGGGATCATGCCAAATTGCAATGGACGTTGGAACCCGATTTAACACGAAGCCTGTTAACGGATGCCCACCATGCCTACAGCACGGAGATCAACGATCTCCTGCTGGCCGCTCTGAGCCGGACGCTGCAGGAATGGGCGGGAGCCGGCTCCGTCCTGATCCAATTGGAAGGTCATGGCAGGGGAGACGTCGTTAAGGGGTTGAATGTATCGAGAACGGTAGGTTGGTTTACCTCGATCTTCCCGTTCGCGCTCGGTTCGGCGAACACGACGGATTTGGCGGGGCTGATCAAAGGAACCAAGGATGATTTGCGGCGAGTCCCGGGCAAAGGACTGGGCTATGAGATCATGAAGTATTTAACGGTCAAAAAAACGAATGTGGAGCTTCCCCTGAAATTCCGGCTGAAACCGGAGGTCATCTTCAATTACCTGGGGCAGTTTGACCATGATGTCGCCCGGACGGATTTGTTCGAATTGTCCGATTTATCGGCGGGACCTGAGGTCGGCGCGCAAATCGAGAAGGCCTATAAGCTGGAATTCAACGCCATGGTATCGGGCAAGCGATTCACGATGGACATGAATTACAACAAGCATCAATACCGCATGGAAACGATGGAATGGCTGGCCGGCCGGTACAGGGACCATCTGACCGAAATCATCCGTCATTGCTGCCGTAAAGAAGTGAAGGAAGCGACACCGACGGACTATCAGTACAAAAAACTTACGCAAAAACAACTGGATACGATTTCCCAAAAGCTGAGAAAGAAGCTGTAGTCCCGCCTGATTGCGGAAGCTGCCGGATTCCTGATTGAAATGATCCGGCAGCGAAATAAATGGGGAGTGTGTGAATTTGAGCGATCATGAAATCGATAAGATCTACCCGCTTTCGCCGACTCAAGAGGGGATTTTGTTCCACTCCTTGCTGGAACCGGATTCCGAAGCGTACTTTGAGCAGGTTTCGTTCACGCTCAAAGGGGAGCTATGCCCCGAAACGCTGAAACGCAGTTTCGCGAAACTGGTCGAACGCTATGATGCGTTGCGAACGGTATTTATATTTACGGAAGTGGAACAGCCCTTGCAAATCGTGCTGAACCAGCGTGATCCGCAAATCGACTACATGGACGTAACCGGATATCCCCAAGACGAACGGTCCCGACGAGTGGAAGCTTATCAAGACCAAGACCGGAAGCGGAAATTCGATTTGGAAACCGGACCGCTGCTGCGGATGGCTGTTTTTAAAATGGACGAAGAAGTCCATAAGGTCGTCTGGAGATTTCACCACATTATTATGGATGGTTGGTGTATGGGGATCCTGGCTCAAGATTTGTTCCGGATTTATGAGGCGCTGGCGGCCGGTCTTCCGCTTCAGTTGGACCTCGCTTATCCGTACAGCGACTATATCATGTGGCTGAGTGAGCAGGACCAGGAAGAGGCGTTGCGGTATTGGGGCAACTATCTGGAGGATTATGAACTGCAGGCCCGGGTTCCCTCCGTTGGAGGCGAGGCGAAAGATGGGTTCGATCATCGAAAATATCATTTTAAATGGGATGAGAACACGACCCGGCTTCTCCAGAGGCTGGCCGTAAACAACCAAGTTACATTGAGTACGGTATTTCACACCATCTGGGGCATTATGCTGCATCATTACAACCATTCCGAAGATGTGGTATTCGGCTCGGTCGTCTCGGGAAGGCCACCTGAACTACCGGGAATCGAAAGCATGGTAGGCTTGTTCATCAACACGCTTCCTTTGCGGGTCAAGAGCGAAGCGGGCACCTCCTTTCAGGAACTGCTTCGTCACGTGCATGATTCGATCCTGGAGGCGAACCGCTACAGCTATGTTTCCCTGGCGGATATTCAAGCGAAAACCATGCTTAAGCATCATCTGATCAACCACATTCTCGTTTTTGAAAATTATCCGCTGGAAACAACGAACGGCGGCGGGGAGAAAGCTCTTTCCGTGACCGATAGCGAAATGTCGGAGCATACCAATTATGATCTGGATGTCACGGTGTTTCCCGAACGGGAACTCGAAGTGCTGTTTACGTATAACGGTTTCGTCTATGAGGAAAGTTTGCTGCGGAGCATGGAAGGCCATTTGAGGCGGATTGTGGATACCGTCTTGGAGAATGAGCGGATTTTGGTTCAGGACATCGATATCATTACGGACCAGGAAAAAGAGACGATCCTTGACGACTTTAACCGCACGGACAAAGCGTTCAGGCTGGACAAGCCCGCCCACCGGTTATTCGAAGAAAATGCTCGGCGTCATCCCGATAAAATCGCCCTGCTCTATAGAGAGGAGGCTATGACGTACGACCGGTTGAACCGGAATGCGAATCGCTTGGCGCGCCTTTTTAGGGAGCGCGGCCTGGGGCGCGGCGATTTTGCGGCCGTTATGCTGGAACGCTCGCCGTTGATGGTTGAGAGTATTTTGGCGATATGGAAACTCGGAGCCGCATACATCCCGGTTGACGTTTCTTACCCCGAGGGGCGAAAGGCCGGAATTGTCGCCGACTCGGAAGCCAAACTCCTCGTGACGCTATCGGACTATGCGGATGAAGGCTTGCGTCACCTGTATCCGGGCCGGCTTGTCGAGATGGACCGCCTGGTCCGCCCGGCGGATCAGGAAGCGGAGAGCGATCTTGACCTGCCGGTGGCCATGACCGACCTGGCATATACGCTTTTTACCTCGGGATCGACGGGGAGACCGAAAGGCGTCATGATCGAGCATTTGGGCATGCTCAATCATATTTGGGCGGAGGCGGACGATCTCGGCTTAACCGATCAACTTATCTTTGCCCAGACGGCAAATCACTGCTTCGACATTTCGGTATGGCAGTTGTTCGGCGCTTTGGTACTGGGGGGAACAACGGCGATTTATCCGGACGAGCTGATCCTGGACCCCGGTTCATTTATTCACCAAGTGAGTCGGGATCGCGTAACTCTGCTCGAAGTGGTCCCCTCTTATTTGGGGATTTTGCTGGACATCGTGGAGGAGCGGGCACTCCGCTTCGAGCATTTGCGGCATCTGATGATTACCGGTGAGGCGGCGACGCCGGCCCTGGTTGCCCGCTGGTTTGAGCTTTGCCCGGAAGTCAGGATGGTCAACGCTTACGGACCCGCGGAAGCATCCGATGACATCTGCCAATACGTGATGGATCGGACACCGGAGAATAGCGGGTACATTCCGGTAGGCAAGCCGCTGCCCAATATCCGGATCTATATCGTAAATAACCGGATGAGGCTGTGCCCTGTCGGGATCGTGGGGGAAATCTGCGTGGCCGGCATCGCGGTCGGAAGGGGCTATTTGAACGATCCGGAACGGACGGGACAAGTCTTTATGGAGGATCCGTTCGCTCCGGAATCTGGAGTGCGTTTGTACAAAACCGGAGATTTGGGCCGATGGCTTCCGGACGGAAATCTCGAGTTTGTCGGCCGGAAAGACCAGCAGGTCAAAATCAGAGGCTTCCGCATCGAATTGGGCGAAATCGAACACCGGATGAGCGAGTACGCACAGATCCGGGAAGCTGCCGTTCTTGTAAAGGAATCCGGTGAAGGTGAAAAATATTTGTGCGCCTACTATACTGCGGACAACGCCCTTCCGGTGTCCGGATTGAAGGATTATTTACATGGCTGTTTACCGGAATATATGGTGCCCGCGGTCTTTGTCCAACTGGAAGAGATGCCACACAATGCCAACGGAAAAATCAACCGCAGTCATCTGCCCGATCCGGTTGATCTCCGGTCCGATGAAGGCTTTGTACCGGCCCGTAACGAGACGGAAGAGACCTTGGTTTCCATTTGGTCGGAAGTTCTTGGCGCCGGACGCGTCGGTACGCACGATAACTTCTTTGAATTGGGCGGCCATTCCTTGAAAGCGACGGTGATCGCGTCGAGAATACACGGGGAGCTTGGCGTGGACGTGAAAGTGAAGGACGTGTTCCGGTTCCCGACCGTGGCGCTTCTGGCTGAACGAATTGGGGACTTAAGCGACGGAAAGAGCCATGCCTCGTCCATTCTTCCGGTTCCCGCCAGTATCCATTATCCGGTCAGCCCTGCGCAAAGAAGAATGTATGTGTTGAACACGCTGGAGGAATCGGGCTCAACCGCCTACAATATGCCATTCGCCTATCGCGTTGCTGGGGAAGTGAACACGGCGCAGCTGCAGCGGATTGTCGACCAAATGGTGGAGCGGCACGAGGTTTTCCGCACGTCATTTCACGTGGTGGACGGTGAACTTGTACAAACGATTCATCCCCGGGCGCACTGCCGGGTGGAGACTGTGGAGATGCTTGGCGCGGCAAGGGAGGAAGTTCAGCGGCAAATCTCCTCCTTCATCCTTCCCTTTGACTTAGAGGAAGCTCCGTTGCTGCGAATTCGCCTGCTGCAAACCGGACAAGAGGAGAATGTGCTGTTCATCGACATGCATCATATTATTTCCGACGGCCTGTCCGGGGACCTGATGCTGCGTGAACTGGAACAGTTGTATCGGGGTGACCGGCTGCCGCCGCTGGAGATTCAGTACAAGGATTATGCGGCCTGGTTGAACGGACGGCTGTCGGGCGAAGAGATGAAGGCACATGAGGCGTATTGGCTGGAGCGCTTCCGCGGGGAACTTCCCATGCTGAACTTGCCCTTGGATTACAGAAGGCCGGCTATGCAAAGCTTTAACGGCAAAACCTTGCCGTTTTCGCTGCAATCCGAACTTTCCGTGGCGCTTCGGGAGCTGTCCCGAGAAACAGGCTCCACTTTGTTTGCCGTCATGCTGGCCGCTTATTATGTACTCCTGTCGAAATATACCGGGCAGGAGGATATCGTAGTCGGATCGCCGGTCGCCGGACGCCAACACCGCGATGTCCAGGACATGTTGGGGATGTTTATCAATACGGTGGCGCTGCGCGGTTTTCCGGAACGGCAGAAGACGTTCCGCCAGATTGTGCAGGAGGTCCGGGACCATACTTTATCGGCGATCGATCATCAGGATTTGCCGTTCGAACGGTTGGTCGAGCTGCTCGATGTCGACCGGAACACGAGCCGCAACCCGCTCTTTGATACGATGTTCAATTTAACGGACCGGGAGAAGCCGCAAGTTCAGCTCGGCGAATTGCTCCTCACCCCGTACGCATTGAAGCATGAGATCTCCAAGTTCGATCTCATGCTGGATGTGTATGCGGACGAGGCGGAAATTCATTTTGATTTGCAATATAATACCGATCTTTTTAAGAGCCCGACCGCTGCGCAAATCGGCCGGCACTACGTAGAAATCCTGCATAACCTGGTTATTTCCCCGGATCGCCCGTTGGCCGCGATCGAATGGCTCGGTGAGAATGAGCGGGAGAAGCTGATCGAACTGGGCCGGGGGAAAGCCGCGGATTACGATTTCAACTTGACGTTGCCCCGCCGTTTTGAGCGGTTTGCCTTGGAGCAGCCGGAAGAACCGGCCGTGAAATACGGCGGGAACGTATGGACTTATGGGGAACTGAATGCCCGAGCGAATCGGATCGGCCGCTATTTGCAAAGAAATTTAGGAGAAATACCGGCTGATACAGTTGTCGCGGTCATGCTGGAGCGTTCCCCCGATTTTATCCAGAGCGTGCTGGGGATTTGGAAGGCGGGCGGGGCCTATGTGCCGATAGACATCGAGTATGGGGTGAAGCGGAAAGCCGGTATCCTGGAGGATTCGGGGGCTCGGGTGCTCATTACTCGTTCAGAATTTCTGCAGGATGGTCTGGGAGACCTGTATGAAGGGGACATCCTGTGCCTTGACCAAGTGATGGATGAACTGATGCGGGAAATTCCGGGAAATATGGACCATGCTCATGATCCGGACAGCCTGGCCTATATCCTGTTCACCTCCGGATCAACCGGAAGGCCGAAAGGCGTAATGATCGAGCACAAGGGGCTTTTGAACCACGTCCTTGCGGAAGCGGATGAGCTGGGGTTGGACCGTCGCCTGGTCTTCGCCCAAAATGCGAATATCTGTTTTGATATTTCGGTCTGGCAATGCTTCGGAGCCTTGGCTTTGGGCGGAACGACCGCCATTTACCCGCATGAATCGGTATTGGAGGTCGAGCGGTTTATAGAAGGGATTATGGCGGACCGGGTGACGCTTCTGGAAGTGGTCCCTTCCTATCTGGCGGTCATGCTGGATGTGCTGGAGCACACCGGAGCGAAATTGCAAACCCTCCGTTACTTGATGATTACGGGGGAAGCGATCAAGCCGGACCTGGCCCGAAGATGGCTTGCCTTATATCCCGAGATTCCCGTTGTGAATGCTTACGGACCCGCAGAGGCGGCCGATGATATCAGCCAGCGCGTAATCCGGGAACTTCCCGAGGGAGTGGACAACGTTTCTATCGGCAAACCGCTGGCGAATTTGAATCTGTATGTGGTCGACGAGCATATGAACCTATGTCCGGTAGGCGTGTACGGGGAAATCTGCGTATCCGGAGCCGGGGTCGGCCGCGGTTACATTCATGATCCGGAAAGAACGGGCCAATCGTTCATGGAAGATCCCTTTAGAAGGGGAACAGGGGAGTCACTGCGACTGTATAGAACCGGTGATTTGGGACGCTGGCTTCCCGACGGCAATCTGGAGTTTGCCGGGCGTAAAGATTTTCAGGTGAAAATCCGGGGCTTCCGTATTGAGCTGGAGGAAATCGAAGTTTGTATTCAGCAATCCCCTTTCATCCAGCAAACGGTCGTCTTGGCCAGGGAAGATGAAACCGGGAGCAAATATTTGTGCGCTTATTTGGTGCCCAATCCTTCCTTGGGCGTTCAAGAGGAAGGCTTCATCCATAAGCTGAAGGAAGAATTGGCGGCCGCGCTGCCCGGCTACATGATTCCTGCTTATTTCATCACCCTGGAGCGGATGCCGCTGCTGGCCAGCGGCAAGGTTGACCGGGCCGCGCTGCCGGCTCCCAAACGGGACAACGCTTCGGCGGACGATTACGCCGCACCGCGCGATGAAGTGGAGCGCATGCTGGTTTCGGTTTGGGAGGAAGTTCTAGGCGTCCATCATGTCGGCATCGACCACAATTTCTTCGAACTTGGGGGAGACTCCATCCGGTCCATTCAAATATCCTCCAAACTGAGCAGTCGAGGTTATACGCTGAAAATGAAGGACCTGTTTCAGAATCCGGTAATCCGGAAGCTGTCCAAGTATGTGGAAGCCGATTATCGTGAGATTGATCAAGGGCCCGTCGAGGGATTCGTTGAATTGACTCCGATTCAAAAATGGTTCTTCGCATCCGGGTTCACGCCGGCGAATCATTGGAACCAGGCCGTTGTTCTCTTTAAGGAGGACGGGTTCGACACAGAGATCCTTGCGGAGGCCTTCCGCGGGCTGGTCCGTCATCACGATACCTTAAGAATGGTATATCGGCGGGATGACGGAGGATGGAAGCAATACAACGAAGGGGCAGACGGAGAGGATCCGCGTTCCTGGTTCGATCTGTTCGTAGCAGCCGTGCCGGAAGGGGAAGAGGGCAGGCTGGAAATCTCCCGTCAATTGGACCGGCTTCACGGCAGTATAGATCTGGAGCGGGGGCCGCTGGTCAAAGTGGGCTTGTTCAAGACCGGCTTGGGCGACCATTTGGCCGTCATCATCCACCATTTGGTGATCGACGGCATTTCCTGGCGTATTTTGTTCGAGGATTTGACGCTGGCCTATCATCAAGCTCTCCGCGGCGAGCCGGTCGCGCTTCCGGCCAAAACGGACTCGTACCAGACCTGGGCGAAACGGCTGACGGAGTTTGCGAACAGTGAGGCGATGCAACAAGAACGGCATTACTGGAAGCGGATCGA
Organism: Paenibacillus sanfengchensis; assembly: GCF_036864765.1. Classification (NCBI taxonomy): domain Bacteria; kingdom Bacillati; phylum Bacillota; class Bacilli; order Caryophanales; family Paenibacillaceae; genus Paenibacillus; species Paenibacillus sanfengchensis. Next base: position 73,371 of record NZ_JBAGJC010000010.1, on the reverse strand, counting down.
ATCCGCGAGCATAAAAGCGCTGCCGAAGTCGTCCCCCTACACGGGACAGACGGCCAAGGTCGCGGATAACATGATCTATTCCTTCCGGCTATCCCAATCCGAGACGGAGGAACTGCTCGGCAAAGTCCACAATATCTACAACACCGAAATCAACGACCTTCTGCTTGCCTCCCTCGGAAGGGCCGTATCGTTGTGGACCGGGGAGGAGGACGTCCTTATCTGTCTGGAGGGGCACGGTAGGGAAGAGATTTTGAAAAATGTAAATATCAGCAGGACGGTCGGGTGGTTTACTTCCGTTTATCCCGTCGTCTTGAACATTCCAAGCTCAGCGGATGTATCCTACCATATTAAATCGGTCAAAGAGGAGATCCGGCGGATCCCGAACAAAGGCATCGGGCACGGAATCCTGAAATACCTGGCCGGGGGTCAAACCCTTAGTGATCTGCAGTTCAGGCTGGAGCCCGAAATCAAATTCAATTACCTAGGGCAATTCGACAACGACGTCAACACGGAACTGTTCCGGGCGTCCGACCTGTCTTACGGACAAACGGTCAGCCCGGAGGCCGAACGGGAAATCGCCCTGAACATTACTGGGCTTGTGGAAGACGGCCGCCTGATCCTGTCGATCGAGTATAACCTGACGGAATATTCGGAAGCGGACATTCGCGTCTTCGGAGAATTGTTCAAGACCCAGTTGACGGAAATCATCAAGCATTGCATGGAGAAGGAATCGCGAGAGCTGACGCCTTCGGACGTGGGCGGAAGCGATTTGTCCATCGAAGAGCTGGAAGCGATTATGGATTTTTATAAACAATAAACTGAATTCAGGGAGAGATGGTCATGAGCGAAAAGCTGTCGATCTCGGGGGTATTCAACTTAACGCCGATGCAAGAGGGAATGTTGTTCCATTCCTATTTAAATCCGGAGTCTTCGGCCTATTTTGAACAGTTTTCCTGTACCGTCTCGGGACAGCTGGATGTTGGATTGCTGGAAAGAAGTTTTAACGCGCTTATCGAGAAGTACGATGTGTTAAGGCTGAATTTTCTGCATGAAAATATGAAAAACCCGAAACAGATTGTATTTAAAAAACGGGTCATGTCCGTCTTTTACGAAAATTTGTCCCATTTGGGCGAAGCGGAGCGGGAGCGGTATATCCAGCGTTTCATTCAGGCGGATCAGAAGAAAGACTTTGATTTGGCCAAGGATTTGCTGCTCCGCGCAGCCGTACTGCAAACGGATGATCGGCGATATAAGCTGATTTGGAGCTATCACCATATTATTATGGACGGTTGGTGCTTGAAGACGATCGTTCAGGAGTTGTTCGAGGTGTACAAGGCACTGAGCCGGGGCCAATCCTTGTCTTTGGAGGAGGCTCCTCCCTTCTCCAGATACATCCAGTGGCTGGATCGGCAAAACCGCGAGGAAGCCCGTTCCTACTGGGCCGATTATTTACGAAGCTACGACTCCGAGATCGAACTGCCATCCTTCGGCATAAGAAGCCGGTGTGATCGGGATCGCGGCTTCGTTCAGGTCGATCGCAGCTATAAAATAAGCGAGGAGACGGCTCTAAGACTGGAGCAATTGGCCATAACCCATCAAGTTACCTTGAATACCGTACTCCAATCGGCGTGGGCTCTGCTATTGGGACGTTATAACGGAACCGAGGATGTGGTCTTCGGTTCCGTCACCTCCGGTCGGCCGGCCGAAGTGGAGGGAGTGGAGGACATGGTCGGGCTGTTTATCAATACGGTTCCGATCCGGATTTCCTTCCAGGGCCATCAGCCGTTCTCTTCATTAATTCAACAAGTGCAGCAATCCTCCCTGGAGACGCAAAACTACGATTTTTACCCGCTCGCGGAAATTCAATCCCTTACATTCAAGAAGCACAATCTGATTCAACATATTTATGCGTTTCAAAACTATCCGGTCAGCGCGGATTCGCAGGACGACATGGACAGCCCCTTCACGATGACCGACCTGGAGGACTTCGAGCAGACGCATTATGATTTCAACCTGATCCTGATGCCGAACGACGGGCTCGAGGTCAAATTCAAGTACAATGCTTCCCGTTATGAGGAAGCCGCGATGGACCGTTTGTTCCGGCATTTCGAGCAGGTACTGACACAGATCAGCCGCAAGGCGGACGCGGCGATCCGGGATATATCTATCCTCACGGACGAGGAGCAAAAGCAAATCCTGCACCAATTCAACAACACGGCAGGCGAGTACCCGCGCGATCAAACCGTGGTGCAATTGTTCGAGCGTCAGGCCGAACGGATCCCCGGACAGACGGCTGTCGTCAGCCCCAATATTAGACTTACGTACGGGGAGTTAAACGCACGAGCCGACCGGCTTGCATCCCGATTGAGAAGCAGAGGGGTCGGTCCGGACAGGATCGTGGGTATCATCGGCGATCGGTCCGTGGAAACGGTGGTGGGCATGCTGGGCATTTTGAAAGCCGGCGGCGCTTATCTGCCCCTCGATCCGGAATATCCGGATGACCGCATCGCGTACATGCTGAGCGACAGTCAGGCGAAGTGGATCGTCTCGCCGAAGTGTTATGCCGACAAGCAGGCGGACGGAGTGGAGATGATTCTTCTCGAGCAAACGGAAGAAGAGTCTTCCTTGGACCCTCGTCAGCCGGATCAAGGTCTAGCTTGTACGGAGGCAGGGAATCCGACGCCCGGAAACTTGGCTTACGTCATGTACACGTCCGGTTCAACGGGGCGTCCTAAAGGGGTAATGATCCAACATCAGAATGTGGTGCGGCTTGTCCGGAACACGGACTACGTTCCCTTTCAACCCGGGGGGCGCATCCTGCAGACGGGAGCTCCCGTATTCGACGCCTGCACGTTTGAAATATGGGGCGCGCTGCTGAACGGCCTGGAGCTTTATATTATCGACAAAACCGCGATCCTGGATCCGCAGCGGCTGGGTGAAGCGCTTCGCGAATACGAAATCACGACGATGTGGCTGACCTCCCCGCTGTTTAATCAACTGGCCCAACTGCAGCCGGACCTGTTCGAGCCGCTTCGTCATCTGATTGTCGGGGGAGACGCTCTTTCACCCAAGCATATCAAAAGGGTCGCCGAGCACTGTTCAGAGACGACGATCATCAACGGATACGGGCCGACGGAGAATACGACGTTCTCCTGCTGCCATACGATCCGCTCGCTGGAGGATGCTCGCATCCCGATCGGCGGCCCGATCGCCCATTCCACGGCATATATCGTCGACCTCTACGGACAGTTATGCCCCGTCGGGGTTCCGGGAGAACTATGGGTTGGCGGCGACGGAGTCGCTCGCGGATACATCAACAATGAGGCTTTAACTGCGGAGAAGTTCATCGCCAGCCCTTTCGCGGAAGGAGAGCGCATTTATCGAACGGGGGATACCGCCAGCTGGCTCCCGGAAGGGACGATTGATTTCATCGGCCGGATGGACCATCAGGTGAAGATCAGGGGGTTCCGCATTGAAACCGGGGAAGTCGAAAGCCGGATCCAGATGCATCGGGGCGTGAAGGAAGCCGTGGTTACTGTATGGGATAAAGGGGAAGGCAACAAATCGCTGTGCGCTTATCTGGTCGGGGAGAATGGGCTGGGTGCGGACGAAATGAAGCGATATCTGTCAAACCACCTTCCCGAGTACATGATTCCAGCCCACTGGGTGTTTCTGGATTCGCTCCCGTTGACGTCGAACGGCAAAGTCAACCGGCAGGCGCTGCCCGAACCGGAGGAACACGCCGCATATTCCGGGAATTCCTTTATTGCGCCTCGGACCGAGACCGAGCGGAAATTGGCGGAGATCTGGGAGTTGGTGTTGGATCTGCCCGCCGTCGGCGCAAACGATCATTTCTTTGAACTCGGCGGTCATTCTTTGTCGGCGCTAAAGCTGGTTACGGAAGTGAAGAAACAGTTCCAAATTCAACTGCCGCTGGCGGAGATCTTCCAGGCGCCGGTGCTCGCCGACATGGCTGTAAGGCTCGGCGGCAATCGACAAGCGGATTATGCCGCGATCGAGCCCGCCCCAACCGCGGAGTTTTACCCGGTATCCTCCGCGCAGAAACGGCTGTTTATTTTGAATGGGATGGCGGGGATGGACACCGCTTATAATATGCCTTTTGTCATGCGGCTCGAAGGGAAACTAGACGTCGACCGGCTGGAACGGGCGTTTCAAACGTTGATTGCCCGCCATGAAGCGCTGCGCACCTCCTTTGCCTTCCATCAGGGCGAGCCGGTTCAACGGGTGCACGAGAGCGTGCCGTTTGCCGTAACACGTTTGCAGGTAAAGCCGGATCAGAAACCGGAGGACCTGGTCGATTCCTTCGTTACTCCGTTCGATCTCGGGGCGGCGCCGTTGCTTCGGGTCGGGTTTGCTCAACTTCAGGAAGAACAGCATGCGTTGATCTTTGATATCCACCACATCGCGGCTGACGGAGCATCCATCGGCGTCATTGTGAAGGAGCTCAGTGAGCTGTACAACGGTCTCGGCAAGGAAGACGGAGCGGCCGTACAGACTGTCCGGAAGGCTCCGCGGATTCAATATAAAGATTTTGCCGTCTGGCAAAACGGGCTGTCTGCTTCCGGGGCGCTGCAGGAGCAGGAGCGGTACTGGCTCGAACAATTCGCCGGTGAGCTTCCCGTGCTTCATTTCCCGACCGACTACCCGCGGCCGCAAATTCAGAATTTCGAAGGCGCGTTTATTTCCGAGGAAATTGACGAAGAGCTGGCGTCCCGGTTGAAACAGCTGGCGAGTGAAACGGGAGCCACTTTGTACATGGTTCTGCTCGCCGCTTACGGCATATTGTTGTCGAAATATTCCACCCAGGAAGATATCGTTATCGGTTCACCGACAGCTGGCAGGCCGCACGCGGATGTGCTTCATACGGTCGGTATGTTTGTCAATACGCTGGCTTTGCGCGTCAAGCCGGAAGCGGAAATGCCGTTTGACCGTTTTCTGGGTGAAGTGAAGCAAACGGCGCTCCAAGCTTTTGAACATCAAGAATATCAGTATGAAGATCTGGTCGAGAAGCTTGGGCTAAAACGCGATTTAAGCCGCAATCCTTTGTTCGATACGGTGTTTACGCTGCAGAATCTCGACATCGAAGAGGTTGCCTTTGACGGGCTTGCCGCCCGCTCTTCCTCCTGGGACGGCCGCATGTCCAAGTTTGATCTGACGGTGACGGTCGTGGACAAGGGGCAAGGAATGATCGTGGATGCGGAATACGCGGCTAGGCTATTCAAAGCTTCAACGATCACGCGGCTGCTGAAGCATTATGTTGAGGTTTTGCGTGCGATTGCGGCGAACCGGAAGATTCCGTTGGCGGAGATCGAATGGCTGCCGCAGGAGGAAAGGCGGCAGGTTCTAGAGCAGTTTAATGGTTCCAAGAAAAAAATCGCGGTAAACCGCACTGTACACGAGTGTTTTACCGAACAGGCGAAGCGGACCCCGGACCATACGGCGGTCGTATTCAAAGATCAGCGTTTGACTTACCGGGAATTGGACCTGAAGGCCGACCGTCTTGCGTCTCTCCTTCGGGCCAACGGCGTCAAGCCGGGGCAAATTACGGCCATCCTGGTGGAACATTCCGCCGAGATGATCGTGGCGGTGCTTGCGGTGCTGAAAACGGGCGGGGCGTATCTCCCGATTGACCACGAGTATCCGGCCGAACGCATCGCTTATATGTTGGAGGACAGCGGGGCGGGGCTGCTGCTCACCAAAAACCGGCTGTTGCAGCCCAAAGACTGGAACATAGCTATCCCCAAGGTCGATCTGGGGGATGCGCTGGCGCTGCGGGAGCCTTATTCCTTACAAGAACCGCTGCTGGCGCCGGTTCCCGGTTCCGCCTCCGATTTGGCGTATATCATCTATACCTCGGGGTCGACCGGGAAACCGAAAGGCGTAATGATCGAGCACCGCTCCCTGATGAATATGACGGAGTGGTACCGGACTTACTACAGGTTGACGGCGGAGGATAGATGCACCAAATACGCCGGATTCGGGTTTGACGCCTCGGTGTGGGAAATATTCCCGCCGCTGCTGTCCGGCGGAGAACTGCACGTTATTCCGGAGGAGATCCGGTACGACGTGCCGCGGCTCGCGGATTATTTCGAGAGAACCGGCGTCACCGTCAGCTTCCTGCCCACGGCCATCTGCGAACAGTTTATCCAGCTTGGGAGCGGTTCGCTGCGCGTCTTGATTACCGGAGGGGACAAGCTGAAGTCCTACCGTCCCGGATCCTATGAGCTTGTGAACAACTACGGGCCTACGGAGAATACGATCGTCACCACGGCCTTTAAGGTGGACGGCCATTACGACAATATTCCGATCGGCAAACCGATTGACAATGTTCGGGTTTATATTCTGGACGTCCATAACAAGCTGCTTCCGATCGGGGTTCCCGGAGAGCTGTGCATCGCCGGAGACAGCCTGGCCCGGGGGTATTTGAACCGGCCGGAGCTCACGGCGGAGAAGTTTACGGCGGATCCTTTCTATCCGGGCGAAAGAATGTACAGAACCGGGGACCTGGCGAGATGGCTGCCGGACGGCAATCTGGAATACTTGGGCCGCCTGGATGAACAGGTCAAAATCCGCGGCTATCGCATTGAATTGGGCGAAATCGAGAAGGTGCTCCTGAAGCAGGAGGGAATCGGGGAAGCGGTTGTCGCGGTCGTAATGAATCCGAAGCAGGAAAAGGAACTATGCGCCTATTTCACAACGTTGCGGGAATGGACCGTTCGCGAAGTTCGCGAAGGCTTGGCTCGGGAGCTGCCGGAATATATGATTCCGGTCCACTACGTCGCTTTGGACAGCATCCCGCTAACCTCCAACGGAAAAATCGATCGCCGCGCGCTGCCTCAGCCCGACTTTACCGCCGCGCCAGGGGATCATGATGTGCCGCCCCGCAGCGAAACCGAACGGAAACTTGCCGGGCTGTGGTCGGATGTATTGGGGGTCACCGGCATCGGGGCATTCAGCCATTTCTTCGAGTTGGGCGGGCACTCGCTGAAGGCGGCAACGCTTGCGGCGCATATCCAGGAAAGCCTGCGCGTCGATTTTCCGTTGAGCGGGGTGTTTCATCACCCGACGCTGGAACGAATGGCGGCGGCCGTGGACGCGATGGAGCCGATGGGCTACAGCTCGATTGCACGCGTTCCGGAACAGGCGTATTATCCGGTTTCGTCCGCGCAGAAACGCTTGCTGATTCTGAATGAGCTGGAGGGGGCTGGAACGGCTTACAATATGCCATTTGCCTTGCAGTTGTCGGGGAGTCTGGACCCCTCGCGGCTGCAGCAGGCGTTTATCGGTTTAATTCGCCGACATGAGGCTTTCAGGACGTCGTTCCACATCCGCGCAGGGGAATTGGTACAGAAGGTGCATTCAGAGGTTCCCTTCGCCATTCAGAACCTGGAAATCCCGGACGATCCCCAGTTTATTCGGGAAGCTCTGCGGCAATTCGTGCAGCCGTTCGATTTACAAGCGGCCCCGCTGATCCGCGTAGGACTGGCGAAGCTCCGGCATGACAAGCATATTCTGATGATCGACATCCATCATATCGTTTCCGACGGAGCATCGATCCGCCTTCTGGTTGAAGAGTTAGGCCTGTTGTACCGTGGTGAAACGGCGGATGCGAAGCCAGAGCGGATTGAATACAAGGATTACGCGGCATGGCAATTCGATATGCTCCGGACGGAAGCCTACGCGAAGCAAGAGAAGTATTGGCTGGAACGGTTCGCCGGTGAATTGCCGGTTCTGAATCTGCCTACGGATGAACCGCGGCCGCAACTCCAAAGCTTTGAGGGGGACGCCCTCTCCCTGGAAATCGACAGCGATTTAAGCGTCCGGATTCTGGATGCCGCCGCCCGGACGGGAACCACAATGTACATGTTCCTCCTGGCGGCATATCACATTCTGCTCTCGAAATACGCAAATCAGGAGGATATTATCGTAGGCACCCCGACCGCGGGCCGGGCGCATAAAGAACTGGAAAACGTCATAGGCATGTTCGTCAATACGCTCGCGATCCGCACGCAACCCGAGGGGAACAAGCCGTTTCTCGCCTATTTGGAAGAGGTCAAAGAGCTTTCCCTGGAGGCGTTTGAGCATCAACAGGTTCAATACGAGGATCTGCTCGAGAAGCTGAATCTTCAACGGGATATCAGCCGCAATCCGCTGTTTGACACCATGTTCGCGGTGGACAACGTCGGTGTGGGGGAAATCCGGCTCGAAGGACTGGTTATAGAGCCTTACCCGTTCGACAACGGCGCGTCCAAGTTCGACTTGATGGTAACGGCGGCCGAGGAGGGGACGCGAATCCGCCTGGATGTCGAATATGCCCGCAGGTTGTTCAGGAAAGACACGGTGGAGCGGATGATGGCCCATTACCTCCAGATCCTGCGTACCGTTACGGCGAACTTGGAGATCAGGCTGTCGCAGATCAGCATGCTGCTCCAGGAAGAACGCCGCCGGATTGTGGTTGATTTTAACAACACCAAGACGGTGTACCCCCGCCAAACGATTCACGAGCTGTTCGAGGAACAGGCCAGCCGTCATTCGAAACGAATCGCGCTCGTTTGCGACGGGACGGAGCTGACTTACGCCGAGCTCAACGCCAAGGCCAACCAGCTTGCGCGAACGCTTCGCGCCAAAGGGGTCGGCCCGGATCGCGTCGTGGCGATCATGGGCGATCGCACCCTGGAGATGATCATCGGGATGCTGGCAATCCTGAAGGCGGGAGGCGCTTATCTTCCGATCGATCCCGACCATCCGAAAGAGCGGGTGGAGTATTTCTTCCGGAACAGCGGAGCCCGCTGGCTCCTCGCCCGAAGCTGTTATGCGGACCGCGCTGTTCAAGAAGCGGAAGTCGTCGTAGTGGATCATCGGCAGTTGGATGACTACAGCGCTCCGAATCTTTGGCATGAGACCGGCGCCAACCACCTTGCATATGTGATGTATACATCGGGGTCCACCGGAATGCCCAAGGGGGTCATGGTCGAGCATCTCGGCGTGGCCAGATTGGTCAAAAATACGAATTATGTGCGGTTTACGAAAGAGGACCGCGTTTTGCAAACGGCGGCCCCGGTATTCGATGTCAGCGTGTTTGATATTTGGGGGGCGCTGTTGAACGGAGCCAGACTGTACCTGGTCGACAAATTTACGCTGCTGGATCCGGAGCATCTGGAAACGGCGCTGCGTAAGCACCATATTACGGCCTTATGGTTGACATCGCCGCTGTTTACCCAGTTTGCCCAGCATAATCCGGATATGTTTAGCTCCGTCAGTTACTTAATCGTCGGCGGAGATGTCCTCTCTCCGAAACATATTCAGTTGGTCAGAGAGCATGCCGAGCATCTGATTCTGGTGAACGGATACGGGCCTACGGAGAATACGACGTTCTCCTGCTGCTTCACGATCGAGCGAGCTTACGAGAAAAGCGTGCCGATCGGTCCCCCGATCAGCAATTCAACGGCCTACATCGTCGATAAATACGGCAATTTGAATCCGGTCGGAGTTCCCGGGGAACTCTGGGTCGGTGGAGACGGGGTCGCCCGGGGATATATAAACAATGAAGCCTTAACGGCGCAAAAATTCATCCCCAATCCTTTTGTTCCGGGAGATCGGGTTTACCGGACCGGAGATGCGGCGAAATGGCTTCCGGACGGAACGATCGAGTTTATCGGAAGACTGGATCATCAGGTGAAGATCCGGGGGTTCCGGGTGGAAATCGGCGAGATTGAAAACCTGCTTCTCGGTCACCCGTCGGTCAAAGAGACGGTCGTGCTGGTAAAGGATCAAGGGGATGTGTCAAATAAGTTCCTATGCGCCTATGTTTCGGCCGAGGTGGAATTGACCGGTCCGGCTCTTAAGGAGTATCTGGCCCGGCTGCTGCCCGACTATATGATCCCCTCCGTCTTCGTCTTCATGGAGCAGCTCCCGCTGAATGTAAACGGCAAAGTCGATCGCAAGGCGCTCCCCGAGCCGGAATACGACGGGAACGAGGTGGAGTACACGCCGCCGAGAGACGGGGTTGAGGCCACAATCGTCCAGGTCTGGTCGGAAATTTTGGGGATCGACCGCATTAGCGTCCACAGCAACTTCTTTGAGTTAGGCGGACATTCGTTAAAAGCGATGCAAATGGTGACGAGGCTGGCTGATCTTGGCTGGAAGCTGAGTATCAACCAGGTTTTCGCCCATCAAACTCCGGCGGAATTGGCGGCTTACGGAATACGGTCAAACCGTGCGGTAATGTCCGGGGATCGGGATCGCATCGCGGATGTCCGGGCGGCGGAGCAATGGCTTGGCGCAGAGTTGGGGCGGTCCTGCCAATGGCGGACGTATTCCGTTGAAGAAAAGGAGTATCAAGTCGTTCACATCGACGGGCTGGACGAAACCCTGAAGCACGAAGCGGAGCGACTGATCGTCAGCCTGATTGATGAGCGCCTGCATCCGCATTACATTGCGGAGGCCGAGGATCGGGCTGCCCAAACCCTGAACCTGAGCATGAGCCGGGAAGCATGGATGGAACGAATGAATTTACGGCAAACGGCAGGCCCGGCTTGGGTAGCTAACCGGCTGGAATCCATCGCCAGGATGCAGGCCGAGTACGCCAAGGGAATTACGGACCAACGGGTAGTTAGGGATTACAAAATTTCACCGTCCCAAATGTATCATTTCCAACATAAAGACGTCTCGGGAACGATGGTGAAGTGGAACAAGGCCATTCAGCCGGAATTGCTGAGTGAGGCGCTGCAGCAAATTGTATCTTTAGAGGAGGTGATGCGAAGCGTATTTGTGGAGGCGGCGAATGCCGGAGAAGGATTTTGGCGGCTGCACGAGGGTCCGGAACGGCTTGAATTGCCGTGGATGGATATTTCCCATTTCGAACCCGGCACGCAGCGCGGTATTCTCAAGTCCCTGATGGACAAGTTCTTTATCGAGCCTTACACAAGCCGGGATCCCTTGATGTACCGGGTATTGCTGGTCAAGCAGAACGTAAAGGAATATATCCTGCTGCTTCCGTTTTCCCACACGATCTTTGATTATATGAGCAATGAGGTACTTCGAAATCGGGTCATCGAACGGTATGAGCTGCTGAGCCAAGGGAAAAGCGCCGAAACGGGAAAAACGCATGCGATGTTTACGGACTTTATCGAACGGATCTGCAGAGGGCCGGAAGGGTTAGCGGCGGAGCGCTTCAATGCGCTGTTTGACATTCCGTCCTTCGTTGTGGCGGCCAAAGAGGTGGCTGTTAGTATGCGGCTGCGGAATATCGGCGATGGAGAGTCGTTAAATACGACCGTCGTTAACCATTCCATAAGCATAGATTCACAAGCGGGTTCCGCCCATGAGGCCGAAGACATATGGATAACAGCCCTGGGGATCTTTGCGAGGTTCTTCGGTTCTTATTTCAATATGAAGCGGATTCCGATGTGGATGACGCACTTCGGCAGACAGTACGGGGATCAATCTTTCTATGAGCTCGTGGGCGAGTGCGTCGATTATATCCCGGTGCTGCTGGACTGTGAAGTGGACATGGACAAGCAGGCCGAGGCGATCAAACAGAAACTGAAGCTGGTTTCCGATCATAACATCCATTTTGCGAATTTGCTGTATAACGAGTCGAGCGATCCGGGTTTCACCGACGCGGGCATCCGTTTGGCCGCTGCCCATCATGAGATGCCTGTCAATTTCAATTATCTTGGGGAGCTTGGAGAGGATACGGAATTGGACTACCTGGACGGGGACGGTGTGAACTGCGATGATCCGAATCGGATTCTCTTTATGGCCTGGCACAGGGCAGACCAGATTTGCGTATCGCTGATCCTTCCTGTCGCGGAGGATTCGAACAAGGTGCGGAACATGCTTGATGAGGCCGCCGGAAAACAAATGAAGGGTTATACTCTGCACGACTGAAAGGTGTTAACCATATGAGAGATTCCAAAAACATTGTAATCTTCAGTCTCAGCAGGCTTATTACTGAGCTGGGGACATCCATTTTTCGCTTTGCGCTTAGTCTGTACATTTTAGATCTCACCGGATCATCGAGTATGTTCGCGCTTGTATTGAGTTTTACCTATATTCCCGGCATCATCGTCAATATGGTCGCAGGTGTCCTCGTCGACCGCAGCCGCAGCAAAAAACGGATATTGGTCATTTCCGATTTCCTGTGCGGAATTTCCATTCTGCTGCTCATGTTCATGTTTCATTTTTATCATGACAGCATTTGGCTGTTCGTCGTTTACGCCGTGATCCTAAGCGCACTCCAAGCGCTGTTTACCCTGACGATTAACTCGTCCATTCCGAATATCGTGGCCCCTGAGCGGGTGGCGACGGTCAACTCCAGCACGCAAAGCATCGGTGCCCTAATCGGGATATTAGGGCCGGTGCTGGGGGCGGCGGCTTACAGTCAATTCGGGTTGGAGCGGATTTTTTTGATCGAGGGGGCCGCGTTCATACTATCCGGGTTTCTTAATTTGATGCTGCGGTTCTCGTCCCGCAAAGCCGAGAGCGAGGAGTCGAAGCCTTATTTCGAAAGCTTGAAGGAGGTTTACGGATATATTCGGCAGCGCGCTGCAATCAAGTATTTGCTGATGATCTTCGTCTTTATCAACTTTGTGATCGGGCCTGCGGTTTCCCTGATCCTGCCGTTTATCGTTTATCAGGCGCTGGATATGTCTCCGCAGCAGTTATCCTTTATCGAAGCGGCTCTGGCGGTCGGCGTCATTATTGGAGCCATTCTCGTGTCGCTGCCGGCGGTAAACCGGTTTATCACCAACAAAATATTCATTCTCATCCAGTGCCAAGCTTTAATGATCATCCTGTGGATGTTTCCGGAATGGTCGATTTTCGAAAAGAGTGCGACAGCGCTGCTTATGGCCGGTTTTATGATCGTCTTGTCGTTTACCGGGGCCTTGAACACGATGGGAAATATCCCCATGCTCTCTTATGTTCAGCTTTATATCCCCGAGCGGATCAGAGCCAGTATTTTAGGGGTAGTGAGCACGGTAACGACGATCGCTGTGCCCGTCGGGATGTGGGTTTACGGAGCTCTTCTGGAGATCGTGGACTGGTACTACATTACGGTGATATCGGGCGTCGGAATGCTTGCGGTCGGCATATTGGCCCACCGCAACCGGGACTTGAGGGAGTTTTTTACCCAAGGCAAGGAGCCGGAGCCCATTAGGGTTGTGGAAGCACACGAAGCCTGACATTTCATAGAACGGAAAAAACCGAGGAGGAATGAAAAATGAAAGCATTCGAAGTCCTGGAGTCCAACGTTAGGTCTTATTGCAGAAGCTTCCCGGTCATCTTTGATAAAGCGAAGGGCGATCAATTGTATTCGGAGACGGGGGAGAGCTATATCGATTTCTTTGCGGGCGCGGGCGCACTTAATTACGGACATAACAACGAATACATGAAGGCCAAAATTTTGGAGTATGTCTCCCAAGACCGGATTATGCATGGACTCGATATGTATACCAAGGCAAAGGAAGACTTTATTCTCTCGTTCTCGGAGCATATTCTCCAGCCACGAGCCCTGGACTATAAACTGCAATTTTGCGGACCTACGGGGACAAACGCGGTCGAGGCCGCATTGAAGCTGGCTCGAAAGGTCAAGGGCAGAACCGGCGTCTTTGCCTTTATGGGCGGATTCCACGGGATGTCCCTGGGGAGCCTGTCCATCACCAGCAGCAATTCGATGCGGGAAAGTGCGGGACTTCCGCTTAGCCACGTTACTTTTATTCCTTACGAAGCGTCGGTTGAAGGCTTGGATACGATCCGTTACATGGAGCGGCTTCTGACGGATACGCATTCCGGGACGGCCAAACCCGCGGCGATTATTCTGGAAACCGTTCAGGCGGAGGGCGGGATCAATGTGGCCGGAATCGAGTGGCTCCAAAACCTGCGCCAGCTTTGCGACGACCACGATATCCTGTTGATTGTCGACGACATTCAGGTCGGCTGCGGCAGAACCGGCCCGTTTTTCTCCTTTGAACGTGCGGGAATCGTGCCCGATATCGTCATTTTGTCCAAATCGATTAGCGGGTACGGATTGCCGATGTCTTTGCTGCTGATCAGACCGGAGCTGGATATTTGGAGTCCGGGAGAGCATAACGGGACATTCCGGGGCAATCAATTGGCCTTCGTTACGGCCAAAGCCGCGCTGGAATTCAGAGCGGCGGAGAGGCTCGGGGAGCAGGTTCGGGAGAAGGAGGCCTTTGTCGCCCAATATTTGAAAAATGAAATCGAACCGCTGGCCCCCGGTATTTATATCCGCGGCATCGGATTGATTTGGGGAATTGACGTCGCAGTGCTGGGCGAGGAGGCGGCAGGGGAGATTGCCAGAAATTGCTTTAAGGACGGCCTCATTCTGGAAAGAGCCGGCCGGAATGATACGGTGATCAAGATTATGCCTCCGCTGACGATCAGTATGGATAATTTGAAGCGCGGGTGCGAGACGATCAAAGAGTCGATCAGCAAAGCTTGTTATTCGTATAGCCTTTAAGCAGCGAGAGCCGGGGTCCACTGGACCCCGGCTTGTTACTTTTGTGACGTTGGCGGGAAGCATCGTACGATGGCGGAACCGGTCCTTATGGCATGCGCCGGGAAAATCTGTTAAAACAGAGAAGGAGGCTAGTTTGACAAGACAGACAGGATAGGAGATGTACATACGATGATGACAAAATTCGGGCGGATGGTTTCCATTTTGGCTCTGGCCGCTTTGGTCGGCTGTTCCAAAGCGGCTCCGGGCAACAATGCGAACGTCGGCGCTCAGGCGAACGCAGAACCGGTGCAGAGGACGGAGGCGCCTTTGCCGAACGGTGCGGAAGCCAAGGAAGGAGCGGGCGAACCCGACTCCACCCCGCTGTTCAAAAAATTCATTAAAGAGAAGGGGCTTGGGGCAAACCTGGAATTGTTCTTTTTTGAAAAGGAGGATTTGGACCGGGATGGGCTGGAAGAGGCGGTAGTGGCCTACGGCCCTTCCGAGGACGATTTGACAGATATCTATGTGCTCAAAAACCGGGACGGCCAAATTGTCCAGTTGGGGGACAACCTGAATTCGGGCGGTTACAGCGTCGAAGAAATCAAGCTCATTCAATTGGAGGGGAGGGAAGACAAAGTAATCTTCCTGGGGCTTACCAACTGGGCCAGCATGACCGGTTTCAGCTTGTTCGATTTGGAAGGGGGCATTCCGGAAAATATCGCCTACAGCGCCTCGGCAACCGGTGCCGGCGAGGATGTCTTATTGGACACCGACAATAACGGCCGTTTCGACTGTTATGAGCAGCGCCGCTATAGCTATGACGTATTATATTATGAAGTAACCCGCACTTATAAGCTCCAAAAAGGGGAGTTTATACATGCCGATACGTCCGTGAATTTGCCCGATTATCCGGCGAGTCCGGAGGAAGTTGTCGAGGAATATTTGGCCTTAGGCATAATCGACGAGCAGCCGCCGCAGAATGTTGCCTCGCGCCGGGCGGAGCTGTGCCGGTACTGCAGCAAGAACCCCGACAAGGCCGGGCCTCAAGTGGATTACAGCGTTATGCAAAACTTGATATTGGACCTGGAGGAGGAAGGGAGCGCCTTGGACGTGAAAGAGGACGACACGGACGCGACCGCCACACTGAAATGGAAGGATGAGAACGGGAGACAGCATAAGGCTGCTTTCCGATTGACTAAGGAAGGAACCGGGGACAGCGGGAAGTGGACCATTACCGATATTTCATCAAGTTAAAAGGCGGCCGACGGATCGGCGTGATATAATAACCTTTAATAACTTTTCAGGGGGCATTCATTTGAGAGGATACAATGTTTGGCGACCGGTGATGCTGATTCTGGTTGCGTTGCTGACGAATTCGCTCGTAAGCAATCTGTGCCTGCTGTTCGGTCTGGCGCCCGAGATGGCCAAAAACATCGGTTTTATCGCCATGATGATTGCCGCCATCGTGATGTATATGCGGATGACGAAGCAGCGGCGCAAATAGATCGGGAAATCTTGTTAAGTTGAAGGAGACTCGTCAAGGGCATGAAAATGAAATGGCACTGGGCTATCATTTATCTGGTAGGATTCTTTTTTCTGCTCGTTTTTTTCCCGAGTAATAACACACCACCTGTTGATCGCAACGAAGAGGATAGACCGATTGCGCAAGGCGACAATCTTTTGCGTGAGCGGGATTTTGAACAGGCGGTCGAGGTGTATGCCGAGGTTCTTCGCATGGACCCGGAAAACCTGCAGACCCGGGAGAAGAAGGAACAGGCCGAGGAGATTATGCATTTGACCGCCGACCTGATCCGGGAAGGGAATGCGGCTTTTAAGAAGAATCGATTGGATGAAGCCCTGGAGTTATTTGAACGGGCCAAGGAACTGGCGCCTCATACACCGAACGAAAGTTACCAAAGACTTTTGGGGGTTTTGGAGACCAGGCAAATCAAGGAGTTCTACGGAGATATGCTGGAGCTGGATGCCGAATGGGAACAGATTAAGGAAGAGTTAAAAAAGGGCGGGACGCTTTCATCAAAAAAGATATCCGAGTCGATCGCCGCGATGCACCCGTTAGCCCAAAAATATTCCGCCGGCAACAAGCGCTTGCCGAACGAACCCGTAACTCCCGAAGGAATCCGATTGTATGAGAAATATCAAGAGATGGAAGAACAACATGATACCGAATTCATCATTTACCGAATCATTCCCGAAATTGATTTAGATGTTTTTGAGGAAGACGTAGATAAGTACGTAGAAAATGTGAAGAAGAATATACAGGCTTTTGGGTTGGATTACCAGCCGGAAAAAGGGGAGCTTAATTATAAAGAACTGTTTTACATTAGGCATCCCGAACTTAAGAGATATCAGTAAATTCAAGCGGCTGCCCCGAAAGAGGCAGCCGCTTTTTAAGTATCCGCCCGCCAATCGCTGATCAAGATAGTTTGAAATCCCATTCAATCAGCGGAGTATGGCGGGTTGCTATAAGCAAATCCAGAGAGTATTTGCTGGTGAGCGCCGCCAGGTCGGCCGGGGAAGCGGAAAAATAAGCCCCGGCAATACAAGCGGCATGGAATTCACTCCAGTTCACGTACATTTTTTGCACAACCTCAGCGATTTGCGTACTGAAGGAACGAGCGGATTTTCGAGTCATGAATTTGACACGGACCCCCATCCGAAATATGGCTACCATTAGCGCATAGTCATAGGCAGCGATATGGGAGGGTGCCAATACATCCATGAAGGTATGGACACAATACAGCCTGGACTTATTCTTATGTTCCTCCCCCACCGTTTCCATATATTGTTGACGTGCAGGATGAGATAGAGTGGAAAGCAGCCGGGCATAGTTGTTAAAGTCATGCCGATAACCCTTATGGTGCAGCCAGTTCAGAAAGTGATCGAAGGTTTCTTCATTTTTAATGCCATGAAGGAGCATGAAGTCGGTGATCGCTTGAGAGGGGCATGTTTGGATATGGCGATAGCTATCTATCCCTTTATTGAAAGAAAGTCCAGTATTAAACAGCGTATAAGTCATAGAATCGTAAAATGATAATCTGTCCCATTGCCGTAACATTCTCCAGTATGCTCCTTTCGCAAATTTATCGAATCCGGCGAATTCTTATATATTCAAATACCGTTTTGTATACGCCGATAACCCCTAGAAAAACCAGGATTCCAAGCTGGAAGACGAGCTGTCTGTTAAACGGCGTTTCGGCCATCGGTCCTCTGACTTCGAAATACGTTTCGACGATGGGGTCAAGCTCGGAAGGCGGAAGCTTATCGGCCGCTTTGGCATCGAGGCCGTTCAGGCTTCGTGAATAAGCTTCCACTCTCCCTATCACGGTGTCGGAAGGAGAAAGAGACTCCCAATGAAGACTTTGAGCGACCGCCAAGCCCAAATCGGGCTCGGTTTTATGCAAGTATCCTCTTAGCGGCGTTTGGCGCTTTTCCTTTGCAAGCTCAAGCGGTGTCTCGGATAAGAAAATGATGGGCATTCCCGAAATTTCCCCGAGATATATGTAACGGTCAGGATCCCCGTATTGATCAAAACGAAGAAAGGCATAGGGTTTGTATTCGAAAACGCGTTGATCGTCTAGGACATACTCTCCCACCTCCAGGTTTTTTAGATCCAAATTCGGCAGTTCAATATACCTTTGATCGCTTATAAGGTTCGGATCCTGGAGATCTTTTACGCTTTTCGGTATTCTGGCATTGGCCGCGTTCCAATACGAAATGAGCAGGCCGATCAGAAGCAAATGGGCCGTCAGGGCTAAGACAAAACCGGTTAATATTTTGCGGTTTACGAACCGCCTCCATTTGGTCCGATCCGGAATGGATTGAATCCTGGCAGCGGGATGATGGACTTCCGCTGCGCTTTGAAGCAAGGCTGTTCCTTCCGCTTTTTGGCCAAGTGCCAGGCAGGCGCGAGCCATTAGCAGACGGGCTTGCTCATGTTCCGGCCAGCGGGAAAGGATGGAGTTACATTCCTCCAGCAATTGAGCATAGTCCCGTTTATAGTGCAGCAATTTGGCACGATACAAATACCCGTCGATTTCTTCAGGCATGATCTCAATCAACCGGTTGAAGTAATCCAACGCTTTTTTGTAGTAGTTTTTGCGAAAACAACACTCCCCCAGCAGCCTGAGCAGGTCGGGATCATCGGCAAAAAGGGTATAGGCACTTTGCAGATGTCGTTCAGCTTGCGATATTTGGTCCATGACCAGAGCTTGATGCCCGAGATCCCGAAGTTCCAAAAACCGGTCTATATCGACATTCTCCGCCCGGAGAAGCGAATCGAAACGGAAACCCGATTGAAGCTGCCTTTGATAAAAGAGCAGAAAGGAATCGGCATGGAGGTCAGGGTCGTACTCGTCCGATGCTTCCATCATGCGGAGCCAGCCGAAACTCTTCTCGAGCATTCGCCAGACTTCGGTCGGCAGATAGCGGCGCGTCTGCAAAAGCGATAATAACTGTGCGCTGACAACGGAGGCGGTGTCCAGATTCCACACTGTTTCGGAGTGAAGAAGCTCCTCCCACTTCACTGCCGATATCCGTGAAGGGAAGTCATCGTACAGGGCGGCCGCGAGACCTATCCATTCCGCGACGGCTCGAAAATTCGCTTCGGCCGGATCGACTTCCGCAACGGGAGGCATTTCCATCAGGCGTATTTTTGGAAGGACGAGGTCCGGTTCCCGATTCAAGTTGTCGTCCGGGTCCGCTTCCGGGTTCATCAGGCGTATTTTTGGAAGGACGAGGTCCGGTTCCCGATTCAAGTTGTCGTCCGGGTCCGCTTCCGGATTCATCAGGCGTATTTTTGGAAGGACGAGGTCTGCCTCCGGGGGAGGCGCAGTTTCCGCTTCTGCCCAATCCACATTGTTGTCTGCAGTTTCGGGCGGCACTCCTTTTTTGGCATAAACCAAGGCGGCGTCAAAAGCCTCCCGCAAGGTTTGATACCCGGTGGGGTCATCCTCCGGATGGTAAACTTTGAGCTGCCGGGCGTACGCGCGTTTAATAGCTTTCATATCCGTAGTTGGGGGAAGCCCCAACCGTTCCCAAATGGTCATCTAAAAGCGATCCACCTTCCAAGCGAAATCTAGATAGGTTGAACTAAGGAATTGGCGTTAGCAAATGTGAAATGGTTTCGGAAATACGTTGGACCGACTTCAACAATTGTAGATATGAAGCGTCACCGTCGGCGTCTACACACTAACGGGAAAACCTCCCGTTAATGCACCGCTCTTGGCCCTTGAGCCGGATTTAGCTGGAAAAGCTCCATCTATTTCCTGGCCCAATGGCCGATATCCACAATTTCAGGCGGATTAGCGGGAGGTTTTCCAGCTAAATCGCCCCTGCAGCGGCATAAGCACCGAATTAACGGGAAGAATTCCCTTTAATTGAACCAAACCATGAGCTGTAGGCCAAGAGTTTGAAAAGAACCCTTCACCCCGCTGTCTAATAGGCAAATCAATTAGTTCAACCTGCCTAGTTCTGATTAATACATTTATCGGAGGCCAATTTTAGGATTGTTAGTTACATTCCTTCGCCGGAAAGCAACGGACGGACCGGCATTAAAAACCCAAGGGCACTTTGTCGATAATAAAAATAGCTATTCATCAAAAGAGATTCGACAAATATGACATCAGGTGGTGGGCTCCGGCTTGAATATATGGACTATCCTGGATCTTCCTCCGACGGAGGACGAGAAGCAGATCCGCAGAGCTTACGCCCGGATGCTGAAAAAGCACCATCCCGAGGATGATCCGGAGGGCTATCAACGCCTTAGGGAAGCGTTCGACGAGGCGATGAAGCTCGTCAAACAAGGTTTTTCCGCGGTCGAGGCCAGTATCGGATTCGTGGAGGACGATGAGGAAGATACCGAAGAAGATGCTGATCAAGGGAGTGAAGCGGAGGAGGATGCCCTGACACCGCCTCTTTCCCGTGCTCTCAGGAAACTCCACTGGGAACCGGAGGACCTGCTTCCCGAGAAGACGCCGGTGGAACTCGTTGAAGAATTTATGGAAGAGCTGGATCAATTGTACCAGGATTTCACGTCCAGATTCGATCTTTCGCGTTGGACCGAGCTTCTGAATAATAATGTCCTTTGGCGTTTGGGCAGCCAGGGACGGCTGACGGACGAGGTGCTGGATTATCTGGAGGACCATTATTTTCTGTCCGGCGAAGTATGGGTCTTGCTTGACGGCACTTTCGGGATCAAAGAGAAGATGGGGCTTGACCCCGCCGGTTTTCGGGAGGAATATCCCAAAATTTCTAACTATATGGTTAGAGGGTCGCTTGCGGCCAAGCTCGGTTATGCCGATCTGTTGGCCGCGGAAAATGTGGACGATCCTGAAGCCTATCTTCTCTACCGGGAAGATTTCGCCCTGGCCATGCAGAATCATAAGATGGAGGATGCTAGGTGGGCCTTGGAAAAGGCACGCGAAATTTTTGACAAAGACACGCAAATCCTTCGTTTGCAAATTGAGTTTTACCGGGAGGTCGAAGACTGGGAGAAGGCACTGCCGGCATGCGATGACATTCTAAGAATTTTTCCCGATGATTTGGAAATGCGCATGATCCGGACGGGTTTTCTTTTGCAGATGGATCACCTGGAGGAAGCCAGGGAGGAACTGGACCGACTTCGGCGGCTCAGACCCGATGATCCGGAGGTATTATCTTTATCGGGGCAGTGCTGCATGCGTTTGAAGGAGCCGGATCAGGCCCGCCGGTTTTACACGCGAATGCTGGAGCTGCGCGAGAATGACATGGAAGCCGTCATCAATTTGGCTAAAATCGATGGATTTATTCAACGCCTTCCCAAGTCAAACAAGGGTCGCCGGAGCCAAATGCGGCAGATTCAGCGCGAATGGGGAAAGCACTCCCCGGCCAAGACGCTTCAGAGATTCGGGCACCTGCTGCTCATGAAATGGATGAGCCTGGCCCTGATCCTGGTGCTGCATACTTTATTGGCCATCACTTGGAATAAACATGTGCAAATGCCGGTTTGGACGTATATGAACCAGATGGTTGACCCTCCTGAGGCGCCCTTGGTTACAAAGGCGGACGAGTTGGAACAGCTGCCTCCGGGAAGCCCGGTGCGTTTGAACATATCCAAAGCTTTCTACACCGGCACGTTGGAGCTGGAACTGAAGGAGAAGGATAAAGACGGCAACAACCTGATTTCCTATATGGCTCAAAACGAAGCGGAGCAACGAGACCTGTTCGATCGGTTAACAGGATATATTTGCCGGGGGCGGGTGGGTGAGATGTCCGTCATCTTGCTTACCGATTACAAGCAGAGCAAACAGATTTTTGAGAATGGCTCGATTGAGGCGGAAGGGATTGTGCGGGAAATTTCTTCTCCCGAATTAAAAGCGTTCAAGGACAACTGGGCGAAAAAGGGAAACTACGGTACGATATCCCTGCAGGATTTTTACATCAATATCAGGGACGGTTTGGAAGGGGGCGTTCTGCGCCCGGAAATTCCCGTTATCGCATGGTTCTACATCCTGGTCTTAGTCTTGCTGTATGTCCGGCTCATGAAGAATATCGTTAAAAACAAACGTTTCCTGTTGTATGACGGGTCCTCAGGCAGGAGGGGGGAGGCGTAAACATGGTGCTCACAGTGGAAGAAATGCGCAGAAAGTGGAAGCCGTTGGCGCATGCCATGCTTTCCTTCATTAATATGGGGCCGAGCGCGGAATATTATATTGCGCATCCCGAGAAAATGTATCTTGGCACCATCAACAATAAAAAGATTCTGTCGGAGCAGCATCATATCGACACGCCGGAGCAACTGAGGCAGCATATCGAATGGCAGATGTCCGTAGGGCTCCGCGACGAATTCGATAATATGCATCAAGAATTGATTTTGCTTCCCGAAGCGGAACGGCTCCGCCGCATCGAGTCCGGTTCGGACCCGCTGATTCGGCACAAGATGGCGGTCGTGAACCATTATTTGCGCCGGATGCCTTCCGGCGGATTAACGGGGTACGACTGTTCCTTCATTGTGCTCAAGTCGCTTATGGCGGAACAGTTGAAATGGCTGACAAGCGAGGAGGCCTGGAGCTTTGTGGGCGAGGCTGTCGAGCTCGCCAGAAATCGTTATGAGGATTGGCATGATTATTGCATGAGCTTTGCCGTAGGGCTGGAGTTTTACGCCATCGACGATCCTTCATTTTATGTGAGAGATGCGCAGGGGCGGCTGAGAAGACTGCTGAATGTCATCGACAGCCCCTTGGTTCAAGTGAAACTGCATTTTTAGCCGAATAAAAACAAGCTGACGGGAACTTCTATCCCGTCAGCTTGTTTGCGTAATCTTCAATCCGACATTCCGGCCACGGCGGACGCCGCACCGACCACGCCCGCGTGCTCGCCCAGCGCGGCGGCGTGGAGGAATATCCCGTCGCCCCAATAGACGGGCATCACGATGCGGCGAAGGTGCCCGCCGATCCGTTCCAGCAGGAAATCGCCCTGGGCCGTGATGGCCCCGGCGAGGAGGAACCGGCGCGAGTTGAGCGTATGCGCCAGATTGGCGAGACCGACCGCGATCCGCTCCGCATACCGGTCGACAAGATCAAGCGCCTGCGCGCTCCCCGCGCGGGCTTCCACGAACAGCTGCCTCGGGTCCCGGAGCCAGAGGTCCGGAGCTTCTTGTTCGCGCATCAACGTTTTAAGCCCGGTCACGGAGGCGTAGTTCTCCCAGCAGCCGCGGTTGCCGCAGGTGCAGGGAAGGCCGCCCATGGCGACGATATGGTGGCCGAAGCCGCCCGCATAGCCGTCGTCCCCCGTAAACATGGTGCCGTCTCTCACGATGCAGCCTCCAATTCCCGTACCGAGGGCGACGCAGACGAAGCTCGGGAGACCCTGCGCGGCGCCTTTCCATTGCTCGCCCCGGGCGATGGCATGGACATCGTTCATCACCGCGACCGGAAGTCCGGTCTCCCGCTCAAGCAGCTCGCGCAGCGGCGTTCCCGTCCAGCCGGGCAGATGCTCCGTCGCATAGGCGACCGTCCCGGCCGTATCGACCGTCCCGGCCGTCCCGACGCCGATGCCCAGCAGATCCATCCCCTCCTGCGCGGCGGTCCGGCGAAGCTCTCCGATGAGGCCGGACAGCTTCGCCAGAAGGGCATCCCTGCCCCGCGCGGCCTCCGTCGGCACGGTGCGGAAATGCCGGACGCCGCCGTCCGTGCCGATCAGCGCCGACTTGATGCCGGTGCCGCCGAGATCGATGCCGATCGCTCCGCGCGTCCGGCTCATCGGCCGTCACCGGCCGGTCCGGCCCCCCGTATGGCGCGGACGAACTGCTCCGTCACCGTGTGCGGCCGGGTAATCGCCGTGCCGACGACCACGGCGAAGGCTCCCGCCCGGAAGGCCTCGGCGGCCTCTTCGGGGCTGTGGATCCGGCCCTCGGCGACGACCGGAACCCGCACGGCGGACGCCAGCTCCGTCACCAGCCGGAAGTCCGGCCCTTCGTTCTTCGGGCTGTAAGGCGTGTAGCCGGACAGCGTCGTGGAGATCAGATCGAAGCCGAGCGCGGCGGCGGCGATCCCTTCTTCCACGGTCGAGACATCGGCCATCAGCAGCCGTCCCGGCCGCCGCCGGATCCCGGACACGAGGCCTTCCAGCGATTCGCCCCCGGGCCGCTCCCGCCCCGTGGCATCCACGGCGACGATATCTGCCCCGGCCGCAAAAATCAGCTCCGCATCGGACAGGCAGGGCGTGATATACACGTCCGAGCCGGGATAGCTCCGCTTCCAGATTCCGATTACCGGCAGGCCGCAGCCTTCTTTAATCGCCGCCACATCCTGCGGCGAGTTGGCCCGGATGGCCGCAGCCCCTCCATCCTTGGCGGCATTCGCCATAGCCGTCATAATATGGCTGCCGTACAGCGCCTCTCCCGGATAAGCCTGACAGGATACGATCAACTGTCCTTTCAATTGCTCCAGTAGTTTCTCCATACTCCATTCCCTGGCTCCTTTAGTTGGATTCCAAAAAAAATAAAACGCATACATCGATCTATTTTCCAGTATAAAAACATATACCTTACATGTAAAGAAAATTATTTTCTAATTTAACGGATATTTAGAAAAAAATAAACAAAATCATTTACAAGTCGATTTGGTTCTGCTACTTTAGAACACAAGAAACAGCCAAAACCACAAATAAGGAGGAAATGCAGGATGGAGTCTTTTGACGTCATAGTAATGGGCGGCGGCATCTCCGGGACGATGGCCGCGGTAGCGGCGGCCAAATCGGGCGCGAACACGCTGATTGTGGAATCCCAGGGTTATTTGGGAGGGACCTTGACCGCCAACGGAGTCGGCCCGATGATGACCTTTCATGCCGGGGAGAAGCAAGCCATTCAAGGCTTAACCGATGAGCTGATCGAAAGGCTGAAGAGGGTGGGCAAATCGCCGGGACATATTTTTGACACGGTCGGATTTACGTATTCGGTCACTCCGTTCGATGCCGAGGCGATGAAGGTGGAACTGGAATCTATGGTCCTGGAGAACGGGGGCCAAATCCTGTACCACACGATGCTGGCGGAGGTACACACGGAGGATGGACGGGTCACCGGCATTACGGTTTGCAATAAATCCGGGTTAAGCCGCTTGTCCGCCAAAGTGTTTATCGACGCGACCGGGGACGGCGATCTGTCCGTCCGTGCGGGAGCCGCCTTTACGAAGGGGCGGGAAAGCGACGGGGCCACCCAGCCGATGACGCTGAAAATGAAGATGATCAATGTCGACATCGCGAAGGTCAAGGAATATATCCATGCCCATCCGGAGGATTTCCCGCTTTACAATGGCGATACCTCGATTATCGAGAAGGCGCCGAGATTGTCGACCGCCGGCTTTGTCAGCCTGTTTAAAAAGGCGAAAGAACGGGGCGAAATTTCCATTCCCCGGGAAGATATTCTGTTCTTCGAGACGAATACGCCCGGCGAAGTGATCCTGAATACGACGCGGATTCTGGGACATGACGGTACGGATGCCTGGAGCCTCAGCCGGGCCGAGACGGAAGGGCGGAAACAGTGCAGGGAACTGGAACATTTCGTGAAAACATACATTCCCGGTTTTGAAAACGCTACCGTGGAATCGACGGGCCCATCGATCGGCGTCCGCGGCTCCCGGCAGATTATCGGCCTTTACACGCTGACGGCCGCCGATATTTTGTCGCAGAAGAAGTTTGAGGACACGATCGCCCATTCCGGCTATCCGATCGACATCCATAACCCCGA
The DNA here is from genome assembly GCF_036864765.1 of Paenibacillus sanfengchensis. Lineage (NCBI taxonomy): Bacteria > Bacillati > Bacillota > Bacilli > Caryophanales > Paenibacillaceae > Paenibacillus > Paenibacillus sanfengchensis. Next base: position 47,644 of record NZ_JBAGJC010000010.1, on the reverse strand, counting down.
CGGCGAGGGGACCAAGCACGAGAAGCTGGAATGGGGAGGCATGTACAGCATTCCGTACCGTTGCCTCGTAACTCCCACGCTGAAGAATGTCATCGTCATCGGCCGCTGCCTCTCGGCCACCTTCGAAGCCCAGGCCGCCGTCCGGACGACGCCGACAACCGGCGCCATCGGGCATGCGGGCGGGGTCGCGGCCGCTCAGGCGGCGCTGCAAAACCTGGAGGTCCAGCAGGTTGACGTGGCACGCGTACAAAGCGTGCTGAAGGAGCAGGGGGCTTACCTGGAGGTCTGAGGGTATTATTACTCTTACTCTAACGGTTGCCACAGCCGTTATTTGTCCTAAAAACGCCGATTTCCAATTCTAACGGCCAACACAGCGCTTATTTCGAATAAACCTGGCCGTTAGGGACGTTAGGGAGGGAACCCAGGGGAAATAAGGGCTCTCACGACCGTTAGAATTTCCAAAGGGTTACTTTTCGCAAAATAGCGGCTGCTCCAGCCGTTAGACTTCCGCTAGTTTTTGCACGATGCTCTATCTGCAAACGAGAGTTCAACTTATTCAGCTTTTCATTTGAACGGTAAAGGGGACTTGAACCATGAGTTCAATCATGTGGGTACAGGCTATTGGCATTTTACTCGTATTTCTTCTGTTTGCGGGGCTGATGATGACCCGGAAGCTGCCGACGATTCTGGCGCTGCCGAGCATGGCGATCTTGTTCGCGCTTATTGCGGGCGTACCTTGGTCTTCCGGGGATCCCGAAACGGCGACCCTCAGCGGAACGATTCTGGCCCAAGGGTCGATGCGGCTGTCCACGGCGATCGCCGGGCTGATCTTCGGCGCCTGGTTCGGGCAAATCCTGAATAAAGTCGGGGTTACCAAATCGATTATCCGTAAAGCCGCCGAGCTGGCCGGGGATAAGCCGGTGCTGATCGCGCTGCTGTTCTTCGTGACGGCCTCGGTGATCTTTTCCGCGGCGAGCGGTCTGGGGATGGTCATTCTCGTAGGGACAATCATTATCCCGATTATGCTGACCGCCGGCATCAGCCAATTTCTGGCTTCCGTCGTCTTACTGTCTGCCGTAGGCGTCGGGGTGCTGTTCAACGTTTCCAACTGGGCGGTTTACGTGGATGTCATGGGTCTGCCGGTTTCGACCGTCGCCGACTACACGTTGATCGCCGCCTTGCCGCTGATCGTCATCAGTATGATCATGATCGTCTATTATGCCCGCCGCGACGGGCGCGGCCGCAAAGCGTGGGCGATGCCGGCGACCTCGCCGTCCGCGGATGGCCGCAAAGTGCCGGCGGTCGCGCTGATCAGCCCGCTGGTACCGGTCATTATGGTGTTCGTCTTCAAGATGGATATCGTGCCCGCCGTTATCATCGGCGCGGTTGCCACGCTGATCCTGTCCTGGCCGAAACGCCCGGTGCACGTGCTCTCCAGCTCCCTCGTCGAAGGGATTCAGGATGTGGCCGGAGCCTTGGGGCTGATGATCGGCATCGGCATGCTGGTCAACGCTGTTATGGCGCCGCAGGTGACGGCGATTATTTCGCCGTTGATCGAAGCGGTGCTGCCGAACAGCCCGCTGATGTACATTCTGTTCTTTACCATTTTGTCGCCGCTGGCGATTTATCGCGGTCCGTTGAACGTCTGGGGACTGGGCAGCGGTATCGCCGCGCTGTTCGTAGGGGCGGGCATGACGCCGATCGCGGCCATGCTGGCGCTGCGGGTGGTCAGCAATGTGCAGTCCGTCTCCGACCCGACCAACTCCCATAACGTTTGGGTGGCCGATTTTACGAAGAGCGACATTAACGATATTTTGAAACGGACCCTGCCTTGGATGGTCACGGCTGTGCTGATCTCGATGGTCTGGGGTGCGCTTGTCGTCTTTTAAGCGGGAGAACGGCATGGTTTAGAGAGATAGGAGGGAGCTATGAAATGGGTAGAAAAGTAAGGGTAGGCATCGATGTCGGCGGTACGTTTACCGATGCGGTCGTGCTGGATAACGAAACGTTCGAGATTATTGAAAAAATGAAAATTCCGACTACGCACCATGATGAGGACGGCGTGGCTAAAGGGATCGTGCAAATTTTGCAGACAATTTTGGAGAGCAAGGGCATCGCCCCCGAGGACGTGACCTTTATCGCCCACGGTACGACCCAGGCGACCAACGCTTTGCTGGAAGGGGATGTCGCCAAAGTCGGCATCCTCGGCATGGGGGCGGGGATGGACGGATTGAGCGCGCGCAGCGAATCCAATCCGGGACAAATCGAGCTTGCGCCCGGCAAAAATCTGCAAACCTACCACACGTACCTGGACTCCAAAAATCTGAAAGATGAGGCCGTGGAGCAGGGGCTGCAGGATTTGCTCTCCCAGGGGGCGGAGGTCATCGTCGCTTCGGAGGCGTACAGCGTGGATGATCCGGCGAATGAGCTGCGCGTCGTCGAAGCGGCCCAGCGACGGGGCGTGTTCGCCACCGGCGGGCACGAAATTTCGCAGCTGTACGGCCTGCGGACGCGGACGAGAACGGCGGTCATCAATGCCAGCCTCATTCCGAAGATGATGGAGACGGCCAACATGACCGAGAAATCGGTCAAGAACGCGAACATCTCCTCGCAGCTGATGATCATGCGCTGCGACGGCGGGGTCATGAGCATCGACGAGGTGCGGAAACGCCCGATTTTGACGATGCTGTCCGGTTTGGCCGCGGGCGTGGCCGGAGCGCTGATGTACGAGAAAATTTCCGACGGCATCTTTTTTGAAGTGGGCGGCACGAGCGTGGACATCTCGGTCATCAAGAACGGCAAGGTCATGATCCAGAACGCGCAGGTCGGGGGACACCGCACCTACCTGCAATCCCTGGATGTGCGGACCTTGGGCATCGCCGGCGGCAGTATGATCCGGGTAGCGGGCGGCAAGATCGTCGACGTCGGCCCGCGGAGCGCCCATATCGCCGGGAAAGCCTACGAATGCTTCGCGGATCCGGCACAGCTACAGGACGCGCGGGTGCTGTTCATCAGCCCGCGCGAAGGAGACGCCCCCGAATACGCCATCGCGAAAGGCGGAAGCGGCGAGGAATTCTCCTTCACCTTGGCGGGAGCGGCCAACCTGCTCGGCTATGTGCCGGAAGGGGACTATGCTTACGCCGGGAAGGAGAGCGCCCGCTTGGCCTGGGACGCCTTGGGCGCGCATCTGGGGATTTCCGGAGAGGCGGCGGCCCGTCAGGTGATGGATATCGCGATCGAGAAGACGATGAAAACGGTCAATGAAATGATCGCGGACTATGAGCTGGACCGCAACTTCGTCACCCTGGTCGGCGGAGGCGGCAGCGGGGCCGTCCTCGTGCCGGCGATGGCCGAGAAGGAGCGGATGAAGTGGCAGATCGCCAAGAACGCGCCGTATATCTCGACGATCGGTGTTGCTTTGGCTATGGTCAAGGAGCAGATCGAACGTACGGTCATCAATCCGACCGAGGCGGATATCAAGCGGATTCGCAGCGATGTGATGGATAAAATCGTCCAGTCCGGCGCGAGCGAAGAAACCGTGGAAATTACCATCGAAATCGATAACCAGAAGAACATTCTGCGCGCGATCGCGACCGGTTCGACGGAGCTCCGGTCCAAGGATCTGGGACAGGCGGCATTAACCGAAGACGAAATGCGCAGCATCGCGGCAAGCTCCGTGGACGCGCCGGTCGATTCCATGAGGCTGGCCGCCCAGACGGGGAGATGGCATCTGTTCGCTAGCGAAGAAATCCGTAAATCCTTCTTCGGCCTTCTAAAGAAGAAACGCATCTCCGTCAGCGTGGTTGACCGGGAGGGCGTGGTCCGGTTCAAGCAGGCCGGCGTGCATTACGGCCAATTTGCCAAGAAGGAGCGGCACGACGCATTCGTGGGTTTCCTGGATGAGCATACGATTTATTCCGACGCCAATGCTACGATTCCGAAGGTCTTCCTGTTTTTCCGGGAGAAAATGCTCGATCTGACCGGGATGCAGACCAGGGAACAATTGCTGTCCATCCTGGACATGGAGACGGAAATGCTGGGCGAGGAGGAAGTTTGGCTCGCGGTAGCGTACCAATAGACTTAAAAGCGTGAGGGGGCAGGTGGCCATGACAGGTGTACAAGTACGAGAACAGGAACGGGAACAGGGGCAGGAGCAGCGCGTGGGCGTCGGCGCGGGCGCGGGCCGGCATCCTGTTTACGAGATCCGCAGCCTGGGCCTTAACGATGAGGTACTGGCTTTCGCGGAGCTGGAGAGGGATCCGGTTTTTCATAAAATCGAACCCGGGAAGTACGGGTATTACTTGTCGCGTTCTTTGGAGATGGGACGGGAAGCGGCGGCCCGGCTGAAGGGGCAGCCCATCCGGCAGCTTCTCGATCAGGCGGGGGTCCGCTTCAATCTGGCGGCATCGGCGGGTGCGGGCAACGGTGCCTTCAAAGTGGCGCTGCGGGCTCAACTGGACTGGAGCGGAAAGGTCCCGGAGATCACCGTCTACCGGGAATCCATGCATCAGCTTCAAGCCGCGGCTGCGGCATCGGACGGGGCGCTCGGCCCCGTGACCTTCGAGAGGATCGTGGACATCCACCTGGCGCATGAGTATTATCACTTGCTGGAGTACCGCAGCGGGCGGTTTACGAATGAGCTGCTGGAGCCGGTGGAGTGCCTAAAACTCGGCCCCTTCCGCCGAATGGCCACGATCTTGCAGACGAGCGAGATTGCGGCGCACGCTTTTTGCAAGGAATTGCTCGGGCTCCCCTATCTGCCTAGCCTGCTGGACAATATTTACCTCGTGCAGACGGACCGGATGAAAATGGAGCAGTTTGTGGAAAATGTGAATAAGTGGAAAACAATTTTGGGCGAGAGTGGACTCCATATGCTATAATAGGTAAATCGTTTACTGCGAAAGGTCGTTCCTTCGGAGCGGTTTAATCGCAAATGCAGGAGGACATATCATGGCTTCGCAAGTACCCGCGGTGATTGCAAAAATCATATCGCTCAAGCAAAAATTTACCTACGGCGAAAACCAGATCGCTCACTTTGTCATTCATCATCCCGAGTTTATTACCCAGCATACGATTACGGCGCTTGCCAATGAGATCGGCGTTTCGGAGACAAGCATCAACCGTTTTTGCAAGAAAATCGGGTTTAAGGGTTTTAACGATTTCAAGATCGCGATCGCCCAGGATACGTTTTACCGGGAAATGCAGACGCGGAAAAAAGAACGCCGCGAAATCACGCCCATCGACGGACTGGCCCTCGATTACAACGAGCTGGTCGTCAACACGTCGGCGATGATCTCCGAGGAGGCGCTGCAGGGTGTGGCGGAAATGCTGAAGCAGGCCAGGCGCATCCACATTTTCGGCATCTTCGATTCTTTCCTCTCGGCCATGGCCCTGAAGAACCGCCTGTCGCTGATCGGGATCAGCGCGGAGGCCAGCAGCGACAGCCGCGCGATGAAAATCGCGGCGTCCCAGGCCACGGCGGAGGACATCGTCATCGCGTTCACCCGTTCCGGCGCGACGCCGGAAATTATCGACGCGGTATCCACGGCGCAGATGAACCAGGCGAAGACGGTGGCCATCACCTGCTACGATTCTTCCCCGGTCACCGAGGCCGCGGAAACGAACATCATCGTGCCGGACAAAATGTCCGTCAGCAACAGCGCCATGATGTCCAATCACATCACTTTCCTGTTTGTGGTCGACGCCGTCATGAGCCTGCTCATTTCCTCGGACAAATCCTACCTCAAGAAGAAGCTGGACAGCGAGGGCATCATCTCCAGCCGGCCTTCGGTAACGGAGTATTACTGATCGCCAATCAAAAAAGCGGCTTGCCTCCATCGGCAAGCCGCTTTTTGAATGAACTCGATCCATTAACGGGAATCTCTCCTGTTAATTTGGCTCGTTTCGCCCATATTGCACCATTTAGCTGGAATTTCTCCCGCTAAACCCGCCGGATAGGGGCGATAAGAACCTCTGCCCCCTAAATTAGCTGGAGGTTTTCCAGCTAATCGCTAGCCGTGGGCGGCAAGGGGCGAATTAACGGGAGGTTTTCCCGCTAAGTGTTAGCGCTGGTTATTGTTCCGGCTTGCGGACCACGCCAGGTGGAGGAATTTCCGCGCACCCTACCAGGCATGAATGGACAGCATATTCCAATAGAACAGGAACGCGGTATAGGCGATGCATCCTGCGGCAAACGCACATCTGCCGAGCGCAGCGGAGGTTTTCTTGCCGGACCGGATGCCGTCCCGCCATAGCAAGTGAACGGCGATCATCACGGCTGCCAGCGGCAGGGAGGAGATGCCCCAGGCAAACCAGCCCGGATATCCGTACGTAATTTCGGTGTTGCCATATACCAATTGCACGACCAGAAAAATGGACATCAGCAGCGTGATAGCGGTAATGTGCAAGGAAATGGGCTTCTTTGTTCTCCGGAATAAGCGGACGACGTAACGCACAAGCCAGATGGCCAGCAGGGCGATGAGCAGCAATCCCGAGCCGGCGTATATGCCAAGCAAGAACACGGGACGGTGCAGGAATCCGGGCTGTTCCGCCAGTGTCGTTTCCTGTGCGAGGGTCATTTGCCATCCGTGATCGCCCTGTTCAAACCATAGCTTTCCGCCGCCCCCTTCCTCTTGAAATAGGCCTTCCGCGATCGGCACATAGCTTAGCTCTTTACGCTCGCCGCTCCCATCCGGGAACACGCCCGTCAGGATAAGCCGGCCTTCGGCCGCTTTGACCTCAAAATCTTTGCCTCCGAGAAAATAAAGCCATTTGCCCCATCCCCGCTTCGGCGCGCCCGAGAAGGAGTAAGTACGCTCATACTGCTGCAATTGCTCCCGGGAATATGACAGCGCTTTGCCCATTTTCTCCGGTCCGGCGATCAGTCCGGTAATGGCATCCTCGATTTTTTGATTCATTTGCGTGGATCCTTCGATAACCGCATTGCTGACTACCAGGACGCCAATCCGCTTCGCGGGGATCAGCAGCATTCTGGCGTTAAAGCCTTCTACGTCTCCGGTGTGAGACAGGGTCTCGATCCCGCCGGCCAAGCGTCCCCGGTAAAAACCGTAGCCCATCCCGGGCAAATCCGGATGTTCGGCGAACTGCTGCTCATGCATCGTTTCAATGGTGGAAGGCTCCAAAATCGACGTGCCTTGATATTGTCCGCCATTCAACTGGGCGATCATAAAATGGGCAAACTCATTCGGCGTGGCACTGAGGCCGCCGGCCCCCGGTATACTCAGGAAAGTGTAGGGGACTTCCTCATAATGACCGCTTGTATAATTGTACGATTTGGCCATGTTCGGGTTATTTTCGGGTACCGTCAGATTTGCGCTGGGCATATCCAGCGGCGTAAATAAATGCTTGGACATATAAGTATTAAGGTCGGCGCCCGAGTTCTGTTCGATCAAATTCCCTACCAGTCCGAGTCCGGCGTTGCTGTAGGCGTATTGTTCCCCGGGCTCCCGCACGGGGGGATGGTCGCGGAAGTATTTACTCAAAAATTGTTCCGCCGACAGATGGTTCGATCTGGAGAGCGAGGTGATTTCGTAAACCGCTTCATCCAATCCGGCGGTATGCGTTAGCAGGTGGTGCAGCGTTATCGGTTTTTTTCCGAAAACCGGCACGTTGTAGCCGACCAGAAACCGGTTCAGGTCGTCGTGAAGGGTCAGCTTCCCTTGCTCGACCAATTGCATGGCGGCGGTGGCGGTCACCGTTTTCGTAATCGAGCCAACCCGCATGATCGTTTGCGCGGGATCAACAGACCGCTTGTTGTCCACATCGGCATAGCCATATCCCTTGCTGAACAAAATGCGTTCTCCTTGGGTTACGACTACCGCCGTCCCATGGATATACCCCTTGCTGGTTTCCTCATCCATCATAGGATCAAGGAGTTGTTCCAGCCGCTCCGCTGTGATGGAGAAATCGGACGAGCCGGCCGCCTGGGCGGACGGAACAAAATAGAACATATTGAAGAAAAGAGGGAGAAGCAGCAGTATAGTGATTGTTTTTTTCATATGGAAAAACCTCCAGCGGTATTGGAATCGAAAATATATGTTCCAGAATACAGCCGCGCTCTTTCGCTGAACTTTCGAAAATCTTAAATCCGTCTTAAAAATACCGGAAATTCGGGCGGAAAGTGCTAAACTAAAGGAACGGACGAAAAATGTCGATGAGATGATAGGGGAGCGTGATTTCATGCAAAAGACCATACTGCTGGCGGATGATGATCCGGATATTGTTGCGCTGCTGAAGCTTTTTTTGGAGAAGGAAGATCTGGTTGTTATAGAAGCTTATAATGGCGCGCAGGCGTGGACATGTATCCGGGAGCGCAGGATTGATCTGGCGGTCATTGACATCATGATGCCCGGACTCGACGGCATTCAACTGCTCAAGCAGTTGCGCACGGAATATAAGCTTCCGGTGATTATGATCTCGGCGAAAAATCAGGACAGCGATAAAATTCTCGGCCTGCAATTGGGAGCCGATGACTTCTTGGCGAAGCCTTTTAATCCGCTGGAAGCGGTAGCCCGAGTACAAGCCATGCTCAGACGGACCTATGAGTTCAATGAGCCGCCGACGGATTCCCTGATCGAGGAGATCCAGTCGGAGTCTGTGGTCATCGGAGAACTGAGGCTGTGCAACCGGAACTGTGTTCTGTATAAGCAGGAGGAGGAAATTCAGTTAACCGCCATTGAATATAAGCTGCTGAAGACATTTATGGATGCTCCGGGCCGGGTTTTTACGAAAAAACAGCTGTTTGAGCAGGCTTGGTCGGACTATTATTATGAAGACGCCAATACGATCATGGTACATATCTCCCGGCTGCGGGAGAAGATTGAGGACAATCCCCGGCAACCGGTCTATATCCGAACGATTCGCGGCTTGGGCTACAAGTTCGCCAGGAAAGAGGAGTTCTCATGAAGAAAAACACACTGTACCGCCGATTGGTGAAGAGCCATATTTTTTCCGCCTGTACTTTAGTTGTGACCCTCCTTGTGTTCCTGGGCTTCGCGATGGATATGGAGCGGGAAACCGTCGAGCTTCGCTTGTCCGGGTTGCTGTTCTTGCTGCTATTGTTCGGCGCCAATGTTGCGGTCTACAGCTTGTGGACGGCTAAGCGGATCACCGGACCGTTGGAGCAAATCGCGGGAGCGATGGGGGAGATGCGGCAAGGGCGGTTTGAGGAACGGCTGGATATTCAGGCAACGGACGAGTTTGCGCGGGTGGAGAGGTATTTTAATGCGTTGGCCGAGTCCTTGCAGCAGGCGGAGGCGGAGAACCGCCATCTGCAGGAGAGCAAGCGCCGGATGCTTGTCGATCTCTCCCATGATTTGAAGACGCCCGTCACCTCTATTCTGGGTTATGCCAAAGCGCTTCAGCTTGAAATGATAGACGATGAGACGGACCGGATGAAGGCTTTGCAATTGATTTACAACAAATCCATCCAGGTCGCATCGATGATCGATGACATCTTTGAGTTGTCCAAGCTGGATAGCCCCGATTTTCCGCTGCGCGCCGCCCCGGGCGATCTGGCCGAACTGTTGAGGGAGACCGTGGCCGATTATTATGATCAATTTGAGGAACGCAAATTTGTGTTAAACCTGGACATTCCCGCCGTTCAGGTCACGGTGGCGTATAATGCCGGGTTGCTGCGGAGAGCGGTTTCCAATCTGTTATCCAATGCGCTCCGCTATAATCCGCCGGGTACGGAAATGACCGTACGCCTAACGGATTTCGGAGCTATGGTAAGGCTTGAGGTGATCGATAACGGAGTCGGGATTTCCGATGCCTTGAAAGCCGTCATCTTTGAACCGTTTGTGCGGGGAGATTCAACCCGGAAAGGGGATGGGGGAACCGGGCTCGGTTTGTCGATTACCAAGCAAATTATGGAGCGGCATGGCGGCGAGCTGCGTCTGGACAACGGGAACGGACAAACCTCATTTGAACTTGTGCTGTACCGCCGCTAGTGCCTCATCAGACATCGTAGTGGGGGAAAATGAGCATACGTCGCTGCTTCAACTATGATTTGGAGCGAGGTGCTCGATATACGCAGTCGATAAGTACGCAGTCTCACATCCACAGACATCCAAATCGTTTCTAGCCCACGGCGATCAAGGTGCCTAGCGCACTTTCCAACACACTTCCAACTCCAAAAAGATGCAAATCTGCAGGTATTTAAGCCGATTCACGAGGGGATACGAAAAAAGATGCAAATCTGCAGGAATTCTCTGTTATCAAGTTGTCTGATGGGGCACTACGTTCTTGCGATCGGAAGCCGAGGCCCGGCACCCAACACCCGGCACCCAACACAAAAGAGCCTGTTACCCACTTGGGGTACCGGGCTCTTTTGTGCTGTTCAGTCGGGAATAAGATTATTTAAAGGGTCAGTTTTTTGCAAAAAAGGTTTAACAAAACGGCGGCTTCCTGCCGCAGCAGGGGTTGCTTGGACCGATAGTCGATGCCGGCGGAGTCCTTGGTGATTTCCGGCCCGTACATGCCATGATTCACAATATACTGCACCGCATCCACGGCCCAAGGGTCCGTCTCCCCAAGCAATTGAATGCCCGGGGAATTCGACGTATTCACGCCGGCTGTCATCGCGGCTCTCCAAATCAGGACCGCGGCTTCCTGCCGTGAAATGATTTGACCAGTATCGTAAACCTGTTTGCTTTTCGCGTTTCCTTGAACAAACCCAAGGTCCATGGCTCTTTGCACAAACCCCAAATAAGGAGCATCTCCCGCATCACCCGTTAGCGTTGTTGTTTTTGCCGGGGCCAATCCTGTCATGCGCATAAGTTCCGCAATAAACTCGGCCCGGGTCATTTCTTGCTCAGGGTGAAAAGCGCCATCCGCCGCAGGGTTTAAAAATCCGAGTTGATCCGCTCCATAAATCCATGGCGCATAGGGATGCTGCTTACTAACATCCGTATATTCTTTAGGCTCGGAGGCTTTTTTCGCCCAACTATCTACTTTGTTATAGTACAAATATTGAGTTCCGTTTGAATTCACTTTAATAGCGGCCTTAATCCCTTGTTCATCCTCAAACAACATCGGCTCGATTTCCCGGAGGGTATGCGATCCATAGGGATCCACGATGGTCAGTTGTCCGTCGTCGGTCACCGTAACTTGAAATACCCAAAAGGGGATTCTTAGATCTTGATAAACCCCCGTCAGTTGGCTGAGCTCCGTTTTGGACGTGTTAAGGTACGATTTCTGTTTCGGCGTTTCGGGATAGAAATGATCCATGAAGGCTGCGAAAAAGTTTTCGCGCAAATTCGTGCCGTCACCGTTAACAACGATAAAACCGCCTACTTTCTGTTCGGGCATAAGCCACATCCAGGAGTGGTAACCCGACAAATCCCCGCCTTTGCCGATGACCGACTGACCATTATAGTTGTTGCTGTAAAAGGTTTCAAACCCGTAAGCCGTGCCGGGGATCTGCGGGTGAATCCGATGATGGATTTGCTGCATGTTCTTCACCGATTCTTTGCTTAAAATTCGGGCGTCCGCCAGTTGTCCGCCATTGAGCTGGGCGATCATGAATTTGGCCATATCTCCCCCTGTAGAGAACATCCCACCGTCCGGCGCCTCGGCCGGGTAGGAAAGGTATTCGGGGATCGGCTCCTTCTTCGCCGTGTAAGGGGTAGCCAGATGCTCCCGCAGTTCGGACGTCATTTGGAAGCTGCTGCTCTCCATGCCAAGCGGTTCCAGGATATGTTTTTGCACATATTGACTAAAGGGAACACCGGACAGCCGCTCCACGATATACCCCTGTAGATTAAAGGCGTAATTGTCATACCGGTAAGCTTCACCCGGATCGCGGACAATCGTCGGTACCTGTTGCTTGATAAACTGGTTGTTCGGAACCTCTTTTTCGGAAAGATTCGGACTATCCGTATAATCAAATCCGGTAGTATGCGTCAACAAATGCTCCATCGTGAGCGTTTTATCGGTTTTGTTGGGAATTTTCAAATCGCCCAAATAAGCTTGGACATCTCCCTGCAAATTTATTTTCCCCTGTTCAACGAGCTGCATGACGGCTGTTGCCGTGAACAATTTGGAGATCGAGGCGATCCGAAAGACGGAGTTCTCCGCATCTACCGGCTTTTTGCTTTTGAGGTCGGCATAACCGTAGCCTTTTTGAAACAGAACCCGGTCTCCCTTGACGAGAACGACCGCTGCGCCTGTTAACTGCTCTTTGTTTTGAGGCTGATTAAAGAACTCGTCCACAAAAGCCTCCACTTGTTTAGCTTCCAATGGCACGGCAGCTTGGCGCTCCGTGGCCGAGGCGGATACTTTCGGCTGAAGAGCCGCGGATGCGATGAGCAACCCGCACATTAAGAGCGGGATCATTTTCCGAGGTTTGGATTTAAATAAAAACAATGCGATGACCTCCTGTTTTGACGATTTCTTGTAGCGAACTTGATTTAATCCGCGCGTTCAATCGGCATTAGTGTAACACCTTTTGGCTGACTTTTAACAAATTCGCGTCGATCTTAAGGTAAATGTAAGACTGGGGGAATTTCTCATTTGATATGCTTAAAGTAATTTGTCAATGAGAAGAGGATAAAAGGATGAAATCGAACCGATCAAGAGTTTTTCCGGTCATCATGATTCTAATCTTTGGGATCGTCAATATCTTTGGGCCTAACGCTAAAGTACAAGCAACTGGAGGGTTCCAAGCCTCCGCGGAGGAGACAACCCAAATCGATAAATTTGTCGAGACGATGATGGACAAGCTCCAGCTCCCCGGGGTAGCCATAGGTATAGTCAGGGGGGATCAGCCCCTTTATTTGAAGGGATATGGCGTCGCAGGCCCGCAGGGGCAGCCTGTTACCGCGCAAACTCCCTTTATTTTAGGCTCAAGTTCCAAGTCGTTTACGGCTCTGGCCATCATGCAGTTGGCAGAACAGGGGAAAGTGGACTTGGAAGCGCCGGTTCGGGACTATTTGCCTCAATTTGAATTGGCCGACCGCAAGGCGTCCGGTACAATTCTGGTCAAGCATTTGCTAAATAATAACAGCGGGTTGTCTACTTATACCGGGCGGATTGGTTTTGTCGGCACCGAGCCAACCATTGAAAAACTGATCCAGGGTTTTAAAGATACCCCTCTAAGTGAGCCGGTAGGGACAAAATATCAATACTCCAATGCCAATTACGATATATTGGGCGGGATTGTCCAGAGTGTCTCGGGGATGTCCTATGCGGATTACGTCCGGAAGAATATCTTCGAACCCCTTGATATGAAGAACAGTTTCACTTCAACGTTAGCGGCCAAGAAGCATGGTCTAGCGCAAGGTTACCAATCCTTTTTTGGGTACATGTTCCCCACAGAGCAGCCGGACAACCCTTCCATGCTTGCCTCCGCCTACCTGATTTCCAGTGCGGATGATATGGCCCATTATCTCATGGCACAGCTGAATGATGGAAAATTCGGTGATAGCTCAGTTGCTTCCACCGAGAGCATCCGTCGCATGCATGAACCAGCGGTTCCCGACCCTACGATTGACGGATATTATGGAATGGGATGGGAAATTGCCGATGGGGTAGTCAGGCATCAGGGCGATGTCGAGAACTTTCACTCTTCGATGGTGCTGGACGGCGACACAGGGATCATCGTATTGATTAACGCGCATGATTATCTGGTCCGCGGCGGCAAATTCGAAATGATTACGGACGGGATTCGTGATATTTTACACGGCCGCCAACCGCAGACAGATGTAGGAAATGTTATGGCGACATACATCGTCATTGATCTTGTCGGTCTAGCCGTGGCTGTACTGCTGGGGATATCCATCATGCGCCTATTCAAACGGAAAGTTAGTATTACGCGTACTCCGCTGCGAAACTTGTCGTCTGTCCTGTTTCTCCTAATGTTTAATTTCGCAGTTCCCGTTACGCTGCTTTTCAGAGCGGGCTGTTTTGTAGCCCCATGGCGCGTGCTGTTCTCCTGGTTACCGGGGATTGGCCATCTCGTCTTTCTGTTATGCATCCTCGCACTAGGCATCGGTGTGGTTAAGTTGGTCCTGTTTATCGGAAACTTGAAAAGGGACATTAGGATCTAGTGCTAATTGCGTTATTGTAATAATATCTCCTTATGCGTTTGTTGCATGGGGAGGGGAAAGGATGAAGAAGTTAACGGTTATGATATGTATTATCGGCTTATTGTTTTCGGGATGTTCGACATCCGCAGACAAGAGAAAAGCCAAAGAAAATGAAATCAGCCGGTTGGCCATAAATTATGTGAAGGAAAAGTACGGGATGACGGACGCCGAAGTCATTGAAGTAGCGCTGGCTTCCTCGCCAAACGGGCCTATTCCCAGTTTTAAACGGAAAGTTCCTAATGAGGGTGTAGTTCGTATGGCACAAAATGGCGAGGTTTTTAATGTGCTGGTCAGTACAAATTGGGGGCAACTCACCGGCCAAACCGACCGGCTCATTGCCGATAACTATCAGGCCGCGGAAATCAAACGCGGTATTGAGGAACATATTATAAGAATATACGGCGTCTCCAAACAATACCATATCCGAAAATTTGACTTGTCCAGCCTGATCGGCGAGGGGGAGAAATTGGGGTACTTCTGGATCTCCCATTATTTCAGCCATTACAATTCCGGCGACCGGCATAACAGTTATTTTACGCTCTCGCAAAAATATGAAGGGGATATCGCGAAGTTTTTGAAAGATCAGGATTACAGCATTCAACTGGAGATCTTTTTCAAAGGGGAAGAAAAGAACAGCCGCAAACATGCGGAGCAAAGCAAAGCGTTTTTGGACAAAATGGTCGAGATCTTCGGCAACGGCGAAAGTGAGATTCAGGTGTACGTAAATAAAGAACACAAATTCATGGACGACAAGATGCAGGATATTTTCAGACAAGCGGATGACCACGGCGAAAATATCGATCCCGTCCTTTACGGGCCGGTATACAATTATTGCAATATTTCAGTCAGAACGCAAAGCGAGGACTACATCACTTTTAGGAAAAAGCAGTCACCGTCCACCGAACTGGAGCGAGTGGATTTTCATGGAAACCGCTATAGCTTTATTGCGGCCGATCAGGGAATCAGCCTGGCTTCACTGGTGGAAGACGTTGATTTTGCCGACAAAACGGACTTTATCTATTCAGCCGTAGCGATGGACGAGGACGATCCTTTTCGCACGGCCGACTTTAAGGAATTGGACCGCAGAGAGAAGGGGAGTTACGAATACCGTTTGCTGAATGACCGCATCTATCGGATCGATTATGCCAAACCCGGGCAACAGGGCGAGAAGAAGTACGGGAACGATGCGATAGCGGTGAAAATCGCTAAAAGCCTGGTTCCCCAGCCTACGGATGACCTCCTTATTGTAGAAAAATTTGAAGACGGAAGCCTGGCCGTGAACTATTACAACGAATATGTTATGGAAAGTGAGGACTCGCTGATCGGCGAAGTGCTGGCGGGTAAAGATTTCGCCCTTGTGCGCAGAACAAAGGTAGAGTAGGGAAGGGCCGGTTTTTATCCGGCCTTATCCGGAAGCAGATCGATATTCCACAACGCCTTCTTATACAGTACGGAACTGTGAGACATCAGATTATGGAGGGGCAAAAACGTATATCTGGCAGCTATGCCCGGCTTTGTTTTGGAAAAATGATCCCCGCACAAATAACCCACATTAAATTCGTTCCAGCTTCGATAGTTTTTTTGCAGCATATCGGCAGCTTTCAGCTTGATCTCCCACGCTTCATTCTTCGTCAAAAATTTTAAAGCCAATCCGGCACGGGCCAGAAGGATGGCCCAAGCTCCATCATACGCCACGGCATTTCCGGAAGGAAGTTGGTGCAGGCATTTATGCACGACCCCCCATTTTTCAAAATCCGCCTCATCTTTCATAGAGTCAAGAAACCGGCTTCTTCCTTGTTCCGTCAGCGCAGCCAAACAGGCATGTTTGCGGTTGTACTCGGCCCGGATTCCGTCCTGAAGCAGCCAGTCGATTTTTTTCTTTAATTCGGAGGCGTTCGTAATTCCCCATTGCTTCAACGTGTGCTTGATCAGACCTTTGCGAATATAGCGATCAATGATCCCGAATTCGTAGGCCACATAATAGTTATTGAGCATCCATTCCTCGCTGCAGGCGGAAATACAGCGAAAATACAACGCCAGCCGCTTGCGTTTCCTGAAACTATAGTGTTTTAACATGCTTGCCGAATCCTCCTTGTCAGGTACAAAACAACTTGAGCGTTCGCAAAGTCTTCCAAGCGCTCAGGCCAAGTATGAAATAGAGTAAGATCATGAATCCCGGCGGATGGAACAGAAGTTGGACGGCCCAAAAAACGATGAGATACAGCCAGCTTAATCGAAGGAAGATGACGCCGTAGGTAATGCAAAAGAATTTAAAATCGCTTTTTTTCGACAGCTTGTAATAGGGATTATATTTTTGAGTGAAGAGATGCTTATTATGCAAACTTTGCCCAAGAGAAACATCAAAAAGGAAATGAACATAATCTTTGGAGTTTACTTTAGTCTCCGCATTTTCCCTCCAGATTTCCTCGACGAGTCCCAATGCCAGCTTGGAACCAAGGGATACGCTCCAAATATCTATATCCAGACCATGATATTCCCGAAGCGATTCGCACTCCCGGATCGCCTCCTCGTACTGCTGTTCTTCGTAATAAATCTGTGCCCGCAGCAAATGAGCCTCATAATCTTCCGGCTTTAGCGTAAGAAGATCATCCAGGCTGGTGAGGGCCTCTTCCTTATTGCCGACTCTCCGAAAATATTTAGCCCTCATCAACTGCAAATCCGGATCATCCTGAAACATTTGATGGGCCTCGGCCAGGACGTCCGCGGCTTCCTCCAGTTGATCTTCCATTAACATCGATTGGGCTCGTTGCCTCAGCGTAAGATAATGTTCGATATCGAAATGAAGCTCCCTGTTGACAAAGCAATCGTAACCAAGCGTTGTCGCCCCGTAAATTTGCCTGATTATGAACTTAACCGTCGGTTCGTCATAAATCTCAAACAAATATTCCTTGTCTTCAACCAGCCGAAAGCATTTATCGAGAATTTGCCATACCTCATGCGGTAAGTTTTGATGCTTCTCCAAAAATAAGATCAGCGCATTCAAGCGTTCTTCATGATATTCGACTTTCCACAAAAAATCATCCGCCATCAAAGCGTTCCATTCTTGAGGATCGATCCGACGCGCGAAATCGTAATACAACTCCTTCATTTTCTGAAAAAATAGCTGAACTTCGTTCAACACCTGATGCGGCGCCACATCTGTCCACCGGTATGTACTTCTATATCTAATTCCCTGGTTTATGTCGTCGGCAACAACATCAATATCAGTGTCAGTACCATCATTACATTGATAGTCAGCTTCATTTTCCTCTTCCTCTTCGATGGCTATTTTCATGGCCCGGTCGAAAGCCTCTCTAAGTTTTTGATAGCCCTGCGGGTCATCTTCCGGATGATGAATTTTCAAAAGCTTCGCGTATGCCCGTTTTATCGCGGATTTGTCCCCGGTGGGCTCAATCCCGAGGGTTTGCCAAAAGTTCATGAAGTTTGTAGTCCTCCTGTCTCGTAGTTGCGGGCTAAACCCACGCCTGTATGCCATAATTCGACAACTTTATTGGTTCCTCCTTCTATGGGAGTAAAAATAAACCAGGCTCGATTCACAGGAAATGCTCCCGTGAATCGGGCCTGGCAAGTGAATAAGGGCCTTAAACGCCTATGATGTCCGTTAGAGCAGAAGTGGAAGGGACGGTTCACGATTCCCGCCTGACCTCCTGGTTCTAACGGAAACTATAGCCGCTATTTTGGCATTTCGGAGCGGATCGGAATTCTAACGGAAGCCATAGCTGCTATTTCGGCAAAATGAGGCCGCTTTCGAGGTAAAGGGAGCAAATAGGCGCTCATATTTCCGTTAGAATAGGAAGGAAGCGATTTTTCGCAAAATAGCGGCTATGATGTCCGTTAGAGTAGAAAGTGGAAGGGACGATTCATGATTCCCGACTGACCTCCTGCTTGTAACGGAAGCCATAGCCGCTATTTTTGTCATTTTGGAGCAAGCCGTCAACAGATTGAATTGACCGGCTGCTTCATCTACTGAACGATTTCCCCCTCGACTGTCACTACGCCCCGGACCGGTTCCTGCGGGGGTTGCGGTGCGTGATCCGGCGCTTTTTCCGGCGTTGAATCCGCCGGAGAAGGCGGCTGGACCGGTGTAGGCTCCGCGGGAACCTGATTCTCGGTTGTAGGCTCCGCAGGAGCCTGATTCTCGGGTGGGGTCCCCCCCGCAGGGGCCTGATTCTCCGGCGCGGGAGCGGGCCTAGACTCCGGCTCCGAATTTTGAAGCGGTGCCTTCAACTCCAAGCCCTGGCCACGGATCCAAAGCGGGCCCGTTTCCGCCGCGATTTGCAGCCACTCGCCCGATTGACCGGTAACTTGAATCGTTTGCGGCGATACCGCCGGGCCTTTGGGGGCAAAGGCATCCGGATAGCGGTAGGTCCGGATAACCTCCGGCACATGGGCGGAAGCATCGATCGGTTCGACGACCGTCAGCATCCCCGGCGAGGGGTGAATCCAGCCGGTTCCTTCGGCCGCGCTTACCTGAACCCAGTCCCCTTTGCGGGCGGTGATGGTGAGCTTCTGCGGCGCGAGGGAAGCGGTGGCGGTTGCGGCGCCGCCGATGTTAGGGTACAACGGCGTGCCCGCTAGCAGGTCCATCGGCTCCTCGACGTACTGGACCTTTTGCTTCCCGAGCCAAAGGTCGTAGGATTTCTTGGCCGTGTAGAGACCCACCAGCCGGTTTTCGGACCAGATTCCGCCGAATTTGCTCAGCGGAACGCTTCGTTCTCCGACATAATCGGCGATCTCAATCGTAAAGCCCGGACGGCCAAAGGTTTGGACAAACCAGTCCTTATAGCCTCCACCCGACGGATTTTTCTCCGGCTTCACCAGGGAATATCCGGTTAGATTGGCGAGTACGGTGGCGATCGATTGGTCGCGGGCGACGTTTTGGCTTGGCGTCCGGTAATGCCAGAATATAATTTCACCCGAGCTGTGATAGGAGATCGTGATTTCCGGATCAATTTGTTTGGTAAAAGCCATCATCATCTGCACTTCCGCAGCTTGCGCCGGTTGTTTTCCTTTATAGTTCTGATACCAGGGATACGCTCCTGCATTGCGGATCGTGCTCCAGCCGGCCGGGTACTGGCGGTTCAGGTCGATCCCTTCCATCGTGGCTTTCCAACGTGCGAAATGGCTGCTGTTGCCGTTATATCGGTGCAAGGTGTTGGCCAGATTGGCCGGCAATCCGGCCGTTCCCTGTTGAGCAAGGGTGACGCCGTCCGGATTTACCATAGGGACGATCCAAATCGTCACGCTGTCGAGCAAGCTGCGCACTTCATAATTGGAGATCGGGGTATTGGCGGTGTAGGCCAGAGCGTAGGTCTCTATCATTTTCATCAGCAGCGAGGTGGTCATCCATTCCCTGGCGTGATGCGAACCGTTCAGAAAAAGGACGGATTCGCCGCGCCCCAGTTTAACCGCCCACAAATCGCGGCCATATTTTGTTTTACCGAGAGATTGGTAGGAAATGAGGTCGGGATAGACCTCGGCCAGCCGATCGATATCCCGCTGCATCACCTTGTAGGAATAAACCTGATTGGGGTTTACGATGCCGGTGGAAGCATGGGCTGACGAGGGGATGATAAATAGAGGAAGTAAAAGCAAGAAACTCAGGAACGTAAAAACGCATTTTTCTAGGATCTTCTTAGCCTTGGTGGGTCTCATGATGACGGTGCTCTCCCCTATTCTATGTATAAATATGAAATAACTTTAGGGAAGTATAAAGGGAATCTAGTGACTTCGTCAATTCATTTTTCATAGAAAATAGGAAAATAGACATAGGCGAAAAATAGCCATCCTCCAGGACTATATCCAGCCCTGGAGAGCGGCTCTTTTCTCATTCCTTTTCGTCACCTGACAGCAACTGAAGCAGGTTATCGGGAATTTTTAGCTTCTGATTGTCGAACAGCAGTTGAAATTCACCCTCGCCGGCATTTTGATGAGCGAGCTTGATCTCTTCCATTTCATGGTGCAACTGCTCCATCTTCGTGTCCAACTCGTAGGCGGTGTCCGCCGCTGTTTTTAAATCCGCGAGCAGGCGTTCCGGCACGGATTCATTGTACTTGTAGAAGATTTTATGCTCCAGGCTGGCCCAAAAATCCATGGCGATCGTCCGGATCTGAATTTCCACGCAGACGAGTTCCTCCCGGTCTGACATGAAGACCGGCACTTCCACCAGCATATGCAGGCTTTTGTAACCATTGGGCTTCGGATTTTTGATGTAATCCTTGATCGCAATGATGTTCAAGTCTTTTTGCGCCTGAAGCATCCGACTGATCCGGTAAATATCCGAGATAAAGGAACAGGTGATCCGGATACCGGCGATGTCGTGAATCGTGTGTTTGATATCCTCCAGGGACTGGATTCCGCCCTTGCGGTACAGCTTTTTCATGATGCTTTCGGGCGACTTCAGCCTTGACTTGGTATGCTCGATCGGGTTGTAGTCATGCAGCAGTTGGAATTCCTCCTGCAGAATTTCGATCTTCGTCTCCACTTCGTGAAGCGCGAATTTATACATCATCAAGAACCGGGTCAGCTTCTTTTGAATGGTTTTCACTTGTTCCAGTGGATTAGGATTGGAATGATCAATCATAGATACCGTCCTTCGTACATAAGTTGTCTTGTTGTTTGAATCTTTCATACTTTCATTATACCTTAGGTTGCCGGCTTGCTTCCAGAAACGGGGGTTAGGGGCCATGCATTCGCGCATTATCCTGAGAATTTGATAGGATTAAAGTCTCTGGATTGCTATAATAATCTAGTGCAAATGACATATCAAGTGAATGAAACATCAGGAGGGGCAACATGAAACAACAGCTGAAGACGATAAGTGTTATGCTGCTGGCGGCGGCGGTCATGGCGGGTTGCGGCAAGTCCGCAGCCGAGGAGCGGGCGAAAGCGGACGCCGAGCAACGGCAAGAGACCGGAGCGAAGGGGCAAAGCGGGCAAGCCGGGCAGGTTGACCAAGCTGTTCAAGGACAGGAATTCAGTGCCAAGGACTTGCTGTACGTGAAGAATGCGGTGCATTATCAGGCGGAGCTTCTTAACAAAAGCCTGGAGAAGATCAAATTGCCCAGTCTGGAGAAAGGCTTCCGCAATTCTCCGGTTTCCACGGCAACATGGATCGACCAAAAGATCTCTTTGCAGTTGAGACTGGAAGACCGAAGCGGCGGACAAGGAAAATCGGAGGGAACTCCCTTGAACATCCGGGTCGTCCCTAATGACGGGAAAACCTATAAACAGTTTAAGGATGAGGGGTTTAAGGTACAAACGGTAGACGGTAAAGAGTATTTGGTCGGACCGGATTCGGGAAAGGCGCAGCTGGTTTACATAGACGGAGATTTTATTTATGACCTCGATTCAGTCTCCTATGTTATGAATTTTTCGGGTCGCACCTATTCCGTGGAGGAACTTATCAAAATTGCCCGGGGAATGACGGCGGACTCGGAGTATAAGAAATACTTCCAGTTGGATTTGAGCCGGTACAAGGTTCCATCCTATTTTGTGAACGACGGAAAAGAACCTTATTGGATCATGGTCAGCTATCATCATGATGATCAGCCACAAAACTTTGCTGCGGAGGGACAGTCCCTGCAGATCAGCAATGATTCGGCACGGTTTGAACAATGGACACCGCTGAACGAACTGGCGAAGGAAGTGTACGGTGAGGAAATGACCATCGAAGGCCATAAAGTGGTGAAAGATCCGGACTCCAACGTCATTCACCTTTTTAACGGCGGGAAGTTTTATGATTTCTCTCCCAAAACCGAAGCCGACCAGGAAACGGGGAAAGTGATGTATACGGAAATTCCCAATTGGGATGCGGAAATCGCCAAAACGATCAAAACCTTGGGGTTGTCGACGGAGGAAGACAATATCGGTGCGGCTACGCCGAAAGAGTCAAGCAGTGGCGTATCTTCCGAGCAGATAGATAAGGAAAGCCGGATGAGAAGAGAGGCTGTCAAGGCCATCTATTCCGACGCCCTCCTGGATGAATCGGTATTTACGGAAACTTTGCTCAAGTTTACAGTGATGGGCCCGGATATCGATGTGCCGGGGATGCAGGAAGAATTATATTCCCGCTACGCCGCTTTGAACAAGGATTTGAACGAATTGAAGCTTAGCGAATTGCCCGGACTGCAATTGGAGCCGGAAACGGTAAAGCTCTTTAAGGAGCTTGTTCAATTCGGCGGTTTTGAGGACAGCGGGATCTATTATATGAAGGATGAGATTAAGGGTGGGCCGACGCTCTATTGGGTGCTGGCGATGGTGCAAAGCTATGAAGGTTATCAGGTGTTGAATGTTTACGACCCGGAGAGGGAAGGATTTTTGACCGATCTTTAAGGCGGCTTCGGGCTTTCCCCCAATTACGGCTTCTGTCCGGAAATCCTGCTATAATGATGGGGCTGAGATTTTTAATTTCTGAAAAAAGAAGGTTTGAAGGATGAAAAAAATAGACCAGGCACAGGTGCAAAAGGAGCTTCGCGCATTTGTCGGAGACACTGTTTATGTTCACAGCGAGGCGACATCATACGTCTTTGTCCGCAATTTCAAAATCTGCGTAGACGAGGCTTTTATCGCAGGCGACAATCCCTGCCGCGCTGCTCTTCGGTTTGATGGCCAGGGTTGGCTGCGCATGGAGGCGCTCACCCATTACGAGGTCGATGAACAAGGCCGCCTGCTGCTGGCCGGATTTGACGATCGCGGCCGGATGCATGCCGCACTACACCTGGGAAGGGAGCCGTTTCCGGAATGATAAACCACACAGAGCAACGCCGGGTGGGCAAGCTGCTTGCGGTTTTTGCGCATCCGGACGACGAAACCTTTATTTGCGGCGGGACACTGGCGAAATACGCCGGGGAAGGGGCGGAGATCACGCTCGTCAGCGCGACCCGGGGAGAGATGGGCCGCCGCATGGGCAACCCGCCTTATCTGAACCGGGAAACGATCGCGGCCGCCCGGGAACAGGAATTGCTGGAAGCGTGCCGGATCCTGGGCGTTCGCGACTTGAGATTCCTGGACATCCGGGACAAGACGGTCGAATTTATCGATGAGGAGCTGCTCATCGCACGGATTGAAAAATTGGTCCGCGAGATCGAACCGGACGTGGTCCTCACGTTTCACGCAAAGTGGGGAGGCCATCCCGACCACTGCGCGATCGGCAAAGCCGCAACGGCGGCCTGCAGACGGACCGGGCTGGAGCAACGCCTGTTCTTTATCTCTTTCGGCGATATGATGGAGCGTCCCGAGCTCTTTGGTTATACGCGTACGGATGTCGTGAAAATCGATGTTTCCGCCCAATTGGAGACCAAACTGGCGGCCTTTCGCGCGCACCGCTGCCAATCGGAAATCGATGAATGGGTATGGCTTCCGGATCGGGAGGCTGTCGCGCATTTCGGCAAGCACGAGAATTTTATTAAAGCCGATACGACCTGCACCACCGAAGTTCGGCGTTCATTTTAGGCGATATCCCTTATCCCCCGTACTTCGCTTTAGGGCGAGGATGGGGGATTTTTTATGAAAATCAAAAGGTAATTTAATCCACTTCTAGAATAGATATTGTATTACAGCTTTGAACGTACATAAAAACCAAATAAAAGGAGATGAGAGAGTTTGAGCAGGAGAGTCATTGCAGGAATTTTAAGCTTTCTGTTAACTTTTACGCTGTTATTGCCGGCAGCGGGAGCGCAGGAGGAGTCGCTCCAACAGGCAGAAAGCGCCGTTAAAGTCATCTCCGGTTTGGACCGGAATGCCGTATCGCTGGATGACCTGAAACCCGATCCGAGGTTGAGCAGGGAACAGCGGCAGAGTCAATCCGCCCGGTCATCTTCCCAATCTCTTTTTCATGATGAAGCCCTAAAGATCGAGCAGCAGGCACCTCTTCCCTCTTCTTCACTTCAACCCGAAAATTACGTTCCCCTCACAGACAGCCAAGAACCCGTTTCCGTCATCGTAGAATTGCAGCAGACCCCGGTGAAAGTGTTCGAGGCCGAGGCCGGGCAGGTTCAAAGCAAGTCAAGTCTCAAGGGGCCATCCATTTCATCGCATCTCGCAAAGATTAAACTCGAGAAGAGCATCTTCAAAAAAGCGGCACAGAGTCAGTTGAATGCAAAGATTAAACGTGAGTTTACCCAGGTATTTAACGGATATTCGCTGACCCTGGCGGCCAATCAGGTGGAAGAACTGCTGACGCTGCCCGGAGTCAAAGCCGTGTATCCGAACAAAACGGTCTATGCTACATCCGAGCCGGATACCTTGGTTACCGCGCAAGGAAGCGTTCCTTTTATCGGGAGCGAAGCGCTCTGGAGCGAAGGCGCCAGGGGGGAAGGGATCAAGATCGGCGTTCTCGACACCGGGGCCGCGAAGGATCACCCCGACCTGGAAGGGGCTATCGTCCGGAATCCGGACGGTTATTGGGGATACGACATTATCAATAACGACGGGGAACCGTATGAAACCACGAAGGAGGATTACTATAAAGCCCGGGAGGAAAACCCGAATCTCCCCGAGGTGAACGAGCTGGGGAAAACTTATTACACCTCGCACGGATCCCACGTCACCGGAATTATTGCCGGCCAGGGTGTCGGCGCAGCGGGAATGGAGGGAATCAAAGGTGTAGCCCCTGAAGCGGATATTTACGCCTATAAAGTGCTGGGTCCCTATGGAGGAGGAACGAACGAAGGCGTCATCGCCGGGATTGAGAAGGCCGTCGAGGACGGCATGGACGTCATCAATCTATCCTTGGGTTCGCCAGGAAACAATGAAGCGTCCGCGGATTCCGTCGCCGTCAACAACGCGGTAAGAACGGGCGTCATTGCAATCGTAGCCGGCGGAAACGATGGCCCGGGTGAAGCGACGGTCGGCGATCCGGGATCAGCCGAGCTGGCGGTTACGGTAGGGGCCTCCAAACACCCGATGGAGACACCCATCATCAAGGTGGGCGGCTCGGACGACAGCGCCTTTTTCATGGAGACGTTCGATAAGTCCCAGGGGATTGAAACCTTGACGGAAGAATACGAATTGGTGGACGTCGGTTTCGGCAGAGAGGCGGATTATGCAGGAAAGGACTTGAACGGAAAAATCGCACTGATCAAGCGCGGGGAGCTCTCTTTTGAAGAAAAAGCGAGAAATACCATAGCTTCCGGAGCCATCGGCGCCATTATATTTAACAATGTGCCGGGTGAACTGGAGAGCGGGACACTCGGGGAGATCAACGTGACGATTCCGATCTACGCTTTGTCCGGTGTAGCGGGAGAACGGATCAAGACCGAACTAGAGGCTAATTCTGCACTGAAAGTTACGTTTGACACAACCGTGGAGCAGGATATCATGGGCGATTTTAGTTCCCGGGGACCATCCAAACCCTCGTTTGATATTAAACCGGATATTACCGCACCCGGAGTGAGAGTTCTTTCCAGCGTACCCGAGTACGAGGGATGGTATGCGGCGCAAAACGGCACGAGTATGGCGGCACCGCATATCGCAGGGGCCTCTGCTCTACTTAAAGAAAAATACCCGGATTTGACTCCATCCGAAATCAAGGCCTTGATGATGAATAATACCGTTAAGCTGAATGACCGTCTTGGAGCCCGTTATAAACACATGGAGCAAGGCGCCGGACGCATTTCGCTTGAAAAAATCCTGAAGGCCAAAGCGGTCGCCATGGCCGAGGAAACCACCGCAAATGTGGGCGGCAAGGATTCGCTTACTCACTATACCGGCAGCATTTCTTTTGGTTATGTTTCCTTGGGGTCCGCCGGCGAACGGAAAATTACCGTCAAGGATATCGCGGGACAGAATTCTTCTTACGTCCTGAGTACCGAATGGTACGGCTCATCGCCGGTTCAGCTTGAACTGTCCAACGGTCAGGTCGATGTTCCCGCAGGAGGACAGGGGGATTTCTCCATTGCCGTTAAAGTACCCGAACAAACGGACGCCACGTATTACGAGGGCGAATTGAAGCTGGCGGATCCGGGCAGCGGTCATGAAATTCAAATGCCTATCGCTCTCTATATTGGAGAGACGCCGGAAAACGCCACGGTTTCCGATGTAACGCTGGAACCGGACATTTTTTCTCCAAACGGGGATACGGTATCGGATGTTACGAACATATCATTCAAGTTAAATCAAGGCGTTCCTTACTTCTCCCTGGATGTGCATGCCGCCGATGGCCAATGGTTGGGAATGCTGCTGGACGGGAACGATTTGAATCCGGGCACCTATAAACTTAATGAGCCTTGGAATGGCTCGGGACTGAATGAAGGTTTGTATTATTTAGTGCCTTGGGTAGGGGATGGACGAGAAAATGCAGTTCCTCTTGAGGATCAAGCCGCAGCCTTCATCATTGATACCACGGCGCCTCTTGCGAAGCTCGGAGAACCCGACATTGTCGTGGATAAATCCAGCTTCTCGGGGACCATCTCCGGCATGATTACCCAGGATTTATTAATCGACTTGTTGGTGTCACAGGGGAAATTATCCATTCCGGACGTGATCGGTGTGGCCGTGCTTTATGGCAGTGCAAATGACGGGAAAAAAGTACAAATTGACGGGACCGTGGATAAAAACGGGAATTTCGCCGTTCAGGTTCCCGTGAATCCGGGAGAGAACTCCTATGAAATTTACATCTATGATCTTGCCGGGAACGGCCAGGTTGTCCCGGCCCATGTCGTAAATTACAAATCCGAGGTGAAAAACGCGGTTGTTGTGACGGCATTGCCGAGCCAAGTACCCGCGGATCAACCCTTTACGGTAGGCGTCGATTTTGACGTTACCGCCGCGGTATACTCCGCGAAATTCGATCTGGTGTACAGTAAGCAGCTGACGATGCCGGAGGTTGTGCCGAGCCCGCAACTGGGCGAACATCAGGCGAAATGGAATCCTGACGCGCAATTGTCCGTAACGGGGGCGGTTTACGAGCTTTCACCGGAAAGCAGCCGGTACGAATACTCCGTTGCATTGAACGGCACCCCGGGATACACCGGAATCGGATCATTGGCGTCTTTCCGATTCGGGGCGGCGCCGCATGGGGAGTACTCTTTTGAATTGGTGAATCTCGTGCTGCTCGACCAGAACGGTCAGGAAATTCAGGCGGATTCCCGGCGTCAAGCCAAAGTCACCGTTTTGGAGAAGCCCGCGCTTCGGGTAGAACCGCAGACGCTTTCCCTTCAGGAGGGTTCTAAAGGGAAGTTGACCGTGATTTACCGGAACGCGGAAGGGAAGGAGACCGACGTAACGGCGGAAGCCGAGTACACGCCGGCCAATCCGGCGCTGATTTCCGTAGATAAGGGGCAGGTGACCGGGAAGCGGGATGGCCGCACCACGGTAGAAATCAACTACGGCGCTTTGCGGGTGACCGCGGACATTACCGTTACCGATGCGCCAGGCTCCGGTGGCTCCGGTGGCTCCGGTGGCGGAAGCGGCAAGAGCAGCCGCAATGGCAGCAGTAGCGGTACTTTCACACCGGCACCCGTAACACCGAAGCTGGAGCAGGCACCAGCCGGATCCGTCAGAGTGGCGGTCAAGGACGGAGAGCCGACCGTGGTTTCCCTGGAGGGCGGCTTGACGGTTACCGTGCCGGCGGGGGCTCTTCCCGGGGAGGCCGGGTTTGTTCAAGTGACGCCGGCCACGGATGAGGCGGCAGCGACGCTGCTGGCGGGGTTAAACCCGGAAGCCGTGCTTAGACCGGCAGGGAAGTACTATGACTTCGCCGTGCTGGATAAGAGCGGAAAGGTGCTGAGCAACCCTGCGTTCAGCCAACCTGTGACGGTATCGATCCCGGTCGAAGCGCTCGTCGCAGCCAAGCTGAATCCCGAAAAAATCAGCCTGTTCAAGCTTCCGGAACAGGGGCAGCCGGTCCAACTGCCGACCCTTCTAAAAGACGGCAGCCTTGTGGCCCGATTGAGCAGCTTTAGCCGTTACATGTTCATGGCCAAGGAAATGAAGTTCACGGACGTGACCGAGACAAATTACTCGTGGGCGGTCAACGAGATTGAAGTGCTTGCCGCGAAGGACATCGTGACGGGAAGAAGCGGGAATTTGTTCGGTCCGCAGGAACAGGTTACCCGGGCGGAATTCGTCTCCCTGCTGGCACGGGCGCTCGATTTGAAGCCGAGCGGGCCTGCGGAAGTGCAGTTCGGCGATGTCCCTGCGGGCAGTTGGTATTACGATGCCGTCCAAAGCGTTGTGAAGGCGGGAATCGTGACCGGGTACGACAACCGGACCTTCGCGCCGGATCAAGCGATCACCCGGGCCGAGATGGCGATAATTCTGTCCAGAGCGTTGGAGCATGCGGAAGGGAAGACGGCAGCCCCGGCGGCCTCGTCCTTCTCCGATCAAAAGGAGATTCCATCGTGGGCGAAGGAGGCTGCCGCCAAGGTGGCCGGTCTGGGGCTCCTGCAGGGAAAAAGCGGGAACCGCTTTGAAGGAGAAGCTTTCGCCACGCGGGCGGAAGCGGCTGTGGTGATGTATCGTTTATACAGAAATCTATAAAGGTAACTATGGTTTGGTTCGAATTAAAGGGAATTCTTCCCGTTAATTTGGTACGTATGCGGCTGCAGAGGCGAATTAGCTGGAAAACCTCCCGCTAATTCGCCTGAAATAGTGCATATCGGCAATGGGACCGCGAAATAGATGGAGCTTTTCCAGCTAAATCCGATCCAAGAGCCAAAGAGCGGTACATTAACGGGAAATTTTCCCGTTAAATTTTCCCGTTAATGATGTAGACTCCGAAGGTGGAGTGGGGCTTTATATCTACAATTGTGGATGTTGGCAACGTAACTCCGAAACCCTATCACATCCTTGCCCAACGCCAATCATTTATTTAGTTCAACCTATCTGGGGAAATCATAAGAGTTTTGGCCGCTGGCATCGAGCCGGCGGTTTTTTTTAATTTCATGTCACAAATCGCGAAGAATCGGTTGTCATATATACGAATTCGGAACACGGGAGGTGATGGAGTGGATAAAAGAACAACGGCTGCCGTAAACGGGGAAGAGCTCAGAGCGCTGATCGATGAATGGGCTCGGCAGGCGCAGGTGGGCTCCCAGGAAGCGTTTATCAAGATCACTCGCCATTTTGAAAGACAGTTGTATATCTATTGTTACTATCTCATCAGAGACCCTGAGGAGACGAAGGATGCGCTCCAGGATATTTTTATCCGGGCATATCGAAATATCGGCGACTACCGGGGGGAATCCCTTTTCTCGGCATGGCTGTACAGAATCGCCTACAATCACAGCATGAATGTGTTGAAGAAGAAAAAACGGGAGCAAAGGTTGGCGGACAAGTATCGGCATGAAGCCCGTTTATATACCCATACCGAACGGGAATCCGCCGTAATGGAGCTGCTGGATCCTTTGACGCCTGACGAGCGAAACCTGGTGCTGTTAAAGGCGGTAGAGCAGTACACTTTTGAGGAGATCGGGCAGATTATGGACTGTACGGCGGCTGCATTGCGAAAAAAATATGAACGCATCCGTAAAAAACTGGTTCAATATGAACGTAATAAGGGAGGCGCCAAAATTGAAACGAACATGGGATCCAGCAGAGCAGGTTATTGAAAATTTGGAGTATATGATCAATCTTACGGAAGTGCCGGAATTAAACCTGGAAGAGAGGATTGTGGAGGAAATGAACAAAACAAATACAGGTATTCGTCATCGTGATCGGAAGAGCAGCATGATGAAAAAAGCGGCGGCGATCTCGGGGATCGCCGCGGCCATGGGACTTGGGGTCATCGGCAGCGGTTTTGTTTCCCCGACCATGGCCAGCGCGTTAAGCCAGGTCCCGTTGATCGGCAACGTATTCCAGCAATACGGTGATGAGGGGCTTCAGGCGGGGGTAAAGCAGGGGCTGTATCAGCCCGTTAACGCCGAAGACAGCCACAGCGGCATCACGCTTAAAAGTACAGGTTATATCTATGACGGGACGCGCATCTCCGTTGCTTTACAGAGAGAAGGCGAAACGGATGACAAACTGCTGGGCGACGTTCTTTCCAACGGCGACAGAGTTACCGGCGGCAAGGGCGTGATCAAGGACATCAGAATGATCGTTAATGGCGAGAACTACTTTGTCGGCCGTTACATTTTGGAAGAAGGGACAAGCGGGGATTCGGCGATTCTGAACTTCAATGATTCCCTCCCTTTCGGTACCGGCACATCGGGCCATCCTGGAAACTTGGGACGGCCGGCACTGGGCAAGTCTTTCGATTTGACGCTGCAAGTGAACATGACGGGGGCCGACCAACCTTATGTGCTGAAGTTTCCGGTGAAGAAAAACACCGAAAATCTCGTCTTGAACCCGCAGTCGGTCAAATCCCATGACGGATTCAGCCTCACCTTGGATAAACTGGAACTGACGCCGATCAGTACACGGTTGACCATGACCGGTAAAGGAGAGTTCAAGAGCCTCGGAGAAGAATACAAAATTCCTGACAAATATCTGTATGCCGGTAAGCATGCATTCGGGGTCAGTATCTTCGATGAGAACAACAACCAGGTGGACGATCTTTACGATAACAGAATGAACATCATTGATGGAAAGTATCATATAGACTTCCTCTTCACGCCTTTCAAAGAGAAGCCGAAATCCGTTACGATTAAACCTTATGTACAAAAAGTGGACCGTACCTCAGGCAAATTTGGGGAAAAGAAATATATCAGCGAACTGGAGTTCAAGGTGGATCTGAAATAGCGGAAGTAAAAGAATGGGCCTGCTGTACTTTACCTGAATCAAGGATAGGTTATACTCCCGGACTACTAAAGAAATCTAAGAAAACGCCGCATTGACCGTATGGTCAATGCGGCGTATAATAAGCTCAACATTGACCACATGGTCAATAACCATGCTGAATTAACGGGTGATCATAATGGAATGGAACATGAAGGGGAAGGTTTCCTTGATTACAGGGGCCAATGCCGGGATTGGCAAGCGGGCGGCCAAGCGTCTGGCCGGCGCGGGTTCCGCGGTGATCATGGTGTGCCGGAATGCGAATGCCGGGGAGAAGGCCGCGGAGGAAATCCGGCAGGAAACAGGCAATGGAGATGTTAAAGTGCTTCAAGCGGACCTTGCGTCACAGGGAAATGTTCGCAGGCTGGCGAAGACCGTACTTGGCGAGTTTGAACGCTTGGATGTGCTGATTCATAATGCCGCCAACTTCGATTTATCCATGAAGCGGCCCGTGTTGACGGAAGACGGTGTGGAGAACATCTTCGCCACCAATCACCTTGCGCCATTCCTCCTGACGAATTTGCTGCTAAGTCGACTTGAACAAAGCGCACCGAGCCGGATTATTACCATTGCTTCGAAAGGTCTTTTGTCTTATCCTCGTATGACGATCGAATTTGATAATTTGAACGGCGAAATGAAATATTCGCCAACGCGGGCCTATTACCATTCCAAGCTTGCCCAATTGATGTTTACCTATGAGCTCGCCGAGCGGTTGAAAGGGACCGGGGTTACGGCGAACGCCATCCGGGTACCTAGTGTCAAAGTGGACGCGGGACGCTATAATCACCTCCCGGCCTGGATGGGCGCGCTCTATCGGATCAAGCGGAGGTTCTCCATCGACCCCGAGCAAATGGCGGAAACTTATTTCTACCTATCAGCAGCCCCTTCTTTGCTTCATGTCTCCGGAAAGTACTTTGATGAGCTAAACCGTGAGGTAGCTTCTTCCCGCAGTTCTTACGATAAGGCGGTATGGGGGAAGCTCTGGGAAGTCAGCGAGAAGCTTACCGGATTGAAATAGACAGGGAGGGGACTATTCATGACAAGCAAGATAGATATCATTCTGCAGTATGCATTGGAAGAATTCAGCGAGCAGGGGTACCGCAAGGCATCCACCAATCGGATCATCCAAAAGGCGAACACATCCAAAGGCATTCTCTTTCACTATTTCGGAAGTAAAAAAGGGCTGTACCTGCAAATTTTGGATCAATGCTTGGACCAGTTTGAGGCGTTTTTGAATGCGGAACTAAGCGAGATGCCCGAAGATATACTGGAACGTTATGTAACGATAAGCACAGCGAAGGTTAAAATGTTTATGAAATATCCGACTATTTATAAGCTGGTCGTGTCCGCGTTCCAAGATACCCCGGAGGAGCTGCGGGCGGAGCTTGCCGAGCGGGAGCAGCGGATAAAAAAACAAGGAGAAGCATGGTTCAGGACCAAAATAGATACCTCCCGTTTCCGGGAAACGTTTGTGACGGAGCGAGCCCTGGAAATCGTCGCCTCGGTGTTAGAGATGAAAACCCGCAAGTTTATGGAGGAGTTTGGCGGTTTGCCCGATCGCGGGACTTCCAGACTGCAGGAGGTCACTAAAGAATTTGAAGAGATTATAACCATCCTGAAAATCGGCATTTACAAACCGCAACCCTAAATAAACGGCTGGAAAGGGCCTCCCCTATCCAGCCGTTTTGCTGCTTGCCCGCTTGGCGGCAGGCTATCCGAGTTCCGGGGTGGATTCCCGGAATATCGGTTTTGTGTAAATATGGGAAACCTGATAAGGCTGGTTCGGATCATGGATCCGAGACAGCAGCATCTCCGCCGCCTTAATCCCCATCTCATTGCTGTAGATATGAACGGTCGTTAAATGAGGCTCGACGATCACGGACTCCGGTCCGTTGTCAAAGCCGCAGATTACGATATCGCGGGGAATCGCCAGGTTTCGGTTCTTAAGCGCCTTGATGACGCTTACGGCAATGTAATCGTTCGCACAAACAAACACGGAAGGCAGCTTCCCCATCTCGTTCAGCCGCTCATCCATCCAGCCGGGCTTGGAGGAGAACAAGCGGTCGTCATCCACAACGCATTGGGATAGCTTAAGCTCAAGACCGGCCTCAGTCAATGCCCGGTTAAATCCCACCCATCGCTCGTTAAAACTCCGGCAATGGTTATAATCCCCGATAAACCCCAATTCCTTGTATCCGCCTTCAATCAGCTTCTTGGTCAACCGGTACGTGCTGTGTTCGTTCTCCATCAACAGGACGTCGGCCTGAAATTCGGGGTAGCAGACATGGGCGGAACAATCGATAAAAATGGTCGGGATTCCGAGGTCGGTAATCAGCTTGCTGTACTCCAGATCAAAAAGCTCGATGCAGACGATGCCGTCGACATTCGACTTGTCAAAATTGTTCGGAAGCGATAAAGATTCCATCTCAATATCCCTGACGATATGGATGGATAAATTGTAGCCCTCCGAGCTGATTCTTTTCTCCAGGCCGCTGATCAGCGTGGACCCGAAATGGGACGTATTGGGCAAGTTTTCGGTCAAAAGCGCGATGTTTCTCGTATTGGAGCTCTTGGTTAAGAGGCTCTCGCTTTCCATAAACGCAAACTGCTTATATTTCAATTCGATAGCTTTCTTGATGACTTTATTCCGGGTCTCATCCGGAATGCTCCCGCTTCCGTTCAGCGCTTTGGAGGCGGTGTTTCGGGAAATTCCCAGAGCGTCGGCGATATGCTGGATCGTTACTTTCTCCTTCGCCATTCTTTCACCTCTGTATCTATACTTAATCTATTCCTACGAAGTGAGAACACGATAACTTCGACTCTTCCAATGTATAACAGTTCGCTGGAAATAGCAATATTAATTTTACATATGCACACATAAGTTTACATTTGGAGACTTGGGATAAATAATTTATCCATAGAGGAAAAAGTGAGGGGAGTAGCTTTTTATTAGAATATCACTTAAAAATGTCGTAATAACATGATAATTCGCAACAATTGTATGCATTTGTAAATATAATAAGGAATTAATATCGAAATAATTTTTACAAATGCACAAAAATATTTTAGCAAAATGTATTGACCTAAACCATTCCGTTTGTTAAATTGTAAGTGCATTCGATACAAAAAGGCACAGGAATCGAAAATTTGAAAGCCTTTACTGTTGACAAATGCAAAGTCAGGAAGAACGGAGGCCACAAATTTGCAAAATCTGATGAATACCACCCAAGGAAAACCGGCGCTTGTTCACTCCGGCAAGCCAAACTGGATGAAATATTTGCGGAAGCATTCCTTTCTCTATTTGCTGCTAGCGCCGGCGCTGATCCTAACTCTTATTTTTAAGTACGGTCCCATGTACGGTGCGATTATCGCATTCAAAGATTTTAGCCCGATCAAGGGCATTCTCGCGAGCGAGTGGGTAGGGTTTAAACACTTCGAGAAGTTTCTGTCATCTCCCAATTTCGAAGTAATTTTTATGAATACGCTTAAATTAAGTTTTTTTGGCCTGATTTTGAGCTTTCCGGTGCCGATTCTTTTGGCCCTGATGCTGAATCAAGTCCGGCGTGCGGGAGTCAAGAAGAACATTCAACTTTTTCTGTACGCCCCCAATTTCATCTCGGTGGTGGTCATCGTCGGGATGCTCTTTATCTTCCTGTCGCCGACGGGGCCGATCAATCAAATGTTCAGTTGGATGACCGGCGAGCCCATCATGTTTATGTCCAGGCCGGAGTACTTCAGGTGGATTTATATTCTGTCGGATATTTGGACGGGAGCGGGCTGGTCCTCGATTATTTATGTGGCCGCATTGGCCAATGTGGACCCCGAGCTGCATGATGCGGCCAACCTCGATGGGGCAAATCTGCTGCAGCGGATTCGAAATATCGATCTGCCGACGATCCGGCCGATTATGGCTATCGTATTTATCCTGGCGGCGGGCGGAATCATGTCCATCGGTTTTGAAAAAGCCTACCTCATGCAGACGGCGATGAATCTGCCGACATCGGAAATCATTCCGACCTATGTTTACAAAATCGGTCTGCAATCGGGCGATTACGCGTACTCGGCAGCCGTCGGCTTATTTAATTCCGTGATAAATGTGGTTCTGCTGGTTACGGTGAACTTTATCGTCAAAAAGCTAAACGAGGGCGATGGTCTTTATTGAGAAAGGAGCAAACAACAATGCCCATTAAACATTCCCGCTTCGACCGCTTTCTGCTGAAATTGAACGGTTTTTTCCTGGCGTTGGCCGTTCTGGTCGTGGTTGTTCCGCTATTGTATATCGTGGTCGCCTCCTTTATGGATCCCTCCGTGTTATTGAGCCGGGGCATATCCTTCCGGGTGTCGGACTGGACGCTGGACGGTTATCAGAAAATTCTGTCCAACCCGGCGATGATCCGCGGCTTCGGCAACGCGGTGCTCTATTCCAGCGCATTTGCGCTCCTCACGGTAACGGTGTCCATCTTTGCCGGCTATGCATTATCGGATGACCGGCTGAAGGGCCGGGGCTGGTTTATGACCTTGTTTCTGATCACTTTGTTCTTCGGCGGGGGGCTCGTTCCGACTTACCTGCTGGTCAAAAATTTGGGGCTGCTCGACACGATCTGGGCGGTGATTATCCCGGGGGCCGTTAACGTGTGGAACATTATTTTATCCCGCACCTTTTTCAAAGGGGTTCCCCGCGAATTGCGCGAGGCCGCGGATGTCGATGGGGCTTCGGAAGCGAGCATCTTTTTCCGGATCGTACTGCCCCTTTCCAAACCGATTATTTTCGTGCTTATCCTGTACGCCTTCGTCGGCCAATGGAATTCCTATTTTGACGCGATGATCTATCTGGACAATCCGAATTTGCATCCGCTCCAGCTCGTTCTCCGTTCGATTCTGATTCAGAATCAGGTGGACCCGGGGATGATCAGCGACCAGCTCGCCATGGCGGAAATGAAGCGCTTGTCCGAGATTATCAAATATGCGGCGATCGTCATCTCCAGTCTTCCGCTGGTCATTATGTATCCGTTCTTTCAGAAGTATTTCGAGAAAGGTGTCATGGTCGGTTCCCTGAAATAGGGGGCGGCAGCACATATATGCAGATAAGTTGATCTATTAAATTGCATACGAGGCAGCCGTGTGAAATGTTCTTCCGATCGCTGTTGTTCCCAGATTTCATGATTATTACCTAGGAGGTAGAAATCCGGTCACAAAGGCGAGCGAGGCTTATGCTTCCGAAGCAGCTTTCTTGCAGAAAGCTTGTAGCTTCTCCAGAATCATTTCACACTTTTGCCTAGAGCAAATCAATTAGTTCAACTTATACATCATGTACTTTTTAATAAAATGGGAGGTCATCCACAATGAGAAAAATGAGTACACCGAAAAGCGCCTTGAAATCGATATCCGTAACGCTCTTGGCTTCCGCTATTTTGCTCTCGGCCTGCGGCGGAGGGGGCGGCGGGGCCGCCAGCGAGAAGCAGGATCCGAACGGCAAGGTGACGCTGAACTTCATAACCCAAAGCTCGCCGCTCGCTCCGTCCGACCCGAACGAGAAGCTGATCAACAAGCGGCTTGAGGAAAAGACGAACGTGCATATTAATTGGAAGAATTTCACCAAGGACGTGTTTGTCGAAAAAAGAAATCTCGCCATGGCGAGCGGGGATCTTCCCGATGCGATTTTTGACGCGGGGTACAGCGATTACGAGCTGTTGAAGCTGGCGAAGGACGGGGCGATTATCCCGTTGAACGACCTGATCGAGCAGCATATGCCCAACTTCAAAAAAGTGCTGGAGGATGCTCCGGAATACAAAGCGATGATTACGGCTCCGGACGGGAATATCTATGCTTTTCCTTGGATCGAAGAGCTGGGCAGCGGCAAGGAACGGATTCAGGCGGTGGACGCCGTTCCGTGGATTAATGTGGAATGGCTGAAGAAGCTCGGGCTCGAAATGCCAAAGACCACGGAGGAGCTTAAGAAGGTGCTGATTGCCTTTAAGACGCAGGATCCGAACGGGAACGGCCAAGCGGATGAAATTCCGTTATCTTTTATCAATAAACCGGGAGCCGAGGATCTGGTGTTCCTCTTCGCTTCGTTCGGGCTTGGGGAGAACGCCGACCACGCTGTCGTCACGAATGATGGCAAAGTGGTGTTCGCGCCGGCCGAGGAAGGCTATAAGGAAGCGGTCAAGTTTATCCATGAGCTTTATAAAGAGGGGCTCATTGACGTCGAGGCCTATACGCAGGATTGGAGCACTTATTTGGCCAAAGGCAAGGATCACAAGTACGGACTGTATTTCTCCTGGGACAAGAGCAATATTTCCGGGGCCGATGACAGCTATGACGTGATGCCTCCGCTCGCCGGTCCCGACGGCGAAATCAATGTCACCCAAATCAATGCCCTGGGCTTCCATCGCGGCAGAATGGTGATTACCAGCGCCAACAAAAACCTGGAGACGACGGCGAAATGGGTGGACCAGTTGTACGATCCGGTTCAATCGGTGCAAAACAACTGGGGAACGTATGGGGACGAAACTCAACAGAACATTTTTGAATACGATGCGGAAAAAAATACGCTGAAGCATTTGCCGCTGAACGGAACCGCCCCGGTGGAACTCCGAGAAAAGACCAGTGTCGGCGGGCCGCTGGCCATTCTGGACAGCTACTATGGCAAGTATACGACGCTGCCGGACGATGCCAAGGAACGATTGCGGATCATCAAGGAAATCATGGCGCCCCATATGAAGGCGGAACGATCGATGCCGAGCGTGTTCAACTCGATTGAAGAGCTTGAACGGCTGACGACGATTGAGACGGATCTGTTCGCCTATGTATTGAGAATGCGCACCGAATGGTACCAGAACGGCAAGATCGACGAGCAGTGGGACGAATATTTGAAGGAACTGGACCGGCTTGGCTTGAAGGAATGGATGGAAATCAAACAGTCCGGTTATGACAGAGCAACGAAAAAATAAGTTCAGATATAGAGCCGCCGGATAAATTCGGGGAGAGGGAGAGAAACCTATGTCAACTTTTATCAAACAAAATTACCGAGGAGTCTATCATTTTTCGCCCAGGACGATGTGGATGAATGATCCGAACGGGATGGTTTACTTTGAAGGGGAGTATCACTTGTTCTTTCAGCATCATCCTCATGGCATGACCTGGGGACCGATGTACTGGGGACACGCCGTAAGCAAAGATCTGGTGACCTGGGAGGAGCTCGACATCGCCCTGGCCCCGGACGAGATCGGGATGATTTTTTCGGGAAGCATCGTGGTCGATTGGCATAATACGACCGGCTTTTTCGGCGAAAAACCGGGCCTGGTCGCTATATTCACCCATAGCCGGGAAACGGCAGGCTCGCAACCGGTTCAAACCCAGAGCCTTGCTTACAGTAACGACAAAGGCAGAACCTGGACCAAGTTTGAAGGAAATCCGGTGCTTCAGGACGAGAGCTTGGTCGATTTCCGCGATCCCAAAGTGTTCTGGCATCAGGACACCGGGCGGTGGATCATGATCTTGGCTTGCGGTCAAACGGTTCGCCTGTATCACTCAACGGATTTGAAAAGTTGGACCTTCGGCAGCGAGTTCGGCGACGGCATCGGATTCCACGGCGGAGTCTGGGAATGCCCGGACCTGTTTTCGCTCTCCATTAACGGGGATCCTTCCAGACAGAAATGGGTGATGCTGGTCAGCATCGGGGATAACCCGGAGTATCCGGAGGGCTCGCGCACGCAGTATTTCACCGGGGATTTCGATGGTTTGACGTTTGTGCCCGACGCGGAATCCGGCCAGATTCGCTGGCTGGATTACGGCAGGGACAATTATGCCGGGGTCAGTTGGTCCGACGTGCCCGCGGAGGACGGCAGACGCCTGTTCATCGGCTGGATGAGCAATTGGAAATACGCTAATCTGACGCCGACGGACAGCTTCCGCGGCGCGATGACGGTACCGAGGGAACTATCGCTGGAAGAAAGAAACGGCGCGGTTTATTTGCTGCAAAAGCCAGCCCGGGAGCTGGAGGGCGCCCGTGTCCCCGTGCTGCGCCTTCAAGGCATATCCGCGGCTGAAGCGGAAACGGCGCTGCGTTCCCTGCAGCTTGAGAGTTTCGAGCTGAGAGCCGTAGCTCCCGCAGGCCGGTCCTTTGCCTTCAAGGTAAGAGCGGGAGACGCCTGTGAAACTGTGGCCGGCGTGAATGCGGCGGAGCTTGAGGTGTTCGTGGACCGCAAAAAATCGGGCATACACGATTTTCATGAACAATTCCCGGGTACCCATCACGCCAAGTTGTACGCGGCCGGCGATAAGGTGGAGCTGCGGCTTCTGGTGGACCGCTCCTCGATCGAGTTGTTCGCGAATGGCGGGCAGGCCGTGATCACCGATTTGATTTATCCGAAAGGCGAAGCGGGCGGCATCTCCTTTGTTGCCGAGGATGACACCATGATGCTGGACGTTCTTGAGGTGTATACTCTGAAGCCGTCCGCCCGAATCCCGGAATGAGGCCAGCGAAAAGAAGGGAGACTTACGATGCGAATTGGAGCGATTGAGGCCGGCGGCACCAAATTTGTTTGCGGCATTGGGAATGAGCGGGGGGAAATTGCGGAGAGCATCAGCTTTCCGACCGAAGACCCGCAGACGACACTAGACCAAGTTATTGCCTTTTTCAAAGGAAAGCAAACGGATGCGATCGGAGTCGGTTCCTTCGGGCCGATCGATATCCGCCAAGATAGCCTGACTTACGGTTATGTGACAACCACTCCGAAACCGGGCTGGGGGAATTTCGACTTCCTCGGCACGCTGCGGCGGGAATTTCCGGTACCGTTCGGATGGGACACGGACGTCAACGCCGCCGCGTTCGGGGAGGCGACCTGGGGGGCCGCCCGGGGGGTAAACAGCTGCCTGTATTACACGGTAGGCACGGGGGTCGGCATCGGCGTCTATTCGGAAGGCAAGCTGGTTCACGGCCTGGTCCATCCGGAAGGGGGACATGTGCTGATCCGGCGGCACCCGGACGATGATTTTGCGGGAGCCTGCCCTTTCCATGGGGATTGCCTGGAGGGAATGGCCTCCGGCCCGGCCCTGGAAAAGCGCTGGAAGGTGAAAGGGCATGAGCTTCCGGCGGATCACCCGGCTTGGGAGATCGAGGCGTTTTATCTCGCCCAATCGATTGCGGGGGCGATCCTCTTGCTCTCCCCCGAGAAAGTGATTCTCGGCGGGGGAGTGATGCAGCAAGCGCAGCTCTATCCCTTGATCCGGGAGGCGGTGAAGCGAAATCTGAACGGATATTTGAGCGCCGGGGAAATTCTGGAACATATCGACGATTACATTGTGCCTCCGGGGCTGGGGCAGCAAGCGGGTCTTTGCGGCGCGTTGGCCTTGGGCCTGTCCGCATTAAGGGATCAGGCTTAATGCGGCGGTAAAGGGTTGAGGATAGGAAGGGGCTTCTTTGCCTTTCCTGTCCCGCCTCACGCCGCGAACATTCCATTTGGAAAGGAAGAGGGCGGATGTTGAGAAAATCCCACTCCTTGTTGTCTGCGTCGATGTCGGCGCTGCTTGTTTTCAGCGCGATACTGGCTCTGATCGGACAACCGAATACCGGCCGGGCGGAAAGTAACCGTTCTATAAGCCCTGCGGAAAAGGAGGATACGGCGATCAATTTTGAAAGCGCAATCAATTTTATGACCAATTTGACGGGGTGGCGTGTTAAGGGCCAAGGGAAAATGGAGGACACGGAGCAGGGGGCTCTTGTGACCCCGGATGCCGGGAATGAGGTCATGGCGATCGCCGCGGCGAAGGCGGACGATTTTGTTTTGGAGGCCGATGTGATGGTCATGGGCCGGGATGCGGAGCCATCCTTGATTTTCCGCTCCGATACGGAAGGCCGGTCCTTCTATAAGCTGACCCTTGTTCCGAAAACGGGCATGCTCCGTTTGAGCGAGATCGACGGGTCGGGGAAGGGGAGAACGTTGGGAGAACGGCAGGTTACGCTGTCCCAAGGGGAAATCTACCGGCTGAAGATCAAAGCGGAGGGGAAGCGGATTCAGGTGTTTTGGGGCAATCAATACGCCCCGGTTCTTGAGGCGGCGGACGCCAACTACGCTACGGGGTATATGGGACTACACGCCCGGGGCGGATCGGCGCTTTTTCAAAACGTAAAGGTTAGTGAACTTAAGAGCAATTTGGGTTCTTTGGTGAAAGAAACGGGGAGCTGGCAACCGGATCTCCAAGGAATTCGCGGAATGAGTGAGCGCACGAAGGCGGGTTCAAACCGGGCGCTGCAACTATTCGGCGAACTGGGGGATAATTTTGTCCTGGAAGGAAACCTCTCCTTTGGACCGGATGGATCGGAGCGGGGAGACGGTGGGCTGCTGTTTCGGGTGAACGCAAGCGGGACCGAAGGATACGAGGCGGCATTGGTGAAAGAGAAGGGCGAAGTGCGCGTTCAATTGCGGAAGATGGACGGAACTGTGCTTCAGACATCGGACCAGGCATATCCGTCGCCGCCAGCGGCCAGGCATCATCTGGAGATCGCGGCGGTCGGACCTCGCGTTAAAGTGCAGCTCGACGGATACGCCGAACCGGCGATCGAAGTCACCGATCACAGCTTTAGCCGGGGACACGCCGGCTTCTCCGTATCGGACGGTACAGCGTATTTTCAGGATGCTTATCTAACACCGGAAGACGATTATTACGCGGAAAAATACCGGCCGGATTATCACTACTCCCCGGCCAGGGGATCGGCGAGCGACCCGAACGGGCTTGTTTATTTCGAAGGGGAATACCACCTGTTTCATCAGGACGGGGGCACCTGGGCTCATGCGGTAAGCCCGGATCTGGTCCATTGGAAACGGCTCCCCGTCGCGCTTCCCTGGAATGAATACGGTCATGTCTGGTCCGGTTCGGCTGTGGCGGATCTTGAGAACGCTTCCGGGCTGTTCGCCGATTCAGGAGGCAAAGGCCTGGTCGCTTATTATACCTCCTATCATCCGGATGGCCCCAACGGGAATCAGCGCATCGGTTTGGCGTACAGCAAAGATGCCGGCCGGACTTGGGAGTATTCCAAGGAGCGTCCCATCGTGATCGAGAACCCGGGCAAGCAGGGCGAAGAGCCGGGAGGCTGGGATTTCCGGGATCCCAAGGTCGTCAGGGACGAAGCGAATAACCGTTGGGTCATGGTGGT
Organism: Paenibacillus sanfengchensis; assembly: GCF_036864765.1. Classification (NCBI taxonomy): domain Bacteria; kingdom Bacillati; phylum Bacillota; class Bacilli; order Caryophanales; family Paenibacillaceae; genus Paenibacillus; species Paenibacillus sanfengchensis. The sequence goes on along the minus strand of NZ_JBAGJC010000010.1, from coordinate 5,638 downwards.
CTCCGGCGGCGACCATATCCGCTTTTTCACCTCGACGAACTTATTGGACTGGACGCTTGCGGACCTGTTCGGATACGGGAATTATGTCCGGGGCGGCGTATGGGAGTGTCCCGACCTCTTTCAACTTAAAGTGGAGGGGACGGACGAGGTGAAATGGGTGCTGATGATCAGTACGGGCGCCAATCCGAAAACACAGGGCTCGGCGGCGGAGTACTTTATCGGGGAGCTCACCCCGGAGGGGAAATTCGTCAACGATAACCCCGCCGGGAAGGTGCTGACGACGGACTTCGGCAAAGAATTCTATGCCTCCATGTCCTTTTCCGATCTGCCGGATTCGCGCAGAATCATGCTGGCCTGGATGACCAACTGGGATTACCCGTTCGCCTTTCCGACGCAAGGGTGGAAGGGGACGCTCTCCATTCCGAGGGAGGTCACCTTGCGGCAAACGGATGAAGGACTCCGCTTGTTTCAGGCTCCGATTCAGGAACTGGATTCGTTGGAGCGGGAAGTGTTCTCTGTCAAAGACAGGCTGGTGACGGCGAAGGAAGCGAATCTTCTGAAAGGTCTTTCCGCCGGAGCCTTTGAAATTGAAGCGGTCATCGAGATTCCCGAAGGCAGCACGGTCAAGGAATTTGGCTTCCGGCTGCGCGAGGGAGGGGAACAAAAAACGGTGGCCGGTTACAAGGTGGCGCAAAAGCAAATGTTTGTGGACCGTTCGGCTTCCGGCAACACGGAATTTTCACCGCTGTTCAGCACCTTCCATACCGCGCCCCTTCAACCGGAGAAGGGAAGGATCCGGCTGCAGGCCTTCGTCGACGATGGCTCGGTTGAAGTCTTCGGCAATGACGGCCGGGCGGTGATTTCCGATGTCATTTTTCCCGATCCGGCTCATCGGGAGATGGGCTTCTATGCCGACGGCGGCAAGGTCAAGTTGGTTTCCTTGAAGGTGAACGCGCTAAAAAACGTATGGAGCATAAGTGATGAACTGGGGCCCAAAGTGATCATGGATACGGACGACCGCGAAATCTCCGTCGGTGACGCGTTACGGTTGGAGGCGGCGGTCGCGGACCTGAAAAACCGGGGTACCGCGCCGATTCGGTGGACGACCAGCGATGCCGCTGTCGCGGCTATAGAGTCCTCTGATAAAGGGCGGGCCGTCATACGGGGCAAAGGAAAAGGCGAGGCCATCCTCACCGCTTCCACCGCCGACGGCAGAGCGTCCGCCTGGGTGCGGGTCAAGGTATTCGCCGGCGAGTTTCGTACGAACTTGACCGGCTGGACATCGGATGTTTCCGGAGCGACGTGGGTCGCCACGGAACAGGGCATCCGCGGCAGGTATGACGGCGATGCGGCTTACATGGCCCGGGAAAAGGCGGGGGACTTTACGCTGGAAGCCGAGATGACGCTGGCCCGTTCGGGTGGAGCGGGTTCCCTTCTGTTCCGGGCCAGCCCGGACGGACGGAGCGGATACTATTTTAACATCGATCCCAATATGAAGGCCTTCCGCCTGTTTTACAAATTGGACGGAGCCTTTGCGGAGAGACAGGTGCTCGCCAAAGTGCCGGCCTTTCTGCAGCCGGGGAAAACCTACCGCATTCGCATCGAAGCAAGCGGACCGCAAATGCGCGTGTTTGTGGACGACGTGAAAATGATGGAGGTTGCCGACGGAACATTCGCCGAGGGACATATAGGCGTTCATGTGTTCGGCGGGCAAGCTTTTTTCCAAAATGTGAATGCGAGCAACATGGAACCCGCGAAATTGCAAAAAGCGATCCTTGTCCATAGCGGAGGGCCTCAAGTGCTTTTTGCCGAGAAATCGCAAAACGGAGAACCGGTGGTTCCGGCCGACTTGGCCGAGGAAGGCGGCAATCGGGTTTGGGTTCTGGTACCTACCGGAGACGAGGCGGGCTCTTATTCGATTCGAACCGAAGAAGGGAAAGCGCTGGACCTCGATACCGGGCAAAACAAGCTTCAATTGTACGATTATCTCGGCTATCCCAATCAGCGCTGGCTGATTTCCGAACATGAGGACGGCACGGTCTCCGTGATCTCGGCTTATCACCAGCAAGCCATTGAAGTTACGGAGGACGGGAGCGGCTTAAGCTTGAAACCTCCGGCCCCGTCCCTGGACAGGCAGAAATGGAAGCTTCAAGAACCGTAAATGAAGGACGACATTGTCGATCCGACCATTCGACACGGTTGGACAGAGTGTGAACTTTGTCTAACCGTGTTTTTTTTACAGTTTATCTGTATACGATTTTCAAAAAAAGAAATATGATGAGAACAGCAGCCGATTAAAACCAAACCAGTAACCTGTGAAGGGTGACACTATGGATGACCGTAGTTAAGGAAATTATTCTTCAGTTATTTTTTGCCCTGATCCCCTTTTTGGCGTTTAACGTATATTACCGGGACAAGCCCCGGAATTTTTCGACCCCGTTCATTATCGTGATCAGCACGATCTGCCTGTTCTTCTCCATGACCTTTGGGGCAAGCGCGGTGAGCGGGTATTTTTACGACATCCGGTATATCATTTTGTTTTTCGGGCTGCTTTTCGGCGGCTATAGAGCAGGTCTCTTTCTTCTGCCGGAATTTGTGCTGTATCGGCTATACCTCGGCGGGGATGGAACCTGGGTCGCCATGCTTATTCTGCTTGTTACGCTTCCGATTTCGCTTCTGCTGTACAAATGGTATCGGAAAACCGACAAAAAGTGGGGCGTTACCTTAACCGCGGGGTCCGTCTTTTCCATCGTTCCGCTTCTGCTCGTCTATTGGTACAATCCCGCTTTGATCGAAAGTCATTTATGGTTCCATATTGTGATTATTCCGGTTCAAAACTTTTTCGGCAGTTGTCTGTTGATCTGGCTTTTCCAGAAAGCTGCCGCGGACAAGGACTTGTTTATCCGATACATGCAGAACAAAAAGGTGGAAGTGGTCAGCCAAGTCGCCGCCTCGCTTGTCCATGAAGTACGGAACCCGTTAACCGCCGTCAAGGGGTTCCTGAAGCTGATTCGGGAGTCCCGGCTGGATCAGGAGAAAGTGCAACGCTATATTGACATTTGCATCAGTGAAATGGAGCGTACGGAGTATATTCTCTCCGAATACCTTGCGATTTCCAAGCCGCTAACGGATCAACAGGAGGCGACCGATCTGGCGCATCAGCTGCGGATTACCGTGGAAGTCATGCGTCCCTACGCCAATATGAACAATGTGATACTTGAGCTGGAGGCGCCGGGAGATCCGGTTCCGATTCTGGCCAATCCGGAAAAAATCAAGCAGATCCTAGTCAATTTAATCAAAAATGCGATTGAAGCCTGCTATGCCGTTACCGACGGAAAGGTGACGCTGGACCTCTGGACCGAGGCGTCAAAAGCCGTTTTAACGATTGCGGATAACGGGATCGGGATGACGGAAGACCAGGTGGAACGGCTGGGGTCCGTTTTTTTCTCGACCAAGTCCCGGGGGACCGGGTTGGGGCTGAATTTCTCCTACCAGGCCGTCCAGGGAATGGGAGGGACGATTTCGCTGAAAAGCGTCCACCGCGCGGGGACCCGCTTTACCATCACGCTGCCTTTGTGTGAACCCGGACAGACCGGGAGCGCGGCCGGGGCCAGGGATCCGGAAGACAAGCTGTCCTAAAACTTCAGCTTACGGCATATCCATGGGATATAAAGGAGTTGAAGGATATGGACATGATCGTGGCGCGCTATTTTGAAGTCAAACAGCGGATGAAGGAGTTGGAGCAGGAACTGGCGGAGCTTCGCGAACGTATTCTGGAGCATTGCCGAGAGCGGCAAATCACCGGTTTGGAGCTCGCACAACATACGGTCCGGGTCATTCATCAGGCCCGACGGGAGTATGACGAGAACAAGCTTTATGAAGCGCTCCCGGACCTGGAACTGTGGCGTCTGCTTTCCAAACCGGACACCGCCAAAATCGCCGGCCTCCTGAAGCTGAACGTCATCACGGAGGAAAAAATCAAGCATACATATCGACTGAAGGATATTGCGCTGCTGCAAGTGGACAAAAGATAGGGAGCCGGCTTCCGGTTATCGGAGCCCCCGCGCATGGCGGATTCGCGCTGCGCTCTGGCCATGCGCCGGGCTGGTCCACGGTCAGAAACGCCGGGAGCAGTCGGAAACGACCAGACACAGGCGGACATGGCTTGGCACAGCCGGAAACAGTCGGTCACAGTACGACGAAGCCATAAATCAGATTGCAACCTAACCGTAAACCTGACCGTAATCTCACGCTATCCAATCGTACCCCACTTCTTCCCAACCGAGCGAAAAAGATGCAAAAGTGCAGGAACTTTGGAGGTATTGGTGGACTTAGAATGAAAAAGATGCGTATGTGCAGGTATTTTCTTAAGTTGGCGGGAAAAGGGTGATTTTGGAAGGAAAAAGATGCAGATTCGGCTAGGCCCCCTTAATCCGGAGTCCTACCCTACAATGTTTATGAATTCACAGGATTGCTCCTTATTCTGCCGTATTACACCGCTCTATGAAAGGCAGAGGTGTCTTCCAGTGTCCTCACCCATATCGAGAACTTCGCTGGAGACATTTTTCTTAAGTTACCGTGAATTTTTCGGTTGTTGTAAAAGTCCATGTATTGGTCCAGCGCCTCATAAGCTTCATCGAGGGTCATAAAGTCCCTTTGGCTAAACAGATGGCGCTCCAGGACGCTGTGAAATGACTCAATGTAGGCGTTCATATTGGGGGACCGAGGTGGTATACGCTCATGAATAAGATCCAAGCTTTCACAGGTATCTCCAAATAGCTTGCTGACGAACTGCGGACCATTGTCTGTACGAACCACCGGCATGGGCTCGCCGGGCTCTATACGGTCTTGCAAGGCATACCATAAGGTTTGGACGACTTGTTTAGCTTCGCATACTGGGCCTCTATACTGCCCTACTACCATTCGGTCAAACACATCTATAATGCTGAGTACAAAAAAGAACCGTTCCTGCCCGATCGCGTATCCATATTTAATGTCCATTTGCCAAAGTTGGTTTGACCCCGTTATAACTCGATTTCTCGGTAATCGGCGAGGGTGGGAACGTACGCGCTTTCTAGGTTTCTGCAATATGTCTAACTCTTGGCAAAGTCGATAAGACTTCTTTTTGTTGAAGATGAGATCATACTTATCTCGAAGGGATTGGGCCAAAAACTTATAACCATAGACAAACTCTTCTCCTTCAAGGAGTTCGAGCAGCCATTCTTTGATTTGTGCGTCGCTAACTTTCTCACCTGTAGCCGTGTAAGAGTATCCAGGCACGGGACGACCTGCACGGCTTTCGGTTGGACGTTCTTCGCCTTTTTCTGCTGACTGGGCCAGTCGCTTTTTACGGTCGTAATACGTTGATTCTGACAACCCAAGAATGCGCAGCACAACAGCTGCCGGTTCCCCCCGCTTAATGAATGGGTCGGCTATTTCAAATTTTTCAGATAAGCGGGGTTTTGCTTTTTTAGCAACTCTCGCAAAATTTCGATTTCGAGTTCTTTTTCACCAAGGACCTTAACGGCCTTTTGGTAGCGTTGCTCTACCTCCTGCAGGCGTTGCAACTCTTGAACATGTTCGTCTGCCGCAGGAATTTCTTCAGGCGAAATAGAGTCCCGATGATCTCTAATCCAAC
>NZ_JBAGJC010000009.1:0-193445 GCF_036864765.1 Paenibacillus sanfengchensis | reverse complement strand
CCCCCTCAAGATGAGATTTCCCAATTAGTAAGACCCCTTGAAGACGACGAGGTTGATAGGCCTGGGGTGGAAGTGCAGCAATGCATGGAGCTGACAGGTACTAATCGGTCGAGGGCTTATCCAAAAACAACTCCAAAAAGTGGCGTCAGGCTGAACAAGCCGATCTGAGCACTTGAGGAGACTAAAACGCAAAGCACGTTTCGTATCCAGTTTTCAGGTGATCAAACATCTGAACACGTTTGGTGGCGATGGCGGAGGGGTTCCACGCGTACCCATCCCGAACACGACCGTTAAGCCCTCCAGCGCCGATGGTACTTGGACCGAAGGGTCCTGGGAGAGTAGGACGCCGCCAAGCAACTAAGAAAGAGCACTACCGTATGAAGCGGTGGTGCTCTTTTTGTATGCCCTAATACAAATTGATGCAAATCTGCAGGTATTTCCGAACGTTTGTGCCCCGAAGAGCGAAAAGGATGCAAATGTGCAGGAATTTTCGGCCCTTTCCCCCGAAGGGAACCTCAGCAGCAACAAAAGCCTGCAGATTTGCAGGAATTTCGCTCAGCGGGGGTTATCTCCCCAATAATTCCTGCAGATTTGCAGGAATTCATATTCACAAGAAGCTATAACTGAGGTCTGACAATTTGCCTAGCAAAGTCAGGCTTAGGAAGCATTGCAAAAATCATGCTTGGTGGCGATGGCGGGGTTCCACGCTTGCCCATGCCGAACATGACCATTATGCCCTCCAGCGCAAGGGTACTTGGACCGAAGGCCTGGGAGAGTAGGACGGGCCGCCAAACAAATCGAAAGAGCACTACCATATGAAGCGGTGGTGCTCTCTTCGGGAGACTTCGGGGGTTGTATACCTTAAAGTCATTTATAATTTGATTTCCAGTATTTTATTATACTGATATACTGGAGGAAAAAGATGGAGATAAAAATTAGTTTATTATTCTCATACGGCTGTGGTATTAGACATTTTTCCCGACAGATCATCAGTTAATTAAATCGATTTCCGGTAGACGATGGATACCTGATTCAGGTAGGAAGAGCGAATACATTTACACAAATACGGCCTTGCGACTGCCCGGTCGCCGAGAGGCATATCAAGGAAGCGGACTCAGGCGACAACCCCGCAAACCTACCGCGTCGCGAAGGCCGCGTTGGACCCTTTAAGGTTCTTGGGCCCGTAAACCACCGAACCGTTATAAGAAATTGCCGCAAATCATTTATGAAAGGATAACGACGATGGAAAGATATAAAAGTCTGTCCGGAAGGCAATTGATTATTGATACATACGACATGTTGTTAAACTCTTGGGATTCGGACTGCGAAGAGAGGGATATAGAAACTACTTATGGATTGACACATGTGATTATTGCTGGCGATCGTCAGAAGCCTTCTTTACTACTATTTCATGGAACTGCCGATAATTCAGCGATGATGTGGATATATAACATAAAGGAGTTATCACAGAAGTTTTACATCATTGCGGTTGATGCGATTGGAGGTTCAGGAAAAAGTGAACCTAATGAAGAATATTTCAAAAGCTTTAATCAAGTGATTTGGATTGACGACATACTAAACGCATTAGAAATACATACTACAAATATATGTGGGGTTTCATATGGCGCATACTTATCTTATTACTATGCATTAAGGAGACCCAACAAGGTAACCAAGGCCATCTGCCTGGCAGGCAGAATCCCTACAAGTCAATTTGAGATTTTTTCAAAAATGATGGCTGCTTTTTTACCGGAGGCGCTGTTTCCAACAGAGAAGAATTGTAGAAAATTACTAAGAAAATTAAGCGGGCCAAACTTCTCCAAGTTTGAAGAGAATGACGTTCTTATGAAGCACTGGTTTTATTTATTGAAGTACTTTAACAATAGATCAATGGCGCAACATAAAATTGAAATACATAGTGACTTAGAGTTATCTGAACTGAGAGAAAAGGGAGTATTCCTAATTGGAGAATATGATAGATTAACTAATTATCCTAAAGCTATAAAGAGACTTGAGGATAATAAGTTAAATTACAAAATCATTAAGGATGCAGGACATGCAATAAATCATGAGCAGGCTGAACTGATCAACGAGGAGATTTCAAGACTGTTAACATAACATCTCAAGCAATATTTGAAGAAGGCGGCAACATCTAACACCGTATTTTCGCATCGGGCTGCATTAGCTGACACTATTGTAAAGACTAGAGGATAAGAATCACGTATAATCATAGAAAGAGCCCAAGACAACAAAAGACCCAGCCTAAGATAGGAGCTATCTAAGGCTGGGTCTTTTCGTGAATACAAGAACGTTAGATTACTTTAGTACAACGAATAAGAACAAACTTAAAGGAGGATCATATGTCGAATCTCCCAAAGATAACTCAAAGCACAAATGATGAAACAAGTTATATTAGAAGAAAACTCATTGAGTTCAATTCTAAACATGTGCCGAATGGAACTTATGAAGAAATTAATTTATGTGTGAAGGATGATAATGGAGGAATTATAGCGGGTCTCAATAGTGCAATATGCTGGAACTGGATGGAGATTGATATTTTATGGGTAGATGATAATCATCGTGGACAAGGACTTGGTAAGGTATTATTAAAAGAAGCAGAAAAAATAGCAAAAGCAAAAAGTTGTACGTTTATTAAGCTAAACACTTTCAGTTTTCAAGCTCCCGAATTCTATAAAAAATATGGTTACGAGGTAATAGCAATCATCGAAAATGCACCTTTAGGAAAAAAACACTATTATTACAAAAAGGAACTCAATTAAACGTATGTTATTCGAGAGGGCATTAACATCGTCTAACACCATATTCACGCGTCGTCGCTTACGGCAGGGGTAGAAGATAAAAAGAAGAGGGCCGCAGGAGCCCTTAATTCATTTACTTTCCGAAACATTTTGTACTGAAGATAGAGCGTCTTCATAAAGAAATGGGTGTGTTGAAGGTTATCGGGAAGAGATTCTCGGATAATTTTAGATACTGCAAGGGCTCAGCTAAAACTTCTAATGGTTCAATCAATGATTCAATCAATGACTTCGCTCCTCTTTTAACTCTACAGGGTTTTTACATATACCCTCATAGAATTTATGTAAGGATAATTATTAACTCCCTAAGGTGAAATGATGTCTTTGAATTGAAAAAATGTACTTAAAAGATAATATATTGAGCATGGGAGGGGTATTTTTGATAAAGTGCAATCTTAGAATTTTAATGGCCGAACATCGAATCGATGATATAACAGAATTAATGAATAAATCAGGACTGAGTAGAAATTCGATTAATAAACTGTACAAAGAAATAAATATTGGAACGACAAAATTAGAAACATTATTAAAGCTGTGTGATACATTTGAGTGCAAATTATCGGATTTAATTGAATACACACCTGAAACATAACAACATTAAACGATGTGGGGCACTCATAGAGAATCCTGTTGTATAATAATGTATCTACGCTGCGGGCAATTCGCCGCTTGGTTGTCAGATGTAAAGGCACAGAAGAATATTCAGACAACAAACGCCCAAGCCTAAGACATGAGCTATCTAAGGTTGAGGCGTCTCGTAAATACGAAAACGTTATAGGAAGTTATCGCAAGTTATTGAATCTCAATTGAAAACCAAAACATAGGTACTCAAAGGGGGGATTGGTTTGAAATATAATCAATTAATTATCTCGTCAATGCTATTTCTGGCTATACTATTAATTGTTTCTGGATGTAGTAATCAATCTATTGAAGAAGAGAAAATTGCTTATATATCTGCGAATGTCAATTCAGAATACGAAAAGGTATTTGAAAAAATGGGTTTGGGGGTTTTATTTGATTATAATTTAAAATTACCACACGCAAATCGAAGTTGGGTAACTATTTGGGTTGAGGGGTATAAAAAGGGGAGTAATAAACCTATTCATTTAACCGAATTGTCCTATGGATTAAGTCCTAATAAAGATGAAGAAGGTCATATGGGGTTTGGAATTATTAACCCTAACAGCGATTATCCATCATTCTTTTTATATTCTCCATCCACAAGCATAGCCCCTCATAATATAGATGAAAATATTTTTTACAAAGAAGGAACTATTAGTTCCTGGGACTATGCCATTGGAAATGAAGCAATTAGTTTGGAAGCGGGAGAAACCCAAATATTAGCAGTTTATCGAGAAAATGAGAATTCTTTAAATACCTACGATTACCAAGAAATGAATTCTATAAAACAAATGATTGACGAGGATTTAACAGTGTTATTACTCAAAATAAAAGTGGAAGAAAGGTATGATTAAGTAATTCTAAGAAGGCGCTGACATCCTATAACATCATATTCACAGGGCTATCGCCTCTTGGTTGTCAGATGAATAATCGAAGAAGTAAGCTCGGACAACAAATGCCCCAGCCTAAGATAAGAGTTATCTAAGGCTTGGGCGTTTCGTAAATACGGGAACGGTATACGAGACCACCCAAACATGTCAAATAAAATCGTCTCGTAATTCTAATAAGAGGTGAGATTATTGAATACTAATTTATTGATTCGGGATTTTAATGACGATGATTCCGGAATGGTATCAAGCATTATCAGAGAAAATTTAATAAATGTAAACATCAAAGATTATCCAGAAAAGATAATAAAGAATATGAGTAGAATCTTCACCCCAGAATATATATCTTCAATATCAAAAATCAGAAAAGTATATGTTGTAGTTGAAGGTAATAAGATAATCGGTACTGCAAGTCTTGATCAAGATACCATATACACAGTCTTTATTGATATTCACTACCACAATAAGGGAATTGGTAGAGTTTTGATTGATTTTATTGAACGAATAGCTCTTGATTCCGGGACTACATCGCTTAAGCTTCCTAGTAGCATTACGGCACAAGGATTTTATGAGAAGCTTGGATACCATGCTTTAGAAATAATAGAGTCTGAAGACTTTGGTAGAGATATAATAATGTCAAAGAATTTAATCAAGGAATAAGGTGTCGAAGAACTATTTGGTCTTCCCGAGGTTTTTCCAGTAACATGGAGTCGGGCAAACAATGCTACGAGGCTAAGTAATGATGGGTATAGGCTAGAGAATAATGAGTTATCCAAGATGAGCCCGTGGTCATTAATTATTGATAATAGAATAGTAAAGATTGTAGAAAGATTATTCGATTATAGAACCGGAGAAGCACGGTTCGCCATTAGGCCATGGCTAAGAATAGATGATGAATTAAACAGTAGGAGGGTTGATGAATCATGGTTGGATAGCAACCTACGGTTCAAAGGATGAAATGAGCATTCAAATTAGCTTTGCGTCACAAGGAGGGTCAGGATCTGCTACGCCTGATTTATCCATTGAGGAAGATGATATTGATGAGGTAGATGATATTGTTGATGAGGTTTATAAACGAATGAAAGATGCAGGCTTCAATATTGAATATGGACCAGCAGATGAACCATGGGGTGTGCGGAGATTCTATGTTCGGGATCCATATAATCAAATTGTTAATATTCTTGCGCATAACAAAAATTAGATAAACAATAATCAGGGTAGAAGCTTTTCCTCTGGAAGAGTTGAATGTATTTCGAGAGGCCGGGAACTTTCGATAACACCGTATTCACGCAACGGGTCAACTGCACGGACCTCGGTCGCCGGAAGCATGGGTATTAAAGCGGATTCAGGCGACAATCCTGCAAAGAAGAATAAAGTACGTTGGAGGAGGTTATTCCTATGGCAATAAGTACTCTTTGGGAATTAATAAATGATTCCATAAAGTATGGTGCAGAACAAATAGAATGGTTAACTAAAGAATTATCAACGAAGACGAGCAAAGAGATTATTCAGTTCGAAATAGAGTTTCAGAATAAGATGATACAGTCATATACTTCATCATTATGGGGTGCAGCCTTTGTAATTATGGGAGGATGTTCGGATGATGGATTTGATTATTTCAGGGGCTGGTTAATCTCTCGAGGAGAAGAAGTTTTCAATCAAGCTTTGAAGAATCCTGAATTTTTAGCTGGATTTTTAACTGACGATTATTTACAGGAAGATGAATTTGCACCTCAATTAGAAGAGATGTTGTCAGTGGCTTCAGATGCTTACACTTATCAAAAGACCGGAACGTACGAGTATAACGATAATGCAAACACGGAGTTTTTGAATGAATTGGAAGCTCACGGATATAATTTTGAACCAATAGATATTGAAATTGATTGGAAGGAAGAAGAACTGGAAGTTAGATACCCTCTATTGTGGGCAAGATTTGGAGAAGAGCCACTGACATAGGGAACGCTTCGAAGGCGGGGACATCTTACAACACAATATTCACGCAGCGGGCAGCCTGATTTGGTCCGCCCGGGGTTTTCGAGATGTGGAATCAGGAGGACAACCCTGCGCACCTGACCGCGCTACGGCCGACTGCTCGAGCTGCATTAAGCCTCTCGGGTTCGTTGATACAAAAGCGTTATAGGAGATTACATAAAAAACTTGAGGCTCAGGGGGTGATCTTCTGATTCAATATCAATTGAAGAACTGGAAGGACATTGTACCCTGGCGAGACGGCAATAATCCAATGTTACACTGGTTTGCATTAACCGACTCTCATTACTGGTTTAATTTTAAAGGCGTTGAGTTCCCTAAATATAGTGATGAAATCATTAAAGAATGGGAGCCAGAGGATGATTCTAAATTTGTGGATTATCAATTTGCCAGGATATTTTGGGACATTTGCGAAGTTATTCGGCATGTAGAAATTCCAGTTCCAAACGAGCTTTTTCAGAAGATAAATTCATTGGGAAAGCTAAAGGAATACATACAGTCGTTAAAAGCTTGGATCGAATTAGCTTGGGATGAAAGTGACGAACAATTTGATGAAGTGTACGAGGTGGCTCGAGGTTGGCTTTACTGTAGAAGGCTGGATTTTGGATATTTAACAGGAGGTCCTGATTGTTTTTTAATAAGAAATGAGGATCAGTTACATATTTATTGGTTTGCTGAGTATGAAAATGATAAAGGTGTTTCATTATGGGCCAGCCCTAAAGGGACATTCTCCTGTAACTATTCCGAATTTATAGAGGGGCTGGTAAAGAGTTTTAAAGCATTTGGTTTAGATATGCATAAGCAGATTTCTGCATTGTTAGAAAGTAACCCTAAAGATTTGGAAATTGATCGTGAACAAATATTAACCAATCAAATTCAATACGAAGAACTCGTTTCAGCGTTCGAAAACAAGAAACTTCTTTATGCAGATACTCCTGATTGGAATATTGTTTTGAATAAGATGAATGAAATTTCAAAGCAAATGGAATCAAGATTTTAATTCAACACTATTAAACTGCTAATAAAGGCGTGACATACATGTTTGAAATTGAAGTGAAAGATGTATTTAAAATCAATGGTAGAGGATTTGTAATTGGGGGAGAAATAATTAATAGAGGTACTGTCTTAAAGAATGGCGATACATTAATTTGTAGAGACTGCAAAAGCAAAAAGGTACTTGTGAAGTCTATTGAAATGGTTAACTTCGGAAATAGAGAAATGAACTTAAATCGTATAGGATTGCTCGTAGACTTGGAGGAAAGTGAAGTAAAGTCACTAATAGGTAAAAGACTATATAAAGAAGGTTGATGAAATTTTCACAAGAAGTAAATAAAATAGATGAGATTGAAGATTCAAACATAGAACAGTTAGGCAGTAGGGAGGATGTAGTTAAAACTTTAGGCATGATTTTTCCCGATGCAGATTTTAGAGATCCTGCTTGGGGGACACTAGATAGGGAAGGATACTCAATAGAGTTTTAATATTGGCGAGGAGAATGATATTACTTCATTAATGTTACACGTTAGAGGAGACAATCGAGCATTGACTGCTATAAAGATGATTTGTGATGAACCGAATTGGAAGGCAGTAGATGAGGATATTATAAACTTTGACAATAAACCAGAACGTGGATTAGAACAATGGCAAACATATAGACAAAAAGTAATAAACAATATCTATTGAAAGATAATATTAGTTCTGGAAAACAAATCATAGAAGAAAGTGCCCTCTATACGGTGGTGCTCTTTTTGTATGCTCTCATAACAATTGATGCAAATCTGCAGGAATTTTCTAGCGTTTAAGCCTCAAAATGTGAAAAAGATGCTAAAGTGCAGGTATTTCCGATTCGTTCCTCGGAGAGAGCCTCCACCGAAAAAAAAGCCTGCAGATTTGCAGGAATTTTGCTCAGTAGGGGCTAACCCCCCATAAATTCCTGCAGATTTGCAGTAATTTGCATCCGCGTTACTAATTCCGTCACTTATATTCTCAACTGCTTAATGTACAATAGAGCTAGCATTTTCATGAGATTACAGAAAATGAATGTTATAGCTGGAGGTTGCTGAACAGCATGAAACCAATTTTGGAAGTGGCGGAATCCATCGGGATTGCGGAAAAATACCTGGATCTGTACGGTCGGTACAAATGCAAAATAGACCTAAGCCTGCGCGAGGATTTAAAAAAAAGGCCGGACGGCAAGTTAGTGCTGGTGACGGCGATGAATCCGACGCCGGCCGGGGAAGGAAAAACGCTGACCACGATCGGGCTGGCGCAGGCGCTCAATGCGATCGGAGAGCCGACGATCGCTGCCCTAAGGGAGCCGTCGTTAGGTCCTTGCTTCGGCATGAAGGGTGGGGCGACAGGGAGCAATAAAGCGCAACTGGTCCCGTCCGAGGACATTAATTTGCATTTTACGGGCGATCTGCACGCGATCACCTCGGCGCATAATCTGCTGGCCGCGATGATCGACAATCATATATTTCAAGGGAACGCGCTGCAAATTGACACAGGCCGTATTTTGTGGAAGCGGGCGATGGACATGAACGATCGGAGCCTGCGGCAAATCGTTGTCGGACTTGGCGAGGGGAACGGGAATGTGCACGAATCCGGGTTTATGATCACGACGGCTTCCGAAGTGATGGCGGTGATGTGTCTTAGTGAGAACCACCGGGACCTCAGAGAGCGCCTCGGCCGCATGGTCGTCGCTTATACGATGTCCGGTGGGGCGGTCACCGCTGAGCAAATCGGCGCCGTGGATGCGATGACCGTGCTGCTGAAGGAAGCGCTCAAGCCGAACTTGGTGCAGACGGGCGAAGGAACGCCGGCGATTGTGCATGGCGGGCCATTTGCCAATATCGCCCACGGCTGCAGCAGTGTCATCGGCACGAAAACCGCATTGAAGCTGGCCAAGATCGTGCTGACGGAAGCCGGATTCGGCGCCGAGCTTGGCGCGGAGAAGTTCTTCGACATCAAGTGCCGGCAAGCCGGACTACAACCTGATGCGGCGGTTTTGGTCGTCACCATCAAAGCGCTGAAGTATAACGGCGGCGTTCCAAGGACAGAGCTGGATAAACCGAATCCACAAGCGTTGCAAGCCGGTTTGGCCAATATGAACCGCCATCTGGAGAATATTCGCAAATTCGGTGTGCCCGTCATGGTGGCGATTAACCATTTTACCAGTGATACGTCGGAGGAGATCCGAATCGTTCAAGAGCAATGCGCCCGCCTGGGCGTGAAGGCGGAGCTTTCCAATGTATGGGCCGCAGGCAGTGAAGGCGGCATCGAAATGGCGGAGACGCTGCGCGGCTTGCTGCAGCAGGAAGCGTCCCACTATGCGCCGTTGTACTCCGGGCACCTGGACATTAGGGCGAAAATTGAAACGATCGTGCGCGAGATCTACCGAGGCGCCGGCATCAAGCTAAACGCCAAGGCAGAGGCGAAGATTCAGGAACTTGAGCGCCAGGGCTTTGGACATTTGCCGGTTTGTATGGCCAAGACGCCGAGTTCTTTTTCAGATCAGCCAAATTTGCTTGGAGCGCCGGAAAACTTCGTCGTTCAGGTGCGGGACATCACGCTGTCGGCCGGTGCGGGATTTATTGTCGTGCTTACCGGCAATGTCGTGACGATGCCCGGATTGCCGAAAGCCCCGGCAGCGGAGCATATCCATCTCGATGAACACGGGGAAATCGCAGGTTTGTTCTAACCCGGGTATCAACCGAATTACCCACCTAGAGTCATAAATTACTTCTCTTGCAATGGAGTCCGAGCGATTTCATGCCGCAAGCGAGTGTAATTATGGCTCTTTTTTATAGAAAAATGCTTATACACAGGATATTAACAAGCTGTACACGGTTTACTACATACTCATCTGATTTATCCCCATGTGGACAAGTGTCGCCAGCAGCAGGTATCCTCCAATCATAAAAATTCCAACCATAAATCGCAATATTGTCTCCTCAAAAAAAACGCCCGCCTCCATTAGACTAAGGATGAAAATACGAGTTACTAAGAAAGGGGTTACAAAGCAATGAAGAGAACGAGAATTTGGGCGATGCTGCTGGTGGCCGTCCTGATGGTTGCTTCCTTGTCCGCCTGCGGCGGAGGCGGCAATAAAACGGCCGGCAACGGCGGAAACGCTCCGGCGAAGACCGCTAATGAAGGAGGCGGCTCCACGGACGGCGGAACGGACTCGGGTGAGAAAGTCGAGCTTACCTTCTGGTCGTTGGGCACGACAAACTATGAAGATCTGGCGAAGGAATATACGAAAGAACATCCGAACGTCACCTTCAAGTTCCAGAATACGTCCGACCAAACGGCACATCATAACAACCTGACGACGGCATTGTCCGCCGGGTCTGGCGCACCTGATATTTTCCAACTTGAAATCGCTTTTATGGAGCGGTTCATCAGCAATCAAGACAAGTTCTATAACCTCTACGATCTCGGAGCCAAAGATATCGAAGGGAACTATTTGGATTGGAAATGGAAACAAGCGACGTCCACGGACGGCTCGTTCCAACTGGGCCTTCCAACGGACATCGGTCCTACTGTAGTTTACTATCGTACGGATTTGGCCGAGCAAGCCGGCTTGCCGAAGGATCCGGACCAATTCAGCGCAGCGATCGACTCATGGGATAAGTTCGCCACGGTAGGCAAACAATTCAAAGACAAAACCGGCAAACCGTTTGCGGACCTGACGGATCTCGTCTACAACGGACTGCGCGACCAATCGCCGGACCAAATCTACTTCAACAAAGCGGATGGAGCTTTTATCGGGGACACCAATCCTCAAGTCAAGAAGGCTTATGATTTTACGGTAAAAGGTATTCAAGAAGGCTGGATCGGCAACTGGATCCTTTGGTCGCCGGAATGGCAAAACGCGATCAACAAAGGTGAATTCGGCGTCATGCTCGGCCCGGCTTGGATCGCAGGTACGATCCGGAACGCCAAAGACAGCGCCGGCAAATGGGCGATTGCCCAAATGCCTGAAGGCGCCGGAAACTGGGGCGGATCCTTCCTGACGCTGCCGAAAGAAGGCAAGCATCCGAAAGAAGCGTACGAGTTCATTTCCTGGGTGCTCAACAAAGAAAGCCAATTGAAATCGTTTAAAGACAGCGGCTTGTTCCCGTCGATTCCGGCAGTGTACGACGAACCGGCGTTCAGCGAAGAAAAGGACGAATTCTTCAGCGGCCAAGTCATTTCGCAAGCCTATGCCAAATCGGCGGAACGCGTAAAACCGGTCTACTACGGTCCGCTGCATGACCAAGTCGATACGATCATCAAAAATGCGCTCAAAAACGTGCTTGAGAAAAAAGCCGATCCGCAAAAAGAATGGGATGAAGCGATGAAACAAATCAAGACGTTGGTGGAACGCAGCTAATCGGAACAAGATTATCGAAACAGCTGCATAGCGCAGTTCATCATCCGAATCCGCGGAAGGCGACAGCCTTTTCAGCGGATTCGGATTTATCAATGACTTCCTGGAGGTGCGTCCATGGCTGACACAGTCACCGCGAAACCGTCGCAGCCGATTCCGGCCAAGCGGCCATTCTGGACAGAATCGAGACGAAGCAAGCTTACGGCATACACGTTTATTTCACCGTTCTTTATTCTGTTCGCCATTTTCGGATTGTATCCGATTCTGTTTACGATTTATTTGTCGTTTTTTAAATGGGATGCGTTAGGTCCGATGAAATACGTCGGATTCAAAAACTATGAGCTGATTACGAGCGATCCGACCTTCTGGATCTCCTTCACCAACACGCTGCTGATGGGCTTGATGGGGACGGTACCGCAGCTGATTGTCGCCCTGCTCGTCGCGGTTATGCTCAATTCCGCCCTGAACAAGTTCAAGAATACGTTCCGGATTTTGTACTTCATGCCCAATATCACATCCATTGTTGCCGTAACGCTGGTGTTCAGCACCATGTTCGGGAACAATGGGATGGTGAACTGGCTGCTGAGCAACCTGGGGATGGAAAGCGTGCCGTTCAACTCCGGCTGGTGGGGCGTCAAAATCGCCATCTCCACCATGGTCATGTGGCGCTGGATGGGGTATAACGCCATCATCTTTTTATCCGGGCTGCAAAGTATCCCGACGGATATTTACGAGGCCGCCAAAATCGACGGGGCCAGCCGCGGCCAGCAGTTGATCTACATCACGCTACCGCTGCTTCGTCCGTTTATCATCTTCGTCACGCTGGTATCAACCATCGGGG
This sequence comes from Paenibacillus sanfengchensis, assembly GCF_036864765.1. NCBI lineage: Bacteria > Bacillati > Bacillota > Bacilli > Caryophanales > Paenibacillaceae > Paenibacillus > Paenibacillus sanfengchensis. Next base: position 180,917 of record NZ_JBAGJC010000009.1, on the reverse strand, counting down.
CATTGCAATTGTTTACCGAGCCTTACGTATTCCTCGGTCAGTCCGGCACAGGCTCCACGCGTCAGGAAGGGGTTACGATGGTGACCTACCTGTACAATGAGGCGTTCAAGAACGGATTCTTCGGAACCGCGGCCGCCACGGCGGTAATGTTGTTTATCGCCACGATTCTTTTCTCCGTCCTGAATATGATGCTATCGAGCCGGATGGGCGGAGACACCGGGGGGAAAAAAGCATGAGTTCACTTGCAGTAAGCCGCAAAAAACCGGATGAACCGGGACTAGTCGCCAAAACGCTCTTTTACCTGTTTTTGATTTTCGGAGCGTTGGTCTCCATTTTTCCGTTCTACTGGATGTTCGTGGTGGCTACCAATGAGAAGGACGCCGCTTTCCATATTCCGCCGTTGATGACGCCGGGTGCGGAGTTCTTCGACAATTTTTCGCGCGTGCTGGAACGGACGGACTTTTTCCGGGCGCTGATGAATTCCGTTGTCGTTTCGTCGGCCGTTACGATTTCGGTAGTCTTCCTCTGCACGCTCGCGGGGTATGCTTTTGCCAAATATGAGTTTCCGTTCAAAAAGACGCTGTTCGTTTTCGTTATCGCCACAATGCTGGTACCCGCCCAACTGGGTGTACTTCCCCAGTACGTCATCATGGCCAAGCTGCACTGGATCGACAGCTATAAAGCGCTGATCGTCCCGGCGATGGTCAACGCGTTCGGGATTTTCTGGATGCGCCAGTATATCACCTCCGCGGTTCACTCCGAGCTGCTTGAGGCCGGACGGATCGATGGCGGCGGACATTTCCGCATTTTCTGGAATATCGCAATCCCGGTCGTGACGCCGGCGATGGCGACGCTGGGTATCCTGAACTTTATGAATGTATGGAACGATTTTTTCTGGCCGCTGGTCGTGTTGAAAAACAGAGAGAATTACACGATCCAAATTGCCTTGCAGCAGCTGTTTACGAATAAAGACGGCCTGGACTTCGGCATGATCATGTCCGCTACGTTTACGGCGACGCTGCCGCTCCTGATCGTATTCCTGCTGTTCAGCCGCTGGGTGATCGCCGGGTTGACTTCCGGCGCGATAAAGAGCTAGGACTTTTGTTAGGGTGGCAAGGAGATAAGACGCATAATGAAGAATAATAGAGATAGGAGATTGTGGAGGGGGACGAATGCTTGAAGCTCCGTCGGAAAATCTTGCTGGCTATTATTCTTCTTGTGTTTATCCCCGTTATTTTGATGGGATCGATCTCGTATTTCAGTTTTTCGGGCGCCATGGAGAAGAAGTCGAGTAATTTTTATTGGGTTTCTCTGCTGGAGACCGACCGGAAGCTGAAATACGCCTTGAACGAGGTCACCACCATCTCCAATTCGGCGATAACACAACCGGTCATTCAGAAGACCTTGAAGCAGCCAAACTTTGTCATCACGTATGATCAAAGGCAAGATATCAATAACTTGATCAACCATCCGATGATCACCTCTTTCGGGCTCTATTCCAAGGAGAAGCTGTTGTATCAATATAATGAGGCCATGTCATTCGATACGCTCAGCAAACAAAACTGGTACGGGGCGATGAAGGCGGCCGAAGGGAGACCCATCTGGGTCGGCCCCGGCGAAAATGGCAGCGCCTCCACGGGGAAACCGGTTTTGATCCAGGCCCGGGTGATCAAGGATTATTATTCATTGGAGGATATTGGAGCCGCTGTCATTTACGTAAAGCCGGATATTTTGGATCAGGTGTTTTGGGACGCCGCCACGCTCAAACAAGGGGATATTCTGCTCGTCAACCAGCAGGGAAATATCGTGTTTGACAAGTCGGGCGAGCATATTGGGGAACGTACGGATTTTCCGTTTTTAAGCGAGAGTCCGAAGGTGGACGGAAACGGAAAAGGCTATTATGTCGATAAATACGCGGGCGAGAAATCGCTGATTACTTATTTGCCTTCACATAACAAAGATTGGTATCTCGTCGCCATTACGCCGAGTAAGCTGATCGCGTCGGAGTCGATTCAGATCCGCAATATCGCCATGGTCCTGGTGCTGGTCTCCTTGGTTTCGGCCTTCTTGTTCGACCGCTATTTTGTCCGCCGGATGGTGCGGAGCATTATCAGTGCGGTGAACGGGATGAAGCGGGTGCAGCAGGGCATTTTCGTACCGATTCCGCCTGCCTTGCGGGCCGGGGATGAAACGGATTTGCTGATCGACGGCTTTAACCGGATGAGTACGCAAATTTCCGAGCTGATCGAGCAGGTGCAGACGGAGCAAGCGCGAAAAAAAGAAGTGGAGCTGCAGGCGCTCGTGGCGCAGATCAATCCGCATTTTATATACAATTCATTGGAGTCGATCAATTCGATGGCCGTGCTTCAAGGGAACAAGGATATCAGCAAAATGGTCGTATCGCTCGGTAAACTGCTGCGGATCAGCATCAGCGAAAGCCAGCAGTTGATTCCCTTGTCGATGGAGATGGAGCATGTACGGCATTATTTGAACATTCAGAAATTCCGGTTCGAAGATAAGTTCACGTATCAAATCGAAATCCCGGAATCCTTGAAATATTACAAAACGCAAAAGCTGATCGTGCAGCCGATCGTCGAGAACGCGCTGTACCATGCCATCGAGCCGATGGAAGAGCACGGATTCATTTCGATCACCGCCCGGGATGGTGGACGGGATATCCTCATCGACGTGATGGACAACGGGCCCGGGTTTGATCACGAGACGCTGATGAACTTGTGGAACAAGGACCGCAGCAGTCTGAAAAAATACAGGGAGAACGGCGTCGGCCTCAAAAATGTGCACGAACGGCTCAGCATCCGGTTCGGCGGTTATTACGGGATCATGATCTGTTCCTCCCCGGGATGCGGGTCGATCATCCGGATTCGCATCCCGAAAATCGATTCATGAAGGGGGAAAGAGCGGTCGTGAAATGGTTGATCAATTGGGGCTGGATCGTCGTGTACGCTTTCGTATTGGCCGTCTCGGTGCTCATTCTCGCCATGAACGGGAGCGAGCCGATCGAGGAGAGACAGACCGAAAAAATCACACTGACCTTTCGTCATTTCTGGATCAAGGAGCATGACCGGAAAATGCTGAGTATTTTTGAGGAGGTTGTAGATTCGTTTCAAAAATCCCATCCGAATGTCAAAGTGAATTTTGAGGGAATGGATCAGACCGTCCACCGGGAGCAAAAGCTGAAAAGCGAAATGGTGACGGGAACGGCGCCGGATATGTTCGTGCTCTTCGCCGGCGCCGAGATCGAGCCTTATGTCCGCTCCAACCGGTTGATGGATCTGACGTACTTCGTCCGGGAGAGCGGGCTCGAGGGGAAATTTCAGGATCTTCAGGCGTGGTCGTACGACGGCCGTATCTACGGTTTGCCAATCGAGGGGCATGCCGAGCCGCTATACTATAATAAGGAGATATTCTCCAAATACGACATTTCACCGCCCAAAACGCTTGGGGAGATGGACGCTGTCGTGAAGCGGCTCAAGGCGAACGGGGTGATTCCATTTGCGCTCGGCAATGAAGAACGCTGGCCTGCCGCGATTTTCGCCCACTACTTCATGGACCGCTATGCGGGACCGGAGCTCATTAACCAATTGACCCGGGGAAATCCGAAAGCGGATTTTAACAACAGCGCCTACCTGCAGGCGATGATGCATTTTAAAAGCTGGGTATCCGAGGGAGCGTTCAGCGAGCCGACCAACGATTTATCCACGGAAGAGGCCATCGATTTGTTTACGTCGGGAAAAGCGGCCATGTATTTGAACGGAAGCTGGGATATCAACCTGTTCCATAACGGGGACGAACCGGATGATTTCCCGGACCGGGTCGGCGTAACTTCGTTCCCTACGCTGCTTCCGGACCAGGAGCCTTCGTTAGCGGGCGGCTATACGATCGGGATCGCGCTGTCCTCCAATCTGGATGAGGCGAAGCGCACCGCTGCTCTGGAATTGTTGCAAGCGTTTTATACGGAAGAAATCCAGGAGCGGGTCGTATATGAAGGACTGCGGATTCCGTCGATGAAAATCACGTTTGATTCGGAACGTACAGGGCCGGTGTTCGATCAGGTCGTGAAGCTGATGCGGCAGAGCGATAAGATTTTTTTGGCGTATGACAATGCCTTGTCACCCGAGGTGAACAAAACGTTCCTGAAGGTCGTGGAACAGATTTTGGGCGGCCAAGTCTCCCCCAATGAAGCGCTTGAGCAGATTCAGGCGACATCGGAGCAATATTGGAACCAACGCAACAGTTCTCTGCCCAATTAATGGTCTGGAGGTGTCTTCATGGAATCCAAAGAAGCAAAGTATCGGGTTGTTCTCGTAGATGACGAACCGATTATTTTGCGGAGCTTAAAGGTGGCGATTCCCTGGCATGAGCTGAACCTGGAAATTGCCGGAGAAGCGCGAAACGGAGAAGAGGCGCTCAAGCTGGTCCGCGAGCTCTCTCCGCATATGGTCATCAGCGATATCCGCATGCCGGGGCTGGACGGAATCAGCTTGATGAAGGAAGTGATGGCGGAGAACCCCAAGCGCCTGTTTATCTTTATCAGCGGCTACGGAGAGTTCGAATATGCCAGGGAAGCGCTGCGGGAGGGGGCCTTCGATTACTTGCTCAAGCCGATCGACCACGATGAATTGATCCAAATGATCCTGCGCGCCATCAAAACGTTGGAAAAACAGCTGGAGAACGATAAGCTGCTTCATTCCGTGCAAATGCTGTCGATGCTGGCCCGGGAGCGAATGTTTGCCGAATTGATCGAGGGCAATCACAGCGAAAGCCATCTCCGGCACATGAAATGGCTGGAGAACAGCGAGCTTCAGGAGGATTATGTTGTGGCCGTGCTGCAATTGGACCACTATCTCAAGCTGTACGACCAATGGTCCATGGAAGAGAGAAGGCTGTGGTTGTTCGCGATCCGCAATATTCTAAGCGAATGGTCGATTGCCCAAGGGGCATTGACGTTATTCCCTTTCCACAGCGGGGAGTGGGTCATGCTGTTTCCGGCGGCGATGAGCGGGCGGAGGGAAAGCTTGGGCCGGGACATCATTCACCGGATCAAGGTCAATACGAAGCTGTCCTGTTCCATCGGCTTCAGCCAGACGGCGCAGGGAATCGGCCAATTGAGCGAGGCTTACCAGAGCGCGGCCAGAGCGTTGTATCGGCGGTTTTACAGTGACAGGGAAGGGGTATTCGTCGAACCGGCCCCCGAGCTGGGGGCGGCGCGCGAAGCGAAGTATCCGAAGCACTTGGAACCGGGGATGCTGGAAGCGGTCCGCACGCTGGACGACGAGCGCCTGATCGCCCTGCTGGATGAGACGAAGGGCTATCTGGAAGCGCAGGCATTCTCCAAGGAAACCGCGGAACGGATGATCGTCGAGCTGACGGTGGTTTTGTACCGTGAATTTGAGCATATGAAGCTGCTGCTGGAGTGGTCGCTGGAGGGGATTCTGCAGGAGCTGCATTCCCTGGAGAGCCTGAATGAAATGATCGGACTGCTAAAACTGAATTTCGGGAAATGGATCAAGGAGAGCAAGGAATCCCAGCCGAAGGAACACATCCACAGCATGATCGACAAAACGAAAGGGTATATAGCCAATCATTATCATAAGGATCTCAGCATCGAGGAGGTGGCGGAAGTGGCCGACCTGAGCATCAGCCATTTCTGCATGCTGTTTAAACAGGTGACGGGATACACCTTCCTCGAGTATTTAACCCAATGCCGAATCGAGAAAGCCAAATTTATTCTACAAAATAGTCAGGTTAAAGTGTATCAGATCGCCCCGCTGGTCGGGTATCAAGATCCGCGTTACTTCACGCAGGTGTTCAAAAAGGTCACCGGCATGACGCCTTCGGAATACCGGGAAGCCCACGCCTCCTGACGCTCACCCCAAAAAGAACCGCCGGAACGGCGGTTCTTTTTGGGGTTCATTTCGCATTAAGTTACGAGCGCCCGCGTCTCATTGAGCCCATGATCAGGCTGACAATAAATACAAGCACAACGGCACCGATCAGAGCCGGAACGAAGTAGAAATCTCCGATGACCGGACCCCAGTTGCCCAGAATCAGGCTGCCCAGCCAAGCGCCGATAAAGCCTGCGATGATATTACCGATGATGCCGCCGGGAATATCTCTGCCCATAATTAACCCTGCCAGCCAACCGATAACGCCACCGATAATTAAGGACCATAAGAAACCCATTCGTATCACCTCTTATGTGTTTAATTTGCTTGTCGATTACTATTAACCAAAGAGGGGGTTTTTAAACAACCGGGTAAAAAATGAGCCTGGATTGGATGAAGAAGTTGGCTGCATAAAAACAGAGTATACATGTGCGGAGGGATATGTTACAATCCAGCTAGCAACTTCCAAAATTAAACAAAATTAACAGCGTGAATATTGTAAGGGCTTACATATTTAATTTTGTTTTGCGGAGCTGCAAAGTTGAACAGCAGGAGGTGAGTATGCCCCAAAAAACAAACGTTTGCACTTCCTAATATTCCAATGGCTAAGAAAGTAATCTTTTTTTCGAAGAGTGCATTTTCCGAAAAATACAAACGTTTGCACAAAAAATACTTATTTTGAAAGGAGTAAACGCGTGAAGAAAAAGACCCTCAGGTGTGCGTCATTTTTTCTCAGTTTTATATTCCTGATTACAATATTCTTTGGTTCACAGGTTTTACCGGTTCAGTATGCGGATGCTTTGGAGGCGGGGGCGGGCGCTTTAGCGGAGAAGGTTACGGAGACGGAGGGCCCGACCGGACCGGCTGTCTTCAGCTGGGATAATGCAAACGTTTACTTTGTAATGACCGATCGTTTTAAGGATGGGGATCCAAGCAATAATAACGCTTATGGCAGACCTACTCGTGACGCGACCGGCAAGAATATCGGCACATTTCATGGAGGTGACCTCAAGGGGCTGACCGAGAAGCTGAATGAAGGATACTTTACGAAGCTGGGGACCAATGCGATTTGGATTACGGCCCCTTACGAGCAGATCCACGGTTGGGTCGGCGGCGGGAACGGCGGGGACTTCGCCCATTATGGGTACCATGGTTACTATGCGCTTGATTTTACAATGATGGATAAAAATATGGGTACCGTCGAAGATATGCGGGAATTTGTGGATACCGCGCATGAAAAAGGGATTCGGGTCATTTTGGACGTCGTTTTGAACCACCCGGGCTACGGAACCCTGAAAGACATGGAGGAATATGGCTTTGGCGCCCGCAACAACATAGGGGCCGGCTGGACGCCGGGAAGCGGTCAAACCTGGCACAGCTTTCACGATAACGTAAATTATAACGATGCTCCGGCCTGGGCCACATGGTGGGGAGGTTGGGTTCGGGCGGGCATCGCCGGCTATGAGAGCTGTGGAGGTAGCGATCTCACGCAATGTGTAGGAAATTTACCTGATTTTCGCACGAACGTGACGAACAATATCGGGCTCCCGACCCTGCTGAAAACAAAATGGGGCAAAGAAACCGCCGGATACGAGCCGTGGATCGTTCCTTCGGCCAAAAACCTGCGGAAGGATCTGGGCCTTCCCCCGGCCGATTATGTCATCAAGTGGCTGGGAGCTTGGGTAGAAGAGTTTGGCATTGACGGGTTCAGAGCGGATACGGCCAAGCATGTGGAGCTCAACCGGTGGAAACAGCTAAAGAGTGAAACCAATGCGGCTCTGCAAAAATGGAGACAAAACAATCCGGATAAACCCGGTGCCGATTGGAACGATCCTTTTTGGATGACCGGCGAAGTCTGGGGGCATGGGGTAGGCAAAAGCGAGTATTTCAACAACGGATTTGATTCCATCATCAACTTTTCCTTCCAAGGCGCGAACTTAAACTCCCTGGAAGGCATCTATGCCGATTACGCCACGAAGATCAATAATGATCCCGGGTTTAACGTATTAAGCTATATTTCCTCGCACGATACTAAGCTGTACGATCGGGGAGGGTTAATTCAAGCCGGCACGGCGCTTCTTTTGTTGCCGGGCGGAGTGAAAACGTTCTATGGAGACGAGGCGGCGAGGGCTTTCGGAGATACCGGCTCGGATCCTCAACAGGGGACGCGCTCTTCGATGAACTGGAATCAGCTCAATCAGAATGTCCTTTCGCATTGGCAGAAGGTAGGCCAATTCCGGAATCAACATATTGCCGTAGGAGCTGGGAGCCATGCCAAAATTGCCGACAGTCCCTACACCTTCAAGCGCACTTATGACAAAGACGGGATTACCGACAAGGTGGTAGTCGCCATAGGCGCTTCGGGGACTACCCAGGTGAACGTGGCGTCCGTGTTTCCGGACGGAACCACCGTCAGGGATGCCTATACCGGGGATGAAGCCTTGGTAAGCGGAGGTGTCGCCACACTCACGCCGGGAGCCCATGGACTCATCTTGATCGAGCAAATCAAGGAATCCGATTTGCCGGCCGTGTCCGCTTCTCCCGCGGGCGGCAGCTTCAAAACCGAGACTTTGGAAATCAAACTGCGTGTCAATAAAGCCGAAAGCGGAAAGTATACCTTGGACGGAAGCGATCCCAAACAAGGGATCAGCTACACAAACGGAACGGAGATTACGATCGGCGAAGCGATGGAGTTTGGCGATTCGGTCATGCTGCGATTATACGCTGAAAATCAACACGGCTCCGCCCTGCAAGAGTTTAAATATACCAAAAAAGACCCCAACAGCGGTTTGACGGTTCACTTCAAGAAGCCGGCCGATTGGGGAGCGCCGCAATTGTATTATTACGATACCATCCCCAAGGTAACAGAACCCACTTGGGCAACGTCTCCTGCGATGATCAAGGAGAGCGGAGAGTGGTATGCTTATACCATCAATGGCGTCGACAGTGCAACGTTGATTTTCCGGGACAGCAACGGTAGGCAGAATCCCGGAAAAGGCCAGCACGGATTCGTAAGAACCTCGGAAGGCTGGTACGACGGAACCTGGCATGAGTCGAATCCGGACGGGGTTGGCGACACGGAGCCGCCTACGGCTCCCGGCGGTTTGAGAGCCGACCGGACTACCGATACGACGGTGACGTTAAGTTGGGACGCTTCTACCGATAATGTAGCGGTAACGGAGTATGACATCTACCGCAACAATGTGAAGGTAGGCAGCGCTTCAAAGACAACGTTTACGGATACGGGGCTGACACCGGAGACGGCTTACCAGTACACGGCAAAAGCGCGCGATGCCGCCGGCAACGAGTCGCCGGTCAGCGACAGGGTGGAAGTGACCACTGAGCCGGCCGGAAGCGGAGGCAACAAGGTGACGGTCTACTACAAGCACGGCTTCACCACACCGTTTATCCATTACCGTCCGGAAGGCGGAAGCTGGACGACTGCGCCGGGGGTGGCCATGGAGCCGTCCGAGGTTGCGGGATACAGCAAGCTGACCATCGATATCGGAACGGCTTCGCGTTTGGAGGCCTGCTTTAGCGATGGGAAGGCGAACTGGGACAGCAACAACCAACGAAATTATCTCTTCAACGCCGGAACATGGACATACAACGGGAATGGCGATATTCAGTCAGGAGTGCCCCATGCCTCGACTTTGGAATCTATCGACCCGGCCCCCGATGCATTGGATACTCCTGATATTCCAAATGGAAAATCCGGTGACTCCGATGGTCCAGGCAGTTCTCCCGAAGAGCGGGGAGCGGAAGCGGCATAATTCCTTAGGAGATGCGAGGAGCCCGTGTCATTAAAAGACACGGGTTCTTTTAAGTTACACCAAGGTTCATTTGTCAGCGCCAGCTTCCCTTTGAAGCCGGGCAGATGAATAAGGGCCTGTGCTGCCCGCCACATTAACGGTCTTTTGGGCACTAACCCGCACACGATCTGAGACAGACCTTACCTTACCTGCATTGATGGAATCGAGAATGAATTCCTGCAAAAGGTCAGGCTTTCCGGCTGGTACTAATGCCTGAGGGAAGTCTAACGGCTGTACCAGCCGCTATTTAACGAAAAGTAACCCTTTCGAAATTCTAGCGGTCGTGAGCGCCGTTATTTCCCTGGATTCTCGCCCAAACAGCCTGTTTATGCGAAATAAGCGCCGTGGCGACCGTTAGAATGGGAAGTCGGCGTTTTTAGGGCAAATAACGGCTGTGGCAACCGTTAGCGTTAAAATGCGCCGGCGGTTAGGGAAATGGGGAGCGCTGGATCCAACTCGCCACACCGAGGCGACAAGTTTCAAAATAGGCAGGACTCTGTCAGGTTTGATGCAGCTTCAGGGCCTTGAATGCAAACCCTGATTTCGGGGCCCGCATCAGGGCAAGGCCCTTTTTGACCGCTATTTTTCCCCCGAAGCCGAATCGGGCCGAAGTAGCGCCCCAAAAGGCCGCTATGGCGGAGGCGGATTATCCGGCATAGCGGTTTCTTCCCCTGATCAGCAGAAACAGAGCGACCGGAACGATAATCAGCATCAAGATCAAGGCCCAGATCAGGTCCCCCAAGCCTACGACACCTTCCGAGAGCAGACGGTAATAGGCATATAGCGAATAAGGGAGCACGGGGAAAACGGCGGTAATCACGCCGGGGGTGTATTTTTTTAAATATAGTGCTTGCCCGACATGGGTGAAAACATGAAGAAAGTAGAGGTGGAGTGCCGCTAGGAAGAGCAGGTACACGTGAAAAAAGACGGCCAGCCCCGTTGCGACGACGATGATCGTATAGACCGCAAATACATCTTTGGCGAAATGGAGCGTGTTCATGCGGAGGGAGGAGCCGAGAATTTTTTTAAAGAAATCGGGTAAAGTGTCGTCGAGATGATCGCGATGCCGGGTGGCCCATTTCTCCACGGTGAGCAGTTCTTCAAAGTCATGGAACAGGAAAGTCACCGGGAATAGCCAGAACAGGCTGACCAGTTGAATATGTTCGTTCAAAAAAGGCAATAAACTCACGGGAATCCCCCCAATATATTAAGCATGACTCGCCGGATGAAGCAAAATGCCGTTCAGGAACAAACGTCCCAACTGTTCACCCATTTCCGCCGCAGTCTTGTCTCCGGCAGTCCCGTATTTGTAAATCAGTCGTTCCACCGAGGCGACAACCGACTCCGCGGCGAGCTCGGGGTCCACCTTGGGGCTGACGATCCTCGCCTGTTGATTTCGGAGCATATTGCCGCTGATTTGCCGGACAATGGAATCCCGGAGGGAAGCCCCTCCCTCCGACTCGAGCAGCGCAATGCGGGTGAGGTTGACGTTTTGCCCCAGCAGGCTGAACAGTCCAGTAAAAGTATGGATGACAAACGCCTCCAGCGCTTCGGGGGACTTGTTTCCGGCCTCGCGTCCCGCATCGGTAAACGGTTGGAGCTGTTCTTCAAATTTGCCAAGCAGCTCCTGCAGGATCTCATCCTTGCTCTTAAAGTATTGGTAAAAAGAGGCCTGAGTGAGCCCGGCCGTTTTAACGATTTGACTCACGGTCGCGGCGTGATAGCCCTTGTCGGCAAAAAGCTGCTCCGCCGCCGCCAGCAGCTTGTTCTTACTCGCTTCTCCTTTAGAGGTAAGCATTTCTCCGGCCTCCGATCATTCATATTTTTATTATAACTAACTAATCAGTTATAAATTAATATAAACGAATGGACGAAAAAGGTAAAGCTCCTTCCGTTCCCAAGCCGGATCGGCGGGTTCGGAAGGAGCCCGGTTAAATGCTCGTTTTGAGAGCGCCAGTCTAACGTAGCGAGGGCTTGGGCCTTTGCTGTTGAAATGCTGGTTCCGCCGCCGTCGCCGTCGCCGCAGCCTTAGCCGTTATGGTGGCTGGGACCTCGGCCAGGCCGCAAAATCCCGCGCATTCGCTGAAGGCGAAGTGCCGGCATCCTTGGCATTTGTCCTTGTTTAACAGCCCCAGCACATATTCTATCGCCTCGCCGGTATGCTCAAAGAAATTCCCCTCGCCGATGAGTTCCAGCGCACCGGTCTTTTGAAGCAACCGGCGCGGCTGGTGGCGCAAGCCGGTAACGACGACGCTCACCCCTGCCGTCTGCAGACGTTTCACGAGCGAGGCAAAATTCGCTTCCCCCGTCGTGTCCATCAGGGGCACCTGGCTCATGCGGAAGATCACGGCCCGAAGCTCCCGGCGCTCCAGCCGGACACCGAAATCGGCAAAGGTTTGGGAGGCTCCGAAAAACAGTGGGCCGTTCACCGTAAAGATAGAGACCTGAGGGCAATCATGATCCTCGGTAACGGTATGTGCGCTCACTTTCTTTTTGCTGGAGGCGGGATCCGGCAGCACCTTATCGACGGTGAGCATATCGCTCATCCGCTTGATGAAGAGCAGCACGGCAAGGACGAGCCCGATTTCCACGGCCGTGGTGAGGGTGGTGAACACGGTCAGCAAAAAGGTAACCAGCAGAATGACGGAGTCGCTTGTCCGCGTCCGGAGCAGCTTGGCGAACGATTTGCGTTCGCTCATGTTCCAGGCGACCATCATGAGAATCGGCGCCATGGCGGCCAGCGGGATATTCGAAGCATACGGCGCGAATACCGCCACGATCAGCAGCACGACCACCCCGTGGATGATGCCGGAAAAAGGCGACACCGCTCCGTTTCGGATATTCGTGGCCGTCCGCGCGATCGCCCCGGTGGCCGGAATGCCGCCGAAGAACGGGGTGACGATGTTCGCGATGCCTTGACCGATCAGCTCCCGGTTGCTGTTATGCCGGGTTCCCGTCATTCCGTCGGCAACCACGGCCGAGAGCAGAGATTCGATGCTGCCGAGCATCGCGATGATCAGGGCCGGCTGCAGCATACTGCCGATATGATCCCACGACAGGTCGAGTGAATGGAGGCGGGGCAGGCCGCCGGGAATCGTGCCATAGGCGGAGCCGATCGTCGCCACCTTCCCCGGAAAGAGCCAGGCCGCGGCCAGCGTGGACACGATGATGCCGACCAGCGATCCGGGCACTTTCGGCAGGACCTTCGGCGTCAGAATTAAAGCGGCCAGACAGATACAGCCCGTCAGCACGCTGAAGATATTCAGGGTAGACAGCCGGCGGGCGATTTCGAGCATACTTTCATGGAAGTATTCGTGCCGCTCGACGCCTTCAAGCCCCAAAAAACCGGCGATTTGCCCGCTAAAGATCGTGACGGCGATGCCTGCGGTAAAGCCGATCGTCACGGGGCGGGGAATAAACTTGATCAAGGCCCCCAGCCGGAACAAGCCCATCAGCAGCAGTATAACTCCCGCAAGAAATCCGGCAATCAGCAGGTTCTCGTAACCGTACTGAAGCACGATCGCCAGCAGAATGGGAATGAATGCCCCGGTCGGTCCACCGATCTGGAACCTAGATCCCCCCAGCAGCGAGATGAGAATGCCGGCCACGATCGTTGTATATAGTCCATACTCCGGTTTGACCCCCGAAGCGATAGCGAACGCCATGCCGAGCGGGATCGCCACAATCCCCACAATACAGCCCGAGATCAGATCCTGGCGCAAATCCCTTGCCTGATACCCGCTAAACCGTCCTGTCCACTTCATTCCTAACCCTTCTTTTCCGCATGTTGTTTTTAAGTCGGATAATTTTACTTTTCTTTACGAATGCCTTCCAGTAAGGAGATGGATTCCACCAAATGGTTGTCAAAAATCTGCCGGGCCACCGCCAACAAATCCTTGATCAAAGGATCGCGGAGGGAGTATACGACTGTTGTGCCTTCTTTTACCGTGTTGACCAGATTCTTGGCCCGGAGCACGGACAACTGCTGGGATACGGCCGAGCCTTCGGAACCGAGTATCGTCTGTAGTTCATTGACATTCCGTTCCCCCTCGCATAGAACCTCCAATATACGAATACGCATCGGATGGGCCAGCGCTTTGAAAAATTCGGCTTTAAACTGCTGCAAGCTCACGTCCATCGATTGAAGCCCCTCCTTTGTCTATATTTTCGTATATTCAAAAATTTGAATATTGAGAACAATGCCAACATTGTATCATGGGCCGGTTTTAAAAAATGTGATGCTGCTCATAGGAGAAGTACTAACAAACTCGCCATCAATTGACATTGATAATTATTATCAATTAAACTAGCAGAGTGATGTGTTTGTAATTTTAAGGAGGCGTTATCCTTGTTTGTCATGACGAGAACGATGCGAATCGAAAAGGGCCACAGCGATAAAGTGGTCGCCCGGTTCAGCGAACCGAGCCCGCTCCATGAAATGGACGGATTAATCGATGTCAGCGTGATGGTGAATACCAAGAGCAAAGAGGAAGAAGAAGTGGTTGTGGTGATCCGCTGGGAATCGCAGGAGGCCTGGAAGAACTGGGAGAAGAGCGATGCCCATATCCAAGGGCACAAGGAAAACCGCGGTAAGCAGCCGCCGGCGTTCGTCCTCGGCACGGAGGTCAAAATGTACGATGCCGAAGTCGTGAAACGGGGAAAGGCTTCCCGCTAAACTCTAACCTTTAGGGCCGAATAATCCGGCCTCATTCATTTTGCCGCCATGAGGCGGCTTTTTTGTTGATTGACGTTTTTTTTGGACAAAGGGTACAATTTTATAAAAAACAGGGGTGTACGGCCAGGCGCCAGCCCCCGGCAGGGAGAGAGAAATGAAGCTGGTTTCATGGAACGTCAACGGGCTGAGAGCCTGTGTGAATAAAGGTTTCTACGATTACTTTAAGGAGGCGGACGCGGATATTTTTTGTGTTCAGGAAACCAAGCTGCAGGAAGGCCAAATCTCGCTGGAGCTTGGGGAAGAATACAAGCAGTATTGGAATTATGCGGAGAAGAAAGGCTACTCCGGCACCGCCGTATACAGCAGAATCCAGCCGCTGTCGGTGCGCTACGGGATGGAAGAGAATGAAGAACCTGAAGGCAGACTGGTCATTTTGGAATATGCTGAATTTTTCCTGGTCAATGTCTACACGCCGAACGCCAAGCGCGACTTGACGCGGCTGGATTACCGGCTCGAATGGGAGGACCGCTTTCGCAACTTTCTAGTGAAATTGGATGGACGCAAGCCGGTGATCGTCTGCGGCGATCTGAACGTAGCCCATCGGGAAATCGATTTGAAGAATCCGAAGTCGAACGAGGGCAATTCCGGATTCACGCCCGAAGAGCGCGGCAAGATGACGCAGCTGTTGGAATCCGGCTTTATCGATACATTCAGACATTTTTACCCCGACCGGGAAAACGTCTACAGCTGGTGGTCGTACATGCCCAAAGTGCGGGAGCGGAACGTCGGATGGCGGATCGATTATTTTTTGGCTTCCGCCCGGCTAGCGCCCTATCTTGCGGATGCACGGATCGATTGCCATATCATGGGAAGCGATCATTGCCCGGTGATCCTGGAAACGACGCCCGAGTCTTTTTCCCATATGGTTAATATTAACAAGGTCTAAGATAGCTATATAAATTGAACTTAAGGGGGTGAATTGATGGGGTTGGTTTATTGAACGATCGATGCAAAAGACTAACAAAACTTTGAACCGGGAACGCCCTTTAATCTCGATAACGTTTTTTAATATCCGTACATATCTGCAGGACAAGAAACGCCCGCTTCCTTTTGGGAAGGGGCGTTTCGTTTCGCCTTGTTAACTTTGGGAGGCGTCCGATTCGGCCGCAGGTTGCTTGAACAGGATGCGATGGTGTGTGCCGCTTATTTTTTCATAGAACAGTGTGGAGTCTTTCTTGAGCAAATGCTTGACGAAATGGATAAAAAACCACCCGTCCAGGATCAGGACGAACATGGCCACGACCCATCTCAACAATCCGCCCAACGATCCCGGAGCAAGGACGACCGTATAATTCAGCCCGATAATCACCCAGTAAAGCAAACCGTAGCGGACTATGAGGGCAACCAGCGAAACGGATTCGGAATCGTTCTCCTTGGTACGGAAATGTTGCAATGCCGCCAGGATGCCCGATTCCTCCGCGTTTTGGCCGGGTTTCGGCACCGTGGCCGTCAACCGGATCCGCACCAGCCATTTGCCGAACGTGCAGCCGCCGGTCAAATAAGGCAGCAGCATGAAATACAGCCCCGTCGCCACGAAATAGGGGCCCGGGATTCCCAACTGGTAGCAAACGGTCGTGAGGAGGACGCAGAGAAAAATATCAAACATCCACGCCAGCCCGCGCCGGGTGTAGGAGACTCTTTTGGTGGACAGGTCGATGTTTTTGTCCAAGTGTTCGATTCGGGGGAGAAGCCCGGACAGCCATTCCGCGGCGAGAAAACCGATCATCCCGCCCAGCGTGTTGGTCATCAGATCGTCGATATCAAACACCCGGTAAGCATGATCGAACACGCCGTAAATCCCGGTGAGCTGTGTAATTTCAATGAATAGGGACAGCAGAAAGGACAGTATTAAACACCGGAAGGCTCCGGAACGAAAATAGTAGCGGATAAACATCCCGAACGGAATGGTCAGGAACACGTTAAACACGACCTGAAGGAAAGCCCGCTCTTTGATCAGCCGCCAATAGGTGGAGGGCTCCCCTTTGACGACCGTCGTTTCTTTTAGAATGTCCTGGATAAAATTAAAGGGAATCCCTTGGACGGCCCCTCCGGCAAGCGAAGGATTGTGGCGGGTCGACGGAAACGGCAGCATAACGAGAAAGACCGCGTTCATCAAATACAGCAGAAACAGATATAAAACGAACGCGCGGACTTTGTTGATATATCCGTGCCGGCGGTATTGGACCACAAGGAAAGGCAGCGTAAACAGCAGCGCCGCGAAAGGAAACGCCATAAAGGCATAAGATATGGGGAACAAGTAGGATTGGATCATTATAAAAAGAACCTCCGGTATCATCAAATTCTCGATTGTATTATCTTATCATACGACGAATGCAACCTGGTTTAAGTTTAGTTTAAATATAAAAAACTTTGGCTTATTAAGCCAAAGCTTGAGCTCGTTCCGGGGAAGCCCCGGCGGTATAGCCTTCCGAGACGATATCGGCAAAAGACAAAGATGGCGATCAAGTAGACGGTAAGAACCATTGGCGGCTACAATAGCATAAAGCAGGGGGCTCCTTCCAACAGGGAACTCTTTGGCTCAAATTAACGGGAATGCTTCCCGGTAATTTGCTGCTTACGCGGTGGCTGGGGCGAATTACCTGGAAAAAGTCCCGCTATACGGCCAGAAATGGCGTGGTTCTGAGGTTGGGGCGTATAATAGATGGTGTTTTTCCAGTTAATTGAATTCAAAGGCCAAGAGCGGCGAATTTAACGGGAGGTTGTCCCGTTAAATTCCGCATCTGGCCTGATGCAGCTTATATAGAGAAAAGGAGTGCGGCAACATGAATATTCAGGAATTGAGAGAACACCGGCAGTATCCCGATAATATCGGGCATGAAACGAATCGCGCGACGTTCGAGCGGGACTATTCCCGGCTGATCCACTCGCCGACCTTTCGGCGGCTTCAGGGAAAATCGCAGGTTTTTGGCGCGGGGACCGGCGATTATTACCGGACGCGGCTGACCCATTCGCTGGAGGTCGCGCAAATCGCCAGGGAGGCGGCACGCAGCCTGCTGCGGGCCTATCCGGCCCTGGCGGCGGAGACGGCGGAGCATCCGGGCCTGATCATCGATCCCGAGGTTGTGGAATGCGCCGCAATCTCCCATGATTTCGGCCACCCGCCATTCGGGCATAAAGGGGAAGAAGTGCTGCAGCACATTCTGAATAACCTTATCGGCGAGAAGGTCCGGGAGGCGATGAAGGAACGCAATGCGGCACCGGGGGAAGAGGAGACGATCCGGCGGGAGATGCGGCATAAGTATGAGCATTTTGAAGGCAATGCCCACAATTTCCGCTTGATGATGTTCCTGGAGAAGCGGGAAAATATCGACGGGCTGAACTTGTCCGACGCCGTCCTGCTCGGCACGAACAAGTATCCATTTCCCGGAACGGAAAACGTAAAGGGACTTTACCGGCACGAGTGGCAGTATATTTCCCATATCCGGGACCTGTGGGGAATGCCGGCCGGGAAGAAGACGTTCGAGGCCCAATTGATGGATCTGTGCGACGATATCGCCTATTCCGCGCATGATCTCGAAGACGGCATCAAAGCCGGAAAGATCGAAGTCCATGAGCATTTTTTGTTCGATTCGCATATTCAGCGGCTGATTGTCGAGAAAATTTTGACGTTGGACGACTTCTTCTGGAAGGGATGGGCACCTGCGCTGATTCAGGTCAAGGTGGAGGAGGTTCTCTCTTCTTTTCTCAACGTATGGAATGCCAAAATGCCGATCTGCGACCACGATTACTCGCGGACCCGCCGTGAAGTGAAAGCTTACTGGGTCAGTCTTTTTGTAGGGAGCCTTGGTGTTGTCGAAGACGGGAACTGGAAAAAGGTCACGTTTGTAAAAGAAGGGCGTGAAGACGAAGATATGCTGCGGACCGTCAGCGTTCTGAAGAGCTTCGCGTGGGTCACCATGATCCGGGACCTGCGGGTTCAGCGGCTCCAGAAGCGCAGCGCCTGGATTATCAAGAGGCTGTGGGACGCCTTTGTCGATCCGGTCACCTCGAAGTCGATCATTCCCGGGGACTGGCTGCGCAGATTCGACCGGGACCAGCAGCGGAGAGATCCGATCTGGACCTGGGAACATATGATCATCGACTATATCGCCGGGATGACGGATGCCTATGCCGAGAAGATCTACAACGAGCTGTACGGGCTAAAGGTCGGAACGATTTACGATATGGACTGAAAAAAGCGTACAGTATGAAAATGAAACCCGCTCAAGTCTGCCGCGACGATGGGCGGGTTTTGTTGTGTGGGAACGTAAGGCACCGGACTGAGAAAAAGGGTGTTTCGCAACCATTCACAATTGACAATGATAATCATTATCAACTATACTTCGGATATTAAATTACTCACCATAAGGGGATGAGGAGTATGAGCAAGATTATCATTGTCTATGCCAGTTTGACCGGCAATACGGAGGAGATGGCCGAACTGATCGCCGAAGGGATTCGTGAAGCCGGAGCGACAGCCGATTTGAAAATGGTGGAGGATTGCAGTGCGTTCCGCTTGACGGAATACGATGCTTTCCTGCTTGGGACATACACTTGGGGAGATGGAGAATTGCCCGACGAATTCATGGATTTTGCGGAAGAAATGGAGGAGATCCCGCTTCAAGGAAGCACCGCCGCCGTCTTTGGGAGCGGGGATACGACGTACCGGTTATACTGCGGGGCCGTGGACGAGTTGGCGGAGCAACTGAGGAAGCTCGGCGCAACGATCGTTCAGGACAGCTTGAAAGTGGAGTATGGGCCAAGTCCCGAGGAAAAAGTGCTGTGCCGCGAATTCGGCTTGAAATTTGCCAAAAGCCTGGAGGCGGTTTCCAGGAAATGACGAAGCGCATCGTGGATTATGTATTGGATGAATGGATCAGGTCGCAGACCGACTGGGGAAGCCGTGACGCTGCTCAGCCCAAAATAACCTGGCAGCATCGCGTACAATACGCCGTAGGTCATGCGGTCAATGATTATTTCACCATGGATCCGGCCGTTCGGGTCCATACGCCGATCCAAGTGCTGCTCAATCGGCGTTGGCCGCGCAGCAGGGCCGATTTTAAAGACCCGCTTCATTATTGGCGGGTATATAACCGTATCGTGGCGCAATTAACGCGGATCACGGGGGAAATGATTTACGAGTACCCTTTAGCGCTATACGAGAATTGGGAGACGCAGGTGACGGAACTGGACGTACAATTGTCCGTCATCTTCCAGGCCGTTTGGAAAAGCGAAAGTGGAGGCGGGCCGAATCAAGTAAAGGTGCAGAAATTTTTAGTGGAAAATAACGAGGAACTTGTCAAAGCGTTTGTCCATACCGCCCATGTGTTCTGGCACAGCGCTTACGGCGAGCCGCCCGGTAAAATTGAAGTACATGCGCTGCTGGATGAGCGAAAGTATATTTTTACAAGGGAGATGCTGGATCTGCAGAAATCGCTCGATTATGTGCGGTTGCTGGCGGAAACGGTGGATGCCCGAAGCGGGACCGAGAAAGCGGACAAGCGGGAAGGCAAAGTGGAATGCCAGGCACCTGCGGAAGCGTGAAGAACCAAAGGTCACTTGAGCTTGCCGGCTGAGCAGAATTTTGGGGACAGTGATTACCGGATGGCAGGAAGCGGTAAAGATATAAAAGAAGCGATGCCATGAAGGGAGAACGGCCAAAATGAGTGAGTTTGAGCGAGAGTCCGTACCGCATGAAAAAACGTTGGACAGCAGTGTGGCTCTGATGACTGAGGGATATGAGTTTATTTTTAACCGGCGCAAAGCGTTTGGCAGCGATATTTTTGAGACGCGGCTGCTTGGCAAGCCGGCCATTTGCATGGGGGGGAAGGAAGCGGCCAGACTGTTTTACGATACCGACCGTTTTCACCGGCAGGGCGCGATCCCGAAGCGGATACAAAAATCCTTGTTCGGCCAGGGGGGGGTGCAGACGCTGGATGGCCAGGAGCATGCCCACCGGAAGCGGCTTTTTATGGACCTGATGACGCCGGAGCGCCTGAAGCAGTTGGAGGGGATCGCGGAGAAGGCGTGGCTGGACGCCGCGGAACGCTGGATCGGGAGAGAAGCGGTCGTTTTGTTCGACGAGGCGAGGGATGTGCTGTGCCGTTCCGCCTATGAATGGGCCGGTGTGCCGTTGGACGAAGACGAGGTGCAGGAGCGCGGCCAGGAATACATCGAGATGGTCGACGCGTTCGGCGCGGTCGGCCTGCGGCACCGGCGGGGAAGACAAGCCCGCGCCAAGGCGGAACGGCGGATCGCGGAGCTGATCGGCGAGATCCGTGACGGCCTGCGTCAGGTGCCGGAGGAAACGGCGGCACACGCGATGGCTTGGCACCGCGGCTTGGACGGCCAATTGCTCGACGCCAAGGTGGCGGCAGTGGAGCTGATCAATATTTTGCGGCCGATCGTCGCGATTAGCTGGTATGTCATGTTCAGCGCCATGGCGCTGCATGATTACCCGGCATGTGCGGACAAGCTGAGAATGAAGGTGGACGGGGATGGGCACGGGGATTACACTCAGTGGTTTGTTCAAGAGGTCCGGAGGTTTTACCCGTTCACTCCGATGCTTGGAGCGGTGGTAAGCCGGGATTTTGTCTGGCGGGGCTGCGAATTCAAGGAGGGAACGATGGTTCTGCTGGACCTTTACGGAACCAACCGGGACCCCGCCCTCTGGGAGGATCCCGAAACCTTCCGGCCGGAGCGTTTTCGCTCCTGGGAAGGCGGTCCGTTCGATCTGATCCCCCAAGGCGGTGGGGATCATTATACCGGCCACCGCTGCGCCGGGGAATGGCTCACGATCGATATGATGAGAGTGAGCCTGGACTTTCTGGTGAACCGGGTCACTTACACGGTGCCCGAGCAGGACTTGAACCTCAAGCTGTCCCGGATGCCGGCGATGCCGGAAAGCCGGTTCGTGATTAGTGAGGTGAAGTGGGCAGGGGGCTAAGGGGCGGAATATTATGCCGCTCCTTCGTCAGTATGGCGCAGACTGCTATTGCGTTAGCCCTGACGGAAATCGCGGGCCCCGGTGCAGCGCAAGTCACTCTAGCGGAGATCGCGGGCTCTAGCGGTGGTTGCAGGCTCTAGCGGAAGTCACGAGGCTAACGGAAATCATAGCACCTATTTGTGCTGATCCCCGGCAAAATGACCTCAATTTAACGAAATAGCAGCTATTTCGTCCGGTTAGAAAGCCAATTGGGCTGGAGCGGTCGAAATAGCGGCTATGGCTTCCGTAAGTGAGAGCCGAATTGGCCGTCGTCTAACTTAATTAGGAAATATTTGGTGGATTTATCTCATAAATCTTGGAATTTGGTCGATACATATGGGTAGGAGTAGAAGTTAATGACATAAGGGGACTATCGGATAAGGGAGGCAAGGGAAGTGAATATATACGAGGTTGGGGCAAGGGATTATCTGAATGCGCTTAACTACTCGAATAATCCAATTGAGAATTCGAGGTTTGAGCCCGACTTTCGGGAGTTACTGGGTACCACTTTGAAAAATGCAAATAACAAAAGTACATTCGTTAGCGCTGAGCATAGTTTAAAAGAAATCTATCCTGATCTGAAATATCATGTTTTGGATGCATCCCGGTTTAAATACTGGGAGAGACTGGACTTTCCGACGTCTAAGCTATTTAAGGACACCGTCGATGAAAATACGATCAATGAACTAAGCTCATGGAAGCCCAAAACTCGTCTGGCCTCAGGCTATGAACCCTGGGTGCAGCAAGATCTTGAAAAAATACCGAGCGGTGCCCACGTTGTGATCATACATCCGGAGGTTCAAGAGAAAATGAACTCGGATTCAGAATACGCGAAACAGATCGCAGCCAAGGTTAAAAAATATTTTGATGACGATATTCGCCTAAATGCAGCCATAGATCCGGAATCCGTTGAAAGCATGTCCCAATTGGTCACTATTAAGGAGAACGGAGAAATTGGGTATCATCACACCGTCTGCGACGGACCGTCAGAGCAAAAAGATGACTTTGAAGAAGCCGGTTTGAAACATAGTATGGAGACGAGCCGCGATTTTGGTGCATTACGGGGGATGAAGCTTCCCTTTTCACCTCCGTTAGTAGAACTTCTGACAACACCGTCGCTCGCGTTTGGGACGGATTACAGCTCAATATACGCTTTATATAGTTTAAATCATAAGCGCAAAACAGATATTGGCTTCTATTTATAACCACCCGGCAGGCACGCATTTTTGGGAGGACAAGCTGCCCAAAAGGGTAATCCGTATAACGGGGATTGCCTCCCTTTATCTGAGTGCCTGCCCGGCAGAAGAGGCAGTTTAGCTACAGCGGAGGGTTCGCATGGCATTTCCGGCATACCGGATAATACGATTCGTTGCCTCCGATTTGGATTTGCTCGCCGGTGTAGACGGGCTTGCCGTTTTCCACCCGCAGGTTCATGGTGGCTTTCCGCGCGCAGAACCAGCAGATCGTCTTCATTTCCTCGATTTTATCCGCATATATGAGCAGTTGCCGGCTTCCCTCAAAAAGGTGGTTCTGAAAGTCGTTCTTCAGTCCGAACGCCATGACCGGGATGTCCAGCTCATCGACGATGCGCACCAATTGCCGGATGCTGCCTTCGCTTAAAAATTGGCATTCATCGATCAGCACGCAATAGAGCTTGGGGGTATGATTTTGGACGATGCCGAAAATATCCGTCTCCTCATCGATTGGGATCGCTTCCCTGCGCAATCCGATGCGGGAAGAGACGTAACCCACTTCATCGCGGTTATCCAACGCTGACGTAAAAATAAGGACCGGTTTGTTCTGTTCCTCGTAATTGTGGGCCACCTTCAAAATTTCGATCGATTTGCCGCTGTTCATCGCTCCATATTTGTAAAACAATTGTGCCAATGTGGGACGTTCCTCTCTTTAGATCATTTCGATATAGCATGACCATTCTATCATAAATCAAGCAGGGCGTTGGTCCCGAATTGCAAATTTCCGCCTTGCCCCTAAAGCTTATTTCCAGGGATTGGATTATAATGGAATACAGATTGCAAAAGAAAATTAAAGGAAGGTAAGCCGATGACAGATGTAAGAAATGAGGAGTTATTTGTATCTTTAACGGAAGCGGATAAAATACTTGATGAGGCGCTGGAACAATTGGTCTCCGGAGATGAGGAGATGTGTAGGGAACTATTATCTTCCCTGGTCTGTTACAGAGAATATAATATTTCGCGCTCTCTGCCCAAACTTATAGAGCATGGGATGTATTATCCCGGGATCCTGTTTAAAGATGCCGGACCGGAGGTGCGGGATCGATTGCTTCAACAGCTGGAATGGGACGTTGAAAATTTCGACTTCCTGCTGCCGGCTTTAAGCTGGATTGGTGATACGGTAGTGGTAACCCGGTTTCAAGAGTGGAGGAAAAATCCCCCTTCCTGGGCGGAAGAGCTGCCTGTTCCTCCGGAACAATATACATATGCGGCCGGATGGGAGCTCGGCCAAGACGGGACGCGTGTGGATCTGATCCGAAGCCCCGCCTATGCCATCCTAAGGAGGAAGGAACCGTCCGCGGCAGTGCTCGATAGCGGGGAACCCGGCAAGTTTTTGCTGCCGGATCGTGAAAACTGCCCTTGGTGCGGCGGTAAGCTGACGACTCTTATGGACGTAGATGCCCACCATCCGTCGCTCTCGGGTTGGTCCTTGCGGCAGGAACGGTTGCATTTTAAAACCTGTATGAGGTGTGGCTGCTACAGCACTATTTTTATGAAGTCGGATGATCGGGGAGTCGCAAGCTGGAGCGAGTACAATGAAAAGCCGGGATATATGCCGGAGATCGATTTGGGAGATTACGGTGAAGAATATCTGAACTTCGGGCCATTGCTTGAGTTGGAAGCCAAGCCGCGTCTCATCTTTCATACGGCGGTTTGGGGCTTGACCCAGACGAATTCCCAAATTGGCGGGCATCCGAGTTGGATTCAGGATGCGGAGTATCCGGCTTGCCCTTGCTGCGGCGAGAGCATGCACTTTATCGCTCAACTGGATTGGAGTGAACTGGAGGAGTACGGCGAAGGAATCCTGTATATGTTTTTATGCGAAAAAGACAAGCTGACAGCTACGCTATTCCAACAAAGTTAAATGAGGGGGCCGGATGCCGGCTCTCTTTTTTAGTTATATAGGTTGAACTATTTGAACTATTGATTTGCCTATTGGACAGCGGGGGAGGGGGGCTTTTCACACTCTTGGCCTACAGCTCATGGTTTGGTTCAAATTAAAGGGAATTCTTCCCGTTAATTCGGTGCCTATGCGGCCACAGAGGCTATTTAGCTGGAAAACATCCCGCTAATCCGCTCAAAATTGTGGATATCGGCCATTGGGCCAGGAAATAGATGGAGCTTTTCCAGCTAAATCCGGCTTCAGGGCCAAGTGCAGTGAATTAACGGGAGGTTTTCCCGTTAGTGTGTAGACGCCGGCGTCGAAGGTGACGCTTTATATCTACAATTGTGGATGTTGGCAACGTTTTCCGAAACCATTTCACTTTTACTAGCGTCAATTCTCTAAATCAACTTATATAGTGAAAAAAATTGTAACGAATTGCGGTTTGGCCGGTCTAATTGTCGTGAGGATGTGAACAAGTGGCTGACTTTGAAGAGATCTATCGCCAGTGTTTTCGCGAGGTGTACCGGTTTGTATATTCACTAAGCCGGAATGAGGAACTGTCCGAGGAAATTACCCAGGAAACGTTTTTTAAAGCGCTTAAGGGGATCGACGGCTTTAAAGGCAACTGCAAGCTCAGCGTGTGGCTCTGCCAAATCGCCAAGCATACTTATTTTTCCCACCTTGAGAAACAAAAGCGTTTTTTGCCGGAGCTTTGCACCGGCCTCTCGTCTACCCGTGAGAACCTGGAGGACGTCTTGTTGAACAAAGATGAAACTCTGCGGATTCATAGAGCGCTGCATCGGCTAAAGGAGCCGTACAAGGAAGTGTTTAGTCTTACTATGAAGTTATCGATGTCGAAAATAAGATTTATCAAGCGAAATACGGCGGGAACCATGAAATTCGGGCTTTTTATTATGGTGAGGGAAAGAACCGCATTCTCGTTTGGAAAAAAGGAATGGACCTTCCGGCGGCCAGCCCTAAGGTGGAAGCCTGGTTTCAGTAGCAACCCGCGATTTCCGCAAACTTTCTCTGTTCATCTCTCCGGGGCTGCGATAAAATTTAGGCTAGGTTATCAGAGGATTAAGGTCCAGGAAGAAGGAACAAATGAATGTCTGAAAAATCAACAAAAACCCAAACGTCTTCATTTTCCGGCGAAAGCCGTTTCCGTTTGCAGGCGGATTGCGAAAGCTGCTTTGGGCTGTGCTGTGTGGCGCTGCCCTTTGCGGCTTCCGTCGATTTTGCCGTCGACAAGCAGGCCGGGCAGCCCTGCGCCAACCTGAAGGAGGACTTCCGCTGCGGTATTCACAGCACGCTTCGCGAGCGGGGGTTCCGCGGCTGTACGGTGTACGATTGCTTCGGTGCCGGCCAGCAGGTCTCGCAGGTGACCTACGGCGGACGGGACTGGCGGCAGGCACCGGAAACGGCCGGGCGGATGTATGAGGTGTTTCCGGTGATGCGCCAGCTGCATGAGCTGCTGTGGTATTTGACGGAAGCGCTGGAACGGCAGGAGACGCTGTCGATTCACCGGGAGCTCACCTCCGCGCTGGAGGAGACGAAGCGGCTGACGGAGCTTGACCCGGAAGCGCTGATCAAGCTGGACGTGGCGGCCCATCGCGCGGAAGTCAACGCGCTGCTGCTGCAGACGAGCGAGCTGGTGCGAAACGGGGCTATTCGCCGCCATAAGGGTCCCTGGAAGCCCCACAAAAAAGCGGGCCGGGGCGCGGATCTGATCGGCGCGAATTTAAAGGGAGCCGATCTCAGGTACGCCAATTTGCGCGGCGCCTACTTGATCGCGGCCGACTTGCGGGGAGCGAATCTGCGGGTGGCCGATTTGATCGGTGCGGACTTGCGCGATGCGGATATCCGGGGAGCCGACTTGAGGGAAAGTCTTTTTCTCACCCAATTCCAGGTGAATGCGGCCAAAGGCGACGCGGGGACGAAGCTTCCCGGCGGGATTTCCCGCCCTTTCCATTGGCTGGCGTCGGGCGGGCCTTCTAAATAATAGGAACGTCGTCAGTCGCCGCGCGGGGGTTACTCCGAACAGCGATCTCTGAAAGGAAGGCTTTTACGATGTACTCAATAGGAAAGTTTGCGGAAATCTGTAACGTTCCGGTTAAAACACTGCGCTATTATAGCGACATCGGGCTGCTTGAACCCTCTATCATCGACCCTGTCACGAATTACCGGTATTACGATTATGACAAAATACAAACCGTTAAAAAAATTGTGCTGCTCAAAAGCTGCGAATTTTCTCTGGCCAGCATTAGGGAGTTTATGGAAAACCCGGATCAAGAGCAGTGGAGCCGCTTATTTGAGGAGAAGCTTCGCGAGCTTGAGTGTCGGAGAAAACAACTGGATGAACAAATGGAAGAACTTCACCGGTTAAACGGACAAGTGACGCAGGAGGCCTGCCTGCTCCCGGGTCCTCCGATGTCCGAATGTTACCTGGAGGAACGTAAAGCCATCCGGGTATATACGATCCGGAACAAGATCAAGCCGGCCTTGATCGATCATCTGGTCAAGGATTTATTTGACCGGGTTTACGCGTTCAACTTAACCGTTGCCGGTAAAATGATGGCGATTTTCCATGCGAGAGGTTTGGATCAGGGGGCAGCGGATGTCGAGCTGCTTATGCCCGTTGAGGATAAGCCTCGGATCAGCGGCTGCAAGATGTTGCCGCAGGGAACCTACGCCTGCATAGACATCCGGGGGCCTTATTCCGAACTGGGCGCGGGATACGAAAAGTTGTGCCGATGGATCGAAGAACGAAGTTTCACCCGGGTTGGCGAATTTATGGAAATCTATGAACAAGGGCTGGTTCCGTCCGAATACAACGGGAAAGAGATTCGTCCCGATCTCAGTCTTCATCCCTCCGAGTTTATGACTAAACTGTGCGCCGCAGTCTCTGTACCTCTTAGTTGAGTGGCTGGTACCGCGTCCGTCGGAAGTCTAACGGCTGTGGCAGCCGCTATTATGCGAAAAATGATCCTCTCGAAAATCGAAAGGGGGTAAACTCTCCAGTTGCTGGAGGGTTTATTCTTTTTTATGTAAAGCCAAAAGGCGCTCGGATACGGTGTTTGAAGCGGTACGGGGGCTTTTGCAAAGAGAGGGGAGACCGTAGAAATGAGAGTTATTCCGGCCTATTTTTCTTACCTGGAAGGTGATAGTTACGCAGTTGGCCAAGAACAAGGTGAAGAGGTAAAGTCGATGGTTTGGGCAAAGGAAGCATGGATTTCGTCCAATCCCATGGGGCAAACGCGCTACAAGGAACTGGCAAAAGTAATGGATGCGTACGCTCCGGGACTTAGCGAAGAAATTCAAGGGTTTGCAGACTCGTTAAACGTGGAGATTAGGGCTTTGAAGTTTTTTGATGAAGCTTATTTGAAGCCCGGCGGATGCAGTTTGGCGGCGGTTTTGCCTTCCAAGGCCAGCGATCGCAAAACTTATGTTCTCAGAAACTACGACTTGTCTCCGGAAATTTCCGATATGCGGCTGTGCTCGACGAACATCACGGGAAAATACAGCCACAGCGGGTTCTCGGTTTCTTGTTTCGGTCGCAGCGATGGGTTGAATGAAAAAGGCTTGTCCGTTGCCTTCGCCTCCTGCGGCATTCCGGTCGGGATGCATCCGGGCATGAAAAAGCCGGTTTCAGCCGGTTTGCAATTTATGGTGATCGTGAGAGCGTTGCTCGAAAATTGTAAAAATGTCGAAGAAGGCATTTTCTGCTTGAAGGATATGCCGATCGGGGCAAATATGAACCTGCTTTTGGCGGATATTAAAGGGGAGGCCGCCGTCGTGGAGACTTATGATGGCAAGATGGCCATCGCAAGGGCCAGCCGGGAGGCGGGTTATATCAGTGCTACGAATCACGCCGTACTGCCGGGAATTGAAGAGAGAGGAGTGCTCCGGCAGTCCAAGGTCCGTTACGACCTCATCCATAGCACGCTCGGAAGAAGTTTGTCGGTATCCAAACAGGAACTAAGGGACTTAACGTTACGGGAGTATCCCGAGGGGATCACCGTCCATAACTATAAACAGAATTTTGGAACCGTTCATTCGGTATTGTTTGATCTTCATGCCGGGCAATTGGAGTTTTCTTTTGGCTCGCCCTTGGAAAATGAAACATATAGTTTAAAAGTAGGAGAAAGGTTCCCTTTCAAGGAGTTAAGTGTCCGGGTGCCCGATCGGGAATACGGACCCGAATTCTGGGCGATGGAGGAATAGAATCGGCCCCCGGCTTATTCCGGGGGCGTTTTTGGATTAAATTCACTTAAAAAGTAGGCGTTCGCCGCCTCCAGTTTCCGATGATATTCCCGATAGGAGCTGCTTAATATTTTCAGGTTGGGTATAAAGATGTCGTGATATCCGCTCCGGCTTTGGAATTCCCTTAACGATTGCTGCAAACGGTAGGCCGGACTCGCTTTAAATGCCGCGGATTCCCGGTACTCCAGCCAGGCGGAGATGGAATCCCGGCGGGCCGACAAATACTGTGGCACATCCAAAAGGGCGTCTTCGAGATCATCATGGATCTTTTTAAAATCCACCCTGCTTAATGCCTCGAACGAATTGCTCAGAATCTGCTCCGCCTCCTCGGAAAGCTCCAGTTCGCCGGTTCGGTCGAGAAAGTCGATGATCCGGTGATAAGCTTCTATTTTTTGCGGGCTATCCAGGGGTTCTCCCAGGTATTTTTCAAAGTGAACGTACAGATATTCGCCGAATTTGCCGGGAAAAGCCTGCAGCAGCTTCTCCTTAACGGGAAGCATTTCGTCGAGTCTCCGCTCAATGTCATCCAAGGTTGCGCCCAAATCGTCCGGATGCCGCTCCAGTACACCGCGCAACGCGTCAAGCCGGGCCTGGTCCTGTCGCAGCTGTCTTTCCTTTGTCAGCAAACAATCCCGCAGCGCACGCTGCTTGTCTCCGCTGCTTAGGACATGCTTAATATCCTGGACGTTAAGCCCGAGCTTTCGCAGCACAGAGATTTCTTTAAGCGTCCGTATATCCTCCGCTCTAAAGTCCCTGTAACCGTTGGAATTATAGTGAACGGCAATCAGCCCTTGCCGCTCGTAGTAAGCGATGGCCTTCTTGGTCAAGCCGCTGATTTTTGCGGCCTCGTGAATCAGCATGTAGCATCACCTCGGGTGTGAGTTTAAACCCGTCCCCAAGGGAACAGTCAATAGAAAGTTCGGGGGCCCAGCGGGGTTAGTATTTTTCCAGTATCAAAAAAACGAGCTTACCGTCGAGTTCTCCGTTTTCGGGATACACAAACTCCGCTTTTAGCCGGTTTTGCTTATCATCATAAATCCTCGCGGTCAGCCCTTGCTCACGGTCATAACCGCGCACGACAAAATCGGTTCCCCAGCGCTTCTCCACTTGCGCCATATCGGTGGTCGTCCCGTCCCCAAAGCTTCGGAGACCCTTATCGGACAAGGTTTGCAGCTTCACAATCGTTCCGCGTGAATCCAAGGCGACCATGAAGTCTTCAAAGTATTTGTATTGCAGACCGTGTTGGGTTCGGTCTTCAAAGTCAGGCGATGGCTTAAACTGAGAGAAATCAACAGAGCCCGCAGTTTGACCCGGCCTTATATTCATGATGGACAAATCCGTCAGAGCGGTCGATTTTAGGGTCCGCATTTGCCATTGATCCCTCAGAAAGGGAATACTCATAAGGATCAGGACGCCCATAAGAAATGAAGCCATGACGAGTATGTATTTTTTATTGCGGCTGTTCAACATAAGTTCCCTCTTTACGTTGGATTAGGAACGGCCCGGAATTCTCATTCCGGGCCGTTTCCGCTCATTGGCTCAAAATATACAGATAATAACCGTAGTCGGTCGGCGTTCCCGGATACCCCAATTGTCTAAGCATCGCGGTGATATTGCCGCGGTGATAAGTCCCATGGTTCACCATGTGCTGGAGGAAGTCCACGCCGCGAGCCTGAAAACCGCCGGACGGGAAATAAGCTTCCAAGTTCTCGTGGCCTTCGATGAACTTCCTGAATTGTCCGGCCAGTTCATCCTGCATCAGGCTTAGCTCTTCAATGTGCTTTCCCCGGGTTTCCGCGACAATGGCATCCACCTTATTTTTCAACTGTTCATAATATTCGGGCGAAGTATCCGTGACCCCGCTGGACTCAAAAAATTCGAGCCACCCGCGGTCAATAACGTAGATATGGACCATCGTATCGTAGATCGTCGGAAATACGCTTTGAACTTCTTTGCGGTAAACTTCTTCCGTCAATCCCTCTAAATGCTCGCAAACCTTCCGGTTTGCCCATGCGTGGTATTCAAATTGCTGCAACGCATATCGGTTCAAAATGCTCTCCCCTTTTCTCAAGGGAATCGCGCAGGTTAAGGGCAATTATACGCGGGTCCCCTTATTCATTTGCCCGTGGTTCGCTATCGTTTTCATTGTGAACGCCTCCGTTTTGTAGGATATCCCTATATTACCATCCAATAGGTGGCGAAGAGGGGGAACTTTGTTTATATTTATTTTTTCTTACCTTATAGAGTCAGGAAGCAGCATTAACGCCGTAACAATGCAGCTTTCGATCCATGCCGGATCCGGATTTGATTTCTTCAGAACTGTAATTCCGATAAAAGAGGCAACCAGAGTCTGCGCGACGGCCCGTTTATCCAGGGGTTCGCTGAGCTCTCCGGAAGCGACTCCGCGCGCAAGCGTTTCTTCAAAAATCGCCGCCAGATATTGTTGATGCTCACGGGTCAATATTTCAAACCTCGCCTCATGGGGAGCCAGTTCCACCATCGTATTAATGCAAAAACAACCGTTCCGCCCTTGATCGGACCCCGGAAACGCCCCCTCCCGAAAAAGTTTCCGAAAAGCTTCTTTCACGGAGGTTTCTTCTTTTAGCTGTTCACGGATCTGCTGGGCATGCAGGTGATTGTACTTGCGGAGCGCCGCTTCGAATAGGGACGATTTATCACCGTAGGCCGCGTAAAGACTAGGCTTTCGGATCCCCATCCGGGCGGTCAGGTCGCTTAAGCTGGTGGCTTCATACCCCTTCTCCCAAAAAAGATGCATCGCCTCGGTCAAAGCCCTTTGTTCGTCGAATTCGCGAATTCTGGCCATGGTACTTCCTCCTTATGCACGTTACCGATCAGTATAAAATAATCATAGGGTTTAAATCCGGTTTCGTCAATTCCGGTTGACATTAACGAAAGAAAGCAGTTAATATTAACGAAAAATTAAATACCGATTGGTACAAAAAAGGAGGTTGTTTTGTTTGTCCAAACCCATACTTCAGCCCGATTCCAATCCGGGAACTTCCGAGTATTCGATGCACCTCTCCAGAGCCGCTGCTGTGCTCTATGCCTTCCTGTGCGGCACCGCGGTGGCCGCCGTTTACTTTTCCCAGCCGCTGCTCGATGTAATAGCGATTGAATTTGACATCAGCAAAGCCGTGATCGGGACGGTGATCACGGCGACCCAGTTGTGTTATGCGCTGGGGTTGTTTCTTCTCGTTCCGCTGGGAGATAGGCTTGAGCCGCGGCGGCTCGTCACCTGGATGCTGCTGCTGTCGTCTGTGGCTTTAAGCCTGGTGGCGTTCGCGCCGAGTGCCGTTGTGCTGTTTCTCGGCATGGGGATGGTCGGCTTTCTGGCGGTCGTTGCGCAAGTTCTTGTTGCGCTGGCTGCGGCGAGATCTTTACCCGCCGACCGCGGCAAGGCGATCGGTCTCGTTACGAGCGGCATCGTCATCGGAATTCTGCTGGCCCGGACGTTTTCGGGCACGTTGGCGGACTTGTCCGGCTGGCGGATGGTATATATCGTTTCCGCCGCCATTTCCGTGATCCTGGCCTGTTTCTTTGTAATCGTCACTCCAGCCGCTACCAGACGTCCCGCCCCCATTTCCTATTTGAAATTACTGGGCTCGATGAAAGATTTGTTCCGCATTCCTCTGCTGCGGGTCCGCGCGATGCTGGCCTTTTTTATCTTTGCGGCCTTCGGCACTTTATGGTCCTCGATGGTCTTGCCGCTCAGTTCCCCGCCTTTTTCGCTAAGCCATACCGC
Organism: Paenibacillus sanfengchensis; assembly: GCF_036864765.1. NCBI lineage: Bacteria > Bacillati > Bacillota > Bacilli > Caryophanales > Paenibacillaceae > Paenibacillus > Paenibacillus sanfengchensis. Next base: position 148,315 of record NZ_JBAGJC010000009.1, on the reverse strand, counting down.
GATCGGTTTATTCGGGCTTGCCGGGGCTGCGGGCGCATTGGCGGCCAGAAGTGCCGGACGGCTTGCGGACAAGGGGCTGGGGCAAAGAACGACCGGCTGGGCGCTGCTGCTTCTAGCCCTCTCCTGGGTGCCGATCGGGTTGATGCAGAAGTCATTATGGATTTTTGTTCTGGGAGTCATTATGTTGGATTATGCGGTTCAGGCGGTTCACGTCACGAATCAAACCATGATTTTAAGCGTGCTTCCGGAAGCGAGAAGCCGGTTGACCGCGGGGTATATGATTTTCTATTCTTTGGGCAGCGCCGCGGGGGCGGTAGCCTCGACTTTGGTTTATTCCCGGGCGGGATGGCTCGGCGTCTGCATATTGGGAGGAGGAATCAGCACGGCGGCGATCCTGTTCTGGGCCGGAACCCGGAAAACGTCCTGACGCTTCGCCGAGAAGCGAAGTGTTCGCCATTCAACTTATATATATACAAAAGCCGGCCATTCAAATATGATTTTAATAATAGATTTTGAGAGGAGGAAATCGGTGATTTATATTGCCCTGCTTCGCGGAATTAATGTCGGAGGAAACAACAAGATCGATATGAAGCAATTGAAGGCGACTTTCGAACGGGTCGGGATGAAGGATGTCGTGACCTATATTAATACGGGAAATATCATATTTAACTCGGAGATGCAATTGAACACTGAGCTTGCGGCCATATTGGAAGCGAAGATTCAGACGGATTTCGGCCTGCAGATTAAAGTGGTGGTTCGCAGTTTCGAGCAATTCTCCCGCATCACGGAGGCGCTTCCGCCCGACTGGACCAACGGTCCTGCGATGAAAAGCGATGTGCTGTTTCTCTGGGATGAGGTGGATCATGAGAGCTCGTTGGAGCAGTTGGTGATCAAACCGGAGATCGACCGGGTGCTCTATGTGCCTGGAGCGATTCTTTGGTCGGTGGACCGGGAGCACGTAACCAAGAGCGGGATGCAGAAACTGATCGGGACGAAGCTCTACTCTAAGGTTACAGTAAGAAACGTCAATACGACCCGTAAAATCTATGAGCTGATGAAAGCTGCAGGGCATTAACTAAGGCAGAGGCAGCATCACAACGAATCTTCCTGCCCTCTGAAAATGTCACGGCCGGTTCAGGTGGACGCGATAGCGATCCGCCCCGAATCGGCCGTGTCTACTAGATTCGGTTGGAAAGGAGGGGTTATTTTGCCCAATAAAATCAGGGAGCCTCTTAATCGATTATCCCAACATGCGGTGAAAATATGGATCATAAACGAGATAATCGGGAGCGTTATCGCTTTCCTGGTGCTCGGGGTACTGTTCTATCTGGATGCCCGTTTTTCCTGGGTGTTCTGGGTGGGATGGATTCTGATAGGCTCCGCGGTTCTGGCGGTGCTGCTCACACTGTGGTCCGTATTTATCCACCCATTCCTTCTGTACGCAAGATGGCGTTATGAGGTATCGGAACAATTTTTGCAGTTAAAATACGGGGCTTTTACGGTAACGAATGAGCTGGTTCCCATGACCAAAATTCAATCGGTAGCGACCAAGCAGGGCCCGCTGCATAGAAGGTACGGCGTCTGCTCGGTTACGGTCAAAACGATGGGCTCCTCCCATACGATTCCCATGCTGGACCATGATGTGGCCAAAGCGTTAAGAAATCAAATCGCCCGTTATGCCAAGCTGAAAGAGGTGGACGAATGAGCCGGGCCAAACGTTATCATCCTTTGGTTATGCTGCTCGGAATCTGGAACCTGGGGAAGAATACGGTCTATTTCTTTTTCTTCTTGTTTGTGCTCAAGGCGGGCTCGGACACGGCCTGGGTGAAATACGGGAGGCTCGCTCTGTTCGCCGCCGCCGGTATCGGCTTATTGTCCATCGGTTGGAGTTGGCTGACCCGCCGGTATCAGCTCGATGATACTTCATTCCGTTTAGAGTCAGGGGTCTTCGTCAAATCGAAAAAGGTCATTCCGTTCGCCAAAATTCAAAATACTAACCGCCATACGACGCTGTTTCACCGGATTTTCAAGGTGACGGCCATCCGGTTTGAAACCGGGATGGAGGGAGATGACGCGGCCGTGGAATTTCGCGTCATCTCTTATGCGGAAGCGGACCGCTTGGAGAAGCGGGTCGCCGGTTTGGCTCGGCCGGAGGAAGATTCAGACGCAGCGGACGGGAGAGAAGAACAGGTGGCCGCGGAAGCCGCGGCGCGGACGGCATCCCCGGATTCCACACGTTCCCCGGAAGGGCCGCGGACTCCGAAACCCGAACGGATGCTGCACTTCAGTCCGACGCGGAAGGACTTGATCAAAGCTTCATTCACTTCGCTAAGCTTTCTTGTTCTGATTCCGGTGCTTTTTTCGCTTTACTCCAAGGCCGAGGATTTTATCGATCTTGAAGACACGGCTCAGGGCCTGCTCGCCATGCTGATGAGTTCCTGGTGGCTGGCGGCTGCGGTAATCGTATTGTTGTCCGGCGTTTCCGTCGCTTTAGGGATCGCCGTGACTTTTTACAAATACGGTAAATTTGAAATTTCCTCGGACGAGGAGCGGATTTATATCGCCAAGGGAATGGTTGAGACGACAGTGTTCTCAATCGCGAAGGAGAAGGTCCAGGGGGTGGAAATCACCCAATCCCTGATGAAACGCCTGCTTGGCTTGGCGGAGGTACGGCTGATTACGGCCGGCGGAGCGGGGGATGAGGAGCGGGAAGTGAACTCGCTGTATCCCTTCCTGCCGGTGCAGCGGGCCTACTGTCTGATAGCGGAAATGCTGCCTGCTTATGAGATCTCCCCCGAGATGAGCCCTCTACCCCGCCGCTCCTGGGGAACAAGTATGTTCAAATACGGCTGGTTTTGGGCTGCGGCTACGCTGGTTCTGCTTTGCTATTCTCCGCCGGTTCCCGGGTGGATGTCTTTTGTGGATTGGTGGATGATTACGGCGGGACTGTTCATCTGGACGCTGGTATGGAGTTTACTGAATCATTGGAATACCGCTTATGCGATTCATGGTCACTTTCTGCAGTTTCGGACCGGGGGGCTAACTTCCCGGCTGTTTATCAGCAAAAGGGAAAAAATGATCGAGGTCAAGGTGACGCGGAATGTCCTGCAGCGCTGGCTGGGGCTGGCGTCCGTCCATCTTGTAAACCGGGCCCGCCCGGTCCTCCACCAGAAGCTTTCCGACGTTCCCGCCGATTGGGGGCAGTCGTTTTACGCGTGGTATGCGGAGAGGACGAGGGAGGTCCGAATTCAGGAGGACTCGGTTTAGGCCGTCGGTTTTACGGCTTGAGGTCGCCTGGTTATTGCCCGTTAGACATTCGGGCTCCCGCCGCACCTTTGTAAATGGCCGGAACACATAGCAGGGAAACCGCCATAACGGCTGTGATCGCGATGATTTGAGATAGGGCTAACCCGGATGAGAAACGGTGGAGCACCGGATTAAACCACTCAAACACGCGCGAGAGAATCCAGTATTTGGAAAACATCTGTGACCCGGGAGGTAAGACACTTACGCCTATGAAGCCGCCGGCTCCGAAAAAGGTCGCGATCGAAGTCACCAGAATGACCGGCTGGAGCACCCGGTAATTTTTCAACCATAATGCGATCAGCATGCCGAATACGCTGCACGCGATCATCACCGGAATCATAAATAGATAAACCTGCAGCAAATTCACGAGGTGAATCTTCATCCGGAAAACGGATACCGCCAGCAGCAAAGGCGGAATGGAGCAGAGCCATGTCACGGTCAAGGAGGCGAGGATGTTGCCGATTCCCGCGGTCCATAGCGGCAGCGGAGTCAAAAAAATCTCCTTGCGGGTCCGGTTCTCATGCTCGAAGGCAAACAAGTTGGCGGCGGTCAGAGCGGCTCCCAAAAACAGAGACAGGAGCACGCAGCTTCCGGCGATAAACGAAACGCGCCAAACATCCTCGGCCTTTTCGGTTTTCAACTGCGGGGTGAACAGCAGCTCGTTGCGGGCCTTCAGTTCATCCAGCAGACTGTGCTCCAGCCGGAGCCTGACATTCTTCATCATATCGGTGTTTACGTTATAGGTTTCAATGCTGACTTCCCGGGTTACTGCGTAATCCTGGGGGATTCGAATCAGCATTTGTAGCCTGCCTTCCCGCACAAGCGCTCTGGCACTGTCCAGGTCGGTTTCAACGATACGGTAGTAAGGCGTAATGTTGGAACGGCTCTGTTCGATGCTGGCTTGCAGCGTTTGCGACGAAGGATCTCGGGACTCGTTAATGAGCCCGATCGGCCATTGATCTCCCCCGGCTCCCATAATGACCGCGGTTAAAAACATGACGATCACGGGCAGAAAGAGGGGGGCGGCCAACAGTTGCTTTTGCCTGCCGAGCAGCTTTAAATTACGCAAATACGTTCCCCATATGGCGTACAACTTTTTCTTCATAAACGGGTTACCTCCTCATTGGCCCTGAGAATAGGACAGGCTTTTTTTCATTCGGTAGCTGGAAAGCCATGCGAAAAAGGCGGAAAGGATCAGGAGGGGCAGTAATCCATCAAATGCGTACCCCGATCCGGACTCGAGAAAAGTTCGCCTCATATGCTCAACGGCCTGGGAAACCGGGATCATGTCCGCCAGACGCCACAGCACTTCAACCGGCCCGCCATAGGCGAATCCGCGCAAGGAGGATTCATTGCCGCAGACCAGGTAAAGAAAGATGCCGGTGACGGCGGAGAAGGTAATCAGCGGCATCGATTTCCGCAGCCAGACGCCGAGCGCGGCTCCCAGCGAACCCCCGAACAGAAACAGAATAAAGATCCAAAACCAGAGAACCGGGTCCATCCGGTGGAGTGGGAAGTCCAGCGTTGCCCCCATGATGCCCAGGACCAGCAGCACGCTCGCCATCGTCTGGACAAAGGCGGTGATCCATTTGCCGCTAATCAAGGAAAGGAAGCCCACGGAAGTGAGAATGACTTCTTTGCTCGTACGCTCCTCCCATTCTCTTGATATCAAAAGACCGGTGTTAACCATGGAGGCGTAGATCGCTGTAAACATGAGAAGGCCAAGAGAAACATAAAGCTTCATGGATACATCGCGGGGAAAACGGCTGTACGCTTCGTCAACGTGGATCAGGTTGAGCGGAGCGTTCTCCTGCTGAAAAAGATAGGCGGCATGGTCCAGGCGAAGCTGAAAGTTCTTGGTGGCATCGGAGTTCAGGTTGTGAACATGCAATTCCACTTGCGGCCTTGAGCGGCCTTGGGCTCCAGCGCTCAGTTCGGCGTCGAAGTCGGCGGGGATGACAATCATGGCCGCAGCCTCGCCCCGCCCATACCGCTCTTTGGCCTCGCGCGGATCGGTCGTATCCACCGTAAAATAAGGGCCGTCTACGGAACTCATCTCCGTCAAAATGGAGATCAGCTTCTGGCTGTAAGGCCCTTGGGATTCCCGCGCGATGACGACCGGATTGGTGGCGGATACTTGTGTAATGAGCGAGTACAGCAAAACGAATACGACGGGAACGATAATGCCGAGTAGCAGCAGGGAGGGGTTCCTCCAAGTGATGGTCATGTCTTTGCGGACCATAGCGCGAATTCCTTGCAGCATGGCAGTTTCCTCCTTATTAGTTCCTCAAATTACGCCCCGTATAATGCAGGAACACATCATTCAGCGTGGGCTCCTTCAGCTGAAAAGTCACGATTCCATACTGCCCGGAGGGAAATGCCTGCAAAAGCTCAAGTGCAACGGCTTTATTCGGTACCTGAGCGACCGCTTTGTTATCCGTAACCGAGAAAACGGTCGGCAGCCGCCGTTCGCAGGCGGTTTCCGCCAGGTGCGCCGCCTGCTCCGGCGTCGCAAAGCACAGCTCCAATTCGAGGTTCATCATGTCTGTTTTCAACTGCTCCGGCGAACCGGCCGCCGAGATGACGCCTTTGTCAATGATGACGATGCGATCCGCCAGTTCGTCCGCTTCCTCCATGTAATTTGTTGTCAGGAAAATGGTTCTGCCTTCTTCGGAGGCAAGGGATTTGATCTGGTTCCAGATCGAGTTTCTGGACTGGACGTCGACGCCCAAGGTAGGCTCGTCGAGGAGGATCAGATCCGGAGAAGTCAACAGCGCGCGGGCCAGCGCCAACCTTCTTTGCATACCGCCGGAAAAGGTGCCGACTCTGTCTTTTTGACGGTCGCTTAAACCGACCAGATCCAGCATTTTCGCGATGCTCGGCTGCCACTCGGCTTTGGGCAGACCGTAATACTGCGCATGAAAAAGCAGATTCTCCCTGGCGGTAAGATCGTTGTATAGCGCGGTTTCCTGAGGGACGACGGCCAGCCGGCTTCGGACGTGCCGGGCATCCTTTTGCGGATTCATATCGAACACGCGAACATCGCCCCCGGTCGGTCCGCCTAACCCGTTAATAAGATTGATGCAGGTCGTTTTGCCGGAACCGTTCGGGCCCAGCAGACAAAAAATCTCCCCCTTCTTTACTTCGATGGAAAGCTCGCGTAAAGCATAGAAACGCTCCTGCTTCTTTCGGGGATAAGAGACCTCCACCCGATTCATTTTGATGACATTCATCTCATACACCTCTTTAATTTATTAAGTACTCACTAAGTGAAATAACCAAAAAAACAGAATTTCAGAGGATGGCTTTTAAAAATTGTTTAACCGTCGCGGTGATATATAGGACATGCTCTTGTTTATCTTTGGCATTTCGCCCGAAGAGAAGAAAGTACATCACGAAGGACGTGTGCATATTGCGGACGGCCAGGTGCAATTCCGGGGATTGGGGGATCCCCTTTTCGGTCAAAAGACGGACGAGCGGCTTCATGCCCGCTTCAACCAGTTGAACCAAACGCTGGTGAATGGCGGGATTGCGCTGAGCCTCGCCAAAAAACATGACGATCAGCTCGGATTTGGCATGCAGCGTATCCAGTAATTTCGTGAAATAAGCAAAAAGAAGCTCTTCCAGCGAGTTCCCCGTTGGGAAGTCCCGGATGGCCTTTTCCAAATCGTTGTTCAGGGTATGCTTGTCAATGACCGCCCATAGCAATTCTTCTTTGGATGAGAAATAATGATAGATCAATCCGTCCGTAACCCCGGCTTCCTTCGCGATATCTTTCGTTGTACTCGCTCCGAAACCCTTGGCCGAGAAAACGCGGAGGGCGGAATCGATCAAACGGTTCTTCGTTTCGGCGGCTTTTTGCTGCTTCAAGTTTAGGGTCATGTATATTCGCCCCTCCATTTCACTTAGTGATTACTTAATAAAATAAAACTTTCAGAAAAATTTGTCAACTCTTAGTCACGTTGTCCGTTCGGGGTTACCGCTAAAGCTACTAGAACCGACGCTTATTTGGCTTGCCACTTGAGGCTTTGGGGGAAAACATCAAGATTTTGCTGGTCCATCCGGCCAAGCTCCATCGCAACACAAGGAGAACCGAATATTTAGCTGGAAAACCTCCCGCTAATTTAACCCGCATAGCCGGAAGCCCGCAATTAACGGGAAAACCTCCAGCTAATCTCCGGTGAAGAGGCAGACTCGCCCCTTTTGGGCGGAAATAGCTGGAGAAATTCCAGCTAAATTGCCCCCTGAGGACGTTATGAGCCAAATTAACGGGAGAAATTCCCGTTAATGGGTTGGACTTTCGAAAGCGCGGTCCGTCGTATAGGGAATCGTTCCACCCCAATACGAAGAGCGCCCTGGGCCTGGGTCCGCGACGTTTATTTGGCTCCTCCAACGGCAACGCCCCAGGCTTCCGCAACGGAAACGGGTGATTTCCGGCTCGTCTCTCCGCCGCCTTCCGCGGTCCAGAGGGGAGGGTAATAAGCGAAAACCTGCCCTTCCTCGAGGCGTTCCATATCGGCTTGCCAGCCTTTCCAGCGGAAGGTCTGATAGAACAAATCCAAATCGCCCTCCGCGAGCCAGGCCAGGAAACCGGAATATTGCAGGTCGGTTGATTCCCATTCCAGCGTATCCGGCGCGAAATAATAGATAAGCCCGCTTCGTCCGAATTTGTCCGTATCCAGCGCAAAAAAGCCTCCGGCCGCATCATAAGCGACCACCAGCAAGCCGTCCTCGGGCGTGACTACTGATGGTTCCGACCCCAGTCCATTCCAGGAGCTCAGACTGCCGAAAATACCCGGACCGCCCGCTCCAAGCAGCGTAATCCAACCTTCGTCCCACCGGATGCCTCCCGTCTCGTAAGCCACCGCTCCCAGATAGGACTTTGTACTCACTTGCAAGTTGTATAATGTGTCTTTCGCCGATTCCCGCACGGCGGGAGCGATGATATATGGATTTTTGCCCTGGCGCAGCAGCTCAAGGATCTCCTCCCATGCGTGGTTTTCCCGATCCACCAACGCTTCCGCCGAAAAACTGAACATGCTCATCCCTGCCTTTCTGAATACTTTGTACCTACCGCTTCCTAGCTTTTCCAGTGTATCATAAAAAGATAGGCCTATGGAGTGGGACTCTTAAGGCAGAGGGGAGGTAAATTGTGGAGGAGTTGAAAGCTGCTTTGCAGCGTTTCTTGGAGCAGCAGGATCTTTACAATGCGGAGTTTGGGTTGTTCGAAGAGCATGAGATCCGTCTCCGCCCCGAGCCGGTTCACTGTGAAATCGACGAGCGGATTCCGGTTTCTCCGGAGCTTATGTATTTATACAGCCATTACGAAATGAGAGACTCGAAGGCGGAAGGGACACAGAAGCTGAGGAATGCCGCCGTTGAGATCGGGGATGCCGCCGTGCTGTTTTTTGCCGCGCCGGAGCATTTGCACCGTCAACAGTTGGGCTATCGCTGGATCGGTCAGAACGAGCCCTACCGGGAATCCGAAACCTGGCCGCGTCAGCACGTGGTCATCGCCAATTTCAATGACGACCCGTTGATTGTCGATACTTCTGTGCCGGTTTCTCCGGTATATGCAGGAGTAGCCGGGGGACGACCGGAATGCGTCGCGTCCTCGCTGGGAGATTTGTTCCTGGCGCTGGCGATTTTGATCGAGGGGGCGCGTGATTTTGGCGGAGAAGTCATAGACGAGGAAACCTATGAGACCAAACCGGCTTATTTGGAGCGAATAGAACCGCCACTGCGGGCATTGCTGGGAATGGAGCGTGCGGAACACCTCTGCGAGTTCTTATCGTTTAAGTAAATCGCAACGTCGAGTCACGATACATAAGGAGATTGATACGATGAGTTGGTTGAATCAAGAAATCGCGGAGCGGTGGCGGACGGAAGGGAAACGCTACGCTTCCGACATCAACGAATATGTCCGGGTCGGCATGGAAACCGGCTGGCCGGAAGATCTCAAGCCGCCGGAGGAGGACCAGCGGCGCAGCTTCGCGGGAGAGATCCTCGACATGATTCGCGGCGCCAATCGGGCCGGGGAGACGAAACGCCTGCGGGAGGAAATTCCGCCGGCATCCTGGCCGATTACCTCCGAATTTCAAGAGCGGCTCCAGCCGGTCAAACCGCTGGCTTTTTTGCGGGACGGCAGCTTGCTGGTGCATGTCGGCGGCCAGCGGGAACGGGGCACGCTTTATGTAGCCCGGGAGGAGGGCCTTAGCGCAGTGTCCGGCACGTGCTTCGCCGGAGGCTCGCGGGACGGCGAATACGTCGCTCTGGTCGATGAGGAAGGCATTCGCGTGGTTCATGGCATGACCGCCGATACGGAAGGCGAACGCGTAGCCGTCTACCTTTGGAAAGAGGTACAGGGCAAGCTGAAGGCGGCGATTCCGGGTCTGGAATCCCTGGCCGATGAAGCGCATCCCGAGAACGTGATGGACGAGGTGATTCCTTTTGACGCGGGGAAGAAACTGCTGCTCGTTTGCGGGTACGGCGTTTACTTGTTGGACAGCGAGGGGAAGGCCGAGCTGCTCTATCCCGAACTCCCGGACCTCATCGAATATGAAGCGGAAGATACCATTGAGGATATGGTTCACGGGGACGTCTCGCCCGATGGCCGGTGGCTGGCTTACGGCACGCAGGGAAGCACGCATATGCTGAAGGATTTGCAGAGCGGGGAGGTTTATGCTTTCGAACCGGCGTCCAGCTACCCGCACTTTGCCCGTTTTTCAAAGGATGGCCGTGAAGTGTGGTACAATGCCTGCCACTTTTATAACGGGGCGACGATGAAGGTACCGTTTGCGGAGTATGGACCGGAGCGGCTAGGCGGCGGGGAGACGGAGTGGCCTTTGACGAACGAAGAGATGCGGGTCTACGCGGGCGTGTCTTTGAAGCAAGGCTTTATTCTCGGGGACGCCTACGGCTATCTCAAGTTGATCGACGGCGATGGCCGGGAGATTTGGCGGTATTTCGTAGGCAGTACGATCTTCGGAATGACGGTAACCGTGGACGATAAGATGCTGGCCGTCGGCACGTACGGGGGCATGCTCCATCTGCTGGACCTGGACAGCGGACGAAAGAGCGAATACAGCATCGGAACGGCCGATATTCTGGAAACGGACCGCTGGATGCTGTGGCGGGGCCAGGAGCCGCTGCGCTGGTAATTCATACAATAAAAAAAGAGAATGATGGTTTTCTATTTTAGAATTGGCACGTAAATTTTGCGGAAAGCAAGCTGCATACCCTTGTTGAATCGGCGATTTAATGTGTTTAATCCATTAGAGCGCCGATTTTTTTGTTTAATCGCAAATACCTTCTGCATAGGAAAGCGGGTTGATATACTTGAGACATCAAGCCTTGGAAAGGAGGTGATGAAGATGAGTACCATTCATATGCTGACCGGTATTCCGGGCAGTGGCAAAAGCCACTATGCGAAAGAATGCTGCAAACGGGAAAGAGCCGTGCTGGTGGCGACGGATGCGATCCGGGAAAGGCTGTTCGGGAGCGAAACCCGGCAAAAAAACACCTACCGCATTTTTGACGAAGCCTTTGCCGAGATCGAACGGGCGCTGGCGTCCGGGAGAAACGTCGTGTTTGACGCGACGAACGTAGCGAGGGACCGGCGGATGCAGTTTGTAAAGCGATTCAAGGAGGTTCCGGTGGAATGCCATATTTTTACCACGCCTTACGAGCTGGCCCGCGAACGGGTGCAGCAGCGAAAACGCAAAATTGAGGACCGGGTGCTGGAGAAGTACGCAAAGAACTTCGAGTTTCCCGTGTTAGCCGAAGGTTTCGACAAGCTGCACCTCGTTCGTACGCCCGCGGAAACCGGGCTGGAGAGGGCCGAGCTGGAACAACTGCTTGCGCGAAAACCGGGGCATGACGAGCTGTTTGCTTATTTGCGCAGTTCTCCCTATTTTAACGTAATGCTGGGTTATGACCAGGAGAATCCCTATCATTCCAAAACGTTGTCCGAGCATACTCAGGCCGTGCTGGAATATGTCGATGCTTTTTACGAAGGGGAATACCTGCTGGAAATGCAGCTGGCCGCCTTGTTTCATGACGCGGGCAAACCGTTTTGCAAGGTCTGGAAACCGAACCGGGGCTATTTCTCGTATTTTGGACACGAGCATGTATCCGCGGCGATCGCCTGCCACGTTCTGAAGGAACTCGGGTACGAGGACGATTTTATTTTGCATGTGGTCGATTTGGTGAGCTTCCATATGGAGATTCTGCACGGCGGAGACGCCGGAGCGTCAAAGATCTATCATTTGCTCGGCGACCGGATGCTGGCGGAGCTGTATTTCTTCGCCGAAGCGGACACGTTCGGCAAATAGAGGAGGTGATGAGATGAAAGTGAAATATCCGAAGACGATGCACCTGCCGTGGTCCAGAAGCTATACCGACGATGACAAGATTCTGCGGAATACGGAGCATTTTGCGGGGCGGGAGGTCGTTATTACCGAAAAAATGGACGGAGAAAACACGACGATGTATCGCGATTTTATCCACGCCAGATCGCTGGACAGCAAAGACCACCCTTCACGTCATTATGTGAAGACACTCCACGGCGGCATCAAATATTTGATCCCGGAAGGATACCGGCTGTGCGGGGAAAACGTGTTTGCGAAGCACTCGCTGTCCTATACGAATCTGCCCGGATACTATATGCTCTTCTCGGTATGGGATAACCGCAACATTTGCCTGTCTTGGGATGAGACGGTAGTCTGGGCGGAGAAGCTGGGAATTCCGACGGTTCCGGTGCTGTATCGCGGGATCTGGAGCGAGGAAGCCGCCAAGGCGTGCTACACGAAGCAATCCCAATGCGGCGGGGAACAGGAGGGGTACGTGGTCCGGCTGGCCTCCGAATTTCCTTACGAGGAATTCAAGCGCTCGGTCGCCAAATTTGTCCGGAAGAATCATGTGCAAACCGACGAGCATTGGCTCAGTAAACCCGTTGAAGCGAATGGACTGGCTTCGTCTTAAACCGGGAGGGTCCGTTTTCCGGCGAGCGAGACTAGTTACTTTTTATTGAATTTGGATGAGGAGGGATTATCATGTAAGGCTCCATTTAAACAACCAACATACATAAGAAATGATGAATTTATACTTACTTATTCACAAAAACAAACACGGAGGTGGTTGCCGTGAACACGGGGATTGCGATTTACGATACGGAGGGGATTACCGCGCGGGAGGCTATGGACATCGGCGTGTCTTTTTTCGAGATGATCGGCGTCAGCGTAAACTCCGCCACTTATTATAGGCTTTTAAGCGACGGGGACCATGAAGGGGATCATGATTTGTTCGAGGTTTCTCCGGACCGGCTGAAAGAGATGGTGCTGCGCGGCGATTGCGAGGCGTACTGGCTTTACCATGAGCGACAAGGATCGGTCCCCTGGCATGCGGCCTTTAGCCGGCAAACCGGGGAGTTCGGCGGCTTTCCCCATCTGACGGCGTTTTGCGAATTTCCCCTTGAAGAAGTTTACGCTCCGCTGAAAACATGGCTCGAAAATTTGGCGAAGCGATTCCCCCGCTTTTCTTACGGGATCATTTACAGCGCCGAAAAGATGACCGACGCTTATTTATACGCGGCGGGAAATGGAGGGGCGGCCGTGTATCCGTATGAGAACCGCTTTGCGTTCAACAAGGAAACGCCCGGTTTATACGGAGGAAAGGGGCGGTATTCCGGGGAGATGCTCCGGATGGTGTACCCTGGCAACCTGGTAAACCGCCGGCATCTGCAGATCGATATCGGCGGGGTCAAGCTGGGGGAATGGATCGTTAGCCGCCGTGAGCACGGAAAGCTGACGGAGCTCGGGAACGATTTTTGGCTGTGGGAGTTGGACGTGGAGCAACTCGACGCGGTCAACCAGGCATGCGGGGAAGCCGGAATATCGGTGGCCTGGAAGCCCGTCGTTCCGAAGAAGCCGAAGCGTAAGCTGCCGTGAACAGGTGGGGGGGCTGGCTGGTATCCGACGGCTTGGTTTCTATTAACGGGAATTCCTCCCGTTATTTTGGTGCCTATACGGCTGCGGAGGCGATTTAGCTGGAAAACCTCCCGCTATTCCGCCTGAAATTGTGCAGATCGGCCATTGAGCCGCGAAATAGATGGAGCTTTTCCAGTTAAATTCGATTCAAGGGCCAAGAGCGGTAGATTAGCGGGAGGTTTTCCCGTTAATCAATATTGTCTGATGGGTGCTAGTGCCCCATCTGACAACCTTGATTAGAATTCCTGCATATTTGCATGTTTTTTTCCTGTTCGGAACAAAAATTTCAAAATTCCTGCAATTCTGCAGGAAATTTCGAGGAAACCGACTCGTCTCACTAAAATCGCTAAAAATACCTGCATATTTGCATGTTTTGGAGTTGAAAGTGCGCTCGGCACCTTGACCGCCGTGGGCCCAATACGATTTGGATGTATGTGGGCGCGAGACTGTGTACTAATCGAGTATGGGGAACTAGGATCGTTTCATGCACATTAGAGACTCTTGACACCTCGGGCTGAACCTGAACTTAACAAAATTTAGCAAAACAAAATCATCATTTGGAGGAATGAAAAATTATGAGCGAAGAAGTAGTGACAACCGGATGGGATGCGATTGAAGAACAAATGACCAGGCTGTACGGGGCGCAGGAGCCCAAGCATTACGGCACGGCGATCCCCTATATGCTGGGGGGAAAGGATCCGCTGGACGGCCTCAGCGCTTACAAGGCGGATAAGCCGTCCCCGCACTGGCACATCGTGACGTTCGGATTTTCCGAGCTTTACGAGAAAGAATCGGAAGATTCCGATTACAGCGGCTATGGATTTGAGCTTACTTTTCGGGTGGCGCGCAAGGAAGACGAGGAAGAGCCTCCAATATGGGCGCTGAATCTGTTGCAAAATATGGGACGGTATGTGTTTAACAGCGGGAATATTTTCGCGGCCGGCGATTATTTGGACGCCAATGGGCCGATCTGCCTGGGGGCCGATACACTGCTGACCGCCCTGGCCTTTATGGAAGATCCCGAACTGCCTGCCGTACATACCCCGAATGGACGGGTTGAATTTCTGCAGATGGTCGGGATTACGGAGGATGAGCTGGAGGCGATGAAGACATGGAGCACGCTGAGCGTATTGGAGGCCAGCCGGGCGGCGCTCCCGGGATATATCACCGACTTGTCGCGCGATTCCCTGCTGCAAATTCCCGCTGTAAACGAAGCGGTTCAGCAAGGGATCGAGCGGGACGGTTCAAGCACCGGCTTTTTGTTCGTGGATCAATTGGCCTGGGCGCCCGGCAAGAATCGTCTGCTCAGCAAGACGCCGGCCGTGCTCACTTTGGGAGCCAAGCAGGCTCCGACGGTAGGCAAACTATTGCGCGGCCGGCTTCTGAAAGGCAAGGACTTGACCCTGGCCAGTCATGATTTGCGGGTGGTCCTGAAGCCGGGAGAAGAAACCGGCTACGAGGCGGGCGAAGATGAAGTGCGGTTGACGCTGGATGCGGCGGCCGCGGACGAACTGTCGCGTACCCTGCAGCCAAGGGAAGAGACGTTGCGGATTTCAGCTTATAAAGGATTGGTCATTCAAATTGAGAAAACCCATATCAAAGATCAGGATGGCAATGTGGTATCCACGATCGGATAAGCGGGAGAAGAAGGGGCGGGAGTAACGTCATGAAAACGCGCAGCGGAGGGAGAGCGCAGTTGAAGGTGGTCTGTCTGGCGGAGGAACCGATAGAGCAACTGCCCTATACCGCCGCAGCACCCGGAAGCCAAGGGGTGTCCTACGAATATTTGCCGGTTTACCTGGGGGAGATGCTCGGACTTCCGGACGAGGTGGATGCGCTGATCGTGGCTTCGGATCTCCAAGGGATGGCAGGGCACGGGCCGCTAGAGGGACGTTCCTCCCGACTGATTGGCGAGGAGTTGCCGGAACTGCTGGCCTTGCTGCTGGAGAACTGTCTCCCCCGGTTCAGCCCCGAACGGGTCGTCGCGCTCCTGTGCGGTGACCTGTACGGCGATCCGGGCCAAAGAGGCTCCAGCGGCGACCCGCTTCCGGTCTGGGAGGCGTTCCATCGGCAGTTTGGCACCGTGCTTGGCGTAGCGGGCAATCACGATTTGTTTACGGCGGAGGGGAGCGCCAAGCTCGAGGCTGCCCCGGGCGTGGATTTCTATGCCGAGCCGAAGACGGCTCCGCACCGTGGGCTTGTCGTTGGCGGTTTGGGCGGCGTGACCGGAAGGGCGGGCAAGCCGAACCGGAGGCCCGAAGCGGACTACTTGAACGCGCTGAGAAATCTGCTTCGCCGCGGTCCGGATGTGCTGCTGCTGCATCAGGGGCCGGACGTGCCGGCACTGGGGCTGCCCGGTCATCCGGGAATCCGGCGGGAGCTTGAAGCCGCGCCGTCTCTGCTGGTCTGCTGCGGACATGTCCATTGGGAGCGGCCCTTGGCGGAGCTCGGCAACGGTACGCAGGTCATCAATGCCGACGGGCGGGTATTGGTCTTTACGGCGGCGGAATAAAGTTTGGCCGGATTTATGGCGGAGAGGGGACAGTTATGTACAAGATCAAGGATAAAGGGAAGTTCGAAACTTTGCCGGAAATGGCGTTATTCATCTACAAAGGGGATGTGGCGGCGGTAGAGACGATGCTGGCGGATGGATGGAATATAGAAGAGAAGATGAAGTTGGGGACCCATATCAAGTTATCCTCCCTGGATCTGGCCCTGATTATGGATCGGCTCGAGATTGTGAAGTTGCTGGTGCGGCACGGTGCGGAGTTGAACGAACCGGGAAATCCGGCCTTTCTGCTGGCGGTCCGGTACGGCCGGGAGGAGACTGTCCGCTTCGTCCGGGAGCAGGGGGCCCGAATCGACTTGGTGAACCATGTCGGCTCGGGGGCTTATCAGGAAGCCTACTACGGAAAGTCCGGCCATATTCCGCTGATCCGCGAGCTGGGGCTCGACCTACGGGAGCACGGGGGTAAAACGCTGCGCACTGCCGTTTCCGACCATAAGTTGAACATCGTCGAATATTTGCTGGACCACGGGGTCGATATCAATTACAACGAACCGGACATGGTGTACCCTTACCGGGCGACCCCGTTGACCGTTGCGGCCAGAAACGGAGACATGGCCATGGTCCGCTATCTGGTCGAGCGCGGGGCGGATGTTACTCTGGCCGAAAAGGACGGGGAGCGGCCGTATACGATCGCGGTAGCGGCGAAAAACCGCGAAATGGCGGAGTATCTCAAAGCGCTGGAACCGCCGGAGTTTCATAAGCGGAGCAACAAGCTGCATGCGCTCAAAAGCTATCATCTTCCGGCGGAGCTGGTGGCCTTTTTGAGCGGGGATGAGCTTCGCCTTACTTTGCCGGATAACGAATACGATGTGAATTATATCGATTTCTTCAGCCTGACCGACACGATCGAAATGAAGCTCGGCCGTAAAAAGCTGCTGCGTCTGTCCGCCGAGATGGACAATTACAGCGATATCCTTCTCGTCTGGCATCCCGGCTCCAAAATGATCGGTTACTATGACGTGGAGCATCAGGAATACGCGCCGCTGGCGAAATATGCGGAATTTATGGCGAACCCCGGAGTTTATGTGGGGCAAATCTTTGAGTGAACGGGAGGCGTAAGGCGATGGATGCCAAGGCCAAAAAAATATTGCTGAACACCTACTGGAGCTCCGGCCGCTGGAGAGCGGGCGGTCCGCTCTGTACGGATGAAGATTTCGAGTATGCGAAGAGCAAAGGCGTTATGTTCGACCCGGTGACGATCTCGCATGACGAGTGCATTCGCCGGCTCCGGGAGCTGCACGAGAAGTCGATTACAAAGGATAAAGTGGTACGCGCCTTCCTGCACAGTCTTTCCACGCGCAAGGTTTACTTACGAAGTGCCCTTTCCAGCTATGCTTTAACGTACGACTTGCCTTTACATACCTACACGGAACAGCCGGCCGAACAGCCGAGTTACTCCGCTTGCAGCGCTTGCAACGACAGAAGGCTGATGGCGAACGAACAATATATCAATCAGGACTGGAACGTCCTAAATTTTGAACGCGTGAAATGGGGAGGCGTCCGTTTAAACTGGCTGATCTATTGCCTAATGGATTTAGAGTTGCTTGCCGGACAGGAAGAGGAATTGGCGGTCAGCGCGGAGGACGTGACGATTCTTAAGCGCATGTTTGAATCGGTGGAAGCCTGCGGCGATAAAGAAGCGGCCCGGCAATTGGAGAAACGCTGGAAGGATGTTTTTCCGTCCAATGGCGACGAACGGGATTCTGTGATGGAAATCTGGGGATACGCCGGGCTGCTGCAGTCCGGAGACGACTACCGGAAGGAACGGGGCCGCGGCACCGACTTTAACTCGATGGCCACTTGGAGAGGGGAAGACGGTTATTCCAGAGAAAAGGCGGAGTTCTATTTCGGGGCGTATCTGTAAGGATGGCTGAGAACGGCCGTGTGTTTTAGGAAGGGAGAGGTCGTAAAGTGAAAAAAATGCGGGGAATATCGCTGCTGAATCTGGTGTTCTTTATACCCGGAATTCTGTTAAGTGTGTCCGTATGGAACAGCTACAACCGCTATATCGGGAATGTCGATGAATACCTGCCGACTCCGAAAGGGGTTTATGCGCTGGATGAGGGGAACAAAGCTGTGGGGGTTTTTGAAAAGGACCTCGGCGAAGAGGAGTTTACGGCTCGGCTGTTTGATACCGCCACCGGAAATGTGCTGAAGGAGTTCGTCATGGACTCCGACTTTAGCGGGGAACTGGGACCGGCGGTATATCAGCAAGGCGGTGTGATCATACCGACGTATAACACCAGCAACGGGCTGCGGATCAACTTTATCCGCCCGTCCGGGGAGGTTGAAGAACTGGCAAGATCAACGGTGCACATACCCGGGGGAATGGGCTCGGGGACTTATTCGTGGCGCGGCCGGCTGATTGTGTCGGGGGAAACGATAGGGCAGGCGCTCTATCTGGCCCAGGTGAAAGACGGGAAGCTGCAAATCGCGAATTTCAATAAGCCCGATCTACTTCCGGCGAGACCTGTTAGTGTGAACGAAGTTCACCGCAGCTTTGAGAACGATCAGGCGGTCCCGATCTTTTCGGTGAGCCTGAAAGACGACAGAACCGCGTTTGTCAGCGGGATTATGGACAAAAACGGGCGGCCGCTCGTACTCCTGCAAAACAAGGAGGAGAACACATTCGACGCGGAGGACCGGGCCGGGGCGAGTTTCGCCAAGCACTTCGGCTTCAACAACACGAAGCTGGTCCGGGAGAATAGCGACTATCCCGGGAAGGCCGTGTTTTATAACGCGGCCAAGAGCGAATGGGGAGCCTCTGTACCGACGCCCAAACCGGTTTATCAGGCCAAGGTTTTTCTGCTGAACGACCAAGAGGTGCTGATTGCCGGATCGACGGCGGAAGATGAGCTGAACGGGACTGTGCTGGGCTATGTGTTCAATGAGAAAACCGGGAAATACAGCGATGCCACCGATTTGCTCGGAAAGCTCTCTTATGAGGATTTGAAAGGGGAGGATATCGAGTTCCACAAAGAACCGGACAGCGATACGCTTTACTATGTAAACGGTGAGCATGCGGCGGCGGGATTTGTCAATGTCAAAAGCCGGGAGGCCAAGGTGTTCGGGGGCGATCTGGTCAGAAGCTGGGTGGTCGCCGAAAACGAAACGCGCGTATCGTTTTCAAGCTTTTGGAATTACGTAAGGCAAGGCGGCCCACTCGTGATCAACTGGGCGGTTTGGCTGTTTATTCCGTTGGCCACCATCTTCAGCGGAGCTCTGCTTCCTCGCCTATTGAGTGGAACGAGATCCAAAAAAATCGCCGAAGGTGTAGCGCTGCCGGGCAAGATCGTCGATATGCGGGAAACGGGCCTTTATGTGAACGAGCGGCCGCAGGTCGGGTTTACCGTCCGGTTCGAGGACGAGGGGCAGGTTAAGGAGATCGAAATCAAGCAGGTCATCTCGTACCTGAATGATATTAAGGTCGGAGATCCTGTCATGATCAGCTATAACCGTAAAAAGAACAAGGCCGTGTTTATCACGGAAGAAGATCTCAAGGACATGGGGCAGCAGCCGGGAACGGAGCCGGAAATTATCCGCAACGCGGTTCTGCGGCGGATCGAACCTTACGGCAGGGTGAACCGGGGACAGGCGCTGCAGCTCCACTTTACGGCTGACGGGCGCGATTACGTCGTGCCGGTGGTGCAGCCGCCGGGGTTCGAATACCGCGTCGGCGAACGGGCTTCCCTGGCGCTGATCCAGGGGACGGTGCGGCTTTACAGTTACGGAAACGGAGGCAGTTTTGAAAAGTCGGAGCAGTTTACCCTGGAGGGCGAAGTGCTCCGCGTGGAGGAGTATCCGATTACGATCGGGGGACGGAAGCTCATGCTGTTCGAAGTTCTGCTCACGGAAGGTTCGGTGCCTCTTCGCAAGATAAACAGCCTTTATGTGCCGCGGGAACTTCCGGTGAAAGCCGGCATAACGGTTCCTGTCGCGATGCGAAAAGACGACTACTTGAAGGAAGTCCGGCTGCATCGCGGCGGCAAGCAGGGAGCGGCGAAGGTGACCTCGGTCCAGTACGACGGCACGCTGGGGGAACGGCCGCTGGCCACGATCACGCTGGAAAGAGGCGGCATGACCTACCGGATGACCCAAACGATCGAACCGATGTACGGGGTGGAGGTCGGCGACGAACTCTGGATCGCTTATGACGAGGCTTCGCGGGAGGCGATCATCGTCAATTACTCTTCGATGTAAGGATCTTTTGAGGCGCTATTTTGTCCGATTCGCTGGACGGCGTGATATAGCGGTCTTTTGGAGTCTTAATTTGAGGGATTGCGGGCCTAAACCTGATTTCGGAACCCGTATCAGGGAAATAAGGCGCTTTTGGACCGCTATTATTCCCGCGAAGCCGAATCGGGCCGAAATAGCGGCCCAAAAGGCCGCTAATACGGTGAGTAGGGGAGCCTAAGGCTTCCCCTACTTGCTCTACTTGCTCCTCAACAGCTGAACGAGCTTCTTATAGTAAGCCGCCGCGTCCTTATACTTGCGGAGCTCCTCGGAAACGACGGCCAGCGTCTCGTACAGCGGCTCCAGCCGATTGGCCTGCCGGACCGATTCGTAATAGGGCAGGCAGGCCAAAGCCTGTTCCATAAATGGCTCGTACCGGCCTTGGGCCAGCGACAGCCGGCTTCGGTAAAACAGCAGCGACATTTGCTGGTCGTCGTTATGTGCGGTCCGCGCAAGCATGGCGATCTCGCTCTCCAGCAAGGTCCACTGCTTCCGGCTTACGGCAAGCTCGCAGCGGTATACATGGATGAGCGGCCGGAACTGAACCCGGACCTCCTCGGGTTCCCGGAGAGTTATCTCTTCGTAACGGGCGATCTCCTGTTCGGCCTTGTCGTGTTCGCCCAGCAGGATCAGCATAATGATCCGATTGTTGATCAGCGCCGGAAACAACTCGCCTTGGTTGGCGGCGTAAACCAGGTTGGCCTCGGCCATCGTCAGGGCAAGGAGCGCCTCCTGAACCAGTCCGACCGAGAAGTTATAGCCGCTGTAGGCGATATAGAGTTCGGACAGACGATGGAACCAGCGTTGCTCATAAACGTGTTTCATCGTATGCTCAAAGGTCCGCTTCGCCTGGTCGAATTGCTTTAAATAGATGTAGGATTCCAGCATAAAATTTTGCGCCGTAATCCATATTTCCGTTCCGGGGTCAAGCATGTCCGCCAGATATCGGGACTGGTTCAACGCCTCGTCATAACGCCCTTGGGACCGGAACAGCTGGATACGGTAATAGTAGAGAGCTTTTTTCGCAGGCATCGGCAGTTGGGGCATGCTGTTGCCTTCGAGTCGGCCATATTTTTCGAGGAAAAAATCCAGGTAGTTCCGGTGTAAATAATCGTAGGCTATCGTGTTATTCCACTGCTGGTAGTAGACGGCTTTCATCAATGCGGTCGTCAGTTCGACGGTCAGGGTGTCGTCCTTGTCGGGGAGCTCGCCAACCTGCTGTTCATCGAGGGTGGCCGCCGACCGTGACAACAGGTCGAAGACCGCTTCCGCCCGCGATAGCGTTTCCTCCGACACGGACGAGGCCTCCAGCAGGTAAGCGGGGGTGACGCTGAGCCGGCCCGCGATTTGTACCGCCAAATCCTCGGGCAGCGGGTAGCGCTCAGCCAGAATGTTGGCGAAATGGGCCTGCGTAACCAGGCCGTTCACCAACTCCTTGCGGGCGATCTCTCTTTTTTTGCACAAATAGTCGATCCGTTCCTTTAACATCAGGCTTCGTGCATCCTTTCCGTTAAATGTCATCCCAAAGTATACCATAGTTTTTTTGGCTAGAAGGAGGGACCTCGTTTGAAAAATCAGTTGAATCGAATCCGCCGCAAGCTCGTGCTGGCCGCACAAGCGGACCCGGATTGTCGGGTATTCGGAGCCAGGTCCCATCGGTATAGGCTGAATGAACGGCTGAGTCCCGTGGAGCTGCGGCGCTTCGAGCAAACGCACGGCATCGTGCTGCCCGCGGAATATGCCGCTTTTCTGACGGAGATCGGGAACGGCGGGGCAGGCCCTTACTACGGGATTCACCCGCTGGGGACCAAGCAGTCCATAGAGATGGACCGCATGGGGGAGCCTGCGGCCCTGCGGCCCCAAATGAGCCAGGCTGCCATGGACGGGGAGCCGAACGATCCCGATCCCAACACCATGAGCGACGAGGAATATGACGACTGGGTCGCCAAGTGGGTTCAGGGATTGCTGAATATCGGCGAACAGGGGTGCAGCTATGAAACGATGCTGGTCATAACGGGCGAATACCGGGGGAAAGTGGTTTATCTGGATCTGGACAGCCACCGGTCCTTTTTTACATATGAAGAGCATTTTCTGGATTGGTACGAGCGTTGGCTCGATGAGACGATCGCCGGTTACGACGACTCTTGGTTCGGCATGGGCCGGGGCGGAGACGATCGCGCGCTGCTGGACCTGTATGCTGCGGCGACGGAAGAAGCGGTCAAGCTGGAGGCGTTGGAAGGGATGCTCAAGCTGCCGGAAATCGCCGATGAAACGGTCCTTTTTCTGGAGGAGCTATGCCGGGAGAGCTCGGGGGAAGCAGTCCGCCGGGCGCTGCAGGTGCTGGCCAAAACCAGGTTCGACCGGGCGGAACCGCTGATCCGGCACAAGCTGAACGGGACGGAAGCCGAAGGCCGCCTGCTTGCTCTGCAGTATATCAAGTGGTACATGCCCCCGGGAGAGCAGCGATTCACAGAGGAGATTGTCCGTTTGCTGCCGCGGGAAACGAATGCGGAGGCATTTCGCTTTATGACGTACATTTTGAACGATGCCGGCGTGGACATGGTGGCCTGGATGCTGCCTTTTTTCCGTCATCCGGACAAGGAGTTTCGCATACAGGCCGTTTATCAGGCGGGGAAATCCGCAAGAAAGGCCGAGTACCTGTCCGATTTCATGACAGCGCTCGAAGATCCGGAGGTCCGTGTGCAGCACATCGCCGTGCAGGCGTTGTCGGACGTGCCCGACCCCGTATTGCTCGAATCGTATGAACGGCTGCTCTGGCAGCATAAGACGGACCAAGATTATATCCGTTCGAATGTGCGCCGCCGTCTTGAGGAGTTTGGGTTTGCTGCTAGGGAGGAGATGGAACGGAAAGTGCCCGCTGCTTTGACGCAAGTACGAGGAATACTCAGAACGATATTGGACCCTGACCGGAGAGGGAGAGAGCGCTAAATTATGGAGGTGGAATCATCATGACCGAACGTATCCCTTGCAAAACGGAAGGATGCAAAGCAACCATTTTGCCGACCACGGCCGCCAAAACAGGCGGCTACTGCATGCCCTGCCATCAGTGGCAGGAACAGCAGAAATATCAAGCTTACATCGAGCAGAACCGCAAAACGGTGAACTTGTATGAGGGTCTGACGGATCCGGTGGAAATCCTCAAGATCATGCATGCTCCAAGGCGGCATGACCCGCTGATCCAATATGTGCGTTATCCGCTGAAGAAGGAACGGGTCTATGTTTCCCTAACGGCCGATCAGGCCGGACGGATGCTGGATTATGCGGTGGAGCTGTTGAGCGGGAGCGGAGACGGGGATAAGGATATTGCGGAAAATATCCTGTTGGCGCTGGTATGTTACCGGAACGAAAATATCGCCGGGGTGCTGCCCGAGCTCATGGAACGCGGTATCTATTATCCTTCTATTTTGTATAAGGATGCGCCCGCGGAGATCAGGAACCGCCTGCTTGAGCAGGTGGAGCAAGACGACGAGAACCGCAATCATGTCCTGCTGATCTTAAGCTGGATCGGCGATTCCGAGGTGGTCGGCCGATTCCGGGAATGGCGGGTCCACCCGCCGCAGTGGGCTGAGCGGCTGTATGTCGCGCCTGAAGTTTATGCGCTCGAAGCGGGCTGGGAGCTCACCTCCGATGGTGCGCGGCGCGATTTGATTCATCCGCCGAATTATGCGATTGCCCTTGCGGATGAGCCCGAGCCGAAGCTGGGGCAGGCTGATGCTGACGGGCCGCCGGTGGCAAGCTTTCTGGTCCTGGAAAGCAGTTCCTCCGTCTGTCCGTGGTGCAAAGGGAAATTGACCGCGCTGATCGATGTGGACGCTTCTCATCCGTCCGTGGCCTATCTCGGTCTGCCGACGGAACGTCTGCGGGTTGAAACCTGCGAGCGCTGCGGCTGTTTCGGCATCATCTACATGGAGCTTGATTCCCGGGGCGTCCCCGTCTGGAGCCGCTTTAACGTGGAGCCGGACTACCTGCCGGTCTTCGATCCGGAGGACAGCGAACCCTTCGATGCGGCGGGAAACGCAGGCGAGCCTACTCTGTCTGAGACGCCGCGATCCCCGTTTTACGCCGCAGAGTGGGGCATGTCCCAACAAGGCTCGCAAATCGGGGGGCATCCGGGCTGGGTCCAGGATGCGGAATACCCGCAGTGTCCCTGCTGCGACCAACGAATGCGGTTTGTCGGCCAAGTGGACTGGGATGATTTCGACATGGGGGAAGGCGTTTTCTACATGTTCGTGTGTCCCGAGGACAGGCTGACCGCGAGCGTGTATCAGCAAAGCTGAGCAGTGTAAGGGACGGTAGCAGCTAATAGCAAAAGTATAAGGAAGGAGGCTAGTCTATGTATATTGATTTTTCGATCATGGCCTCGATTTCCGATTTGGTATTGTATCCGGACGAGCAGCGCGACGAGTATATCCCTCATCCGAATTTTCAGGCGGTGATGGATGCGCTGAGCATCCGCGTTCCCGTGGAAGCCGTTTATGAGCGTTATTTTGATAATCCGGTGAACACGGGGGATGTGCTGGTATTCGGCAGGAAAGAACAGCCCGGTATTTGTATCGTTTTGGACACTTACCGTGATCCGCTGGACCAGTTGGATATGATTCGTTTTGGATGGCGGACCAAGGAAAATATAGAGAACGTTCAAAGGTTGTCACGGCTGTTATATGACGAGTGCGAGTACGCGGTATGCTATTCGGAGGGACAATCGGTGCTGCTCGATATGCTGCGTGAAGACAAGTATCCTCGTAAATTCCATTATATTACGTTGTTTGAGCAGAAAATAAAAAGATACTTGCTATGATTGCAAAGCCAGCATTAACAGCTGCTCCAATCCAGCGCGCCACATCAGAGGACCTTGATAACATAGAATACCTGCATATGTGTATGTTTTTTTTCTGTTTGGAACAATGATTTCAAAATTCCTGCAATTCTGCAGGGATTTTCGACGAAATCGGCTCGTTTCTCTAAAATCGCCAGAAATGCCTGCAGATTTGCACCTTTTTTCGAATCCCCTCAGGGACCGGACTGAAATTACCTGCAGATTTGCATCTTTTTGAAGTTGGAAGGATCAGAAAATGCGCTAGGCCCCTTGATCCCCGCGGGTTAAATACGATTTTTCCCTACTACGATGTCTGAAGGGGCACTAGTACATGGGGAGTTGCTGGACGGCAAAAGCGTTCGACTTAAAGAGGTACGGCGGAGTCAAGTCCCCGATTGTCCGGGGATAATCAGCTTGTTTTTCTGTCGGGACAAAAAACGGCCTTGTCAAAAGAGGGCTGTCCCTTATAGGACAGCCTCTGCACACCGTCAATCGCCGCGTCAGGTGGCGGGTGAGGATGTAGCGGCCGGTTCAGGGGACGATCCGCCGTTTTCGGAGCGGCTGGTCTCAAATTGCTGTTTGGCCGTATCGGAAATCTGTACGGTATCTCCATGCTCATTCGATACTTTATCTCCGTTCTCCGAGTCCTCCTTCGGCTGTACCTCCGCGTTCCCTTTAACTTCAGGGATATTGGCGAAAAGGGTCCCTACCGATTCCTGCTCCATCCGCATTTGCATCATTCGGGCCATCTTTCGTTTCTCTGCCGCGGAGGCGCCGTTTTGGGCGATGTGCATAAGCTGTTCCAATCTGGACGAGGGAGGAGATGGCGTGGAAGCATTCGACTTGAATAGGGATAGCGATTCAAGTTTCATGTGGAAAACACCTCCTTTAGTTGAGAATAGCTGCCACTCCTTGTTTATCGGCTAAATGGTTGGAATATTTAACCTGAAGGATTGTCGCTTACCAGTCGAATCTATCAAAAAGGGAGGAAGTCTAAGTCTATGAATTGGAATGAGGTCAGCCGGACGAAAGACTTGGATACGGTCCGAAACGCCGCAGCCGAGCTGGACGTAAACGAGCGGGACGATCGGGGCAGAACCCCGCTTATGCTGTTTCTGACGAATCGAATGCCGATTGAGGCTATTGAAGTGTTGCTGGACGCGGGAGCGGACCTGGAGGCGGAAGACAAGCTGGGGGATACGGCGCTCAAAAAAGCGGTCAAATTCAAGCAAAAGGAAGCGATCCGCAAGTTGCTTGAGACCGGTGCGAAGCTGGATTCGGCGAAGGGCATCCTGGCAACCGCCTGGAACGCGGCCCGCGGGAACAAAGAGATCGCCGATATGCTGATCGGGACAGCCGGTGCTGTCCGCCTTACATTGACACCGCAGGAACAAGAGGTCGTGGACGATATTTTGTATGAAGAATCCGGCAAAGACATGTGCGACAAAATCCGGCGTCTGGACTCCCCGGTTCTGCTTCATGCGGTCGTGGGCGGTTACAACTGGGACGACGGCCCGGAACCGATGCTCTGCGCATTCGCCAACCCGGCTATCCCGGAAATTACGCTGTTCGATATGTACGAGCTGCTGGATGGGGATTACTGGCTGGAGAAGGACGAGTCGGAACTTGCGGAGAGCCTGGAAGGGGAGCTTTGGCGGGAGCTGGCTCTGAAGTTAAGGCAGCGGCTGAAATTAGACGAAGAAGCATAGCATAAGCGTCATTCTATTTTTTACCCCTATTAATTATTTCACGGGAGGACAGATCAATGAATCAGGCGGTGGAGGCTTTTCTTAATGAGGTTTGGCAAGAAGTCATGGCGATTTACACCAAGGAAAGCGGGCGGATCAACGAACTTGAGCCCCGAAGCAAGCTGCAGGCAGGAATCATGGATTATCTTCAGGTGGCCTGGAGGAAGGGCAAATTCACCTGGGAAGCGGGAAAAATTCACATCGATACCTATGAGCCGTTCTCCTGGAGCGATAGTTCATATAAAATCGAAGCGGGTCCTTATATTGCGGAATTGACCGACGAGCAGCTAACGGAGGATTTTTTCCCTGCCTTGTGTAATCGGATAGATCAACTGTTTCGCTCGGAGGAGTTCGGTCCGTCCTTTTTTGATTTCCGGTTTCAAGTCGTGTTTGAATTTGAACGGGAGGCGTCCAAAATTTCGTTGAGCCGCCGACTGACAAATGAAGCCAAGCGGACGGAACTCCGCAAAACGCTGGAGCATTTTATTCAAACTCAAGTTCTTTCCGATTCACCCGACAACATGCCGAGGGAGAAGGACCTGTTCTTCTTTGCCGATCATTTGGTCGATCCGGAGCTGATGCGGCAGGAGGAGAAAGAGATCGACCCGCTGATCCGCCGGCTTTCTGCAAAGCTGCGTTCCGACCCGAGCCGCCACGACGAATGGGACCGGCACTGTACCGCCGCCTTTAACAGATGGGCGCAGGAGTATTTTTTACCGCGGTATTTCGATCGTATCCGTGACTATGGGAACTACTGGACTTTGAAGGTGGGACAGGATCTGCAAGCGGTTGACGGCGGTGAACTGGATTTCTTCCTGTATGCCGCCCTGCAGGTGGGGCTCAACGAGCCGAATAACCGTCAGGACTATTTGGAGCTGGCGGTTCAATTGGGCTCGCAGCGGGCCGCCGATTATTTGAAAACGGGCAGCGGGAAGTTTGCCAGCACCTATCGCGGAGAGAGGGTCGAAGGCAAGAACAACGATGTGACGCGGACGATCGAAATTCGGATTCTTTCCGAAGAAGCGTCGGCTTACGGAGAAGCTTTGGACTATATCATCGGCCTATTGCGTCAGGGATTTCCCAAAGGCTATCAATTGAAGCTGAAAAGCAGCCAGAAGCATTTTCTGCCGCTGAAAAAGCTGGCGAAATCCAAACTGCACCAGTTTTTTGCCAACGCGCTCAGTTATCCGGTCCTGTTCCCCAAGCTGGCGGAATATGCCGACATCGCGATGGAGGAGTTTGCGTGGTACGAGGATGTGGAGCCGGGGGAAAAATCGGTTATGCCGGGCACCTACGCCGTTATGGGACTGGGCTTATACAGCGAAGCTTATTTTCCGTTGGTCTGCCGCTATATGGAGCTGGTGGATACGGAGCATCAAATGGTACAGGACAGCTATGCGGAGGCGTTTATAGAGGCGCATGGATTACAGGCGGAGCATATGCCGGTATTTGTTGCGATTTTGCTGGGGGGCAATGACGAGGGCAGGCCGGTGAAAAATGCCGTCATCGACACTCCCGAGCTTGCCGAAGCGCTTGTCCAGGCGTTGAAGGGCAAAGAGATTCATGAACGCGAGCTGGTGCTGTGCCGGATTTTCGGGAACGTCAAAAAACTGGCCGCAGCGGCCCGGAAAGCTCAGCCTCCGCTGAAGGAAGGCCTGGAACAGCTGGTGGCGCTGCAAATGTTGACGCTGTTGAAGTGAACTCAAACTTCAGATTTGAGCGAAAAAGAGCCCGCGCCATTTGCGCGGGCTTTTGCTTATGCCACTCGGTTAGCGGAGGGCCGGTCATTCTGATCTGCCGGCCTGCCGGCCGGACGAATCAGGCTTCCTTCAATTGTCCGATCAATTCGGCCGCGGCCAGATCCGTAAACCGTAGCCGCTCGTGCTCCTTGACGATCCGCCCCTCCTTCAAGCGCAGGTCCAGCCAGCCGGAGATCCATCCGGGCGCATAGCCGCCTTGGCTGAATTCCCCCGCGCCGAAGGCGATGATGCTGGGGTAAATGTCCAGGTAGCGCTGGCGATCCGTATCCGGATAGGACTTGGTGTAAAGCCAAAACTGCACGTCATACATCAGGTACGAAAGTTCATCCGCATGAAAGGAAAAATGGCCTTTTTCTTCGACGATTTGCGTGCAGATGCGGCGGATTTTTTGCTCGATCTTTTCCACTTCCGTCACTTGGGCGCACAGTTCCGCGAGTAAGGGAGAGAAACTGCCGTGAGCTACGTTGTGCAGATCCGTGATCTTATCTTCGTCGGAGGTGTCGTATTCCGAACTATGCACGAGTCCTCTAATAAACGCCTCGAAATTTTCGGCCACGAAGGTAATCTCGTAGTCGTCTTCCTGATCGATATGAATGACCTCCGGTTCGCCATCCGGCCCGCAGGCCCGGTAGTCCAGCATGACCAGATCATGGCCTGCCGAAGGGCAGTCGCAGATCACCACGCCGATATCGGGATATCCCCATTCCTCGATCATAAACTGGCTGCCGAGATCCCCGCAAAGGGAGTAGCTTTTTTCCCGGCCGATGCCCAGGATGCCCGAAATGGCGATATGGTCTTCGGCCCAGGAGGTCGCTTCCTCCATCGGAAAGGAGGTATTCTTCGGAATTCCTCCGTTTTGCTGCTTCATCAGCGCGATATAGGATGCGGGCAGTTTGTATCCCAGCTCCTTCTCTACCGAAGCGATCATTTCATCGGTTGGCGGCGCGGAAACGTATTCCTTCCTGGCGTAGTCGCTGTCCTCCCAAAAATCGGCGAGCGGCATCCCCGCGAAAGGGACATGGTCCTCGCTCTCGCCCCCGGATTTCGAGGCGGCCTCCCGTTTGGCGGCAAGGCGCCGCTCCTGCCGTTGCTGCTTCTCCGCTTTCCCCCGGCTCATTTGCAGGAAATATTCGAAATCCGGATCGCCGGGTTCAAGCTGGTTCGAGGCGGCGAAGGATTCCGCCGCTTCTTTATATTTTTGCAAATGATAGAGAGCGTAACCGACCCGGTAGTGCCACACCGGATCCTGCTCTCCCGCCTCGGCGATGGTGCCGAGTTGAGCGAGGGCCTCCTCGTAAAGCCCCAGATTGTTATAGGCTCTGCCCAAGCGGCCTACGGCTTCATAATCCCACTCTTCTCCGGGAATCGCCAGAAGGGTGTCGACAATTTGCTGATGCTCGTCTTCCTCATGCCATCGGTTCAATTGTTCTATAAGCGTTTGGTCCATGATATCCCCCGATATTGGTGTAATTATCCTATTATATCAATTGGAGAATTAAACCAGCAGGTCCAAAGGATTCATCTTTTACAGGCGCAGGATTCGGCGATAATGCAGATAATCCAGTCGATCCACCCAATCGAGTTCGTTCTCTTTCAGGTCCCGATAATAGGTTGCAACCGGAAGGTACCCCCAGAAAATCCCCATCCCGCCGCAAATGTTGCAGCCGCCGTCCCCGCCTTTGCCGGATGCGGCGCCTTTCGGCGAGACGACCAGCTCAACGCGGTAAGGATCGCCGAGGAAGCATAGACCAAAGCCGTTGGGAAGCTCGAGGTCATAGGGCCGGTTTTCGTCCCCCTCTTCCAAATTAAATACGGTAATTTCGGGCCGGTCCAGTTCGCCGAAATGACCGACCTTCATCGTATAGTCAAAGCTGTCGCCCCATGGGAACAGGGTGCGGCTTCCGCCTCCGTAAAGGTACTCCCATTCGTCTTCCGTCAGGATACTGAAGGGCTTCTCCAATTTGCTGACGGACCATTCCGCAAAGTCCGCAGTATTTTCGAACAGATAGATCCGAATCCGGTCCCCGTCGCGTTCCAGTCGGTAGGACTCACTCACTTCATAACTTAAGGATATGGAGTCTTTGAAAAGAGGCAACTGCTTCCTGATATCCGCGTGCTTTTCGGGATCCAGCTCCGGTTCGGTTACCTCGGTCCACCCGGCGGAGCGCGGAGTCCTTTCCACCAGCATCGGGCCGATTACGGCCGTGCGCGGCGGGGACATCTGCTCCTGCAGCACCTGGCCCGCCTCCGACGCGCCCAGCCCCATAGCCTTCAGTCCTGTCAGCAGATCGTCCAGGGTGGCCTGGTCCATATCGCCCGGCCATTGATCGGTGCTCCAGCCTAGCGTAACCTCGTCACCCGGAACCCAGAGGAATTCACTCCCCTTATACGTAAAAATACCCGTTTCCAGGCATTGTCCATAGCGCTCAAACCGTTCGATTCCCCGAAAGGAGAAGCCCTCCGGCAGTCTTCCTTCCAACTCGCGCATGAGGCGTTCTTTTTCCGGCCTGTTTGTATTTTTCCACTCCGCGCGTTGCTGTGTGATCATGTTAACCTCCTCCATCCCGGCAAATAGGGTCTGCCCATGTAACCACTAGTATATCTTGGGGCAGTAGGGGGCTTCAATGATTCTCGCGGCCCACGGCCCGCCTGTACTTGCCAAATGCTTGATTCGTTCGTAGAATCCAATTATCGCCAATATCGATATGGTTATGTTGAAATTTTCAGAAAATCGGATGATAGGCAGATGATAAAGAAATGCGTTTGAACACCGAAATAGAGGGAGCATTGAAACAGCTTAAACGGGAATGGGAAAAGGCTGCGGATTTGCTTGATATGGCGATTCTTGCGCCACATGAGCTGGAGCGGGCAGCTATATCGCCGGTTCGATCGGACAATTACGAAAAGCCCTGGAGAAAGTGAATCGACGGATAGCTGAAAAAGAGGGACTGGTGCATAACCGGAAACTGCCGATCGCGGTCACCCGATCCGAACTGGACAAACTCGTGGCTGAAATTGTGGCTGAAGATGAATATGCCGACGTCGAGATATGGGAAATGATGCTGGCCCCCGCGTACGACGCAGCCCAGACCTACGAGGACAATCTGATCGGGCAAATTCGGGATTTGCTTGAGCAAGAGATCGAAATCCGGGAAATCGCCGACAGGCTCCAAATTCCATTGCAGCAAGCCTACGGCTACTATAAGCAAACCCGGTCCTGAGACCGTTTCAACTATTACCGTCAGGCCGGTCGCAACGTCACGGTCCGGATTGTGGCCGAGCTTCTAACGGAAGCCCTAGCCGCTATATCGTCCAAATCGGCCGGTTGCGGAATCTAACGGAAGCAGTAGCCGCTATTTTGGCAAAATGAGGTCAATTCGACGGGAATGAGCTCAAATAGGCGCTACCAGTTCCGTTAGAAATCCGGAAGCGCCAATCATCGCGAAATAAGGGCTATTATTTCCGTTAGGCCGCCGAGCAGCCTGGACCTCGGATAGAGCCACCTCGAAGCTCCAACTTTCGTAAAAGTGTGCGCAGCTCAGGCTGACGTAAGTGCCTTGCACGGCGTGGGCCTTCGTCAGCGGCGCGGGCCGGATTTTGGGTAAGCCCGCCCTGAAGGTGCTCGGTAGCCGTCTTATTATGTAAAATAAACGGGAGGTTAACGACCAATGGAGCATATGCTGAATAAATCCAGGGAATGGAATCGCACGGGAAGGTATGCGGACACGATCGCGTTATGGGAGCCGGTACTACAAGATATAAGCTCCCGAAACCATCTGCAGCATGGCACGATAATCCTTCCCGGTTTGTATTTTTATGCGGAGGCGGCGGTTCTGCATGGCGAGTTCGCCAAGGCCGCGCAGGCCGCCCGGCAATTTGAGGAGATTTACCGGATGACTGCCGAGGCTAATCAAGAGGAATTGGGGGAGGCTGTGCATATGAAGAATATGCTGCAAGACATGGCCTTCCTATTTTCGCGGGAACGTGAGAAAACGGATTGTCTGCGGAGTTTCGGCGGATCGTTGGAGTACGGAAAACCTCAGCCGGTATGGGCCTCCAGGATCAAATACTTCGTGGCGCTGGCGGACTACCTGGATTACAACGTGGTGGATGCCGAACGAAAACTTTTGGAAATTTCCGAGGAAGAAGCAGCGTTTTTCGCCGGCCCGATCGATGAACTTCGTCAGAAAATCAAGGAGCGAAGCCGTCTGGATTATAAGAGTTTGAGAGCGAGGCATCAGGCTTTTATCGAATTGGGAGATTACGAGGAATGGATCGTACAGGTGAGTTTGAACCCGGATGCTTCATTGCTGGCGGTCATGTATAGAGACGGTGAGCTTAAAGTGCTGCGTACGGCTGACGGAGAAGAAGTATGTTCTTTTTCGGACAGTAAGCCTCTTTTCCAAGAGGAAAAGGCGGGCGAAGCCGGCCTGGCGTTTAGCCCGGATTCCCGGTATCTAGCGGTAGGATTGGGCGTAGGGATCGTGAAAGTTTATGATTTTGCGAAAAAGGAACTCCACGCGGAATACGCCTACCCCGGACTGGATTGGGAGCAATTGGAGCGGAACGCATATTATGAGGAGTATACATACGTGGCATTTAGCGAGACAGGCCGTTATTTGCTGATTGTGCCGACCGCAGGCAGCTATGATCCTCAAGGCGACGACGGTTACGGTATCCCCGAACCCTACCGGACCTTCTACTGCGTGGAGTTCGCAAGCGGGGAGGTTATTCTGCAGCACACCTTTTCCGAGAAGTGCAAAATTGCGGCGGTCCAAATGAGCGCGGACGAACAGTTGCTGGCCGTGGGGTGCTTCGGGAAGGACATAACGTTATGGGATATGACAGGTCGGGCAGTGTATGGGGAAGACGATTTTGTCTGGCTCGGTTTGCCGTCCCGGGTAGGCATGACGCAGACGGTTGCGTTTAGTCGGGACAGTAAAAAGTTAGCGTATGCGTCGCGGCAGGCTGTCCGGATCATTCATCTGACCGGGGACGATGCGGATGCCATTCTCACGGAGGATATCCCGATGCCGGAGAATTCCGTTTGCGGCGCCCTCTGTTGGGATTCGCAAGATCGTGTCATTTTTGCACAATATCGTCATAATAGCCCCTCTCGCCTCCTCCGGTATCGGAGCGGTTCGGAAGGGATGGAAGTGCTGCTCGATCAGGGCCTGTATGATGTGGAGGGAATTTACGTCAGCGAGCAGCACGAAGAGATGTGGATCTATGATTCGCCTGTCGTTCAGGTGAGAAATTACACGACGGGAGCCTTGGTTCAAAAATATGACCCCTATCAGTGGTCTTATTCATCGTATATGATTTCTAATCAAGTGTTCATTCAGCCTCGGGCAAGCATGGCCGCCATTAGCCATAAAACGAAAATCCGGCTGGGGTAAACTGTAAGCAAAAAAACAGGCTATAGTTCAACGGCGCTCCCCGTCCAGCATACGAGCTTGATCAAGCAACACCCATTGATTGACTTCGTCATAGCCTTTCACAACGGCTTCCAGCTTGTGGCCAGGATACATCCATTCCGGCGGAGATATTTTTCTTAAGGAGGCTGTATCCGCTAAGCCAACCGCCCGATCTTCAAACATATCGACCAAAGTACCCTGCGGAAAAAATGCTTCAATGCTTCCCGTGATTTTCATTCCGACAGGTAAAGCTTGTTTGACTTGCCGCCATTCCTCCAGAGTAGCCAGCAAAATTTCGGACCATAGTCCCTCAAACCGGGCTTGGGGGATCCTCTCGTAGTAAGCGTCGGAAAGATCGATCGGGCGCTCGGCCAACATGAAATGATAGTGCTCATGCTTCCGATGGGAAGAGATCCGGGTGCCGTCCTCTTCGATAACGATTTGTCTCAGGGCGATGCCGTCCGAATCGACTTCAAAATAATAGGTTCCCAATTCGGGCTCTTCGCATGCGCGTAGATAGATCATGAGTAGTCACCTGCCGCTCCCTATTAGTATAGTTCTGCATTCTATTATACAAATTAAATAAGAAGAAAGCCGCCAAAATGGTTGGCGGCTTTCAAAACTACCCGTTGATTCCCAATGTCTGATAGAAATTCTCCATATTCCGCTCAAACAGGCCATCGGTAAGCGACAATTGTTTCATCAGACTCTGCATGCTCTCTTTATAGGCTGAAAAAGAGCTTGTGTCCACCGAGCCGAATCGGTTAAGCGGACGAGTTTGTGGCTCCGACTGCCCGGCACGGCTGGCCTGATTTCTGTAATCCTTTGTCCATTGCGGATTTTGCGGTATCTTCTTTACAAAATCAAGGAGGATTTCCAATCCGTTTCCGCCGCCCGCTATATCTTGTTGAAACTTCTTATAGCTTTCCGGATCGGACCGTTTCATGAGCGATTCCGGATTAATATAATCCTCCGGCGCGCCCGCAGGGCGTTCTTCCGGCATCGCATAACTTACTTGGTCTGTCTCAGGATCGACGGATCGCGTTAGGGCAAGGTTGGCAATGGTATTCATGGTGTTCAGAAACTCATTTGCCTGGTCGCCGCTCATATACTGGTCGGCTATGTATTTCGCCTGCGATAAGCCGATATCGATCAGCGCGGATCGCTGATCATCATTCCATGAGTCGGAAACCATAAAGTTGGATTCAATGATGCCGTACACCGCCTTGGATACTTCCTCGGGCTGTCCCTGCAAAACCCGGTTCAGCGATTCGTTAATTTCTGTCGTTCCGTAATACTTGGCGGGTTGTGTTTTGATCGAACCAGCCGCCAGTTCGCGTCCAGCCTTGCTAATCTCGACCCGATCATGGCTTAACAAGCCGTTAAAATTGCCTCCCCGCAGTTGCGGCGGTACAGTTGCTCGATTTGACAGGTCCAGTCTGGGAAGCGAGAGGCTCGAGTGATTACCACTACTACCCGTTATTTTCATACAAAAACCTCCTAATTTTTACCTCACTCCCCTATATATCGGAGGATGATGCGTGGGATTGAATAGAGGATAAGGTGCAGGAAGCAATTAATTGACCTAAACCGCGGCCAGCCATGCGGCTCCGCCACCCGCAATCGTGAGGATAAACCCGGCCGCAATTCTCCATTTATGCTTTTTATCCAATCCCAGTTCGCCGATGACACCGGGCAGAATCCATTTGAAGGCGAATAGGGAGAAGAATCCCTGCACAACGCCCAATAAGACGAGTTTCTTGGCCTGATCCAAATAGACCTCGGCGGGGGCGGAACGGGAAAACGCCAAGGTTCCTCCGGTACGCGCGCACCAGTAAGTGATCATCATATAAAGAAGGATCATCAGCAGAGTGAAAAAGATGGGAAGCGATTCTTTGACCATGTCCCGGACCTTGGTTTTCTCGGAGCGCTTGAATTGAGGAAGTCCGATCAGATAGAACACCACTCCCATAATTAAAATGCCGCCTCCTATGGCACATAGGGCGCCATTTACGACCGCTCCCGCCATCAATAGTATAAATAGCATTACGCTCCTCCAATCTGCGCTTTGTGCCGAATGCGGCAATTCTCATTGTATATGCGGAAGAATAGCGTGTGTCAACACCGCTAATCGACAGGTCCCCCCCACTTCCAGGTGAAAATTATGGTAAATTTATAAAAGTAGTCTATTAAAAAAGGGGAGAGTTTGATGAATCGCCATGCGCAGGAAGATTTCCGCTTTCAAGTCGATCTTAGCGGAATGATCAATATTTTGTCCAATCACCTGTACAGCAGTCCCAAGGTTTTCTTGCGGGAATTGCTGCAGAATGCCGTAGATGCCATTACCGCTATGCGGGAGATGGAGACATCTCATCGGGGACAGGTGAGAGTAGAGGTCATCGGGTCCGGCAGCGGAGCCACGTTGGCCATGGAAGACAACGGGGTGGGCCTTACCGAGGAGGATATTCACGAATTTCTCGCGATGATTGGCCAGTCGTCGAAGCGGAAAGACGGAAAACTCGTGGGGGAAACTTCATTTATCGGCCGCTTCGGCATCGGTTTGTTGTCCTGTTTTATGGTAAGCGATGAGATCGTGCTTCTGACCCGGTCGGCAAAGGGTGGACCTTCGCTGGAATGGCGGGGAAAACCGGACGGTACATACAGTATAC
Source organism: Paenibacillus sanfengchensis (assembly GCF_036864765.1). NCBI lineage: Bacteria > Bacillati > Bacillota > Bacilli > Caryophanales > Paenibacillaceae > Paenibacillus > Paenibacillus sanfengchensis. The sequence continues at coordinate 111,790 of NZ_JBAGJC010000009.1, read as the reverse complement.
GTAAATTGGAAAGTGAGCTGTCCATGGGCACAAAAGTTTATCTGCGGTGCAAGCCGGGCAGTGAGTTGTACTTTGAACCGGCGAATCTGGAAGCCTGGCTTGGCGATTACGGTTCCCTCCTGCCGTATCCGATTGTGCTCGAGGCGGAGGGGACCGGCAAGACCATCAATGTCCCTCATCCGGATTGGATGAACAACCTGTCGCTTGCGCAAGGAAGACGCGAGGAGGTTCTCAAATTTGGCGAACAACTGCTCAAAGAGCCGGTTCGTGATTTTATTCCGCTCACCTCTTCCTCCGGCGGGACTTGCGGAATCGCTTATATTTTGCCATACGCCGTCAATCTAAGCGCCAAGCGGTCGCATCGCGTATACCTGAAGTATATGCTTGTTTCCGAATCGGCGGAGAACATTGTTCCGGATTGGGCCTTTTTCGTAAGGTGCATCATCTGGACGGATGAACTTCAGCCGACGGCTTCGCGGGAGCATTTCTATGAGAACGAGAAGCTGGAGACAATTCGCGGAGAACTGGGGGAATCGCTGCGCCGGGAGTTGATGGCGTTGGCTGACCGGGACCCGGAACGACTGAAAGGAATCATTCAACTGCATGCCTTGTCTATGAAAGCATTGGCGGTGGAGGATGAGGCTTTCTTCCGCATCATTCACCGCTGGCTCCCCTTTGAGAGCAGCTATGGCCGCAGAGATCTGGGGGAACTGCTGGATGAAAATGATGAGATTTACTACACGCTGACGCTCGATGAGTATCGGCAAATTACGCACGTGGCTTCCGCGCAGGCCCTGCCGGTCATCAACGGGGGATATGTCTACGATGCCGGCCTGCTCGAAGGCTTGCAAAGTCTATACCCGCAAAAAAAGATCGAGCGGCTGCTCCCGGAAGACGTCTCCTTCACCTTCATCGACCTTACGCCGGAGGAACGGAGACAGTACTACGAACTAACCCGGGATGGGGATGCGGCGCTGCAGCGCTTTCGCTGTCGCGTGCAGCTCAAACGGTTCAAACCGTCCACGCTCCCTTCCTTGTTTACGCTATCGAAGGAATCCTCCGATCTGCGGAGCCTCATCGCCGCGGAAGAGGTAAGCACAACGGAATTATCGTCGATTCTTAATACCTTGAGCTCCACTTATGAGGATCAGCTCTACTCGACCTTGTACTTGAATTTGGACAATGATGTCGTGGCCCGGATTTTTGGCTCCGGGAATCGCGCCATCCTGATTGCCGCGATCGAGATGCTGTATGTCAACGCGCTGATGATGGGGCATTATCCGCTGAACCGAAAAGAAATGCAGGTGCTGAACGAGGGGATTTTGCGCTTTATCGAATTGGGCTTGTCGGCCTATAGCGGGGGAGGAGAGCGGGAATGAGCATGGAGCTTGATTTTGATCAATTATTGGACGAAGCTATGGATATGCCGGATGCCAACGCCAAAATAGCTCTGCTGGAGCAGGCCATCCGCTTAGCCGATACAGCGTGTAATATAGAACAAGGATATGAAGCGCGGAGCAAGCTGGTGAAGGCAGCGGCTTTTAACGGCTATCCGGTTAAAGCGTTGGTTGCCTTCTCGTGGAAGCTGGGGCAGTACGATAAACACCCTGAGCAATTCGAGTATGATCTGCATGACCTGATATGGTCATACAAATGGATTCTGGAGGAAATTTCTTCGTTACCGGACATTCAGCTTGTTCAGATCCATAATTTATTGGAGGATTTTCATCTTCGCTCCAAGAAGGCCGGTTATTCGGAACGGACTTATCACTACTACCGTTTCAGTCTGGCTCTGTTGACGGGAGATCTGGAAGAGGCGAAGCAATCTATGGACAAGTGGACCGCGGTTGACCGGGATTCGCTGAGTAATTGCCTTGCTTGCGAGCAGGATATCCTTGTGGAATTTCATTTCCGCTGGGGAAACGATACGCAGGCTCTGGCAGAAGCGAAGCCAATCCTGGACAGGTGGATGAGTTGCGCCGAAGTGCCGCAAGTCACCTATCCCAAGCTGTTAATGCCGCTGTATCGTACCGGACGGCTGGAAGAAGCGGCCAAACTGGAACGTAAGAGCTATCGGCTTATCAAGGGAAAACGCGACTTTATCGAACCCGCGGGGCTGCATATGGCTTATCTGAGCTTGACTGATCCCTTCAGGGGCCTGGAGGTATATGAAGCCTTCGCGCCGTTAACCCACAACCATGAAGATATGCTGTCCCGCCTTATGTTTGACGGCTCGGCGGCTGCCTTGTTCAAGCGGTTGGCCCGCGAGCAGGTGAAATTCGACATCCGGCTGCCCGCTTACATTACCGATCCCGCCGCATCGAGCGATGTATCCTTGCTGTCGGACATCTACACCGGACTCGCCCTGACCGCCGCCGGGAAATTCGATACCCGCAACGGGAATCGCTTCTACACCGATTATGTGCAGCAGCTTTTGGCCCGAGTGGCGGAGTAGTGTAAGACAATAGATCAAAAGACGGAAAGTCCGCGTGAATACGTGGGCTTTCCGTCTTTTTTGGTATTTCTTGACCATTGATTTTGGAAAGTGAAGTGGTCAAAATAGAACTATTGCCATAGATGACGAAATTGTAACCTTTTTACCGGAAGCTTTTCCAGCAGTTTGAAAATAAGAGGGAGGATCATCCATGCAGCAGGATGAGCGAAGTGTGACGGGGGCTCACGGGTCGGTGAAGGGGTTGGCGACGCGCCTGGTGGGGCTGTCCGGCGGAGTCGGGAATATTATCGAATGTACGCACTGTACGACACGGCTCCGTCTCAGGCTGCGAGATAGCGATCTTGTTGATGAGGATCGTCTGAACGAGTTGAACGAAGTCCGGGGGCTGTTCGCGCGAACCGGGCAACTGCAGATTATCCTTGGACCGGAAATCGTTTTTAAAGTCACCCGTCAGGTAAACGGCATGCTTGAGGCCGCCGCTTTGCCAACATTACAGCGGCAAGAGGTACAGACCGGCCTTAAGACATCCAAACACAAAAACGATGGGGTGCATTCGTTTATACGGCGGTCGCTGGACGCGGTTCAATTCTTTTCCGATGTGGTTGTGCCCGTTATTCCGCTATTTGTCGGGACGGGGCTCCTGCTTGGCCTATTGGGCTTGATGGGGGCTTTTGGCTGGAATGATCCGGGCAACGTCTGGTTCCGGGTCTTGTCGCTGTTGACGGGATCGGCCTTTCAGCTTATGGCGGTCCTGTTCGGGTATCATACGGCCAAGCGGTTCGGGGGAACTCCGGTTCTTGGGGCGGCGATGGGTATTGTCATAACACATCCCGGTTTTCTGTGGCCAGCCGAGCCGGGTGCGGGACCATGGAGCGTTCACATCTTGATAATGGCTCCCCAATTTGAGCACCAGGGGGCGATCATTCCGACGATTCTTTCGACACTATTGTTGACTTTCATAGAGAAAAAGCTGCGCCGCCGGCTTCCGTCGTCCGGAGCATTTCCTTTCGCTCTTTTTATCAGCTTTGCTCTGGCGGGCGGCATGGCGTTACTGATCATTGAGCCGATGGCCTTCCGGTTGGGGAGCTTTCTGGGCGTTTGGCTGGAGCGGTTGTTCGCCTCCAGCGGCGTACTTTTTGGCCTACTGCTTGGCGGAATGTATAGTTCGATTGTGATCACCGGACTCCATCACGGCATTCAGACGGTGGAAGCCGGATTAATCTCCAATCCGGACATCGGCGTCAATTTTTTGCTGCCGATCTGGTCCATGGCGAATATCGCCCAAGCCGGAGCCGGACTCGCGGTGTATGCCGGAACCCGGGACGCGGCTTTAAGGAAGGTGGCTTTGCCTGCTTCCATCACCGCTCTATTTGGCATCACCGAACCGGTTACCTATGGCGTCAACCTGAAGCTGGGTCGCCCCTTTCTGGGCGCTGCGGCGGGAGGGGCCGTCGGAGGTGCGTATGTCGCTTTTCATAAGGTCGTGTCCAATTCGTTCGGTCTAACCGGAATACCAATGACGGCTTTTGTTGTGCAGCCTGGGCCCATGAACCTGTTCCATTATTTAACGGGTTTTTTGCTGGCCCTGACAACGGCATTTTGCGCCACTTGGCTGCTTGGTACCAAGCGAACTTTTATGCACGGAGGCTTGGCTAAACTGCTTGGAAAACGATCAGACATAGGAGACTATCATGAAAATCAAAAAAATACTTAATAATAACGCAGCGGTTGTCAATGATTTAGGAGAAGAAAAAATCGTTCTGGGTTCCGGCATTGTCTTCAGGAAAGGGAAGAATGACGTGGTTGATCCCGCCCTGATCGAGAAAGTGTTCGTCATTAGCGATGCTTCGCAATACGACCACCTTCAGGAGATGCTGGGAACATTGCCCGAAGAAGAAATCGCGGTGACGCAGCAAATTATCACGTTCGCCGAGCGGGAATTGGGAGTCGCGTTTTGTGAGCATATCCATATCGCTCTGACCGACCATCTTTCGTTCGCGCTGGAACGAATTCGCAAAGGCATCGCCATTCAGAATACACTGCTGGAGGAAATCCGTATTCTGTATCCAAGGGAATTCCAGATCGGGCTCCGCGCCAAGACGATGATTTACGAGAAATTACAGGTGGTTATCCCGGAGGATGAGGTGGGTTATATTGCCATGCATATTCATACCGCCTGGAAGAACTCGGGCACTCGTGAGAAGACGACGGAGAAAACGGCAATGATCCGGGATATCGCCGAAGGTGTGGAGCATGCTTCGGGTGTAACGCTGAACCGGCGTTCCGCCAACTATGAACGGCTGTTGAACCAGCTTGAGAATATGCTGCAAACCGATGAATCGGGCAGATTTCGCAATGAATTGGTTCCGGAGCTAGCGGCGCTGGCCAGGGATCGTTTTGCCGAGGCTTATGGACAGGCCTGTGGAATCGGCGAATGGATTGAGGAAGATTACGGGTATGTTTTTACGGAGAGTCAGCGGGTCGTGATCGCCATGGAGATTAACCGGATAGGAACCAGGCGCATGGGACCATGGAGTTAGCCCTATCCTCTTATTCACATAGGAATAAGGGACTTTGGTCCTGATGATAATCGGGAAATACGGGCTATAGCCATAACCGGCTCCGACAGGATAGAATAACTTTTGACATTTGAATATGTCGGGATTGTTACTGGTAAGCAGGCAAGACCTAAAAATCCGTCAGGGAATGGTGTATTCACCACGCTCTAAGGTTTTTTAGGTCTTTTTTCTGTTCTCCAGAAAAATTACACGAGAAAGGGAGAGAGAAAGTATGAATCTCAAACACATCGTAAGAAGAGCATCAGCAGTAACCTTGGCAACAGCTTTATTGGCAGCAGGAGGAACGTCGGTATTTGCAAAAAAAGGTTCGGATTACAAAGAGAGCTACGGCTTCTCCCATATTACACGCTCCGATGCCCTGAAAATCCCGGGACAACAAACAAGCGAGCAATTTAAGGTTCCCCAATTCGATGCTTCAACGATCCGGAATCTTCCTTCCGCCAAAGGCTTGGACGCAAATGGCAACGTCATTGACCTGGACGTATGGGACACCTGGCCGCTGCAAAACGCGGACGGAACCGTCGCTAACTATAACGGCTATGAAATCGTGTTTGGTCTGGCCGGCGATCCGGATCGGGGATGGGACACGTTCATCTATATGTTCTATAAGAAAATAGGCGACAATTCCATCGATGCCTGGAAGAATGCAGGCAGAGTGTTCAAAAACACCGATAAGGACGTGCCGAACGATCCGATCCTGAACCAACAGGGAGAGGAATGGTCCGGTTCCGCGACGCTGACTTCCGATGGCCACATTCGCCTGTTCTACACCAACCGTCATGGCTGGGATCCCGCGAACGGATTTTTCGGCAAGCAAACGTTGACGACCGCTCAAATCAACTTGTCCGAGCCCGAATCCGATACACTTAAAGTGGACGGTGTTGAAGACTTTAAGTCGATCTTTGACGGTGACGGCAAAATGTATCAAACGGTCGATCAGGCTTTCAGCGGGGGAGACTACACGGACAACCATACCTTGAGAGACCCGCACTATGTGGAAGACAACGGCCGCAAATACCTGGTTTTTGAAGCGAACACCGGGACGGAAACGGGTTATCAAGGCGAGGATTCCTTCAACAACCGGGCCTTCTACGAAGGAAGCATGAACTTCTTCAGATCCGAGCAGGAGAAACTGTCGCAAAGCCCTGACAAGAAATCCATTTCCTTGGCCAACGGCGCGTTGGGGATTATTGAGTTGAATGACGATTACACGTTAAAACAGGTCATGAAGCCGCTCATCGCCTCAAACACCGTAACGGATGAAATTGAGCGTCCCAACATTTTTAAATTGAATGGGAAATGGTATCTGTTCACCGATACAAGAGGCGCTAAAATGTTTGTGGACGGCATTGACGCCGAGGATATCTATATGCTCGGCTACGTATCCGATTCACTGACCGGCCCATACAAGCCGTTGAACGGTACCGGACTGGTGCTGCATCAGGATCTGGATCCTAAAGACGTTACGTGGACCTACGCACATTTTGCCGTTCCGCAAGTTCAAGGAAACAACGTGGTCATTACGAGTTACATGACGAACAGAGGCTTTTTCGAGGATCATCATTCCACCTTCGCACCAAGCTTCCTCGTCAACATTAATGGTTCCAAGACATCGGTCGTGAAGGATAGTGTCCTTGAACAAGGACAATTGACGGTGGAATAACCGCTCTCCAATAGTGTCAAAGCAAAGAAAATGTCAATGAAATATTGGCATTTTCTTTGCTATTTTTACAAGCGAGGGTTGCCTTATGAACAACAACATGAAGAACCGGATGAAAAAACAACTTGTCGCGTGGGCGGTCTGCAGCGGTTGTCTGGTGGCTCTTGGCTTAACCGTGCAGGTTCCTATCATGACCAGTATGCAGAAAATTGCGCAGGAAGCGCAAAAGAATATACCCGCTCCCGAGTCTGGCTTGCGGGCAAGTTATCATTTTACCGCACCGGACAAGTGGAAAAATGATCCTCAGAAGCCGCTGTATCTGGATGGGAAATATCACTACTTCTATTTGTATAATCGTGATTATCCTACCGGTAACGGCACGGAATGGCGGCATGCCACCTCCTCGGACTTGATCCACTGGGAGGATCAGGGCGTGGCGATTCCCAAATACACAAACCGGAACGGCGACCCCTGGTCAGGTTCGGTTGTCGTGGATGAGTCGGGGACGGCCGGATTCGGCAAGGGCGCGTTGGTTGCGATCGTGACACAGCCCTCCGCCAACGGCGGGAGTCAGGAGCAATTTTTATGGTACAGCACCGATCGGGGGAGAACATTCAAGTTCTACGGAGACAAGCCCGTGCTTAACAATCCGGGAAAAAAAGACTTCAGAGACCCCAAGGTGATTTGGGACGCCCGTTCGCAAAAATGGGTCATGGCTTTGGCCGAGGGAACAAAGATCGGGTTCTATGAGTCGGCCGATCTGAAAAATTGGCGTTATACCGGCGATTTCCAAACCGATAACATCGGTCTGGTGGAATGCCCGGATCTCTATGTGATGAGGGCGGACGACGGAAACTATAAATGGGTGCTTGGCGTGAGCGCCAACGGGATTTCATCGGGACGGCCCAACACTTACGCTTATTGGACGGGGAGCTTTAACGGCAAGGGATTTATACCGGACCGGCTTGAACCCGGGTGGCTGGATTATGGGTTTGACTGGTATGGAGCGGTTACGTTCGAGGATGGAACAGAGAGCGACAAGACCGGTCACCGGTATGCCTTGGCCTGGATGAACAACTGGAGTTACGCCAACAATACGCCCACGCTTAAAGAAGGCTATAACGGCATGGACTCGATCGTGCGAGAGATTGAACTCAGAAGGTCGGCGGAAGGAGATTATCGCTTGGTGTCCAAGCCAATAGACGCCCTGAATAAGGCCGCGGTTGCGGAAAACTCGTTCGAACCGATCGTCGTTAACGGCTCTCGAACCCTGCTGGCTTCGGGCGATTCCTATCAGCTGGATGCCGACATTTCCTGGACAGAGATAAGGAATGTAGGGCTCCGGCTCCGGGAATCGGCCGATGGGAGCCGTCATGCCGATGTCGGGGTTTATACGGAAGGCGGGTATGCCTACGTGAACCGGGCAAATACCGGGCATCCCGACTTGAGCGGACGCTATTTGGAGAGTCGAGCGCCGTTTCTCCCCGCAAAGAACAAGGTGCACCTGAAAATACTGGTGGATAAGACCAGCATTGAGGTCTATGTGGATGATGGCTCCGTGGTATTCTCCAACCTTGTCTTTCCCGAACGGAATGACCTGGGCATCACCCTCTATACTGAAGGGGGCACGGCGGTATTCAGTAACCTAGTAATCAAACACTTTAAATAATGAATAAGGTTGGGGGCAGCAGCCGGCTATTGATTCTTTGGCTCTCATGGAACATCTCAGGCAAAATATGGGTCTAAAGGCTCATGGAAAATATACACAGCTGCCTCCGATAAAAGAGAAGTATAGTCTTTTATACATATATTTTATTCGGAAGAAGGAGAATTGAATGAACAGCTATGTCAGATTTGCCAGAAAAATGCTGCTCCCGCTATTGGCCGTTGTGCTGGCCTTCACCGGAGCGGTAGCGGCCGCTCCGAAAGCGGAAGCGGCGGCGGCCTCGTCAACGGATGCCTATGTATATTATGTGTCGGACGGGGACTTGTACCGGGTACGGACGGACGGCAGTCCCGCCCAGTTAATCCGGGAAAATTTCTTCGGCGTTGAACTGAAGCCGGCGGGCGATTATCTTTTCCACTTGTTTGATGAGGGTTCGCTGACGTTGCTGAAATTGTCCATGGTTGATTCCAAAGCGAAGGCGGCTGACTTTGGCGGAGATCACGACATCCTTTACTTTGCAACCGAGGGCAATTTCGTCTACTGTATGGATGATAAAGGGCGCATCTATCGGGTGCCGGCCGAAGCCAAAAAGGTCGATGAAGGCACGCTGATTGCCGACATGGCTGACACCAAGCATCCTCAGTTCACCGTGCTGGATGGCAAAGTATACTACAATGCGCTCAAAAACGGCAGAACCATCTGGGTTGCGGCCAAAGCGGCGGACGGAAGCGGAGCGGTTCAGTGGATCGCCGAGGGTGCGCTTTCATCTTCTTATTACTTACATAAGGAAAACAACACCCTTTACTTCATGGTCGATACCAAACCGACGGAAACCCAATATTCCCTCAATAGCATGGTGCTCTATTCGATGCCGGCCGGCGGAACCGCCAAGGCATTGAACGTCAAAGCCCCGTTGGACGCGAATGCCGTATATTCCGGCTTGTGGGCGGGCGATTATTATTTGTACAACAAAGGAGTTCGCCCGGGTTCCGGAGATGGCTTTGACTATTCCAAGTCCAAAGGCTTCCTGATCGACAAGACGGGCAAGAGCATTCAACTGAACCAAACCGGGGTTTACGAAATTGCCGCCCTGGGCGGAAATAAATTCGCTTATGTCGACGCAAAAGGCAAGGCCTATGTGAGTACCCTGGCAAATGGCAAGGTGGCGAGCACTAAGGCGATCCCGCTAACGAATGTGGGATATGTACGGAATTTGACCAGCGGCGGCAAGGTGAGATCGACGGCCTTGTTTGCCGAGAGCGGCGCTTATGTGCTGAATTCCGATCTGACCCTCACCAAGATGGTCGGCGTGGAGTGGGATCTCTGCGTGTACAAAGAAGATGTGGCAGGGGTCTTCTATGTCAACGCGGGAGATAACGGCCGATTGTATTGGATGGGCGAAGACGGCAAAACGACCAAGAAGCTCGCCGATGAGAAAGTGTCCCGAATTGTACTGATCTCCAAAAATTAAATCAAGCCACGCAAAATAGTTCGATGGTAACCCATCGCAACAAAAGAACGGCCCTTACGCTAAGTAGGGGCTTTTTTTGTTGTTGGAAAATAATAGATTGAATTTTAAAAAGGATTCACGTAATATTATCCGTATGATAATGATAATCATTTTCATATAAGTATAACGCAGGAGGTGAGTTTTTAAATTGAAAAGTGAGGGCGCGAGTACGAATGTGAGTGTAAGTATGGCAAATCCGGCGGGAGTAAGAGCAGGGGGCATCTACTATGCTATGATTCTCGTTTTGATAGGTATGATTTTGTTATCCGCAGTGTATTCGGTATCGATCGGGCAGGTACATATTCCCTTCAGCCAAGCCATGGACATATTACTTCATGCATTGACGAATGGTCATCTGGGTTCGCTGGAACATGTCGAAAGCGAGTCCTACTTGAACATCATATTGCAAGTCAGGGCGCCGCGAGTTATATTCGCCCTCCTTATAGGCATCGGACTATCGTTGTGCGGTACCGTCATGCAGGCTGTCGTCCAAAACCCGCTCGCCGATCCGTACATTCTCGGTATTTCGTCGGGGGCTTCGTTGGGAGCTACGTTTGCGATTCTGATCGGATTTGGAAGCGGCGCGTTCTTGTCCCAGTTCGGCATCGCGTTTGGGGCCTTCGTCGGCGCAATGATTACCTCGCTGGCGGTCTTGCTCTTATCCAGCATCGGCGGAAAAGCAACCTCGGTGAAGCTGGTCCTATCCGGGGTTGTCGTCGGCGCATTGTGCGGTTCATTTTCAAGTCTGATCATCTATTTTGCCAACAACACGGAAGGGATCAAAACCGTTACCTTTTGGTCTATGGGCAGTCTCGCTTCTTCCAGTTGGGAGAAAACGCCGATTATGGCCGTGGTCGTTTTGCTGGGATGCGCGATGTTTCTTTTTCAACACCGGGTGCTGAATACGATGCTGCTCGGCGATGAATCCGCCGTAACCCTCGGCATCAACCTGAGCGGATATCGTAAATTGTATCTGGTGGCCACCGCCCTGATTACCGGCACGATGGTAGCGTATGCGGGGATGATCGGTTTTGTGGGTCTAATCGTTCCGCATATATGCAGAGGCTTATTCGGAGCGGATCACAAACGGTTAATGCCGGGAACCCTGCTTTTGGGGGGGCTCTTTCTCATCTGGGCCGACATTCTGTCAAGAACGCTGATTCATAATGTCGAATTGCCTATCGGAATCATTACTTCTGTGATCGGTTCGCCATTATTTATCTACATGATTGTCAAAAAAGGCTACAATTTCGGAGGGTAGAATCATGGAATTGACCGCGAAGGAAATGGAGATCAGGATCGGTAAAAAAGAAATCGTAAAAAATGTTTCGATTCAGGTCAAAAACGGGCAATTTGTCGGTTTGATCGGACCGAACGGATGCGGGAAATCCACGCTGTTAAAAAGCATTTACAAAAGTCTGGTTCCCCAAAGCGGCTCCGTTTTTCTTAATGAGATGGATGTGTTGAAAACTTCCGAAAAAAAAGTTTCGCAGCGATTGGGCGTCGTTGGCCAGTTTAACGAAATGCATTTTGATTTGACCGTACAGCAGATGGTGATGCTGGGCAGAACCCCGCATAAACGGATGCTGGAGTCGGACAAACAGGAAGACTACAGGATTGTCGAGGACGCATTAACGAGAACCAATCTGCTCGATTACAAGGAACGGAGCTATCTGTCCTTATCCGGCGGCGAAAAACAACGGGTGATTTTGGCGAGGACCATTGCCCAGCAGCCGCAATTTATGATTCTGGACGAACCGACAAATCATTTGGATATCCGCTATCAGCTGGAGATTTTAACCTGTGTCAAGGAATTGAACATAGGTGTTCTGGCCGCTCTGCACGACTTGGAAATGGCTGCGCATTATTGCGATTATTTATATGCCATAAAAGACGGTGAAGTGTATGCGCACGGCATCCCGGAAGAGGTTCTCACCCCGAAGGTTATCGAGGCTTTGTATCAAATCAAGTGCCAGACCTACACCAATCCGGTGACGAACGGACTGGGTTTTGCTTATGGAATTTAAAAGGGAGGAAGAAATGTGAAAAGAATTGCAGTTCTGGGGATCGGTTTGACCCTTATGTTAGCGTTAGCGGCTTGTGGGGGCCCGGCGAAGAGCGGAGAAGCGGAAGTAAAACCCGAAACGCCAAGTCATTACCCTTTAACGATTCAAAATTTCAAAAAGGCGGAAGGCGGAACAACCTGGGAGAAAAAAGATCAAGCCTTCGACAAAGCTCCCGAGCGCATCATGGCGAATACCCGGCCGTCCGCGGAACTCCTGCTGCATCTGGGCTTGGCCGACAAAATCGTAGGGGTAGGCGCCAGCTTCGGGCAACCGGACAAAGCGGTGGAAGCGGAGTACGCCAAGCTGAACATTCTTAGCGACGGATATGTGGGCAAAGAAGTGACGATGGGAACGAATCCGGATCTGGTCATGGGCCGGGGCGGCTTGTTCGACAATGCCGACTGGGGCGTCGGCACCGTAGATACGCTTAACGAAATGGGAATTCGTACATATGTCCTTGAATCTTCTGTAGCCGGGGGGACGTATGAATCCATCTATAACGATATCAAAAATCTCGGCGAGATTTTCGAAGTGCAGGACAAAGCCAAAGAATTCGCCCAGGAGCTCAAAAGCCGGCAAGAAGCGGTCATTTCCAAGTTAAGCGGCATTACGGAGAACAAGACGTACGTTTACCTGCATATGAGTGATCCCAAAGAGGTGAGCGTATTGACGCTTGAAGGGGAGACGTTCTTTAACGGGGCGATGAATATGATCAAATTGGATAACGCGTTGAAGGATCAGACCGGCGAGGGGAATATAGAAATGCTGATCGAGGCCGACCCGGATGTGCTGATTATTCCGGATTGGAGCATCAGTAACGGCACGAGCCCCGACAAAATCAAAGAAGGGCTTTACGCCAATCCCAAATTGTCCGGCATGAAGGCCATTAAAAACAAACAAATCTACGCCATGGATTATAATTACATGTTCGGCTATGGGTACAATACCCTGGACGGAATTGAGATTTTGGCCAAAGAGATGTATCCGGACCTGTTCAAATAAAAGATTACTGCGCAGTTGGTCTAAAAAGGCATTCGTCCGACTATTAATTGATAATGATTATCATATTCATCGAAAGACCACCTTGACTGAAGGTGGGCGGGAAAGGAGTGGTATTCCGCTTGATTCGAAGATTTTTCTCCTATTATCAACCTTACCGGAGTTTGTTTCTGCTCGATTTTGGCTGCGCGATCATCGCGGGTTTGCTGGAGCTGGCATTCCCGATGGCCGTTAATGTGTTTATCGACGATCTGCTGCCTGAGGGCAAGTGGAATGTGATTCTGCTGGCTTCCGTTGCCCTTATTGCTTTGTATGTACTGAGCGCGGTTCTGATGTATATCGTGAACTATTGGGGCCACATGCTTGGCATCAATATCGAGACGGATATGCGCCGTAAACTGTTTTCGCATATCCAGAAGCTTTCGTTCCGTTACTTCGACAATACGAAAACCGGCCACTTGATCGGCCGTCTGACGAACGACATGAATATGATCGGCGAAATGGCGCACCACGGGCCTGAGGATCTGTTCATCGCCGTCATGACGCTCGCCGGTTCTTTCACGCTGATGGCGCTGATCCATTGGGAACTTGCGCTGCTTACTTTCGTGATCGTACCGGGGATCGTGTGGATCGTGATTTATTTTAATAAAAAAATGACGAAAGCGGTTGACCAGCTGTTCAGCGATATTGGCGATTTTAATGCGCGGATTGAGGATAGTGTGGGAGGAATTCGCGTCGTCAAGGCTTTTTCCAACGAGGCGCATGAAGAAGCGCAATTTGCCGTCAACAATGGACGTTTCCGTCTGACGAAGCTTGCTTCCTACAAGCTGATCGCCCGCAATGGCTCCATCAGCTATATGATGATGCGGTTCGTTACGGTGTTTGTCATGGTCTGCGGAACCTGGTTCGTCATTCAAGAACGCTTGTCATACGGCGAATTTGTCGGCTTCTTGCTGCTGACCAATGTGTTCTTCCGGCCCATCGAGAAGATCAACGCCATTGTGGAGAGTTATCCGCAGGGCTTTGCCGGTTTCAAACGCTATACGGAGTTGCTGGATACGGAGCCGGACATCGAGGATGCGCCGGACGCCGCAGAGATGCAGCCGTTTCAGCGGGAAATTCACTTCGACCACATCTCCTTCGGCTATGGAGAGGACAAAAAGGTGCTGAACCGGGTTGACCTTGTCATCCGCAAGGGAGAAACGGTGGCTTTTGTCGGACCATCCGGCGCGGGCAAGACCACGCTGTGCAGCCTGTTGCCGCGTTTTTACGAAGTGGATGGCGGCGCGATTCGCATCGACGGCGTGGATATCCGCAGCGTGACCCAGGAATCGCTGCGCGGGCAGATTGGCATTGTACAGCAGGATGTGTTCCTGTTCGCGGGGACGATCCGCGACAACATCCTGTACGGCCAGCTTGGCGCCAGCGAAGAAGAGGTGTGGGAAGCCGCACGGAAGGCGAAGCTTGATGAATTTATCCGCGCTCAGGAGCAAGGGATGGACACGGTCATCGGCGAGCGGGGCGTCAAGCTGTCAGGCGGTCAGAAGCAGCGTCTGGCGATCGCCCGCATGTTCCTGAAGAATCCGCCGATTCTGATTCTTGATGAAGCCACCTCGGCCCTCGATACCGAAACGGAGCTGGCCATTCAGCAATCGCTCGCCGAGCTGGCGAATGGCCGTACGACGCTGGTCATCGCGCACCGGCTGGCCACGATCAAAGAGGCGGACCGCATCGTGGTCGTAACCGATCAAGGCATCGCCGAGCAGGGGCGGCATCAAGAGCTGGTGGAGGCCGGCGGCGTATACAGCCGCTTGCACCGGGCGCAGTTCGGAACTTAAGGAAGTTCTTTGCCGGCCGTGTGACCGAGTGTCGGATCGATAGATAGAGAAGATGAAAGATCTTATATGACAAGCTGGAGGTAACCTAAAGTGCATGATTTGGAACTTTATGATTTGACGATTATCGGCGGCGGGCCCGCCGGTTTGTATGCGGCATTCTACAGCGGGATGCGGGATATGAAGACTAAGCTGATCGAGGCGAAGGAAGAACTCGGCGGGCGGACGCTGATTTATCCGGAGAAGATGATTTGGGACGTCGGCGGTGTCACGCCTGTGCGCTGCGAGCGATTGACGCGGCAAATGATCGATCAGGCGATGACGTTTGATCCTACGATTGTGCTGGGACAGCAAATTTGCGGGCTCGAGCGTCTGGATGACGGAACGATGCTGCTGACGGCGGAAACGGGCGAGCGGCATTGGACCAAAACGGTGATCCTTGCGTTGGGGCGGGGTGTGCTGAAGATGGCAAAGCTGGAGATCGAGGGAGCCGAGCGCTATGAGGTCAGCAATCTGCATTATACCGTGCAGGAGCTGGAGGTTTTCCGGAACAAGCGGGTGCTCATTTCCGGCGGCGGGGATTCCGCGGTGGATTGGGCGAACGAATTGGAGCCGATCGCCGCAAGCGTAACCGTCGTCCACCGCCGTGAGCATTTTGGCGGACATGAGCGCAATGTGAAACGGATGATGGAATCATCCGCTCGTGTCCTTACGCCTTATGCGGTGAAGCAGCTTCACGGCAGTAGGGACGGCAAGGCAATTGAGGCGGTATCCATCGCCCAGGTGAATCCGGAGGGCCAATTGGGGGACACTGCCATGCGGCTCGACGTGGACGCCGTGATCGTGAATCACGGTCTGCGCGGCGACTTCGGCAATATCGTCAACTGGGGGTTGGATATGGGCGAGTGGGATATCAATGCCAATGAAAAGCTGACGACCAATTTGCCGGGCGTTTTTGTGGCCGGCGACGTGGCGAGTTATGCGAGCAAGCTGCACTTGATCGCCGGCGCGTTTACCGATGCCGCCCTGGCGGTGAATAGCGCCAAGCTGCACCTGGAGCCGGAGACGTACAGGATGGCCTATGTCTCCTCCCATAACCCCAAGTTCAAGGAGCGGAATATCGCGCTGGGCGTGGCGGAGGAGGAAGCTTGATCGGAGGGATGGGCGTGTCGTCGGCCTGTAATCCCGCGTCATTTTTTCATATTAAAAGGATTTTGAAGCAGGTCTGAAGCAAAACGATTGGAAAACAAATCCGATATCAGCAATCTCCAAAAGAAAGAGCCCGCGAGAAACAGGCGAGGGCTCTTTCTTTACGTTTATTCCGCCCCGGTTTGGGCTGCATCGGTTTTATCATAAAAGCTGCG
Organism: Paenibacillus sanfengchensis; assembly: GCF_036864765.1. NCBI lineage: Bacteria > Bacillati > Bacillota > Bacilli > Caryophanales > Paenibacillaceae > Paenibacillus > Paenibacillus sanfengchensis. The sequence goes on along the minus strand of NZ_JBAGJC010000009.1, from coordinate 95,656 downwards.
GGGGTTGCAATTTAAAAGAAAACATTATACGATGTACTTAATAACGCGAGGTAGTTAATTAATGCGAAGTACTTGAAAGAGGTGAATAGTTTCTTGGATTTTGACAAAGAGATGTTGAAGGGATATATCGATGTCATTCTCTTGAGTCTACTTCAGGACAAGCCGATGTACGGGTATGAAATTGCCAAGAAAGTGCGCGAGGTAAGCGGCGGCGCGATGGATATTAAAGAAGCCACCTTGTATATGGCGCTTAAGCGGTTGGAGAAGCAGGCCCTGGTGGAGGCCTTCTGGGGAGAAGACGATGAATCGAGCGGCGGCGGACGGCGTAAATATTACCGGCTGCTGCCGGAAGGGCAAATACGCTTGCAGGAAAACCAGCGGAGCTGGGCGGTGTTCCGCAACATTATAGATACATTACTAGGAGGGAACCGATGATGAAAACAATGAGCTTAACCACTGAATCCACCCGCCGGATTACGGAATATGTCGACCAACTGTGCAGACTGATGAAAGAACCCCCCGGGGAAATCAACGACTTCCGCGAGGAGATGACCGCCAACTTGATCTCGGGAACACTGGAGCGTATGCAAACCGGGATCAGCGAGCAACAGGCGGTAGCTATGGCGCTGTCGCAGTTTGGCGAAGCCGGGGAAGTCAAGCGGGAGTTGGAGAAAATCTACACGGTCAAAAGGCGTTTTGCCACCGGCGTACTCTGCAGCGCCCTGACTCTGCTGGTTCTATCCGCCGTCTGTATAGGATTGATCTGCGGTGTATGGAATGAACGGATGGTGGAGAAGTTTGGTGAAGATGCCTATCAAATGGTGAAGCAGGAGTCCGGGACCCCCGGTACCACAACGCTCTCCCAGCCGCTTCAGGAGAAACTGAAAGCCTGGGTGGATAACACCTGGGGGGTAAAAGGAATTAATATTGAGCGCGCTCAAAATAAGAAGAATGAGAATTCCAGACTGTTTATGTATGCAGCCGATTCGGACGCAGAACAATGGCTCCACTACGGCTCGTCCTACGAGTCTTACAGCTTCACCATGCGCATGGAAGCCGAGGGAACCGAGGAAAAAGAACGCCCCCGACCGGAGTCCAAATTCTTCATCAGAACATTGATTCATGATGTATTTAGTAGCTATGTTGAGAACCCTCAGTCTCAGGTTGTTGACGAAAGTTCTTTCATTGTCAGCGTGGCGGTCACCTATTTCAACTATACCTTTTTCTACAGTCTGGGATTGTTCCTGCTCGGCGGCTACTGCCTGTTGTTTACGGTCTGGGCGGGGATGAATGCTTATTATGAAGGGAAAGGCAATATAGGCTGGATTGCACTGTTTCTGTTAACAAATATTATCGGTTATGGACTTTACCTGCTATCACGCGGAAGCAAGCGGCGAGGTGCGGCTGCATTGTAGGTCCTGAGATATAACAAAAGGATGGACGCAGGTGTGATTCGGAAGGAAGCCGGCCACTTCCAAAGCCAAAAGGTTCGGACAGGCTGAGACGCTGGGCCGCAGTATATGACAGTCTGCGATCCTTACTCAGTGCCCCAGCCCGTCAGACGGCCTTGAACCTTGATCAACACAGAATTCCTGCATATCTGCAAGTTTTTTTCCTGTTCAGAACAAAAATTTGAAAATCCCTGCAAATCTGCAGGAATTTTCGGCGAAATAGCTCGTTTCTCTAAAATCGCTAGAAATACCTGCAGATTTGCATCTTTTTCGCATACCCTCGTCCGATCGATTTAAATACCTGCAGATTTGCATCTTTTTGGAGTTGGAAGTGTTGGAAAGCGCGTTAGGCACCTTAATAGCCGTGGGCTTAATACGGATTGGATGTTAACTTTTGAAAAAGTGCTCACTGTATTCGTGTGGAGACCGCTCCAAAACGGCACTATATTAGGTTTAACTATTGATTTGCATATTAGACAGCGGTGTAAAGGGCTCTTTTCACACTCTTGATCTGCAACTAAATGTCTGGTTTGAATTAAAGGGAATTCTTCCCGTTAATTTGGTATGCATGCGGCTGCAGAGGCGAATTAGCTGGAAAACCTCCCGTTAATTCGCCTGAAATTGTGTATTTCGGCCATAGGGCCGCGAAATAGATGGAGCTTTTCCAGCTAAATCCGATCGAAAAGCCAAGAGCGGTACATTAACAGGATATTTTCTCGTTAATGATACAGACTCCGACGGCGGAACCCTATATCTACAATTGTGGATGTTGGCAGCGTATATCCGAAACCCTATCATATGCTTGCCCAACGCCAATTCTTTAATTCAACCTATATAGTATCCTTTGGATTACTGCGGCAAAGAAATATTTCTCTCCACCATAAGAGGGATCAATTTACGGAATGCGATCGTGGATGCAGCCTTTTCCTCCCTTTGATAGGCTTCAAAGTCTTTTCGGAATGTCTCTTGTAGATCCTCAGGTAAATGGCGGATGTATAGGTGCGCGCATGCGCTGATCTGTTCCGGTGAGCCGAAATCAACGACCAGGTCAATGATGTCGAGCACATAAAACTCCATAGGATTCGCCTGGGGCAAAAACCATCCAGTCATAATGGCTTCCTCAAGTACCTCCTCAAGATTCGTACCATACTTGTCCACCAAAGGAACAACCTTGTCTTGAATCAACGTGATAATTTCCGCCAGTTCTCGCTCTCGGGTGGCTTCTTTAGCCAGATTCCATACCTTGCCTTTGTCTCGGAAACTGCTCAAGCTGATATACCAGTATGTTTTTCCGCTGGCCGTATTTATCATTCGGCAATCGGTATTAAACTCCAAATAACTGCCAGCCACATTGGAAGCATGACTCGAAAAACGTACCTCAGCCGTAAAGGAGCCCACGTGCTTGACCATGCTCCTCCTGGATTTATAGTATTTGAATCCGTAAGGCTCGCAGGCCGCAGCAATCTTGGAACAACATTCTCGAAAAATCTCCTTGCCGGTTGGATGGTCTGCCATTGTCGGTTCATCTCCATTTTGCTTATTCTATTAAGGGTAGGACAACATGGAAATCCCTACCACATTCTAAGTCCATATATTACTACGAAAAAACGGGCCTCCGGGTTCCGATTATTACGGTGATTTTGAAGGCAAAGCAACACTTTTGTTGGCCGACTGTTGATTTAAGCGAGAGAGTTGCTTGAATGTCTTTGTAGTCGGTTCATACAGGAAGATTTTCTGGGGAATCGGCCTTTTTCTGTGCAACAAATTGGGGAGAGGGTGCGTCATTAGAGAAAAGTAAAATTTTGGACACAATTAATCGACGCAAATCGACTGTAAATAAAGTAAAAATATGTAACTCTGAAAATGAGTAAGTGAAACCATTTACTCCAGAACGGTAACAAAAGGAGGTGGTCTATGGGCGGCGGGATTCAAGAATCAATTATGAACGTGGAGTTAAAAATCTTGTCAGTAAATTAACTTATGAAAGGAGAAAAGCAAGCATGCTAAAAAAAACGGTTACATTACTTCTGGCAGGTTCCATTGTTTTTGGCGGGATGACACAGTCCGGAACAATTCAAGCTAATGCAGATGGAAATGGGCTCGTCATGGATAAAGAGAAGTTGATTTTAAAGCAGATTGATGAGCAGAGTGTGCAAAAAGAAACACAAACATTTAAATTACCTGTTTTAACTGAGGAGGAAAACTTCGAGAAGGATGAGGAGCCTGAGTCAAAGATTACTCATATGTTGAGAGAGGAATTAGAATTAAATAAAGATAAGGAGACCACCTTTGATGTAGAGGTTTTGGTACATTTCGATTATACCGACGAGGAGTTTGAACAGAAGTACAAGGAGTTATTTGGAAATTCTTTAGAATTAACAAAGAGAAAAATCAGCTCTTATCTTATTGAAAATATCAACTACGAGCAACTGGTCAAGCTTGAGATGCTAAAAGAGGTTCTTGTAATAGCCTCGATTAATAATTATATAGTTCCCGATAAAGCGGCTGAAGGGGGGGAGGAAATCGGTATCAACCTTAATTCGTCTACTGACATGATCGGCGTCAAAAAGGCAAGGAAGGACTTTAAGGTAACAGGTGATTTAGATGGAAATGAAAATGTTTATTCTACAAAGGATGTAGTCATAGCCATTGTAGATACCGGAATTGATGCTAATCATGTAGATTTGGACGGTGGTAAAGTTATTGCTTGGTACGACGCGGTTAACGGAAAAACCAAGCCCTATGATGATCGCGGGCATGGTACCCATGTAGCTAGCATTGCCGCCGGAACTGGAGAAGGAGATCCGGGAGTACAAGAAGGGGTAGCTCCAGGCGCAGCTTTAGTAGGTGTAAAAACTTTACCGGGAGCAGGTCAAACCGGTGATCCCAGAGATACATTAAAAGGCCTAGAATGGATCTTAGCAAATCTGGATCGATATAGCATTGATGTTGTTAATATGAGTATAGGAACTACAGCATCATATGAAAGCAGGAAAGAAGTTATTGACACGATAAATAAAATTAAAGCACGCGGTGTCCCGGTTTTTGTAGCAGCCGGAAATGAGGGGAACGATGAACCCTATTACGACACTTTATCGACTTACGCTAGATACACCTCTACCTCAGTCGGAAATATTAAAGACCCTTATGAAGGAGGCTGGGGACTATCTGAGTCGTCCTCCCGAGGTACGGACAAAAGCGTAACCTATAATAAAGGCCCTTACGTAGTACTACCGGGTCACAATGTTCGGGCTGCTGCAGCCAATACGGGGAAGGAATATGTGACACTTTCTGGCACTTCCATGGCTACGCCGATGGTTTCAGGTGTGTTTGCGCTGATGTATGATGCCGCCTATTCCCGTGGAGTTTCATCTAGCATTAATTTTACAGTAACGGATATGGGAGAAGATGGTTTCGATAAAAACTACGGCAATGGAAGAGTGCTGGCATATGAGTCTATCAAAGATGCTGCTCAAGAATCATCTGGGAGTTTTGACACGCATCGGACCTATATTCGAGTACCTAATGGGAGCGTTCAAAAAGGAAACGTGGATTTATATGCTATAAGAGTCAATTCAAGTGCTGCTGATTTAAATGCCACCTTGCTAGTTTTAAATGAAAAGGCGGAAAATCTGGATCTTGTGATTTGGGCACCTGGATCAAATCCGTACCAAGGGGATCCATCTTCTTACTGGATTCGTAGAAACGACGGACCGCCACATGAGTTCTTTAGTTTATCTAATCCTCCTAGAGGAACTTATTATATTGGCGTTTATGGTGTTGAAGATTCGGCCAATTATTCTTTAGAAATCACCGGGCACGAACTAACTGTAAATTGATGTTAAATAAAATGTGAAAAAAAACACAAATAACTACAACTAGAATGGAGAGAAACAGTGAACAGCCATGGACAATCTCATTTTTGGGACAAGGGGTGACTTCCGTAACGGGTCATTTTCTTGTCCTTTTTTAGTTTTCGGATAATCGCGCTGATTCTTCCGGGGCTGCTTGATTGCTATGGGAGTTTGTCCAAGCAACGGGGGAAGCGGTGCGTCTGCCAGGCGCTATCTAAAAAGAAAAGCCCGCGTCGGGCGCGGGCTTCTTCCATTCCTACTTTCAACGTTCTTCTCTCTTCGCGACCGGATTGTTCTCATAGCTAATCCAGTCGCTCCAACTGCCCGCATAGAGCTTCGCCTGCGGGTAGCCCAGCCGGTACAGCGCCAGCACGTTGGGACAGGCGCTGACGCCGGAGCCGCAGTAGACGATGGCCTCGCGGCCGTCGTCGAGCGCCCGGATGACCGGGGCGAGCTGCTCGCGGAGCGCAGCCTCCGCTTTCCAGTGCCCCTGGTCATCCAGCACGTCCTTCCAGAACCGATTGACCGCGCCGGGGATATGCCCGGCCTTCGCGTCAATCGGTTCCTGGACTCCCGCGTAACGCGAAGCTTCGCGGGAGTCGACCAGCAGGACGCCGGGATCGCCGAGCGCCCGGCGGACCTCGTCCACGTCCGCGACCCGTTCGTCGCGGACGTTTGGCACAAACGCGGCCGGCACCGCGGTCCGCTGCGCGTCGGTCACGGGGAAGCCGCCGGCCTGCCAGGCGGCGAACCCGCCGTCCATGACGTACACGTCGTCATGGCCCAGCCAGCGCAGCAGCCACCACAGGCGCGCTGCGTACATCCCGCCCTGGTCGTCGTAAGCGACGACGCGGGTGGAGTTGCCGATGCCGGCCCGGCCGAGGCGGGCGGCCAACTGCTCCGGCGCCGGCAGCGGGTGCCGGCCGCCGTGTTCACGGACCGGAGCGGACAGATCCGCCTCCAGGTCCAAAAAGACCGCGCCGGGAATATGCGAAGCCGCATAGGCTTCCCGGCCGGCGTCCGGACGGCCCAGCGCGAACCGGCAGTCGACAATCACGAGATCCGGCTCGTACATACGGGCCAGTACCCATCTTGGCGTTACGATTGGATCGGTCATATGAGTTCAGGCTCTCCTTTTCACTCCATTGCGAAAAATGGCGTTTTTTTCGATTCCAAAGTAAAAGATATTTCCAATGTAGCACACTGCCCGGTCTTTAGACTATAATTAGGTTCGGTCTGCCGGACTTTACTTTTTTCAATACGTCAAAACGCCGCCGACACATAAAAAAACAAGGAGCACCAACATGAAATCGAGTACCAAGCCATTCGTCTCATTTGAACTTCTCTACATAATCGGAATCCTCGCGATTTCGTTCTCATCGATCTTTGTCCGGTGGTCCACCGCGGAGGTGTCCGTCGTGGGCATGTACCGTCTTTATCTGACGTGCCTGCTGATGCTGCCGTTCATTTGGAAGTTTCGTAAGGAAATGTTCTCCCTCACCGCCAAACAATGGCGCGGCCTGCTGCTGTCGGGTGTGATGCTGGGCCTCCACTTTCTGCTGTGGATGAGCTCGCTGCGGCTGACAACGGTGGCCAGTTCGACCGTCATCCTGACGCTGGAGCCGATCCTCGTGATGATAGGCTCTTTTTTCCTGTTCGGAGCCAAAGTAAACCGGGCGATGCTCGCCGGAATGGGCTTGGCGCTCGTCGGGTCAATCGCCATAGGGGCAGGGGACTTCAAATTATCGGGTACAGCCCTGCACGGAGACATTTTGTCCTTGCTCGGCACGATCGCCGTGGCGGTTCACATGCTGTTCGGCAAGCAATTGCTCAAAAAAATGAGCGCGTTCGTCTACAACTTCTGGGTGTTTTTCATCGCCGCTTCGACGCTTGCGGGCTATAACGCCGCAATGGGGCATGCCTTTACCGGCTACTCGCCGAGAGAGTGGGGAATCTATCTCCTTCTCGCGGTGGTCCCGACCTTGTTCGGGCATTATCTGTTCAACTGGTTGATGAAATTTATCAGTGCGGCCGCCGTTTCGATGGCCGTGCTGGGCGAACCGGTTTTCTCCTCGCTGCTGGCCTGGCTTTTACTGAAGGAGAGCCTGACCGGTATACAGCTGGTTGCTGGGGTGGCCATTTTGAGCGGGGTCTGGATCTTTATCCGTTACGGAAAAGAAACCCCTGCCGCCGAACCCGAGCCGACTGTGCTAAAAGACCCCGCCTAATCAGCCTGCTTAATCTTGGCATGAACGTAATAACGCCCCTTTTGGGGGCGTTATTGCGTTTTTTTGCAGGGTCGGACTCTAATAATAGCGGTTAAAAGGGCCTTATTATCCCGTTGCGGGCAAAATCGCACGCCAAAATGCGGCTATATTAGGTTGAACTAAAGAATTGGCGTTGGGCAAGGATGTGAATGGTTTCGGAGATACGCGGCCAACATCCACAATTGTAGATATAAAGTCCCGCCGTCGGAGTCTACATCATTAACGGGAAAATCTCCCGCTAATGTACCACTTTTGGCTCTTCGATCAGATTTAGCTGGAAAAGCTCCATCTATTTCACGGTCCTATGGCCGATATACGCAATTTCAGGCGAATTAGCGGGAGGTTTTCCAGCTAATTCGCCTCTGCAGCCGCATTCGCACCAAATTAACGGGAAGAATTCCCTCTAATTCGAACCAAACCATTCGTTGCAGGTCAAGCGTGTGAAAAGAACCCTTTGCACCGCTGTCTAATAGGCAAAACCAATAGTTCAACCTATATAGTTTCATAAACTGCCTCAAAACTGCGGGGCATGAGCAACAGGCTGCACTCGCCTGATCCCTGCCAGCGTTCCGACCACGCCTGATCCCCGCCAGCACTAAGGGCTGGCTGCCGTTTGGCACTCGCCTTCACTCGGCATGGGGGCGCCCGGCCTCGCCGGCCGGTATCAGTCCCACCCCGGCCTCGCCGCCCACATCTGTCTCAGCCCGGCGTAACGGCTCCTGCGCCCGTGGCGCTTCCGTAATGGGCGCCTTATTTTCTCAGCTCAAAAAATTGGCTGTCGCTGCGGGAGTGATAGGTCAGCTCGCTGACGCCTTTTTGCGTGATGACGGTGTCGTCGGTAAAGCGGATGATGCAGGTGCTGCTATCCACCATATGGTTATCGCGGAAGATGCGGACGGGCATTTTGCGGTCTACCGCTTCCTGGAAGTCCTGTTCGGTCAAAAGCCGTCTAATCGTTGGCACGTTGTAAAATCTCCTCTATCCCTCTATATTGTTCCTTCGCTTGTTGCCACCAGCATATCAACGAACCTGTCGAATGTCCAGTTGCCGCTGACTGTCAGCGGATGAGCGCCCAACCGTGTCCCCGGGCAGATGCATATGATGAAGCATGGAGATGCGGGTTGTTGTAAAAAAATTTAAATCTTCATCGAGGAGAGGATGCGAAATGTCCGGACATCGGCTTTGCGGTAAGAGAGGAGGGCGCAGAAGAAGACTGGTGAAGCAATCGCCAACAGCCTATTTGCTGCAGAGGATGGCGGCGGGCATGCTTCCCCTGTATAAAGCGGTCGCGTGCAATCCGCGTTTTGCGGAGGCCTGGAGCCGGGCGGTGGTCGGCGCGGACCTGGACGGGTTGAAGAAAATGCTGTGCGTGGTGGCGCCCCGGCTGGCCCATCACGGAATAGGGACGAACGGCATCGGGTATTTTATCACTTTCAGCGCGCCGTCGTCCTCCTATTCGTGTGGGGTGACCATCCCTCCGGGACAGGTTCAGTTTCACTTCAATCCGAGGATTCATCAACGAATTGCCCGGGCGGTTTTGCCCTATTACCGGGAAATGGCCAGCCGTCCCTCTTACTGTGCGGCACTCGCCAGAGCGATTCGGAGGGGCAATCAACGGGCCGCCTCCCGTTTGGTTCGTTGTTTTGTCAAATGCCCCGCTCTAAAAGCGGTAAAAATTCAGAGCGGAGGCATCAATCTGGTCTTCAAATACCCCTCCAGCAAATTTGAATATACATGCCTGATGTTTCGGGATTATTAACTAGTTCGGGGTTTCCCCCCAACGGATCAGGAGCCCGCAATGGGTCAGGCCGCCGCCGAAGCCGTAGAGCAATACCCGGTCGCCGGGATGAAGCTGCCCGGCCCGGACACCGGCTTGCAGCGCAAGGGGGATGGAGGCGGAGGAGGTGTTGCCCATCTCCGTTACGCTCTGCAATGTTTTGGCCAGGGGAATCCCGGACTTTTCGCAGATCGACTCGATCATGCGCAGATTCGCGCTGTGGGGGACGAACCAGTCGATATCGTCCACGGTCAGTTTCGCTTGCTCCAGCAGCTTTTCGATGCCGGCCGAGACGGTGCGGACCGCCCATTTGAACACTTCCCGGCCGTTTTGAACGATCCGGCCTTCTCCCGCCAGGGGCTCGCCGTCCATCTCCGTCGACAGGCCGGAGCGGTAGACGTGGATACCGCCGCTTCCCTGCGTTCCCATGATTACGGATTCGAAGCCCGGTTGCTCCGGCGCGTACTCTACCAAAGCGGCTCCGGCTCCGTCCCCGAACAGGATGCACGTGCTCCGGTCGGTGTAATCCGTGATTTTGGACATCGTTTCCCCGGCCACGACCAATACCTTGCGGTGCAGCCCCGAAGTAATCATCCCGTTGGCCATATGGAGGGCATAAGTAAAGCCCGCGCAGGTCGCGTTCAGATCAATGGCCCCGGCGCCCTCCATTCCGAAGTGCTTTTGAATGCGGCAGGAGACGGTGGGGAAGGAGTAGTCCGGAGTTGTCGTGGAGGCGATGATCAAATCGACATCCTCCAGGCTGACGGATTCGCCGCCGGAGCCGCGCAGATTCTCCACGGCCCGGATGGACAAGTGGGAGGTGAATTCGTCATCGGCGGCGATGTGCCGCTCCTGAATGCCGGTACGTTGGACAATCCAGGCATCGTTGGTGTCGACGAGCTTTTCGAGATCATTGTTCAAAAGAAGGCGCTCAGGCACATAAGTTCCCAAAGCGGTAATACGGGCTGCGGATTTCGGATTCACTCCAAATCACTCCTTCAAATTTTATCGAAAATTGTTATCTGGTATTAGTACCTGGTGATAAAACTATTATATCCGTTTCGTATTCTTTTTCCAAGCCTCTTTCTTTATACTTCATACCCTTAAATGCTCGGCAAGAAAAAGCGATCTCTCTGCGCGAGGCCTTTCGGGATGCTATAATGGATAAGGAAAGAAGGGAGTGCTCAAACAGTTATGAAAACGTTGGTACTGGCGGAAAAACCGTCTGTGGGCCGGGAATTGGCGCGGGTGCTGGGCAGCCGTGAAAAACACAAGAGCCATTTCGAAGGGCCGAAGTATGTGGTTACCTGGGCGCTTGGCCATTTGGTTGGCTTGGCCGAGCCGGAGGATTATGACGGCAAATTCGGAACCTGGTCTTTGGAGGACCTGCCGATACTGCCAGGTAAAATGAAGCTGAAGGTGCTGCGGGAGAGCAGCCATCAATATAAAGCGGTGCAGCAGCTCTTGCGCCGTCAGGATATCGGCGAGCTGATCGTCGCGACGGATGCGGCCAGAGAAGGCGAACTACTGGCGCGCTGGATAATGGATATGGCGAAATGGAACAAGCCGTTCAAACGGCTGTGGATTTCTTCGCAAACGGACAAGGCGATCAAGGAAGGCTTCGCTTCCTTGAAGCCGGGCTCGCAGTTCGATCGGCTTTACCATTCGGCCCGCTGCCGGGCGGAGGCGGATTGGATGATCGGTCTGAACGTCACGCGGGCGCTGACCTGCAAGTTCGGTTCGCCTTTGTCGGCCGGACGGGTACAGACCCCGACCCTGGGCATGATCATGCAGCGGGAACGCGAAATTATGTCCTTCCGGTCGGAAGAGTATCAAGTGGTCCGCGCGGATCTGGGATCTTTTGAGGCTGTATGGCGGGGGAGCGGCGGCGATTCGCGGATTTTTGAGCCGGGTCGGGCCGAGCAGCTGCAGCGGAAGCTGGAGGGGCGCAGCGCAACGATCGTCAAGCTGACCAAGAGCGAGAAGCAGGTGCCGCATCCCCAGGCCTATGATTTGACGGAGCTGCAGCGGGATGCGAACCGGTTGCTCGGCTTCTCCGCGAAGCAGACGTCCAATGTGCTGCAGCGGCTGTATGAGCAGCATAAGCTGGTCACTTATCCACGCACGGATTCGCGCTACTTGACCTCCGATATGGTGGAGACGCTCAAGGAACGCCTGACCAGCGTAGCGGTCGGACCTTATGCGCCGCTGGCCAGACCGCTGCTCCGCAAGCCGCTTCAGCCGGGCAAACGCGTAGTGGATGACAGCAAGGTGACGGATCACCACGCGATTATTCCTACCGAGCAGACGGTGCTGTTGAACACGTTGAATACGGAGGAGCGCAAGCTGTACGACCTGATTGTACGGCGGTTCATCAGCTTGTTCTATCCGCCGGCCCGGTTCGACAACGTCGCGGTCGTGATCGACGCGGACGGGGAGAAGCTCCATGCCAAAGGCGTCACGGTCAAGGACAGCGGCTGGAAAGCGGTGTATGACGGTCAGGCGGTCGCGGACGGGGAGGACGACGAGGACCGCGAGGAAGAGGGCGGTTCGGCCTCGCTGCCGGAGCTGAAGGAAGGCGAGAAGCTGACCGTCAAGCGTTGCCGTCTGCAGTCCGGCCGGACACAGCCGCCGAAGCGGTACACGGAGGCCGCGCTGCTGACGCAGATGGAGAAGCACGGCCTGGGCACGCCGGCGACGCGCGCGGATATCATCGAGAAGCTCGTGAGCTCCGACACGATCGAACGGCAGGGGGCCAGCCTGCATCCTACGGGCAAAGGCAAGCAACTGATCGAGCTCGCGCCCGCCGATCTCCGCTCGCCGGAGCTGACGGCGAAATGGGAGGCGGAGCTCGAACGGATCGCCCGGGGGCAGGGGAAGCCGGAACCGTTCCTGAACGGAATCCGGGACATGGCCCAGACCCTGGTCAAAGGGGTGAAGAACAGCGAGGCCACCTACAAGCCGCATAATGTTTCGAACAGCCATTGTCCGGACTGCGGGACACGGCTTCTCGAGAAAAAGTCCAAGCGCGGTTTGATGCTGGTTTGTCCGAGCGAGGACTGCGGCTACCGGCGTTCGGGTGAGAAGCAGTTGTCGAACCGGCGCTGCCCGCAGTGCCATAAGAAGATGGAACTGAAGGAAGGCAAGGCCGGCATGTACGTGCAGTGTCTCCCGTGCGGCATTACGGAGACGCTGAACAAAGATGCGAAGCACATCAACAAGCGGGAGCAGCAAAAGCTGGTCAAGCAGTATGCGAAGCAGGAATCGCTCGGCTCCAATCTCGGAGATCTTCTGAAAGCGGCGCTGGAGAAAAAGGGAGAGTAGAACAAGGACCGAATAAAAGCCGCGGCCGCCCGGAATGCTAAGCCCGGGAGGTGACTTTATGCCGCACAACAAAGCGGAGAAAACCCAGAACCGGCAGAACAAATCCAGCATCATGGAGGAGCATATCGCCCTGAAGCCCAAGAAGCAGGCCGAGTACCCTCCGAATCTGAACGAGATTCCGAAGCGGGAGTCTTAGGCGGTTGATGCAAAGTGCTCCCCGAAAGGGGGGCTTTTTAATTTGTTTTCTAATTTAAAACGTTGGCGGTATAATGGAATAGAAGGCATCTCATGACTGCCCGACGGGAAAGAGGAGGCGATCAAAAAATGAGGACGGGCTTGCTGGTCTGGCTGTTATTTATCAATGCCGTGGCCTATATCGTCATGTCCGATGACAAACGGCGGGCCAGGCAGCGGAAGGAGCGGATTCCCGAGAGGACGCTGTTTCTGCTGGCCGCAATCGGCGGAGCGCCGGGCGTGCTGCTGGCCATGCAATTGAAGCGGCACAAGACCAAACATATGAGCTTCCGGGTGGGCATTCCGCTGCTCCTTGTTTTGAACGCCGCGTTATACGGGTATTTTTTTACTTGAGGTCCTTCCTTATGCGTGAGGCATTCATTTTTTGGCGAGTTTGACAGGTTGGAGAAGTACATACTTTTAGTAAAGTGGGGTGCTTTCTTATGTTATTTTCCAAAATATTAGCCGCCTATGACGGCTCCAAAGCGGCCAACAAAGCGCTGGACAAAGCGGTGGAGCTGGTGAAGGCGACGCCGGGCGCAACGCTCGAGGTGCTGCATGCTTTTGATTTTCCACGCTTTTATGTCGCGGAGGGATTTGCTCCCGTTCCGGCCAAGGTGAACCAGGATTTCTACGAGCTGGCCGAGAAGACGGTGGAGGAAGTGAAGAACCGGCTGGAGGCCGACGGCATTACCGCCAAGGTAGAGATGGTGCAAGGGGCGCCGGCGGAAGCGATTCTGGATTACGCAGCCAAAAACGGCAATGACGTCATTGTCATCGGCAGCCGCGGCTTGGGCGGAATCCGCGAATTCGTACTCGGCAGCGTCAGCCACAACGTCGTGCAGCATGCCCGGATTCCGGTGCTGGTCGTGAAGTAACGGATTTATAAAATTAGCCCTTCGCGGGAGATGGATCTGATAACATCCATTTTCCCGGAGGGCTTTTTCTCGGTACCGGCCACCACCCGCACATTAGCGGTCTTTTTGGGCGCTATTGCGGCCCGATTTGGCTGCTGCTATTCCATACCGTCCCGTCCAATTCGACAAAATAGCGCCGCAAAAGGCCCCTATTCATCCGTCCTACTTTCAAGGGAAGCAGGACGCGTGATGGTCTCGAAAAAAAGAGAGGAATGCCGAAACATTGTTCAAAAACGAACATTCCAAAAACTACACATATGAATGTTCGGGTTTAAGTTGACATTCGGCGTAGGGGATTGGTAAACTTAAATCAGCTTCTTTTTCTAAAATAATAAAATAAATATATTAATCTCGTATAAAGCCGGGAATAAGGTCCGGCAGTCTCTACCCGGGAACCGTAAATTTCCGGACTACGAGGAATTCAGCGTCAGCCGTGATCCCCCAGCTCCATTTACAAGCCGGGTGGAAACCGGACATTTGTCGTCTTTTCGTCCGGATTTCAGGGACAAATGGGCTGCGCGAGGATTTCCGACACGTCCGATCTTCCCGTAGGAGAACTTCTTCCTCTATGCAAGGTCGGACCTTTTTTTCTAAATCGGCAAAAAGGGCATGACTAAAATAAACGGAAAGTGGGTTGAACAATGTCTGTACAGGTGGCTGTCATCATGGGGAGCACTTCGGATTGGGAGACGATGCGGCATGCGTGCGAGGTGCTGGACGAGCTGGAAATCGGATATGAGAAAAAGGTCGTATCGGCGCACCGGACGCCGGACTTGATGTTCCGGTTTGCCGAGGAGGCGGCGGGACGAGGTATTCGCGTCATCATCGCCGGCGCCGGCGGAGCGGCGCATCTGCCGGGCATGGTCGCGGCCAAGACCGCTCTGCCCGTGATCGGCGTGCCGGTACAGTCGAAGGCGCTGAACGGGCTCGATTCGCTTCTGTCCATCGTGCAGATGCCGGGAGGCATTCCCGTGGCCACGGTAGCGATCGGCCGGGCCGGGGCGACCAACGCGGGCTTGCTCGCGGCCCAGATCCTTGGCGCGTTCGACCCGGCGGTACAGCAGCGGGTGCAGGCCCGCCGCGACCGAATCACGAGCGAAGTGCTGGAAAGCAGTGATTCGCTATGATCCGCCGCGAGTTGCTGGGCTCGTTGGAGCCCTCCGGCGCAGGGGCGGGTGGCGGCAAGGCGGAAAGCGCGGCTAAGGGGAGCGCGGACAAAACGGCTTCCGCTCAGGCGGCTTCCGCCGGGCAGCGGGAGCGTCAGGTGCTCCCGGGCGCGACGGTCGGCGTATTGGGCGGTGGCCAGCTAGGCCGCATGATGGCGCTCGCCGGCAGCAACCTGGGCTACCGCTTCATCGCGCTCGATCCGACGCCGGAGTCGCCGTGCGGCCAGGTTGCGGAGCAGATCGTCGCCGGCTACGGGGACAAGGAGGCGGCACGGGAGTTGGCGAAGCGAGCGGATGTGATCACGTACGAATTCGAGAACGTGGACGCCGAAGTGGCGGCGCTGCTGGAGCAGCAGTCGTACGTGCCGCAGGGCAGCCGGCTGCTGTACACGACGCAGCATCGTCTGCGCGAGAAGCGTGCGGTGGAGGCCGCCGGGGCCAGAGTGGCGCCGTATGCGGAAATCGGCAGCGAGGAAGCGCTGCGGGAAGCCGTCCGGCGCCTGGGCTTGCCGGCGGTCTTGAAGACGGCCACCGGCGGCTACGACGGTAAAGGCCAATGGGTCATCCGGTCCGTTGGAGAGATCGGACCGGCTTATGCCGAGCTGAGCCGCGCGGGCACGGAGCTTGTGCTGGAGCAGTTCATCCCGTTCGTCAAGGAACTGTCGGTCATCGCGGCCCGCAGCCCCCGCGGGGAAATCAGTACGTTTCCGGTGGCGGAGAACATTCATGTGGACAATATTTTGCATCTGTCCATCGTTCCGGCCAGAGTGGAGGAAACGGTGCTGCGGGAGGCCGAGCGGCTGGCCGCCCGGATTGCGGAATCGATGGAAGCCGTTGGTCTACTGGCGGTCGAGATGTTTTTGACGGAGAGCGGGGAATTGTTTGTCAACGAACTCGCCCCGCGCCCTCATAATTCGGGGCATTATACGATGGAGGCTTGCGCTACCTCGCAATTCGAGCAGCACGTCCGGGCCGTGTGCAACCTGCCGCTTGGGGATCCGGCCCTTCGGACCCCGGTCGTTATGGTAAACGTGCTTGGCGAGCATCTCGATGCCGTCAAGGAAGCGGTAGCCACCGGACGCTGGGGCGGCGAAGCGGAGGGCAGCGCAGATCCGGCTGGATTTCGGGTCATCCCGAAAGTACACTTATATGGAAAGAACGGTTCGGCTCCCGAGCGCAAAATGGGGCATGTGAATCTGCTCTGCGGGGATGTCCGGGACGGGCTTGATTTTATACAGCAAACCAATATTTGGAGGAATCAAAACTCATGATCGAACGTTACAGCAGACCGGAAATGCGGGCTATCTGGACCGAGGAGAACAAGTTCAAGGCTTGGTTGGAAGTTGAAATTTGCGCGTGCGAAGCCTGGGCGGACCTCGGGGTTATTCCGAAGGAAGATGTCGCATTGCTGCGGAAAAACGCTTCTTTCGACATCGACCGGATTTACGAGATTGAGCAGGAAACGCGCCATGACGTGATCGCCTTTACCCGGGCCGTTTCGGAAAGCCTGGGACCGGAACGCAAGTGGGTTCACTACGGGCTGACTTCGACCGATGTCGTCGACACGGCGCTCGGCTATTTGTTGAAGCAGGCGAATGAAATTTTGGAAAAAGACATCGTCAACTTTATCGAGATTCTGCGCGAAAAAGCGCTGGCTTACAAAGACACGCCGATGATGGGCCGGACGCATGGCGTGCATGCGGAGCCGACCACCTTCGGCTTGAAGATGGCGCTCTGGCATGAGGAAATGAAGCGGAATCTGGAGCGGTTCCGCCGGGCGGCGGACAATGTCCAGTTCGGCAAAATCTCGGGCGCGGTCGGTACCTACGCTAATATCGACCCGTTTGTCGAGGAGTTCGTTTGCCGCAAGCTCGGTACGAGCCCGGCGCCGATCTCGACCCAAACACTGCAGCGCGACCGCCACGCGGAATACATGGCCACGCTGGCCCTGATCGCCACCTCGCTCGACAAATTCGCGACGGAGATCCGCGCCTTGCAAAAGAGCGAATTCCGCGAAGTAGAGGAAGCCTTCGCGAAGGGTCAAAAGGGCTCGTCCGCGATGCCGCATAAACGCAACCCGATCGGCTGCGAGAACATTTCCGGCCTCTCGCGCGTCATTCGCGGCCATATGGTATCGGCCTACGAGAACGTCACCCTCTGGCATGAACGCGATATCTCGCATTCGTCCGTGGAGCGCGTCATTCTGCCTGATGCGACGATGCTGCTGAACTACATGCTGAATCGCTTCGGCAATATCGTGAAAAACTTGACGGTGTTCCCGGAAAACATGCAGCGCAATATGGGCCGTACCTTCGGCGTTCCGTTCTCCGGCCGCGTCATGACGAAGCTGATCGACAAAGGCTTCAGCCGCGAGCAGGCGTACGACACCGTTCAACCGCGGGCCATGCAGGCATGGGAAACGCAACGCCAGTTCCGCGACATCATCGAGGAGACGCCGGAAATCACTGCGGTGCTGAGCCGCGAGGACATCGACGACGCCTTCAACCCGTCCTGGCACCTGAAGCACGTGGACACGATCTTCCGCAAGCTGGGCTTAATCGAGTAATTAGACATTGAATCCGTCCTTGCCAGGTGGACTTTTGGGGGTGAAATGTCTTTTCAAATGTGGACATACAACCGCTCGTTTTATTGAGCAGCGGATGGTCCTCTTAACCAGATATCGATGGTGGTTAGGGATTGAAATACCATATATGGATTTTAAACGGTGGGACGGATTATAGTGGGTTTGTCCACATTTAGAAAGACAAATTGCTTGAAATGTCTACTGTGCGGGGACATGAAATGAAGAGTAATTAAAGCAGTTGAGGAAAGGGAGGCCGCAGGATGTCGACACCGGCAATTTCCACGGCGGCGGAGCTGGTTAATGCCCCGCTGCTCTACAAAGGCAAGGTCCGGGAGCTTTATGACCTGGGCGAGCATTATTTGATCGTCGTGACGGACCGGATTTCCGCATTCGACTATGTGCTGGAGCCGGCGGTGCCGGACAAGGGGAATGTACTGAACCGGTTGAGCGCTTTCTGGTTCGAACGGACGAAGGACTTGATCCCGAATCACGTAATTCATACCGATGTGGATCGGCTTGGTGAGGTTGTTCCCGAGGCGCACCGGGAAGCGCTGCGCAACCGGATTATGGTGACGCGCAAGGCGCAGCGGATCGATATCGAATGCGTGGTCCGCGGTTACGTCACCGGCGGAGGCTGGCGGCAGTACGTCAGCGGAGGCGCGATCAACGGCATCAAGCTGCCGGAGGGACTGCGCAAGAACGCCAAGCTGGAGCAGCCGATTTTTACGCCGGCGGCCAAAAATGATGTCGGCCATGACGAGGACATTTCGTTCGAGACGATGGCCGGTATGGTCGGCGCCGATTTGGCGGAGCAGCTTCGCAGCCGCACGCTGGAGCTTTACGGTTTTGCCCGCGATTATTGCGAGGAGCGCGGCATTATTTTGGCGGACTGCAAGCTGGAATTCGGCCTGGTGGACGGGGAACTGATCGTCATCGACGAAATGTTCACGCCCGACGCCTCCCGCTTCTGGGCGAAGGAAAACTACGCACTCGACATTGAGATCGACAGCATGGATAAAGAACCGGTCCGGACCTACCTGGCCGGCTCCGATTGGGACAAGAACAGCCAGCCCGACCCGCTGCCGCCACAGGTAGTGGAGGAGACGGCCCGGCGGTACCGCGATATTTTTTACCGGTTGACCGGACAGGAGATGCAATAATCTTTTTTAATACGAAAATCCGCGGCGGTGCCGCATAATCCATGACTAGGAGGAACACAGGGATATGATTAAAGCGACAGTCTATGTCACCATCAAGGAAAGCGTACTTGATCCGCAGGGGGTTGCCGTGCAAGGGGCGCTGCATTCGATGGGCTTCAGGGAAGTAAGCAGCGTACGGATCGGCAAGTATATGGAGCTGGAGCTCGATACCGATGACCGTTTTGAGGCGGAAGCCCGGATCAAGGCGATGTGCGAGAAGCTTTTGGCCAATACGGTGGTAGAAGATTACCGCTTTGAACTGGAGGGCTAATCATGAAATTCGCGGTACTCGTATTTCCCGGTTCCAACTGTGATATCGACTGCTACAAGGCGGTGGAGGATACGATCGGCCAGCCGGTGGATTATGTGTGGCACACGGCCACGGATCTTTCGGGGTATGATGGCATCCTGGTTCCCGGCGGATTTTCTTACGGCGACTATTTGCGCTGCGGCGCCATTTCCCGGTTCGCTCCGGTAATGGCAGAGGTGGCGAAGGCGGCTGAGCAGGGAAAATACATTCTCGGCATCTGCAACGGGTTTCAAATCCTGACGGAGGCGGGGCTGCTGCCGGGAACATTGCGGCGCAATATGTCGCTTAAATTCCGCTGCCATGATACGGTGCTTCGCGTGGAAAACAACAACAATCCGTTTACGACGCAGTATGCCGCAGGGGAAGAGATTACGGTCCCGATCGCGCATGGCGAGGGCAACTATTATTGCGATGAAGCTACGCTCGCTCAATTGAAAAAGAACAATCAGATTATTTTTCGCTATGTGAACAATCCGAACGGCTCGGTGGACGATATCGCCGGCATCTCCAACGAACGCGGCAACGTGGTGGGCATGATGCCCCATCCGGAACGCGCCGTGGACAGTCTGCTCGGCTCGGAAGACGGCAAGCGAATGTTTACTTCAATTTTAAAGGCATGGAGGGATCGGCATGAGTCAGCAAGTGTCCGCTAAGGAACCGACCGCGGAACAAATCGCGGAACAGCAAATTTACAAACAGATGGGCGTTTCGGACAGCGAATATGAGCTGATCTGCGGATTCCTTGGCCGCAAGCCTAACTATACGGAGATCGGCGTATTCAGCGTCATGTGGTCCGAGCACTGTGCCTATAAAAACTCCAAGCCGCTGCTGCGCCGTTTTCCGACCAGCGGTCCCCGCGTGTTGATGGGACCCGGCGAAGGCGCGGGGATCGTCGATATCGGCGACAACCAGGCGGTCGTGTTCAAGATCGAAAGCCATAACCACCCTTCGGCGGTTGAGCCTTATCAAGGCGCGGCGACGGGCGTGGGCGGGATTATCCGCGATATTTTT
Organism: Paenibacillus sanfengchensis; assembly: GCF_036864765.1. Lineage (NCBI taxonomy): Bacteria > Bacillati > Bacillota > Bacilli > Caryophanales > Paenibacillaceae > Paenibacillus > Paenibacillus sanfengchensis. The sequence goes on along the minus strand of NZ_JBAGJC010000009.1, from coordinate 75,562 downwards.
TCCATGGGCGCAAGACCCGTGGCCCTGCTGAACTCGCTTCGTTTCGGCAAGCTGGAAAGCGAGCGCGTAAAGTACTTGTTCGAGCATGTCGTATCCGGGATCGCCGGTTACGGCAACTGTATCGGGATTCCGACGGTCGGCGGCGAAGTCGTGTTCGACGAGAGCTATGACGGAAATCCGCTGGTCAATGCGATGTGCGTCGGGCTGATCGATCACGATAAAATTCAGCGCGGTGTGGCCAAAGGCGTCGGCAACCCGGTGTTCTACGTAGGGCCGCCAACCGGCCGCGACGGGATTCACGGCGCGACGTTCGCTTCCGAGGAACTGACGGAAGAGTCAGAAGCCAAGCGGACGGCAGTTCAGGTCGGCGACCCGTTCATGGAGAAGCTGGTTATGGAGGCGTGCCTGGAATTGATCGACACGGGGATCGTGCTCGGGATCCAGGACATGGGGGCCGCGGGGCTGACTTGCTCCAGTGCGGAGATGGCGAGCAAGGCCGGCAACGGGTTGGAGCTGTACCTTGACCAGGTGCCGCAGCGGGAATCCGGGATGACGGCTTATGAAATGATGCTGTCGGAATCCCAGGAACGCATGCTGTTCGTCGTCGAGCCGAAGGACGAGGCCCAGGCGATGGAAATCTTCGAGCGTTGGGGCGTCATTTGCGCGAAAGTGGGTAAAGTTACGGACGACGGACGCTTGAAGCTGTTCCATCACGGCGAGGTTGTCGGCGATATGCCGGTCAAGGCGCTGGTGGACGAGTGCCCGATTTATGATAAACCGTCGGCGGTGCCGGCTTACTATGAACAAAATGCCGAGGTAGATACGCTGCGTTATACGGAGGTTGCCGATTTGGGCGCGGCGCTGGAACAAGTGCTGGCCTCTCCTTCCGTTGCCAGCAAAGCCTGGGTTTACGACCAGTATGACTACATGGTTCGCACCAGCACGGCGGTTCGCCCGGGCTCGGACGCGGCGGTCGTAACGATTCGCGGCACCCGCAAAGGGCTGGCGATGACGACGGACTGCAACGGGCGCTTCGTTTATCTGGACCCCGAGGTCGGAGGCCGGATCGCGGTCAGCGAAGCGGCGCGGAACATCGTCTGCTCGGGCGCGGAGCCGCTGGCGATTACGGACAATTTGAACTTCGGCAGCCCGGAGAAGCCGGAAATTTTCTGGCAGATGGAAAAGGCGGTCGACGGGATGGCGGAAGCGTGCCGCGTGCTGGACGCTCCGGTCATCGGCGGGAATGTCAGCTTATACAACGAGAACGCCAAAGGCGCGATCTATCCGACGCCGGTCGTCGGGATGGTCGGCCTCGTGCACGACAGTGATCACATTACGACGCAAAGCTTCAAAGCCGAAGGCGACGTCATCTTCCTGCTCGGCGAAACGAAGGCGGAGCTTGGCGGCAGCGAGTTCCAGGCCGTGGTGCACGGCGTGACGGAGGGACGTCCGCCGCAGCTTGATCTCGCTGTGGAGAAGAAGCTGCTGGACGCGGTGCTTGGCGCAATTCAAAGCGGTCTGGTCCGCTCCGCGCATGACTTGTCGGAAGGCGGCCTGGCTGTTGCGTTGGCGGAATCCTGCATCAGCGGCGGTCTGGGCGCTCAGGTTGATTTTGATACTACGCTGCGTTCCGATGTGGCCTTGTTCAGTGAAACCCAGTCGCGGATTCTGCTCTCGGCCTCTCCCGATCAGGCGGAAAAACTGCAGGAGTTCATCGCATTGCGCGGTGTGCCTGTGGAGCGAATCGGCCAGGTCGGAGGCCGTGATTTGGTCATCCGCATCGGCGGGGCTTCCGCTTTGAACAGACCGGTGGAGGGACTCAAGCGGGTCTGGGAGGACACCATTCCATGTCTGATGAAATAAGACAGCTAAAGCAGGGGCACGGTCTATGGGTAGGCGACTACTATAATGAGGGAACGACGCGCAGCGATATTTTCGACAAGTTGAAGGAAGAATGCGGCGTGTTCGGGGTTTACGGTCATCCGGAGGCCGCCTCTCTTTCCTATTACGGTCTGCATGCGCTGCAGCACCGGGGGGAGGAAAGCGCGGGGATTTGCGTCACGGACGGTGAAGCCTTCAATTACCACCGCGGTATGGGGCTGGTCAAAGAGGTGTTCGACCGCGACAAGCTGGAATCGCTGCGCGGGGATCGCTCGATCGGTCACGTGCGGTATTCGACGAGCGGCGACAGCCGAATCACGAATGCGCAGCCTTTGATTTTTAAATACCGCGACGGCGATCTGGCGGTGGCGACGAACGGCAACATCGTAAACGCGCCCAAGATCCGCCGGGAGTTGGAGATGAGCGGTTCGATTTTTCAAACGACGAGCGATACCGAGGTGATCGCGCATCTGATCGCGCGGTCGCCGAAGGAATTCGTCGAAGCGGCCAAGGACGCGCTGCGTCAATTGGTGGGCGGGTTCGCCTTCCTGCTGCTGACGGACGACAAGCTGCTCGTCGCCAGCGACCCGAACGGTCTGCGTCCCATCACGATGGGGCGGTTGGGCGGCGCGTACCTGTTCTCGTCCGAGACCTGCGCGTTCGAGGTGGTCGGCGCGGAGACGATCCGCGACATCCAGCCGGGCGAGCTGCTCGTGTTGGACGAGAATGGACTGCGGGAGGAACGTTACGCCGCTCCCGAACGGAAGGCGCTATGCGCGATGGAGTACATTTACTTCGCGCGTCCCGACAGCGATATGAACGGCTCCAATCTGCATGCCACGCGCAAGCGGATGGGGCAGATGATGGCGCAGGAGTCGTTCGTCGACGCGGACGTCGTGACCGGCGTGCCCGACTCCAGCATCTCCGCCGCCATCGGCTACGCGGAGCAGACCGGCATTCCTTACGAGCTCGGTCTGATCAAAAACAAATACACCGGCCGGACGTTCATCCAGCCGAGCCAGGAGCTTCGCGAGCAGGGCGTGAAGATGAAGCTCAGCGCCGTGCGCCGCGTGGTGGAAGGCAAGCGCGTCGTGATGATCGACGACTCGATCGTCCGCGGCACGACGTCCCGGCGCATCGTCAATCTGCTGCGCGAAGCGGGGGCGACCGAGGTGCATGTGCGCATCACCTCGCCGCCGTTCAAAAACCCGTGCTTCTACGGCATCGACACGCCGGATCGCGGGGAACTGATCGCCTCGTACAAATCGGTCGAGGAGATTCGTAAAGAGATCAACGCGGATTCGCTGGAGTTTTTGAGTCCGGAAGGGTTAATCCGCGCCGTGGGCGGCGATAACCGGGACGACTACAAAGGCGGCCTGTGCATGGCCTGCTTCGACAACGATTATCCGACGCGGACCGATTTTGACGGCGAGGAGAAGTTCGGCTGCACGTGCTGACGCAAGGCCAGTTTGTTTCACTTCGTAGGTGTTTCATGGGGTGAAACATGCGGTTGGACGATGCGTGAACTAGCGAGGCGTGAAGCGTGGTGCCCAGGGGCAGCCCCGAATCACGGGTACGGCGGGACATGGGCCCCTGGCGGTCAGCGGTGACCTGGGCTTCGGCCTTCGACCTTCGACCGCTAGCAATTAACGGGAATTTCTCCCGTTAATTTGAACGCGAGGCGGAGATTTCGGGAAATAGCTGGAATTTCTCCAGTTATTTTGGGCGGTTTTTGCCTTGAGGGGCCGTTTGAAGACAATTAGCTGGAGGTTTTCCAGCTAATTGTCCGTAAGGGCCGCATCTAAAAAAATTAACGGGAGGTTTTCCCGTTAATTTGGGATTCGTACGCCATATTCGCACCATTGAGCATAGTCATTCTGGCGAAGGTGTGCCGTTATGGCATCCGGTTGCTCGATCATAATAGGTGGTATGGACCACCAATAACTTTTAAGGAGAGTGTCCTTACGTGTCTGAAGCTTACAAAAACGCCGGGGTGGACATCGCGGCCGGGAATGAAGCGGTAGAGCGGATGAAGAAGCACGTCAAACGGACGTTTCGTCCGGAAGTCATGACGGATTTGGGCGGCTTCGGCGCTTTGTTCGGCTTGAACAAAGACAAATATGAGGAGCCGGTGCTCGTTTCGGGGACCGATGGCGTCGGCACCAAGCTGAAAATCGCCTTCGCGATGGACAAGCATGATACGATCGGCATCGACGCGGTGGCGATGTGCGTGAACGACATCGTCGTTCAGGGCGCAGAGCCGTTGTTTTTCCTCGATTATCTGGCCTGCGACAAGGTCGTGCCGGAAAAAATCGAGGCCATCGTCTCCGGCATCGCCGAAGGCTGCCACGAGTCGGGCTGCGCGCTGATCGGCGGCGAGACGGCGGAAATGCCGGGCATGTACGCCGAGGGTGAGTACGACATCGCCGGCTTCACCGTCGGCGTCGTCGATAAGCGCAAAATCGTCAACGGCAGTACGATCGCCGCCGGGGACACCGTGATCGGCCTGGCGTCGAGCGGCGTGCACAGCAACGGCTTCTCGCTGGTGCGCAAGCTGTTGCTGGAGCAAGCCGGCTATTCGCTGCAGGATCGTTTGCCCGAGCTGGGCGACGCCGCGCTCGGCGAAGTGCTGCTGACGCCGACCAAGCTGTATGTGAAGCCGGTGCTGTCCCTGCTGGAGCAGGTTCAGGTGAAGGGTATGGCTCACATTACCGGCGGCGGCTTCATCGAGAACATTCCGCGCGTTCTGCCGGAAGGCGTGAACGTCGAAATCGACTACGGTTCCTGGCCGGCTCTGCCGATCTTCTCGCTGCTGCAGGAGCAGGGGGACGTCAGCAACCGCGACATGTTTACGACGTTCAACATGGGTATCGGCCTCGTGATCGTCGTAGCGGAACAGGATGCCGCGGCCGCGCAGGATGCTCTCCGCGCCGCGGGAGAAACGCCGTACGTCATCGGCCGCGTCACGGAGGGCGAGCGGATTGTGACGTTTAAAGGAGCTGACGTCTAATGCCGCCCCCTTACCGGATCGCCGTATTCGCCTCCGGGCAGGGCAGCAACTTCCAGGCGCTGCTGGACGCTTCCCGCGCGGGCGGACTTGGCGGGGCCGAGATCGTGCTGCTCGTCAGCGACAAGCCGCAGGCGCCCGTTGTCGAACGCGCGCGCTTGGCGGGCGTGGACACATTTTTGTTCCAGCCCAAGGGCTACGCGCGGCGGGAGGATTACGAGGCGGAAATAGCGGCGGAGCTGGAGCGGCGCCAGGTCGATCTGGTCGTGCTGGCGGGCTATATGCGGCTGCTGACTTCAGTGCTGGTAGACCGATATGCCGGGCGGATGATCAACATTCATCCCTCGCTTTTGCCGGCTTTTCCCGGAAAAGATGCGATCGGGCAGGCCTGGGAGTACGGGGTGAAAGTCACCGGAATCACCGTCCATCTGGTGGACGGGGGGATGGACACCGGGGCGGTGATCGCCCAGACCGCGGTGCCGCTGCTCCCCGATGACACCATTGAGTCTTTGGAGGAACGGATTCATCTAGCGGAAAAGGAGCTTTATCCGCGTGTCGTCACCTGGTTTGCCCAGGGACGAATCACTGTGGAAGGCAGAAAAGTGACGGTTAAGACGGTATAGCGGGCGAATTCGAGTTTGTTTTTTTACCCGTTTGAGGTATAGCGAACCTTGTCTTGTTCGTTTCGATATTTCCCGAGAAATATCGGGTCAATCATTCGCCATCATAAAGGAGGAGCCAAATCGTGGGTATCAAAAGAGCGCTGGTTAGCGTTTCGGACAAAACAGGCATCGTGGAGTTTTGCCGGGAGCTGTCAAAGCTGGGTGTGGAGATTATTTCGACAGGTGGGACCAAGAGTCTTTTGTCGAAGGAGGGGGTTCCGGTCATCGGAATTTCCGAAGTGACGGGCTTTCCGGAAATTTTGGACGGGCGCGTCAAAACCTTGCACCCCGCGGTGCACAGCGGATTGTTGGCCGTTAGGGACAGCGCGGAACATCAGGCGCAAATGAAAGAACTGGGTCTGGATTATATCGACCTGGTTGTCGTGAACCTGTATCCGTTCCAAGAAACGATCGCCAAACCGGATGTCACTTACGAAGACGCCATCGAAAATATCGACATCGGCGGACCGACCATGCTTCGTTCGGCGGCCAAAAACCACGCCTTTGTCAGTGTAGTTGTCGATGCGGCCGATTACGGCAGCGTGCTGGAAGAGGTGCGGACGAGCGGCGATACGACGCTGGAAACGCGCAAACGGCTCGCGGCCAAAGTCTTCCGTCATACGGCGGCTTACGACGCGCTGATCTCCGATTATTTGTCGAATGTGACCGGGGACCCGCTGCCTGAACGCTATACTGTAACTTATGAGAAAATCCAGGATCTCCGCTATGGCGAAAATCCGCACCAAAAAGCGGCGTTCTACCGCAAGCCGCTGGCTGCTGCTGATACGCTGACGACAGCGGAACAGCTGCACGGTAAGGAGCTCTCCTACAACAATATCAACGATGCGAATGCCGCGCTCCAGATCGTCAAGGAATTCGAAGAACCGGCCGTGGTCGCCGTTAAGCATATGAATCCTTGCGGCGTGGGTGTGGGCGGCAGCATTTATGAAGCTTACCGGAAGGCGTATGAGGCCGACCCGGTATCGATTTATGGCGGCATCGTCGCGGCGAACCGAATCATCGATGAAGCGACGGCTCAGCTCTTGAAGGAGATTTTTCTGGAAATCATCCTGGCACCGGGCTTCACGTCCGGGGCGCTTGAGGTGCTGACCCAGAAAAAAAATATCCGTCTGCTGAAGCTGGGGAATTTGGCGGCCGGCGGCACCCGGAGCAGCCAGTTTGTCGTGACCTCGATCGACGGCGGGATGGTCGTGCAAGAAAGCGATGTTCACTCCCTCAACGAGAGCGATCTGCAGGTAGTTACCGACCGCAAGCCGACCGAGGAAGAGTTGAAGCAATTGCTGTTCGGCTGGAAGGTCGTTAAGCATGTGAAGTCCAACGCGATTGTGCTCGCGAAGGATGATATGACCGTTGGCGTGGGCGCCGGTCAAATGAACCGCGTCGGCTCCGCGCAAATCGCGATCGACCAGGCGGGCGACAAAGCCAAGGGCAGCGTGCTCGCTTCGGATGCGTTCTTCCCGATGGGCGATACGCTCGAGCTGGCGGCAAAAGCCGGCATCACGGCGGTCATTCAGCCCGGCGGCTCGGTCCGCGACGAGGAATCAATCAAGGTGGCCAATGAACATGGCATCGCCATGGTGTTCACCGGCGTTAGACACTTCAAACACTAATACTCTAGCTAAGGCCTGGACGGCAGGACCGCTGCGGCGGCCCTGCCGATATTTTTGTCGGAAACTTAGTTGCCCAGGAGGTATGGAATGGATATTTTAGTGATTGGCGGCGGCGGACGCGAGCATGCGATCTGCTGGGCGCTGGCGAAAAGCCCGAAGGCAAGGCGCATTTATTGCGCACCGGGAAACGCGGGTATCGGACAAATTGCGGAAATCGTGCCGATTCAAGTCCATGAATTTGAGCGATTGACGTCGTTTGCGCGCGAGAAAAAGGTCGATCTGGTGGTCGTCGGTCCGGATGATCCGCTGGTGGACGGGATTGTCGATGCTTTTGAAGCGGAAGGCATTCCGGTGTTCGGCCCGAGAAAAAACGCGGCTTTGATCGAGGGCAGCAAGACATTTATGAAGGACCTGCTGAAAAAATACGACATTCCGACGGCGGCCTATGAAAAGTTTGAAGACTACGAGCAGGCGCTGGCATACTTGCGGACGCAAGCGGTGCCGATCGTGATCAAGGCGGACGGACTGGCGGCAGGAAAAGGGGTAACCGTGGCGTTCACGCGCGAGGACGCCGAGCAGGCGCTGCGGCAAATCATGGTGGACAAAGTGTTCGGCGAATCCGGCAGCCAGGTCGTGATCGAGGAGTTTCTGGCCGGGCAGGAAATGTCGATTCTGTCGTTCGTGGACGGGGAAACGGTTCGTCCCATGGCGGCGGCCCAGGACCACAAGCAGGTGTACGACGGCGACAAGGGTCCGAATACGGGCGGGATGGGGACGTACTCCCCGCTGCCGCATATCGCCGATTCCATCATCGAGGAAGCGATCGAGACAATTATTAAGCCGACGGCCAAAGCGATGGTTCAGGAGGGACGCCCTTTCCGCGGCGTGCTGTTCGCCGGGCTGATGATTACGCCGGACGGCAAGCCGAAGACGATCGAGTTCAACGCCCGTTTCGGCGATCCCGAAACCCAGGTCGTATTGCCGCGCCTGAAAAGCGATCTGCTGGAGATTTTCCTCGCGGCTGTGAACGGCACGCTGGCTGAGGCGGAAATCGAATGGAGCGACGAGGCGGCGGTTTGCGTCATCCTGGCGTCGGGCGGGTATCCGGCGTCCTATCCGAAAGGCCTGCCGATTATGGGGCTGGACGCCGCCGAGTCGGACGCATCGGGCCTTGTGTTCCACGCAGGCACGGCCAAGAACGAAGCCGACGAGTGGGTCACGAACGGCGGCCGCGTGCTCGGCGTTGTCGGGCTCGGCAAGGGTATCGCCGAAGCCCGGGAGCGGGCGTACGCCTCAGCGGAGAAGATCCGCTTTGAGGGCATGCACAACCGCACGGATATCGCCGCCAAGGCGTTGGTTTAGAAGGTTGGAGGAGGCCGCCCGGATCGGGCGGTCTTTTTGAGTTTTGTTAGCGGGGGAATGTTGCCGGGAATGGAGCCCCATAGCGGACCGAACTTTTGGGCCCTTATTTCGGGAAAAAGCTGGCCAAACCCTGATTTCGGGGATCTTGGTAGGGAAATAAGGTCTTTTTGGACCGCTACGCACCTAGCAAAGCTAGCACCCTCTATCCGTGCAGCTAAGGAAAAAACAATAAGACGATTTCATGCCCTGTATGACAAGTGTATCGGCAGGACGTGATGGAATGGCATGGAAGAAAGTCAGAGCGAACCGGGGAATGACCAAAAGGCCGTTAGGGATAAGTGCCGTAACTTTGGAGATGTTATCAAAGAGGAGGCGATGAGGTGAGCAATAACAACAAGAACAAGAACATGCTGCCGGTCTCACACGAGAAGGTGGATGTCGAGGGAGTTTATGCCGATGAGACGGGCCGCGCGGAATATTTGCACAAGGGCGATGAGTTTCCCGCCGATCTGGTGTTGGGCACGACCGAGTGGAAGCTGACCGAACTGGCCCAGGTGAAGCATGCCGAAGGGCGCACCAATCCGCGGCTGACTCCGAACAAAGATTAGATTCCCGGCGGAACGCCCCGGATTACCTGCCTCTTTTTCGGCGGAATCGGGGGCGTTTTTGCAGGTCGACGAGTTGAAAGGGTTATCATAAATCTACCTCTTGAATCGCGGACTGTTCCGGTGTAACGTTAGAAGAATGAGAGATACGTTATGAAGCGAGGAGATAGAGATGAGCCATACGGAACAGCATACGGTAGCGATGGAGGACATTGTACGGGCGCACCATGTTCTTAAGGAAGTTGTACGGCGGACTCCGCTGCAGCTTGATCCGACGTTGTCGGCCAAGTACGACTGCAAGGTGTATCTGAAGCGGGAGGATCTGCAGGTAGTCCGGTCGTTCAAAATACGCGGGGCCTACAATATGATCCGCAGTTTGACCCGGGAGGAGCTGGCGAAAGGCATCGTCTGCGCGAGTGCCGGCAACCATGCGCAGGGCGTGGCTTTTTCCTGCAATGCGCTGGGCATTCAGGGGAAGATCTTCATGCCGAGTACCACGCCGAACCAGAAGATTAAGCAGGTGAAGCGTTTCGGGGGTTCCTCCGTGGAGGTGATCCTGACCGGAGACACTTACGACGATGCTTATGAAGAGGCGATGAAGGTCTGCAATGAAGGCGGAATGACGTTTATCCATCCGTTCGACGATCCGAAAATCGTCGCCGGCAACGGGACGATTGCGATGGAAATCATGGAGAGTCTGGACACGCCTGCGGACTACGTCTTTGTGACGATCGGCGGCGGCGGACTGGTTTCCGGCGTGGGAACGTATATTAAAACGGTAAGCCCGCAAACGAGGCTGATCGGTGTCGAGCCCTCCGGGGCAGCTTCGATGACGGAATCGATCCAACAGGAAAAGGTAGTCACCCTCGAGTCGATCGATAAATTCGTGGACGGTGCGGCGGTAAAACGGGTGGGCGACCTGAATTTTGAGATCAGCCGGGGCTTGCTGGACGATATCGTCAAGGTGCCTGAGGGGAAGGCGTGTACGACGATTCTGGAGCTGTATAACGACAGCGCCATCGTCGTGGAGCCGGCGGGGGCGCTGCCGGTGTCGGCGCTGGACATGTACCGCGAGCAAATCCGCGGCAAGACGGTCGTTTGCATCATCAGCGGCGGGAACAACGATATCGATCGGATGCAGGAGATGAAGGAGCGCTCGCTTATTTACGAAGGGCTCAAGCATTACTTCCTCATCAATTTCCCGCAGCGGGCCGGCGCCTTGCGCGAATTTCTGGAGCAGGTGCTCGGACCGAACGACGATATTACCCGGTTTGAATATACGAAAAAGCACAACAAGGAGAACGGTCCGGCGCTGGTCGGAATCGAGCTGAGCGATAAGAAAGACTACCAGGGGTTGGTCGAGCGGATGCAGGCAAAGGGGATTGCCTTTACCGAATTGAACCGCGACCTGAATCTATTCAATCTGCTGATCTGAGGCGGTTTTACGGCAGCCCGGATTATAAAGCGTATGTCCAAGGACGAAAAGTCCTCGGGGCATACGCTTTTTTATTTTTTGCAGGAATGTCCTTTACAATCTTAACATACTAGTGTACTATTCAACTATGACACTAATACAATGCAGGATTGACTAAGGAGTGTAGAGTCGATGAGCGAGAGAAATAAACCGGACAATACCGAGGCTGTTCTATCCGTGGAAGGCGTAAGCAAGATCATTAGGAACCGGAAAATTGTGGACCGGCTTTCTTTTGAATTGTATCCCGGCGAAATTGTCGGACTCCTCGGACCGAACGGGGCGGGGAAGACGACGACGATCCGCATGATCGTCGGACTGATCTCCATGAGCGAAGGGGATGTGCGGGTTAAGGGGAAAAGCATCCGCCACGATTTTGCCAAGGCGATCTCCCATATCGGGGGAATTATCGAGAACCCGGAGTTTTATCCGCACATGACCGGCTACGATAACTTGAAGCAGTATCAGCGGATGAGCGAAGGCATTACGGAGGAGCGGATTCGAGCGGTGACGGAGCTTGTCGGGCTGCAGAATGCGATGAACAAAAGGGTGAAGGCGTACTCCCTCGGGATGCGGCAACGGCTAGGCATCGCTCAGGCGCTGCTTCACGAGCCTTCCATTCTGATTCTGGATGAACCGACAAACGGACTGGATCCGGCGGGAATCCGGGAGATGCGCGATTATTTGAAGAAGATCGCCGCGGAAGAAGGCATTTCCATTTTGGTCTCCAGCCATCTATTGTCGGAGATGGAACTGATGTGCAGCCGGGTCGTCGTGATTCAGGAGGGCAAGTTCGTTACGGAGAGACCGCTCGGTTCCGCGACTGAAGTCAAACAAGAGAGCCTGGTTCAGGTGGTGCTCCGGGTAAATGACGCGCTCAAGGCCCAAGCAAGGCTGGCACGAATGGAGGAAATTTCGATTCTCCAAGTATCGGAAGAGCAGCATCAGGTGGCGGTTGCGGTGCGCGATGCGTATATTCCGCGAGTGGTCAGCGCTTTGGGGGCGGAGGGCGTCGACTTGTTCCGGATTGAAGAAATCAAAGAATCGCTGGAAGACGAATTTTTGAAATGGACGGGAGGAAACCGCATTGCGTAGTTTTGGCAAGTTGCTGACAAATGAATGGTTGAAGCTGTCCAAGAAACGGAGCTTCTTCATTCCATACGCCGCTCTGGCGGCATTGGTGCTGTTCGTCACTTATTTGTTTAAAACCATGGATGCGAATGGGGAAATTTCCTCCGGATACGCCTTTACTGCATGGTTGTTCAACAAAAACGGGGTGGGCCAATTGGTCACCTACATGGCGATCATCGGTGCGGCCGGCGTTGTGGCCAAGGAGCACAGCTTGGGGACGATCAAGCTGCTGCTGATCCGGGCACAGAGCCGGAGTAAAATCCTGGCTTCGAAATATATCACGGTTTTGCTGTATACCTTGTCTTTGTCTCTTGTCACGATGTTGGTCAGTGTGCTCGTCGGGGGAGTGGCCTTCGGTTTCCAGGATACGCAGGCGGGTCCCGGCGCTGTGCTGCTTGCTGCCGCTATTCACTATGCTTACACGGTCATCTATGTGACGATCACATTTCTGATCGATGTGTTAACCCGCTCTGCGGGGGCCACCGTCGGTATCGGGATGACGATCGTGCTGATGGAAAGAATCGCGGTTCAACTCCTGTCAAGGTATGATTTTACAAAGTATCTGGTCTTCACCCATGCGGATTTATCCGTGTACCTGAACGGGGCAACCCCGCCGTTTCCGGGAATGACGCTGACTTTTTCCCTGGCGGTCATTTTCGTCTACCTGGCCTTGTTTCTCGGTGTAAGCTTTGTTACGTTTAAGAAACGGGATGTCGCTTAATGCGGATACAGCATCCCTCGGCGGCCGGGAGTAATTATGAAGCCCGAATACCGGCGGAAAGGATGGAGCCGATTGTGACCATGGAATTCGACAATAACCTGCCGATTTATATACAAATTATGAATTACATCAAGCGGGAAATCGTAACCGGTCGGCTAAAGGCCGGGGACAAGATCCCGTCGGTGCGGGAACTTGCGGCCGAGCTGCAAATCAATCCGAACACCGTGCAGCGTACGTTTCAGGAATTGGAGCGTGAAGAAATCGTGGAAACCAAACGCGGTCTGGGAAGATACGTAACAAGCGAGGAAGCAAAAATTATGACGATTAAAAAGGAAATGGCCGGCGATCTGCTGGACCGGTTCATTCACGGGATGCAGGAGCTGGGCTTTACGAATCGGGATATTGCGGCTATCGTCGCCGAAGCGGTCGATTCAAAGGAAAGATGATAACGGGCAAGTCAAAGGAGATACAGAACATGGTGGAAAATCTGCTGCAGTTTGAAGGGGTATCCAAGTCCTATCATTCCAAGCGGGCGTTAAATAACGTATCGTTTACGCTCGGGCCGGGAAAGATCATCGGCCTGCTGGGCACTAACGGAAGCGGCAAGAGCACGCTGATGAAGATCGCCGCGGGTCTGATTCCGGCAACTGCGGGAAGTGTCTCCGTACTAGGCACGCCGGTAGGCTTGGCGAGCAAAGCGATCGTATCCTTTATGCCGGATCGCCCGTTAACGGAGTCATGGATGCGCGTTCGTGACGCGGTAGGGTTTTGCCGCGATTTCTATGCCGATTTTGATGAGGAGAAGGCGCGCAAAATGTTGGAGTTTATGAACCTGCAGGAGCGCGATAAGGTCAGTTCGCTGTCCAAAGGGATGAACGAACGGCTGCAGCTTACGCTCACCCTGTCCCGCAAAGCCAAGCTCTACCTGCTGGATGAACCGATCGGAGGCGTTGATCCGGTAGCGCGCACGAAGATTTTGGACGCGATCGTCGAGTTTTACAGCGAAGACAGCAGCCTGCTGATTTCCACCCACCTGGTGCGGGATATCGAACGGATTTTTGATGAGGTTATATTTATCCGGGGTGGTGAGATCGTGCTGCAGGAGGATGTGGAGGACCTGCGGCTCAAGCACGGAAAAAGCGTGGACGACATGTTTAAAGAGGTGTTTACGGAATGATGAAGCTGCTGAAATACGATTGGAAACGTAATGCCAATACCTTCTCGGGTCTGCTGGCGGTACTGGTCATGGCTCAAGTCATCTTGTCGATGATCGGAAAAATCAGGGACTGGGATGCGAGTGTGATCATAATTTCTTCCTTTATTTTTTATGTAGCCGCGGGCATTATCACAATGATCCTTGTTTGTAAAACGTTCGAATCGAATATCAAAGCTTACCATCGCAGGCTTTTGCCGGTTCATCCGGCCTGGACCGTGCTCTCCTCTCTGCTGCTTGGTGTGCTGACGGCGGCTGTGGTTGCCGCTTTCGCGCTCGTACACGCATTTATATATTTCAACAATAACCATATTTCCTATCACAATTTCATGGGGTCGGGAAGCCGAGGCCTGAGGGACTTGTTCATGATCGCTTTGACTGCGGCATGGGGTTACATTTTGCTGCTGCTGATCATTTTTGCGGCGACCACGATCGGTGCGAGCATCAGTGTACGGGGGAAAGCGGGAACCTGGATCTCCATCCTTTCCTTTTTTATTATCAGCAGCGTGATGGGGTGGCTGGAAGGGCTGCTGTTCGGGGACAACGACCCTCCGAGGTTGCGGATCGGTTTTTTTCATCTCGGCGCCGGTGCGGATGCCGCGGGGGCCCAAGCTACGGGCGGCATTGAATTTATGAGCTTTGCTCCTTTCCTGTACGAGGCGGCTTTTGCGGGGGTAATGTTCTGCACCATGACTTATTTGTTGCACAAGAAAATGGAAATTTAATAAAACCACGGGAGATGTAGATTATGAAAATGAGTTTGAAAAAGACGGCCACCGCTATTCTTTCCGCGATTGTGGCTTGCTCGCTGCTTCTGGTACCCGCAAACGCCTCGGCGGCTGCCTCCGGGAGCCAGAAGCAATGGCTGCAGCAAAACGCGCATAAGCTGAACTCGCTGGAGTCCGAGGATTATAGCGATCTCGCCTTTTTAAAGCCGCTGCTGAAGGACAAAACCGTTGTCAGCCTCGGGGAAAATTATCACCGTGTGGCCGAGTACAGCAGTGTAAAAACAAGGCTGATTAAATTTTTGCACGAAGAGATGGGCTTTGATGTGATCGCTTTTGAATCGGGAATGGGGGATGCGGCCGCTGTGTTCGAAACCCGGGATTACCTTACTCCGGAGGAGATGATGGGGGGTTCGATCCATGGGGCCTGGCATTCCAGAGAAACCCTGGAGCTGTTCAATTATATCAAGGAGCAGGGAAAGGGCGACGATCCCCTGTATCTGGCGGGGTATGACAATCAATTTACGAGCTATTATCTGACCCAGTTCATTGGCGGAGTGATCGCCAAACTGGACCTTGATAAAGGGAAAGCTTTCGCACAAATGGAGTTCCAGGCGATCCCTGACTGGTATGAGGTGGTTAACAAATACCCAATGTTCAGTAAGGATCCGGTTTATAAAAAAGAAATGCAGGCCGTGATCGACAAATATGTGCCGCAATATCAGGAAACCATCAAATATGTGGAGGAGCATCGTGCCGAGATCAAAGCGGCTGTTCCTAATCAACCCCATATCGATGAAATTATTCTCAAGTCCTTGAAAGATCATGTCGCCTTTCTCGAGAGCGGGTTGAAGGACGTTAAGGATGGCTATTCCTCCCGCGACCGGTTGATGACGGAGAATCTGGAATGGGTGATGAAGACGCTGTACCCGGGAAAAAAGGTGATTTTGTGGGCCCATAATGACCATTTGGCCAAAAACACTTCGAAAATGCGGGTTAAGGACGACAACGGAAAATGGATATACAGCTTTACAAGCATGGGCGAGCTGATGCACCATAAGCTGAAGGACAAAATGTATGTGATCGGGCTGTATATGAACCGTGGTTCTTCGGTGACACTCGATTCAGGTAAGCCGTTTACGATCAAGCCGGCAACAAAAGGAAGTCTCGAGCACTTGATCATGCAGAGCGGTTACGCAAATTCCTTTATCGATTTGAGCAAGCATAAAGTGCAGAATGCGCAAAATGCCTGGATGTTCCGGCCGATCTACGCTTCCGAGGACGGGCTGACCACGTATCAGGTTCTGCCGAATGTCATGCGGTTCATACCGAAGGAGCAGTATGACGGAATTATCGTCATCGATAAGGTGAAGGCACCAACCCCCGTCAAGTCAGCGGGGAAATAAGGCGGGAAGTTAACTATACAAGTTGACGCTTCGCTTCTCCAGAATCATTTTACACTCTTGCCTATTGGGTAATTCTTAAGTTCTACTTATATAGGGATAAAACAAAAAGGGCTGGGAAGTCATGAATCTAATGACGTTCCCAGCCCTTATTCATTTTGTTGACTTACGCTTTCGGCCTGCGACCGAAAATGAATTTCTGTCCGAGAATGCCGACGACGAAGATGATCAGACTATCCCAAGGCGATACGGTGAACGAGGGCATGATACGGCCCAGAAGAACACCGACGGCGATGATGCCCACCGCGATGGCCAGATAAATGCCGAGTGCTTTGATATTAAACTTGCGGGGGGACGTCTGGGACGCTTCCTCTTTGTTTTTTCGCGAGCCCGGGCCCAGAAAACGGATGACCAATTCGACCAGAACGATCGAAAGCCCGGCGATCAAAAGCAGCGATGCACTGCTGATAAGAGTGTACTCCAACTCTCCGCCAAACCATTTGCTGAAGAAACCGGTGATCATGTATATGAAGAATACCCACGTTAGAGCCACCCAGGGGATCATCGTGTAATACATGATTTTTTCTTTCGTACTGCGGGGCTTGCGCATGTTGACATCTTCCACAACCTGTTCGCAGTAAGCCGTCGGTTCGGGGCCGTAGAGCTGTTCCGCGGAAATGCCTTTAGACTGGTTTTTGATGATTTCCCTTGCTAATCCAAGCAGTACTTCTTCTCCTTTGGCCTCGGTTAAAGAACTTTTGCCGGATCGGAGGTACTTTACCATTTCCCCGAAGTAAGCTTCATTTTCCGGAGTCATTTGCTGTCTCAGCGTCTTCGTCTCATGAATCATTTCATGAATATACAAGGGCTTCCTCTCCTCCCATGCTGTCCATTTCTCTAATTTCTCCCATTTTGCATTTAAATTTCCGGTTTTCCCCAGTCTTGTACGGCAAAAGTATAGCGCAAAATTTGTCATGGATGCAAGGGTCTTCGGATGTGACCTGGATGGTGAGACCGGAGAATCAACAGAAAATCCATTCAAGTTTTGACGTTTTGGTGAAGGGGGAATAAAAAAACGTCCTCAGCGCCGAAACTACAGCAAAAAGGTAAAGGAGGCAGGAAAGGATGGATAAGTTTGAATCGGAGCTGACGCGCCGCTACTTATTAAACAGCCAGTCCAGAGGCAGCTTGGAAGAAGTCGTAGGCGAGGACGAAAATCTGGATTTGGAGATGGGCGCGCAGACGACGGGGCAGGAAACGATGCAAGAAGGGCGCTTTTCCGATCAGTGGGAAGGGAAGGAGGAGACCCGCAACTTTTTCCTGCAGTCTTATTACCAATAGGCAAAAAGCGATTGACACCAAATTTCCCCGATGCTAAGATAGGCTTAAATATTATTCATATTAAACTTATCGGAATAATTAAATTAAATAAAATTAATTTAATGATCGGCAGGGGGAATCGGAATGGAACGGCAAATCAGCATACCGTATGGGGAAGAACGGATTGCGGCAAGCGTACATTATGCGGCGGCGAAGGTGCAGGAAAGCCGCTGCAAAGAACGCGTTCCGCTTGTGGTCATCTGCCATGGCTTTGTCGGCAGCCGGATCGGCGTTGACCGCCTTTTCGTCAAGACGGCCCGTTCGTTGGCGGAAGCGGGATTTCTGGTCGTCCGGTTCGATCATGTCGGATGCGGTGAGAGCAGCGGGGAGTACGGGAGTCAGGGTATGGACTCTTTAATCGCCCAGACGCGCGCCGTTTTGGATTACGCGTTTGGACTGGGAGACATCGATCCGACCCGCGTATCTTTGATCGGGCACAGCCTGGGGGGCATGGTCGCGCTCCTCACGGCGGTTCGGGACCGGCGGGTGAAGAACTTGATTCTGTGGTCCGCGGTCGGCTATCCGTTCAACGATATCGTCAATATTACCGGACGCAAGGTCTATGACCGCGCGGTGGAGCAGGGTTCGGCGGATTATTTGGGCTATGGGCTGACCCCGGTATTCTTCGATTCTCTGGGCGCGTATCAGCCGCTGCAGGAAGCGGTGAAATTCACCGGCGATGTGCTGGTCGTCCATGGGACGAGCGATGATGTCATTCCCGCCGATTATGCGTTTTTATATCAGAAGGTGTTTTGGATGCGTTCGGAAGGACGCTGCGATAAGGAAATTATTTTTCAGGCGGACCATACGTTCTCCTCCGGCGAGACCCGGGAGCCTTTGATCCGCAAGACGCGCGAATGGCTGAGCGGACGGGAAGCCGAGCAGAACGATTGGAAACATTGGATGATCTGATGGCAAAAAGACAGGCTGAACTAATCCCCTTTTTCCGTAAAAGTGGTAAATAACTTCCTTTCGGGATAAAATGAAATTAAAACGAAAGGCTTGTTACGGGAGGTAGAGGGATGGTTCAGCCTGCATTGTTTATTGCCCACGGGTCGCCGACCCTGGCTATCGAGAAGAATGAATATACGAAATTCCTGAGGCGGTTGGGGTACGAAACGCTGAGACGGCCGCGGGCCGCGGTGATCTTTTCGGCGCATTGGGATTCTCCGGTCCAACTGGTCAGCGTGGATGAGCGTCATCAGACGATGCACGACTTCTACGGGTTCCCCGAGGAGATGTATCGGATCCATTACCCGGCCGCCGGCGATCCTCTGCTTGCCGAAGAGATCATGTCCAGATTTAACGCGGGGAATCTCCCCTCCCGGCCCGTTCGTGGACGAGGTCTGGATCACGGGGCCTGGGTCGTGCTGAGGGCGATGTATCCGGAAGGCGA
Source organism: Paenibacillus sanfengchensis (assembly GCF_036864765.1). Classification (NCBI taxonomy): domain Bacteria; kingdom Bacillati; phylum Bacillota; class Bacilli; order Caryophanales; family Paenibacillaceae; genus Paenibacillus; species Paenibacillus sanfengchensis. The sequence goes on along the minus strand of NZ_JBAGJC010000009.1, from coordinate 56,974 downwards.
TATTCCGGTGGTGGAGCTATCGGTAGACTCGAAGCGTTCTCCTGAGGAACAATATGCGATCGGAAAAATGCTGGCGGAACTCCGCCGTGATAATGTGCTGCTGATCGGAAGCGGCGGGCTCGTCCATAACTTGCGGCGGATGGCCGGAGAAGGGGCGGCTCCCGCAGCGTGGGCGGCTCTTTTTGACGATTGGATCGGGGAGCAGCTGACCGCCTGGAATCTCCGCAACCTGTTCGAGTACGACAAAAAGGCCCCCCATGCCCGGGATGCCGTTCCTTCCTATGCGACGGAACATTTCGCTCCATTGCTGTACGCTATGGGGGCGGCAGATCCGGACCGCAAAGCCGAGAAGCTGTTTCAGGCTTACCAGAACGGCAGCCTCAGCCTGAACTGCTGGGTGTTCGGCAACCGGCCGGAAAGCTGACCGATTGCCGCGAAATTTGGGAGCCTGCCGAAAGGTTACCTGGCTCCCGATGGATGGCCGTAATCCCGATTGCGGCCAACCCGGCGGCGCAGGAACGGTGTGACGAAGTAGTCGAGACCGGATTCTTCCTGCGTTAAATCCGGCCACGGCAATAAAGATTTCCAGCAGCAACAGCTGCGGGTTGGTGCTGACCGTCCCCGAGAAGAGGAAAGCGAAATTCATGATCATGCCAAACAACGCCGCTTCCCATGTCAGCAAGCCCAGTATAAGTCCCAGTCCGACCAGAACTTCCCCCCAAGGAACAAGAATGTTAAACAGTCCTACCCCCGGCAGCGCAAAGCTCTCCAGGAAGGAAGCCCACCAGCCTTGAACGGCCGGGTGCTCGCCGCCGCTCTTTTCGATAGCCGCCTTTAAAAATCCTCCTGCGTCGAATCCTCCCGTCACTTTTCCCCACCCCGAGGTCAGCCATTGATATCCGACATAGATCCGGACGATGGCCAAAAGCCAGGAAGCAATCATACTATTTCTCAGCCAGTTTACAAACACGGTAACTCCTCCTTTTTCACTAATTAAACCCTATATTTAAAATTTTAACAATAATCCGATAACGCCATATTCGTCTAAAGTTCTTTTCGCGCCGACTTTGTTCGACGTATAATAGTACTTATTACATATTTTGACGGAGGAATCATGAATTTAAACCTGATAAGGAAGAGTTTTGTGTTCCTGTTGCTGTCGATTTGTCTGATTGGCTTGTCGGCCTGCGGTGCGGCCAAAAACCCCCCCGCCGCGGAAGAACCGGCGGTCGAGACGATCACGGAGGAGGAAGCGCCTCCCGTTTCCGAGGAAACGGCTACGCCGGCTTACACGGCGCCGCTTACGGGAATGCCGCTGAACGAACCGCTGACCCGGCGCCCGCTGGCGATCATGATCAATAATGCGCCCGCGGCCAGACCGCAATCGGGTCTCGGTGGGGCCGATATCGTGTACGAAGTGCTGGCCGAGGGCGGGGTCACCCGGCTCGTCTCGATCTTTCACAGCCGCGCGGACGAAGCCAAAATCGGGCCGATCCGCAGCATCCGTCCGTATATGATCGAGCTTGGCGAGAGCTACCACGGCGTGCTGGTCCATGCCGGGGCGAGCAACGATGCCTACGCGATTTTGCAGCGGGAGAAGAAGGAAGATCTCGACGAGATCACGAATGCGGGTTCTTTTTTCTGGCGGGACAAGTCGCGAAAGGCTCCGCACAATCTGTACTCCAACGCGGAAAAGCTGCTGGAAGGGGCGGACAAGCGCAAGTACAAGACCGAAGATACCTCCGTTCCGGCTTACACTTTTCTTAAAGAGGACGATCTTGTTGCCGGAGACCCCGCCACCTCGGTCGAGATCAAGTTCCAGCTGGACAACTATAAAGTGACCTATGAGTATGATGCCGGGAGCAAATTATACAAACGATACATCAACGGGAGCCCTCATAACGATCTGGAGACGGGAGAAACGCTGACCGCATCCAATGTCGTCGTCCTGGGCGCGGACCACAAGATAATGGATGACGTGGGACGCTTGTCCGTCGATTTGGAGCTGGGTGGACAAGCCATCCTGTTTCAGCGCGGCAAAATGATCCGGGGGCAGTGGATTCACCGCCCGGATGATGTCATTCGGTTCGTGAAGGACAACCGGGAGGTTCCGCTTGCGCCGGGGACGACTTATTTCAATGTTGTGCCGAATCAGCCGGATTTCGACAGTCATCTTAAGGTGGAGTAGGTTTGAATTTAAGTCGGAATTTTGAAGGATATGGCTTATTTTGGCGAGTAAAGGATAAGAATGGGAGCCGGTGGGTAAATATAAGCAAATGAACGTGAAATGTTTGCGACAAAATTTACTATAGCCGTATCAGTTGTGATAAGATATTCAAGGTGTTAAGGGAATGTTTCAGGAGTGTAAAAAAATTGCACAAAGAGAAAAGGGGAACCCAAATGCGAGGGAAGAAAAAGGATATCTTTTTCCAAACTTTGGAGAACATGGCCGATACGATCGTGCACTCGGCGGATTATTTTGCCCAGCAGGTGTCGGACTTTAAGAATGTTGAGCAGTTTGCCAAGCAAATGAAGGAATTCGAATCCAAATGCGACGGCTACACACATACGATTATTGTCGAATTGAACAAGACGTTTATTACCCCCATTGAACGCGACGATATCATGAACCTGACGACGACGTTGGACGATGTGATGGACGGCCTGGAGGCGACGACATCCCGGTTCTTTATGTATCATTTAAGTCAACCGGACGAGCATATTATTCAATTTGCGGAAATACTCCGCAACTCGGCTTATGAAATCCAAAAGGCGATTCATTTGCTGTCCCACAAGAAGCTTCTGGCTATCCGCGAGCATACGATCCGTCTGAACGATCTGGAGAACCAGGGCGACGAACTGCTGCGGATCTGTATTAAGGAACTGTTTGCGAAGGTCTCGGATCCGATTGTGTTAATCAAGAAAAAAGAGATCTACGAACGCCTGGAAACGACCACGGATGCCTGCGAGCATGTGGCGAATATGCTGGAATCCATTATTATGCGCAATTCGTAAGCACGCTTTTGGTTTTACAATCGATTTTCGGGAGGTTGGAATTGCGCGGATTTACATAGAGAAACCAAGGTCTGTGCAAATAAGATATGGATACGAGTCTACTTATAATTGTCATCGTTATCATACTGGCGCTGGCGTTTGATTTCATCAACGGTTTTCACGATACGGCGAATGCGATTGCGACCTCTGTCTCCACCCGGGCGCTGAAGCCGCGGACGGCGATTCTGATGGCCGCCCTCATGAACTTCTTGGGGGCGATTATGTTTACCGGGGTAGCCAAGACCATCGGCGGCAGCGTGGCCGATCCGGCCAAGCTGGATAACGGACTGGAGGTGCTGATCGCTACGCTGCTGGCGGCGATTATCTGGAACCTCATCACCTGGTGGTTCGGGATTCCGTCTTCTTCCTCGCATGCCTTGATCGGCGCCCTCGCCGGAGCGGTGTTTGTGGGGGCCGGATCGGATAAGCTCAATTGGAGCGGTTTTCGTACTATCATCGAAGGCCTGTTGCTATCGCCGGTAATCGCGTTTGTTGTCGGCTATATTATTATGATGATATTGAAATGGATCTTTGCAAGACGCAGTCCGCATACGGTCAACAAAGGCTTTCGGACGATGCAGATCGTTACGGCGGCCATTCAAAGCTTTACCCACGGTACTAATGATGCGCAGAAAGCGATGGGGATCATCACTTTCGCACTTGTTACCGCCAAATACCAGGACCACATGGAAGTTCCGCTGTGGGTCAAGCTCTCGGCGGCCACGGCCATGGCGCTGGGAACCTCCATCGGCGGCTGGAAGATCATCAAGACCATGGGCACGAAGATTTTCAAAATCGAGCCGATCAACGGCTTTGCTGCGGATATTACGGGCGCTTCGGTTATTTTTGGCGCGACGATGCTTCACTTGCCGGTCAGCACCACACACGCGATTACCTCGGCAATCCTGGGCGTCGGCTCGGCCAAACGCTTCTCCGCGGTTCGCTGGTCCTTGGCGGGACGAATCGTTATCGCCTGGGTGATCACGATTCCGATCGTGGCCGTGCTTTCCGGATTGATTTATAAGCTGCTGTTTTAACGGCTTGTTCCATAAAAAGTATCAAGAAAAGCCAATCTGTCCAGGTTGGCTTTTTCACTATCTAAAAGTTTGCCAGGGAGGATGAGCGGGTTGATACGAGTGATGGGGATTACGCGGGATCATCGGGTGGAGAGCGGGCTTTCGCTGGAGGACATCCAAAGCTCGAACTATGTGTGGAGTTGGGTCGATTTTAATGCGCCCTCGCCGGAAGAGTCGGAAAAGCTGGATACCTTCTTTCATTTTCATCCTCTGGCGATCGAGGATTGCCTGCATATTCTCCAGCGTCCGAAAATGGACTATTACGAAGACGTCCAGTTTCTTGTGCTTCATGCCCTGGATCCGGATACGCTCGGTACGGTCGAGGTGAACCTGTTTATTGGCGCCAAGTGTCTTGTCTCGTTCCATCACCGCGATCTGATAGAAATCAATGAAGTGTGGGAGAGGATGGACAGCCGCCTGGCACACCGGAGAAAATGGGATCGTGGGACTTACGCGGCCGCGTACATGATCATCGATGCGCTGGTGGATCAATATTTTCCCTGTGTATACGCCGTCGAAGACGAACTGGATGAACTGGAAAATCGGGGAGGCAGCGAATCCGTGGAACTGTTGATGAATCAGGTGTTCGACCTGCGCGGGCGGCTGCTCAAGCTGCGGAGGACAATCGTGCCGATGCGGGACCTGATGTACCGGATTCTGAATTCCGAGCATATCCAGGGGGACCGGGAGCCGCGCGCTTACTTCACCGACATTTACGACCATCTGCTAAAGCTGTCGGAGATGATCGAAACGGACCGGGAAATGACCGCTGACTTAAGGGACTCCTATATTTCTCTGAACTCCAACCGGATGAACGGCATTATGAAGACGCTGACCGTCATCACCACGGTATTTATGCCGCTGACACTGATCGCGGGAATATACGGCATGAACTTCGCATATATGCCCGAACTACTGTGGCGCTACGGTTATTTTGCCGTGTTGGGCCTGATGGCGGTGCTCGCCATTTGGATGATTCTGGCCTTTCACAGACGGGGCTGGTTCAAGTAGGTTTGGAAAACGCCGCCTGCGGTTAGCGGCGGCGTTTTCCGGTTTTTTTGCGGCCGCGGGAACTGGAAGCGCCTTTTCGGCCTTTTTTGCTGCGGCTCTTCCGGCGGGTCGGCTTGTATTCATCAAGCCCGCCGCCTCCCCCCTTCTGCTTTGAGCCTTTAAGCCCGGGCAGGAGGCTGGTAATCATTTTAGCCATGGGGGCGAATTGCTGCACCGTCTGCATGACTTTCTGAACTTTCCCCATCGTGGCGACGATGCCCTCGATACCGCCCAGCCGCTCGATGATTCCCTTAAGGTCTCCGAGATTGGGCAGGGAGAGGCCTCCGGACGATTTGGAAGCCGCTTCCGTCGCCGCGGGCAGCTCGTTCACCGGGGTGACCGACCCGGGAGACAAGGGCACGAGCGCCGTGGCCTCGGCTTTGGCCGGCAGCTCCGCGGCTTCATAGGGGTTGATCCCCGGATAGAACGAAGTGTACGGCGAATAGGATGGCGGCGTCGCACTTCGGCGGGGAGGTTGATAATGTGGCATGATATCACTTTCCTTTTTAAGAAAATGGGATTTGTTTTGCCCGTTAATTCCGCTGATTTAGGCATTTGGATAGTACACTTTATGATCCCCGGGGCAAATGCGTATAGACGAATGTCCCGGTGGAACAAGAGTTCGCCGGATTTGGGCGTTCTTTCTGTGATGCGTGAAACCGTTAATGCTTGAAAAGGGATACTCCGCTCGGGTACAATGAGATTGTGGTTAAGTAACGGTAGGGGATGATTATCTAGTGCAGCTTAAGAAATTGAACGATAAAACGATTGATCAATTATTTGAAGCGATTCTTACATTAAAGACCATCGAGGAATGTTATATCTTTTTTGACGATTTATGCACGGTCAACGAAATACAATCTTTATCTCAGCGTCTGGAAGTGGCGAGAATGCTCGGCAAGGGGAACACGTACAACCAGATCGAAGCCGAAACCGGGGCCAGCACCGCCACGATTTCACGGGTCAAGCGCTGCTTGAACTACGGAAACGACGGTTATAAAATGACGCTGGACCGTTTGGGACGATAAGATGATGACCGGGGACAAGCCTGTCCGCGCTGGCGTGTTGGTGATCAGCCACGGCTCGCCCGACCCTCATTGGGTTGAATTGGTCGATGAGGCCGTCGCAGCCGCGGCGGCCGGGCTGCCGGACGGATTGCCGATCGAGGCCGCCTTTCTTGAAACGGTGGAAGGACGGCTGATCCAGGATGGAGTAGACCGGCTGGAGGCGCAGGGAGTGAGTGATTTGATCGTAATCCCCCTCTTCGTTTCATCCGGAAGCACGCATATTGATGAAATTGCCTATGCCTTTGGTGTGAAGAACACGCCGGAGAAGGAGACCGACATGGAGCGTCTCCGCTGCTCCGCACGCGTGTTTTTTGGCGATCCGATCGACGACGACCCGGTGATTGCCGAAATGGTCTGGGACAAGGTCAAGCCGCTGTCTATGGACCCTGGACGCGAGGTGCTGCTACTGGTTGGCCACGGCAGCATCCATGACGGCTTCCGCCAGCGCTGGGAGCGGGGAATTTCGTCGCTGGCGGCCCACACGGGCGAGGTTAGCGGGCTGGCCCACGCGGACTACGCGCTGCTGAATCCGGACAGCGTGCGCCGGAAAGTCGGCTACTGGAGCGAGGAGCGCGGCCTCACGGTCCTGGTGGCCCCGCTGTTCCTGAGCGCGGGATATTTTACGAAGACGGCGATTCCGTCCCGGCTTGCGGGACTTAACTTCAGGTATTCCGGGGAGGCCTTGCTGCCTCATCCTTTTCTGTCCCGCTGGATGTCAGGGCAAATATTGAATATAATGGGATCAATGGAGAGATAGCCTGCGGCAGGGCTTTTTCGTCAACCGGTCCCTATTTCCTGGGAAAAGGCTCTCCTTTAGGTAGGGGCCTTCTTTTCGTATGGCCTCCGATGGGGTAAACTTCAAATGTATGCAAATCATCAACAATACAAGACGACTAATAGGTGGAGTTCATTGCATGAAAAGAGCTAGGTTAATATATAATCCGACCTCCGGACGGGAGGAAATGAGGCGCCTGCTTCCCGATGTGCTGGACCGGCTGGATCTGGCCGGTATTGAAACGTCCTGCCACGCGACGACGGGGGAAGGCGATGCCGCGCGTGAAGCCGCGGAGGCCTGCGCCCGCGGGTACGACATTATTATTGCGGCGGGCGGTGACGGGACCCTGAACGAGGTCGTCAACGGCATGGCCGGGCAGGCGGGGAAGGAATTTCTGCCGCCGCTCGGTATTTTTCCGCTCGGCACGACGAACGACTTCGCTCGAGCGATGAAAATTCCTAAGCGCTGGGAGGAATACTGCGACCTGGTGATCGAGAACAAAACCCGGCCGATCGACATCGGCAAGGTGAACGGGCGCCACTTCATCAACATCGCCGGCGGAGGATCTCTGACCGAGCTGACGTACGAAGTGCCGAGCAAGCTGAAGACGCTGATCGGCCAGCTTGCTTATTATATGAAGGGCATCGAGAAGATGGCCAGCCTGTCGCCGACCCATCTCGTCATCGACGCCGAGGGGCATGAGGTGATGGAGGGCGAATTCATGCTGTTCCTGATCGCGAACAGCAATTCGGTCGGCGGCTTCGAGAAGCTCGCCCCCGGCGCGGAGATCGACGACGGCCTGCTCGACGTCATCGCCGTGCGCAAGTGCAACCTGGCGGAGTTCATCCGCTTGGTCACCATGGCGCTGCGCGGCGATCACTTCAACGACCCGCACGTCGTCTACTTCAAGACGAAGCGGATGGAAGTGACCTCGCCGGGCAACGTGCTGCTCAACCTGGACGGCGAGCTCGGCGGCGAGCTGCCCGGCGTGTTCGAGATTTTGCCGCAGCATCTGCGGATTTTTGCTTAGGCTCAGAGGGGCCCGTGGCCCCCGGAGCGGGGCACGGGCCGGGGCCTGGGCGGCGGTGACCGGGGGCCACGGGCCGGGGCTTAGGCGGCCGTGGCCGAGAGCGGGGCACAAGCCGGGGCCTAGGCGGCCGTGGCCGGGAGCGGGGCACGAGTTGGGGCCTAGGCGGCCGTGGCCGAGAGCGGGCAACGAGCCGGGGCCCGGCTTCGGTCCGAGTACCCGGGAACGAACCCGGGGCCTCGGACCGTTAGGCGAGCCTTGGGCCAAAACCGGGCATCCCGGGCCCAAGCCCCGGGTCGGCCGGGGGCAGCCCCAGGCCCCGCATGCCCAGGCTCCTGGGGCGATTAACTGGAATTTCTCCAGTTAATTATCGAGTATCGGGGCCAGAGGAGCGAATTAAATGGAGAACCTACCGCTAATTGAGGCAGAAACGCGCAAAAGTGCTATTTTCCCAAAAAATAGAGGTAGTTTTTCCAGTTAATTGTGCGCAAGAGGCGGTAAGACGGAATTTAGCGGTATAAAATCCAGTTATTTTGAACAGAACATGACGAGTGTTGGTGAATCCCCTGCCCGGCGGCGGGGGTTTTGTGCGGATGGAAGCGGTTGGGTGCAGGGGGATTGCGAGATCTGCGAGCGAAGGGGTGCGCGTCCTGCGGGAACGTTGGAGAATGTGGTTAAGTGGAAGTTTGCGGTGAGCGGACTTAGATACAAGTAAAGTAACGGTGCGAAGCGAGGCGGCTCGCGAATACAGGAATAGAAGCGGAAATGAGGCAATGTGCATGAAGAAACAGCAGAGGCAGCGGGGGACGCAAAACGGACAGGCGAAGCGGGGCGAGATCCGGGAGAGCGGGGCGAAGGTGCGGGGCGCGGATGGGAGTGGCTGGGGGCTTAGTCAAAGCCGGGAAACCGGGGCCAAGCGGGGCGGCCGGGGGCGCGGTGCGGGTAACGCGGGCGAGTCGGCCGCAGCGATTGCCGGGCTTCCCGTGGCGAAAAACGACGAGGCCGTCATCGACATCATCGGCATGAACCATGACGGGGAGGGCGTGGGGCGCGCGGAGGGGTATACGCTTTTTGTGCAGGGAGCGCTACCCGGCGAGCAGGTCCGGGTCAAGGTGCTCAAGACCAAAAAGCAGTACGGCTACGCCAAGCTGCTGGACGTGCTGACGCCGAGCCCGGACCGCGTGGCTGCGCCCTGCCCGATCTACGACCAGTGCGGCGGCTGCCAGCTGCAGCACTGGAGCTACGCCGGGCAGCTCGCCTGGAAGCGGCAGCACGTGGTCGATGCGCTGGAGCGCATCGGCAAGCTGCGCGTGGCGGGCGAGGCCCGCGGCGACGCCGATGCGGACGCCGCCGGCGGGCCGGGCGTCATGGTGCTGCCGACGCTCGGCATGGCGGAGCCTTGGCGCTACCGCAACAAGGCGCAGGTGCCGATCGGCGTCGCCGACGGCGGCCTGGTCGGCGGTTTTTACGCGCGGGGCAGTCACCGCATCGTCGATATGGAAACGTGCCTGATTCAGCACGAACATAACGACGATGTCGTTTCCCGCGTCAAAGCGATCGGCCGCCAGCTTGGCGTCACCGCCTACAACGAGGAGACCGGGCGCGGCTTGCTGCGCCATGTCGTCGTGAAGAAGGCGTTCCGCACGGGCGAGATGATGCTGGTTCTCGTCACCAACGGGCGGGACATCCCGCATGCCGATGCCTGGATCGGCCTCATTCGGGAGCAAATCCCGCAGGTGGTCAGCATCTGCCAAAACGTGAACCCGAAGCAGACCAACGTCATCTTCGGAGACGAAACGCGCGTCCTGTGGGGACGCGACGTGATTTATGATTATATCGGCGAGGTGCAGTTTGCGATCTCGGCACGTTCTTTTTACCAGGTGAATCCGGTGCAAACGGAGGTTCTGTATAACAAGACGGTGGAGTACGCTGGGTTGACCGGCAAGGAGACCGTCATTGACGCCTATTGCGGCATCGGCACGATCTCGCTGTTCCTGGCTCAGCACGCCGACCAGGTGTACGGGGTCGAGATCGTCAAAGAAGCGATCGAGGACGCGCGCAGCAATGCGCAGCTGAACGGGATGACCAACGTCAAGTTCGAGGTCGGCGCCTCGGAGGACGTGATCCCGCGCTGGAAGGAGCAGGGCGTCGAAGCCGACGTCATCGTCGTCGATCCGCCCCGCAAAGGCTGCGACCCGCGCCTGCTGGAGACGATTCTCGAAATGATGCCGGAGCGTGTTGTGTACGTTAGCTGCAATCCGTCGACCTTGGCCCGGGATTTGCGCGTGCTGGAGGACGGCGGGTACCGGACGGTCGAGGTGCAGCCGGTGGATATGTTCCCGCATACGGTGCACGTGGAGTGCTGTTCACTGTTAGTTCGGAAGGACAAATAAATCGGAGATGTATTGGCGGAAATAGCAAAGAGGGGCGGCGAACCCCTCTTTTTTTGTTGAATTTATTATCGAATATGTTGATTCTTGAATTTAGTTATAACCTCAATAAGGCGGTTTGGTGATTACAAGTCAATTCATATGTCCTTTTTTAGATAATAATGTGTATGCCTGCCTGCATTTTGAATTTCTCCATAAACTTCAAAACCTAGCTTTTTATAAAAATCTAATGCTTGAAAGCTTAGTGTATCAAGTTTTATGAAATCGCACGCTTTTTCTTTAGCGATTTTTTCAGCCGCATATAAAAGCTTTTTCCCATACCCTAACTTACGAAGCTGTTCCTCAACAAACAAATATTGAACTTCCATCCAATTCCAACATATTTCGCTAACGATTCCACCAAAAATTTGATCATCAGCATTTATTAAATACAGATTTACCTCTTGATACCAATAGTTTTTGGCTTGCAAGGTATTACAGGGCTGTATTTTGTCGATAAGTTTGGATTTACTACCGGGCAAGCTGGTGTTGTTTGGATGGTGCTGGCAGGTGTTTTGATTTTAGTACAAACCTTTTTGACCGGCCCTTTGGAAAGAAAGACAAGTGATAAGTTACTAATACTGATCGGCGTATCCGGCAAAGGTTGGTTGCCTTTTGCTATGGTGGTGCTTGCGCGACGAAATTACGGGGGTATTCTACACACTCTCACAATTCAATGCACGCCCGGTATATACTTGAGATTTTTGCTTCAATCCTTGACAAACGATAATGGGTAATATGTTATCCAATTAAGTAATGTATTACCTATTTCACGAGGAGGAAGATCCATGAAGAATCTTGATAATATTTATGACCCTGCTTTCATATTTGGTTCGGTATTGGTGGTCGCAAACAAAATGGATACTTTACTTGACAGGGCTTTAAACAAACATAATATCACTTCAAAGCAGTGGTTTTTGCTGTTAATTCTTTTTAATCTTTTTGAGCACCCGCCAACAATAAAGGAAGTGGCGAAGGAGATGGGTTCTTCCCACCAGAATGTAAAGCAAGTTGCGTTGAAACTCGAAGAAAAAGGAATGTTAAAGCTTGAAAGGGATAAAAAGGATTTAAGGGCCACACGGCTTGTTGCTACTGGAAAAAGCCATGACTTTTGGAAAGCGGCCGAAAATGACGGAATAAAGTTCATGAAAGAATTCTTTGCAGGTGTCGAAAATGACAAACTGGAAAGTGGCAGACTTTTGCTTGCACAGGTCATGCAGAACTTAGAAGTAATGGAAGAAAAATAGATGCGATAAGTAAATCTCTTATGAGAACTAACATTTAGATGAAAGAAGGATAAACCATAATGGTTAAAAAACCCGGGATTACTATACTCTCTATGATTGTTGTGATATTTATCTGGTGTAGTGCTGGCCTGGGGCTACTTTATAACGATGGAGGAGCCCCCAAACTGGTTGAAAACATATATGGAGAAACAGTGCAATTATTTGGAAATGGGGCTTATGCTAATAACTCGGTGCTCAAGGCCACTACTGCAAAAGGTACGGATTTAGTTGTGCTCTTGGTATCAGTTGGATTGCTTATAACTACTCTAAAACGAAACACCGGGGCCAAGATGAAGCTCCTGCACGGCGGTTTTCTCGTTTCAGTTTTGTACTATTCGGCAACAACAGCCTTTGGTATAGCTTACAGCCAAATGTTTTTATTATATCTTTCTATGTTTTCCTCTGCTTTTTTTGCGTTTGTTGTTACAATGATTGATTTGAATGAAACAATCAGACCTGTGAAAAATGACGGAAAACACACTGGAACAGCCATCTTTACGATGGCTGCCGGGTGTACCGTATTGGTTTGGCTCATGAGCATACTGCCTACTGTATTCACGAATGCACCTCTGGATATTATAGAGGTTTCTACCACCGAGCCTACTTTTATTATTGACATTGGCCTAATCTTCCCAACCTGCATATTAGGCGGTATTCTATTGCTGCAAAAAAGGCCGATGGGATATATTCTACCGCCCATTATGCTCACCTTTTTGATGATAATAGCCGTTATTGTAGTTGGGCAAACTGCTGTTCAACTGCAATACGGAGTTGTTATCTCGATACAACAGGTAATTGGGTATGTGATTACATTCGTAGTTTTTGGCTTCATCGCGGCAATCGTAAATACACGCTTTATGCTAAGATGTTGGCCAAATCAAAATAATTAGATACCGTGTAGTTTTCCGCAAGCTAATGAAACCGCAGTACCGCGGTTACAATCCTGAATTGCGCCCGTCCTTGTCGAGAAACAATAGCTCATAGTACTTTTGGGGCCTTCCTTTGCCGGTCTCTCGTTTTTCAAATACCGTTTGAGCATATTTATTTTCTTCCTCGTTTATAAAAAAGCTGCAGCTACCTGTATAGGCTTTGGCCTGTCGGTGAGCTTTGGCTGCGTTTTCGTTAGCCTGATAATATTCATACCCCGAGCCCCACCCGATTTTCACCTTGTCGATCACACACTCTTCCAGATATTTCAGTAGAGTGCAGTTTTGTGCGTTAGAGGTGATTTTCTTAAAACTTCCGTAGGTGGTGTAAAGTCTGACAGAGCCTTCCGAAATTTGGGCTGTGTCGGCAAGATTTAGGTTTCGCAGAAACCTGCTGGCCAGGACTTTCAACTCATAAAGTTGCTCTTCGGATGGCGAGTGCTCTGTTTCAATCGACAAACATGCTACAACTGCGCTCCGGTTCTTAAGCTTGAGGATGGTAATTTCGTTGATAATCCCGCTTATGGCCTCCTTAACGTGTTCCAAAGTGGATCGTATTAAGATATATCTTACTCCATGCTTTCTGAGTTCCGGAACAAAATGGCCGAACGCCGTGATGGACAGGTCTATTTTCTTCTCTTCCCACAGTGTTATATGGTTTTCGAGCATTGTTTCCACTCTTTCGAACAGATCGTCGCTGTCAATAGGATTTCCCTGATCAGTCAGGTACTTTTAGAATTCACTGAAAGAATCGATAATATATGCAAAGTCTACATAGATCCTGGATATGTCAAGCCCCGGTTCCGTAATCAGTAGTCGGAAAAGTTCTCTATAAAGAAGGGTTTCATTATCTTGTAAAATGTGCGTAGGTATAACGTTATATTCCCTGCTATAAGGGTGGATAGAACCACAAACAACAAATAGAAAGGCGAGTTGATCAAAGCGGTTTCGAATCTATATCAACCTTCAATGCCCTCTTTAAGAAACACTACAGCAAAACACCAAGTGACGTTAGAAATAGCGTAAGGAAAAATAGCAATTTCTCATTACACTTCAGCAATAAGCAAGAAGAGTTATCTCCTCTTCAGGATTACAATAGAAATAAAGAAAATCAACTCTTAAAAAGGGCGTGGGAAAATGCGGTAACAATCAAGCAACTTCCAGAACATGAAGTGGCGTACGTTAGACATGTCGGGAGTTATTTGGATACTCGTATAGCTTGGGACAAGTTAGGACGTTGGGCAAGCCAACAGGGACTTACTCCGAAAAACCATCATTTTATCGGAATATCATTGGATGATGGAAATCTCGTAGATGAATTTGCTACCATGCCTCGAATTTTGTATGAATGATCCCGCTAAGGATAAGGAAGGGAAATGGAAAGTCGATTTATACATACCGATCAAGAAGAGAATATAATAACCACATGGAGAGTAGAATTATTGGGAACCTCTATAGAGAGGGTAAAAGGTTTAATAACAAATAATTCATTCCTAAAAGAGTTGGAGTTTAAAGATTTTCCAATAAAAAAAGAAAATATGGAGCGGTGACGAAATGAACATTGAAGCAGTTTTTGACCAATTTCCTATCCTAAAGTCAGATGAATTCGTATTGAAAAAGATTGAAGATCATCATTTAGACGAAGTTTTTGAAATCTATGACAATGACACAGTATTTGAATACTGCGGTATAATCCCCAAACACAATAAAGATACTGTGAAAAACATGATAGGGCATTTCGAGAGAGATTATAATAAAAGGTCAAGGGTTAAGTGGGGGATATTCTACAATTCTCAACCCGATCGGTTGCTTGGTATTATTGAAGCTCTTGATTTTAATCAAAAGGTAAATGTGGTAACGATTGGCTACTTTTTGACGGAATCTCATTGGGGAAAAGGTATTGCTACCGAGGCTCTAAAAATATTGCTCAATTTCTTGTTCATGGATGTCAACGTAAACAGAATTCAGGCAGAAGTGATGCCTCTAAATGAGAATTCAAAAAAGGTACTATTGAAAAACGGCTTCATCAAAGAAGGAACGCTAAGACAAGCAACATTATGGTCAGGTAAAGGGATTGTCGATTTAGAAATATACAGTATTTTAATAGAAGACTATGTAAAATGATGAAGAAAGCGATTAAAAAGGTATGACTCTAAGGGTGAATACAGCCACATCTTATTTTATTCAACCGTCAGCACTCATCCCACGTGGAGTGTACGGTTCTGATGACGAAATGTGGTTTAGAATTGAAGATGGAGCAAAAATCCGGCTGACAAAGTGCAATATTTGCGAAGATCGAATTACCGGTAAAGTGAGACAATCAAAAGCCCGTGTGCTTGACTAACACTTTTAGTCGGTATACGGGCTTTTTTTATTAGAAATAAACTTGTATTTTGTTTATTGGCTCTTTGACAACATTCCCCAATTATTTCTTCATGCAAGCCATTGTTAAATCATTTGCCGCCTGCATACCGGGTGAGAGGAAATTTGCTCATGCCACCGGGGATCTCCTACAGGTAATTGCCAACTCATTTGTGGCTCCCAAGGTTTAAGATTATATTTAGGATATATATTGGTGGAAACGATACAAGCCACGACAAAAGATTTGTAAACATCGATTCCACAACAAAGCGGAAGGAATGGGAATAAATATGCTAAAAACGATATTAGTTGTAGACGACGATGAAGATATCGTAAAACTCATCACAAAGAGTTTAAGGTACGAGCAATTTGAAATACTTCCGGCATATTCCGGGAAAGAAGCCATATCTGCATTGGAAGAAAATCACATTGATTTCATCGTTCTTGATATAGTGATGCCTGATATGGATGGACTTGATGTCTGCAGAAGTATCCGAGAATCTTATAATGTTCCAATTCTGTTTTTAAGCGCGCGTGATAAGGATATTGATAAAATCGTTGGGCTCGAAATAGGAGCAGACGATTATATGACCAAACCTTTCAGTATTCAGGAGCTTACTTCCAGGATAAAGGCCCACTTCAGAAAGGTTGACAGGCTGTTTAAAGAGTGGAATGAACTTAGTCCCAATAACGAAAAGGCGGATTCTCCGCTCATTTTGAACGATAAGACGTTTGAAGCATTCCTGAATAGCAAGAAGCTCGACTTATCAACGAAGGAATTTCAAATATTGTCCATCCTCATGCATCACCCCAATAATGTATTGACTCGTGAGCAGATATATGAAAATGTCTGGGGAGACGAATACGGAGAATTAAATACCGTTACGGTTCATATAAAAAATATCCGTAAGAAACTTGGTCCTGAATATGACTTTATTAAAACAATTTGGGGCGTAGGATATAAATACACGGAAAGAGAGTAATCGTATGACACTGAAAATAAAGCTTCCTCTGCTGTTCCTGCTGATGTTTATAGTTTTTATGTTTTCAATTGGAATATATCTGAAGCTTATCTTTGCAGCATATTCGCCTATACGCAGTTCATTGCTGGACCCGCGATATATAGGATTACTGCTGCCCATATTTGCCATTGCCTGTTTCATATTTATTATTCTGATTATCTATATTCATTTTCGTATAGAAAAACCAATTCAGCTTCTTAATACCAGGTTGGAGAAAGTAGATATTGTGCATCCAATGCCTCCACTTGCTCTAAGGAGTAATGATGAAATTGGAGACCTTTATAGACACTTTAATAAGATGGAAGAGCGGCTCCGACTAGCGCACAAAGAGCAAACCGATATGATTGCGGCAATCGCCCACGACTTAAAAACACCCTTAACATCTATTAATGGTTTTGCTGAACTGCTAGCTACGCGCAAGAATCTACCAGAAACTGAAAAGCAGGAATATTATGAGTTGATTCAACGGAAGGCAAAATATATGGTTGAACTCATCAATGACTTCTCCAGCTTCACCAAAGAAAAACTGGATTTAGAATCAATGATAGTCAAACCTATAGATGCATCAAAATTATTCGAAAACATTGCCCTAGAATATGAATATGAGTTGGCAGGACTTAACTGCGAGCTTACTTGCTGCCATTCATTCACGGGAAATATGTTGCTGACAGTCAATGAACCGATGATACGCCGGGTTTTCGGCAATCTCTTCAGCAATGCTGTAAGATATGGAGGGAAAAATGAGTTGAAAGTGTATATGACCGGATACCCACAAGGGCATTATGCTTATTTTCAAATTGAAGATAATGGAATTGGAGTGCCGGATAAGGATATATCTTCCCTATTCCTTAAATTTTTCACTGTGGATAAATCGCGGCAAATCCAAAAGGGCGGGCTGGGGCTTGGCCTTGCAAGTTGTAAATCCATTATTGAACATCATGGGGGCAAAATTTATGCATATCCTTCCGAATACGGAGGTTTGGGGATAAAGTTCAGCCTCCCCCTTGTGGTATAACACTAATTTTATTTTTACAAATTTCTTTACAACAAAGTTAAAGGCCGCTGCCAGCTGTGAGCACTAAGGTAGTGGCCATTTTTATTTTTCAGTGCTTTACAATTTTTTATATTTTCTTTACAAACATTTATTTTCCTTTTAGGGAAGCTTTATCTTTGTGTCGTAAAACTTACTTGTAGTCATTTTCGCGGCGCCGCCATAATCGCTTGAACTAGAAGAGGAGGATATTGCAATGTCAATCGAATTCAGCCGTTGGCCCAATAACTACATGATGTCATACCAAGTCACCAAAGCTCTGGGTATGGCAAGCCTCGGTGCTACGGACGTCACCGAGATCTACGAAGCCTGCAAAAAAATCGACCCAAATGAGAGGGACACGTGGCACAGGGAATGGCTCATAACGGCTCAAGCCCTAGAAAGGCACGGCAAGGAGGCCGAAGCGTTTGGAAACTGGTATACAGCGCGAAACTGCTATATTCGCGCCTGCAATTACTACCGAATCGCGGAATATGCGGTGATGGACGATGACACCGAAAAAATTCGTCTATTTAGGAAAGTAAATGAACTCTTCGAAGCTGCCGGAAAGTACTTCGATGTCCCCCCCGAGAAGATCCAAGTCGATTACGAGGATGTCAAGCTGGATGGGTACTTCTTCTCCCCTCCCTGGATAAAAGGTCCGAAACCGACAGTTTTTGCTCTCAACGGTGGCGACGAGTGGTCAATTGAGAACTATTTCTGGCTAGGTCCCGCCTTTATTTTGTGTGGATACAACTTCCTGGTCTATGACCAGCCTGGCACCGGCCTATCACTGTATGAAAAGGGGAAGGGGAGACGAGCTGACAGTGAGGCTTTCCATTCACGAGCAATCGACTTTCTTCTAACACGGCCGGAAGTCGATCCCGATAAGATTATCGTGCACGGTGAGAGTTTTGCGGCATACGACTCTCTGAGATTCGCTTCGTTCGACCACAGGATCGCTGCCGTCATCTCCGACGGCGGTACGCACGCATTCGACTGGGATGCAATGCTTAAATGGATGCCACCGAGTCTAGCCGCGCACGGCATGAGAATTCTGGGGGCAAAAAGCTTGGATGACTTTGCGGGCAATCCGCGTTTTGCCTACGATCTCGAGGGCGTGCTCCACCAGATAGAATGCCCGCTTCTTGTGATGCACGGTGCGGAAGAGATATTGGTTCAGCCAAATCCGCTAACACAAGCTTTGAAGAATTACGAGCAGGCTGGTTCGAAAAACAAGACGTTCTTCCCGATAGAGGATAGACGACTTGGCGGATTAGAACACTGTCAGGTAGACAACATCAATGTGCTGCACGAGGTCGTGCTGAACTGGCTCTGCTCGATCGGGCTTGGGCCGGCCGCACCTCGCCCAAGTGGTCGCTAGAAGATTTCTGATTGAGCTTGTTCAGGAGTTCCACACTTAGAGCCCATGAGGGAGGAGTTGAAGACTATGAGTATTTTCTCAAAGCAAACAATCAGTGGAACAGCCGCAATACAAATTGAGGGATTGCACAAAAAATTTGGCGAATATACAGCTTTGAACAATCTTTCGCTGGAAGTGAACCGAGGAGAGATATTTGGATTTCTAGGGCTGAATGGCGCTGGAAAGACAACGACCATAAAGACGCTCCTAGCGATGCTCAAGCCAACCTCCGGCAAGCTCTATATGTTAGGCGAAAAGGTCGATGCCGGAAACTATAAATTATGGGATAAGGTTGGGTATTTGGAGGAAGCTACGTTTTATCCTGATTTAACCGTAGTTGAAAATCTTGACATAGCACGACGTATGCAAGGAGTACCTGACAAAGAATCCGTTAATCGGGTTATCCGTAAGTTGGGGCTTGAGCCGCACAAAAAGAAAAAGGCGAAGAATCTTTCTTTAGGAAACAAACAGCGCCTGGGACTTGCGAAAGCCATGATACACAATCCGGAAATCATAATACTGGATGAACCGATAAATGGTCTTGATCCGGCTGGAGTTGTTGAGATACGGAATATGTTATATGACTTAGCGAAAAATTTCGGCGTAACTATTTTTATATCCAGCCATCTGTTAGAAGAACTCTCAAAAGTTGCCACACGCATTGGAATTATTCACAATGGTCAACTTATGAAGGAAATCGCAATGGATAGGCTGGAACAATCGTTACAGAAAAACTTGGTGGTGAATGGCCGCGACAAAAATGCTTTAAAGAGAGTGCTTAAAGAGCATGGATATGAATTTGAGGAAACAATGGACGGTTATATCAAACTAACCGATGATCACGCAGCAGATCGTCCTGAACGGCTAGCCGAACTGCTGGTTAAATCTAATCAACCGCCAACACTGCTTCGAGTGATTACGGAAGATTTGGAAGGTTACTTTCTTCGTACAATTGGTATGGCGAGGGGAAAAATATAATGAATATTTTTTCTGTTTTACATTGTGAGATTCGTAAGATTATCCGCGCTAATGTGTTTTGGTTGGTGTTCCTTGTTTTTGCATTTGGACCAATCATGATGGGAGTCGGAATTATTTTATCCAGTGACACCGATAGCATCAATTGGCAAATGTATTTAACGGATTTGCTTAATAATCTTGCCCCACTGGGACTTATCGGATACACATTTATCGCTGCATGGGTATTTGGGCGAGAGTTTACAGATAAAACAATTAAGGATTTGCTTGCAAAGCCCGTATCAAGATCAAATATTGTACTGTCCAAATTGCTGGTAATTTTAGCGTGGAGCATATTACTTTCCATCTATATGTTTGCCACGGCTCTTGCTGTTGGAGGTATTCTTGGGGTTACGGGCTGGTCAGATCCTCTTATTTGGAATATTTTCTTAAAATTTATTATAACATCGCTATTGTTTATTATTGTTACCACACCAGGCGCTTTTTTGGCAAATGTTAGCAGGGGATACTTGGCCCCATTGGGACTCATCCTGGTAATCGTTATTCTCTCAAATGTTTTAGCCTCTTTTGGGTTTGCCCCCTATTTCCCGTGGACAATCCCGTCGGTATTTCAAAGCATCGGGTTCTTAAATTTGAGTAGTATAATTATTCTTGGCTCTACGGGAATAGCCGGAATAGTTGGAATATTTGCTTGGTGGAGATTTTCCGAGCAACAATAAACGTATGAAGGGAAAAAACAAAAACCTTATCAGTACTGTTGACCCAAAATAACGACCATTCTCCAAAATAAAAAAGCCAAAAAGGAATGGTTATTAGGGGCATATTTGGGATGCGAGTATGGCTTTTTATTGTGGTGGAGTGAAGATTTGGCCGGAAATGGCGGACACCATGATAGCGTACTGTAATCTCTGGATGCTCCTGCACCCATTTCGGAAAGAAAATAATACCATGCATGCGTTCTCCACTAATTTCACCAAATTTACCTTCTGGTCGCGTATCCAACGACCACCTACCATGTAGGCTCTGTATGCAAACTGAACAATGATTGATTATCGCCTTTCTGGTTCATCCAGAGAGGCGTGTTTGCTTTTTAAAGCCCTTTTCTAATACTGAGGGACATCGAATCCAACAAAGGGGGTTGCCAATAGAAAGATTCTTATGCAATGTGGTTAATCCTAATTTCAATGTTGGGTGGTGGTCAATGAAATGGCTGGATTGGTTCAGTATCGGGGAAGCTTCACTGAAAAAAACATAAACTTTATGTCAATAAACGTCGATAAAATAATCAGGGCTTATATACATAAATTCCTATATTAGAACATACCTGGCAGTGAACTTGAGCCCAGGCGTAGAAGCTGTATCTAAAAAAGAATTCATTATGGGAGGTAAGCAGTGAGTAAGAGTACAGGCATTAGATTTTTAGTTGTAATTATGATGATTTATGCAATTACTTTTCATCTGGGAGGGGAAACTGTAAAGGCAAATTCCGTATATTATGTTTCTACAACGGGGAATGACATCACTGGAACCGGTACACTATCAAAGCCATGGAAAACCATACAAAAGGCGGCAGATACCATGACAGCCGGAGATACCTGCATCATACGAGGGGGTACATATCAGGAGACAGTAACACTTCAGACTTCCGGAACTTCTGCAAATCCCATAAACTTTAAGGCTTATCCAAGAGAGAACGTAACGGTATCCGGTGCCGATCCGGTTACTGGCTGGGAAAATTACTCCGGATCCATCTATTATGCGGAAATGACGGATTCCCTGGGAACAAAAGATCAAATATTTGTTAATAAGCAAATGCAATTTGAAGCCAGATGGCCCAATTCACCAACACTTGATCCCTTAAATTCAACATATGCAACCGTTGATTCCGGTTCCGCTACAACCATCAAGGATAAGGACTTAACTCAAGCACCTGGATACTGGGTTGGCAAAACGGTTTGGAGTGTTCCGGGGACAGGCTACAAATCTTATAAAAGTACCATTACCGGCTCAAGTAAAGGTTCCATTACCTTTGATCAAATGGCTACTGCAGCGACAGGCGGTAACAGCTACTATATTACTGGTAATCTTGAAGATCTTGACAGTGCGGGAGAATGGTATTACGACAGCATTACTGGCAGACTTTATTTTTGGGCACCTGGTGGAGTGGATCCGAATACTTTGACAGTAGAAGCAAAGAGGCGGACTTATGCGTTTGATTTAAGTTCCCGCTCTTACATAAATATTACCGGAATTAATATCTTTGCCTCCAGCATTAAAATGGCTAATTCTAATTATTGTAAAGTATCTAAAATGATTGCGGAATATGTTAGTCATGATTCGGATGTTACCAGCCAATACAGTACAGGGATATTTATGTCCGGTACCAATAATGAGCTTAGAGACAGCACTTTGACCTACAGTTCCGGTAATCTGGTGAGTATAGAGGGAACAGGAAATAAGGTAATTAATAATCTTATTCATGAAGCCAATTATTCGGCAGCGGATATTCCGGCGATCTATCTATTAGGGGCAAACCATTTAATCAGCCATAATACGGTATATAACGCTGGGCGTCATCTGATATTTATGCCTACCCAAAACAGCCGGATACAATATAATAATCTGTACAATGCAGGAAAGTTGACAAAAGACTGCGGAATACTTTATGAGTTTGCTTGGGATGGGCAAGGGACGGTAATTCATCATAATTACATCCATGATAATCTGGCAAAGAATTATTCCGGCACTGGGATCTATCTGGATAACGGGAGCAAGGGCTATATTGTGCATCATAATGTTGTATGGGGAAATTATACAGGGATAAGATTGAATACACCCAGTAATTTTAACCTGATTTATAACAATACCACCTACAGTAACGGAAATGTAGGATATTGGGGAAGTAATTTTCAGTCGGATATGTACGGCGACAGAATTTTCAACAATATCTTTACTACAGCCTTTACACTGCCTGGTACTCATATAGAGGGAAATAATATGACCTCAGAAACCAATCCGTTATTTGTGAATCCCACAGCATATGATTTCAGGTTGCGGTCTACTTCTCCAGCTATTAATGCAGGGGTTGTAATAGCTGGAATCACGAATGATTATGTTGGTGCGGCACCGGATATTGGAGCATATGAGTTCGGTGGAACTGACTGGACTGCCGGGCATGATTTTTCTTCACCTCCGGACCCGATTTTTGAGAGTGTCAGCTTACCTTATGTTAATAACGTAAGGCAATCTGATTTCGAGAAAGGGATTATCTCACCATGGGCAGCAACATATTCAGATACTGCTGCAAGTGTATCGGTACCAAGAAGCGGCTCTAAGAGTGTAAGATTGGGACCCGGAGAAGCTGGTATCGAGCAGGTACTTACGGGGCTAAGCCCTAATACCAGCTATATGTGTACCGCCTGGGTTAAGGCAGACAAAGGAGAGCAGATTCAGATTGGCGTTAAGGACTTTGAAGGAACGGATGCATCTGTAACATCCGACAGTACATCCTGGACAATGGTAAAGATTCCTTTTACAACCGGAGCAGGCGCTACCAAGGCAACCGTGTATGCTTACAAGAATCCTGGTACAGCATATGTTTATGTGGATGATTTTGGGGTAGTTGAGCAATAAATTATTTTACTGGTTTTATGTTTGACGGGATGGTCAGGAAAGACTAGTTAGTTGAGGTATATTGGCGTATATAGTAACGGAGCGGGTATTGACAGTCGTCCTTTGTTGTACCCCTAACCATTGCTTAGCGAAAGTATTAATTGCACCTTAGCGTAAGTTAAGGTTTGTAATACCCGCCTTTTGTACGCACGTTGAAGCCCGACCTCTCACGGTCGGGCTTTTGTGGAATTATGGAATAATCTCAAATACAGTGCCTTGGTTCGGCTCAGCCACTTTCATAGAGCCATAAACTCCTAAAAACAGCCGGGTTTGATTCTGATTTGATCCTAAACTAACGTAATACGCGGCACTAGACCCAAAATGATAATCCGTTTCTATGACATTGTAATCGTTTGGTTTGCAGTCGGATGTTGCCCTGGTATAGGCTAGAACCCCCCTAACAGGATTTGAATGAGCTCGAGCGAGATCGGTGAACACAACGCTTCCAAATAAATCAGGGATATCGTTTCCATTATAAGCCTGGACCCCGGTGAGTGCAGTCCCTCCAAACTTGTCGGGACGAGGATCTTCATGATAATAACTCGTTAGCGGCGGAAGGCGCAGCACTGAAGTTTCCAGGGTTTCATTGAAATATGAAATATTTTTTTCGCTCAAATCTGGATTTGCAGGGCAGCTTCTTACTACGGAGGTAGGTAAATCACCTTCCCATCCTCGCCAGCCAAAGTTAATAAATCCTTTTTGTCCGGTCTCAGACCCCGCTAATGATGCTTGAATTAGCTGGGGAACCGGTATCGGCGTATATTGAACGAATGAAAAAATCGATTCCACCAGATCTTGTCCGACATTCCCTACGTACTTCATATAATAATTATGGTGTCTCTGATATGAAATGCCCGTTATATTGCGTACTCCTTTTGCAGTGACCGTAAGCATGTTTTGAATAGATTCAGGTAGTTCATTAAACCGTGTAACCACAGGCGGGTGATCAATAAATGAATTCATGCCTACACCAATTTCAATGATCTTACCCGCGATTTCCATCATATCTTGGCTCAAATTAAACGGGTCATATGCAGATCCGCCATCTCCGGTCGTTAAAACCAGTTTTCCGGTTTCGGGCGAAAAGTTTAAGCTATTGACCCCATTATGATTTAAAAAGGGCCTTCTTATATTCAGTAATGTACGCCGTCTTTGAGGTTGCGCGTTCGGTTGCAGAATCCATTCTTCAACGGTATCGATATGATCATATTTTGTTTCTCTATCGGCCCACTTTAGGTTTAACGTCCGGGGATCGCACGGGTTAGGCTTAAAGGATTCGGAAAAAGCGACCGGACCTTGAGTTCCGGCTAGCGAGTAATGGAGATAAAACAATCCGAAGTTTACCCTGCTAACAATAGGCCGTAGACGGACTTTATCGTTATTCAATTAAATTCCCCCTGGTTAAAATAATCTTTTTTAAAATATGATGAGATTACTTTATTAGCACCTATAAAATAATGATAAAATACCCGAACACAATAGGAATTAATTTTAATAATGCAAATAAAATATAATTGGAATAATTAATGACCAAGGAGGTTTGAAATGACTACAAAAAAGTATCTTTTTAACCCCTTATCACTTTTGGTAGTTTTGGCAGTATTTCTATCCACATGGTTCACCGCCCCACCGTCGGTGAGCGCGGCAGCTAGAGGAGCATGGGCTCCGAATACGGCATATGCGGTAAATGACTCGGTAACCTATAATGGAAGCACTTATACCTGTCTTCAGGCGCACACTTCCCTCGTAGGCTGGGAGCCGCCCAATGCTCCTGCTTTGTGGCAGAAGGGCGGTGGCGGGACTACGCCGACACCGACTAACGGAGTGACATTCTATGCGGATATCAACTATGGCGGGAAGGCAGTAACAGTTGGAATAGGCAATTATACATTGTCTCAACTGAACGCAAAAGGAATTCCGAATGACTGGATGTCCTCTCTCAAGGTTCCTAGCGGTTGGACTGTTGAAGTATATGAGAATGATAATTTCGGAGGAACAAAGTGGACCTTTACGTCGGGTTCTTCCTGGGTTGGCAACACGATCAATGATAAAATGTCCTCGGTTAAAATTTATACGGGTTCGCCATCTCCTTCAGTAACAAAGCCGTCCGAAGTTCCAGGCCATATATGGACATATGTAATGAATGTGGACAACAAATTTGGTAAAGGCGGAGATTTTGCTTTATTGCTAAGTGCTGTTATCAAAAAAGAAAGCAATTTTGGAGCTGGCTTACCGGGTAGTCCATCAGCCGGCGACGGATTGATGCAAGTAGAACCAAACACACGCAATGCATATTTATCGCAATTCAGCTCAAAATTTGGCCGTGCGTATAATCACAGCAGTGAACAGGATCAGGTATGTATGGGCGCAATGATTTTAGATGAGAAGATTGTGAAGTTTGGAAATATATATAACGGATTATTACGCTATAATGGAGGAGATAACTGGTATCCGGGAGCCACGGATTCATATGGCCGTCCTATTCTGGCTAATCTCTATGCAGATGCAGTTTACGCTACTTATAAGGGTTATGGCGGTAAAAATTAAGGTAAAGGGCATGAGTTACCAAGCGGATCATTGCTTGCATAACCCATGCCTTTTTTATTTTATCAGGGTTCGTTCGGCCAGTTCCATGATTCGGTTTTCATGGATTTTTTGAAGTTATTGGGTAAGTGAACTTCACCTGGGGTTATGATATACTCGTTTAGATGTCTACCTTTAGCAGACAGGTTGATTTTACTACTACGGGATAAAGAACTGTCCTGGTATCTATAGAGAGGTTTATGACATGAAAAATAATTTCTGGCGTGATTTGCCACGGCCCTTTTTTATTCTGGCGCCCATGGAGGATGTGACGGATGTTGTTTTTCGTCATGTCGTCAGTGCAGCGGCCAGACCGGATGTGTTTTTTACGGAGTTTGCGAATACGGAAAGTTATTGTCACCCGGAGGGGAACCATAGTGTGCGCGGGCGGTTGACGTTTACAGAGGATGAACAGCCCATGGTAGCGCATATTTGGGGAGATAAGCCGGAATATTTTCGTCAAATGAGCATCGGTATGGCAAAGGAAGGCTTCAAAGGCATTGATATTAATATGGGTTGTCCTGTAGCGAATGTAGCGGAGAACGGGAAGGGCAGCGGTCTGATCTGCCGTCCGGAAACCGCGGCGGAACTTATCCAGGCCGCCAAAGCGGGGGGACTGCCCGTCAGCGTAAAAACAAGGCTTGGTTTCACGGAGATCGACGAATGGCGTGACTGGCTAACCCATATTTTGCAGCAAGACATTGTGAATCTGTCCATACATCTGCGCACAAGAGAAGAAATGAGCAAGGTAGCTGCGCATTGGGAGCTCATCCCGGAGATTAAAAAGCTTCGTGATGAGGTGGCTCCGGATACCCTGCTGACCATTAACGGGGATATCCCCGACCGCCAAACCGGCCTCAAGCTGGCTGAGCAGTACGGGGTGGATGGGATTATGATCGGGCGCGGTATTTTTCATAATCCGTTTGCCTTTGAGAAGGAGCCGAGGGAACACAGCAGCGAAGAATTGCTTGATTTGCTGCGGCTGCATCTGGATCTCCATGATCACTATTCAGCACTGGGGCCGCCGCGTTCGTTCAGCCCTCTCCCCCGATTCTTTAAGATATATGTCCGCGGATTTCGAGGGGCAAGCGAATTAAGAAACAGCTTAATGAACACCAAGTCCACAAGTGAAGTGCGTGCGCTGCTCGATGAGTTTAGAAGCAAGGAGCATGCCGAGGCGGAAGAACGTGAAATGTAGAAGAGAGACCTAAAAAGATGGAGGATCGGATGGATGGAGATGGGACAAGCCCGTACCAGCAAGTCTTTCCTCTGTTTTTTCTATGGAGGGGGATTTTACATGTCCTGGAGCAAATTGAAGCAACAACTGGAGAGCTTTCTCAGTCCTGCGTTACATGGAAGGGTGGAATACCGCGCACCGGGTTACCGTTATGTACCGGATAAATCCGGGATTTGTTATATCTCGGTGGATAAGAAGAACATCCTTAATATGAGTGATAAGACGAACTCCATCAGATGGTACCAAACGGAGCTGGAAATCAAGAATGATCCTGATATCCAAATTCCGATCACCCATGACGACATTGAGGTGGTCAGAAAAGATACCAAGGGACCCGTGCCGGAGGATCGTTTAATCGTCATTGCCCGAAGCAGAAAAAGTTCGGAGCATGCCAAAGCGCTTTTGTTCGCACAGGCTTCATTAAGTAAATCCAATTTTATCGTGGTGGCCAATAAGTTCTTAACTACCCCATTAGAGGAGAGCCTGGAGAGCGATGATATCCTATTGAACGTTCTGGCTTTGGTGGATCGAAGGGTCGGGAAAAAGCGGATCTTGAACATGTCCGAAGGGATGAAGTTAAAGCATCCGATTGTGCAGTATTTTTATGAACTACGGCGTAATACGTTGTAAAGGATGTACCTTGTAAATATGCCAGAAAAGCTCATGCTGAGGATAGCATGGGCTTTTCTTTATATGGGGATTGGATTGTAATCTGTGGCTTAATGGGGTATGATGCAAAATATACATATATCTTAAAGATATATTATTCGTGAGGGGGGACATATGAAAAGAATCAATACCACTCATTTTGCCATTCTCGGATTGCTTCGTATTAAGCCCATGAGCGCCTATGAACTGGTTAAGTTCTCGAAGGAAAGCATCGGTCTATTTTGGAACGAATCATACGGGCATATTCACAAGAGCATTAAACAACTGGAGTTAGAGGGCGCTGTGTCGATTGTGGAAGAAACGGAGACGGGAAGACGTAAAATCGTCTACGGCGTTACTAAGCAGGGGTGTGACCAACTGGATGCCTGGTTAGTTCTGCCGCCTGAGGAATCGGTGATGAGAAACGAATTGCTTATGAAGCTCTTTGTCTCCGAGGAACGTCATATCCCTCAGTTAGTCGCTTTTCTGGAGGAAGAATTAGAAGCGAGTGAGCGAATGACAGCGGTGCTTGCCGGAATTAAAGCGAGTGTTCCCAGCGGGAACAGCAAGCAAGAGCAGCTATGGCTGTTGACGCTCGATTACGGTGAGCGATACCTGCGAATGACGATCGAGTGGTGTCAACATGCGTTGGCATTGTTGCAGCCTTCCGAAAAGGAGAAACGAGAATGAACCTAAAACAGCGCTGCCTGGCTCCCATCCTGTTCATCGCGGTCGTGGTGATGGCTTGTGCCCCTCTCCTGCTGTGGATGAGAAGCAGTCCGCCTCTGGCCTTAAAAGTATTCGATCGCGAAGTATACAATTTAGAGATCAGCTATCAAATCACGGCATTATTCCTGGCGGTCATCGTCATCGGCATGGTATATGGGTTGGCGGGCAAGGAGGGGCTTGCGTATTTAAGCCTGAAGAGGCGGGATGGGCAAATCCGGCCTGAACCGTGGATCGGCATTAAACCCAAAGAGACGGAGACGTGGAAGAACCTAGGTACAAACTTTGCGATCGTGATTACACTGGTAACGGCAGTTGTCATCTATTTTCAAGTGGTTCATGGTAAAAGCGTAAGCCTGGAGCTGTTTCCCGGGGTTATTCTCATTCTCGGTTTTGCGCTTACGAATGCTTTTACTGAAGAGATCATTTTTCGATTTTCATTCGTGGCCGTTGTTAGCAGATATGGATTCTCTCCGTATGCAGCGCAAGGGTTAGCGGCGGCGACTTTTGGAATCGTTCATTATTTTGGAAACCCCGGCGGGATACCGGGGGTATTGATGGCTGCCTTTATCGGCTGGTTTTTGGCCAAATCGATGTTGGAAACGAAAGGATTCTTCTGGGCGCTGTTGATTCATTTTTTACAGGATGTCGTCATATTCAGTGCCTTGTTTATGAAATGATCTTTTGTTTAGGGCGTTTCAGTTTGAACTGCTCTGTTGCCAACAAGGCGGAAGCCGCCGTTTGTTTTTTCTTCATAGATTCGAATCTTATCGTCCAAATGCTTCAAATTGTCTTCCCACTTCTTTTTTTCGGCAAGAACGAAAAGGCGGTGCTTTGTCAGCATGCTTAATCTGCTTTGCATCGTCATGTCGCCCTGGTAACGAAGGCCGGCATAGTCCCTTATTTCCTTGATCGCCATACCGGTTTCTTTCAGACGCTTAATAAACAAAATCCAGTTCTGATCGTCTTCGGTATAGCAGCGTCTGCCAGCCGCATTTCGCGCAACTCGAATAAGATGCTCCTTCTCATAATAGCGCAACGTATCTATGCTTAAACCTGTAAGGACCGAAAATTCCCCGATGGAATAACAAATTTGGACCGCCTCCTAAAAATATGCTTGATCTGGAGTTAACTCCAGATTGTATGCTGGTACTATACAACACAGAGGAGGAGTCATGCAATGGAAACTGAACGTTATGCACGTGGTCTGGAAAAGCTGACGGAAGTGGATGGTGAGGGAGGTAAGCATGTCATCGAGTCACTGCAGCATATCGCTCCCGACTTAGGAAAATACATTATTGAATTTGCGTTTGGCGACATCTATTGCCGTGAAGGGCTGAGCCTGCAGGAAAGAGAATTGATTACCATCACCAGTCTCCTTACCGCAGGCGGTTGCGAGCCGCAATTAGAGGTACACATTCAAGGCGCGTTAAACGTGGGAATCCCGCAAGAAAAAATAGTGGAAGCTTTTATGCAGTGCATTCCCTATACAGGATTCCCCAAAGTGCTCAACGCTGTGGCAGCAGCCAAACGTGTATTTCAGAATCAATGAGGTAATGTTGCTAGCACAAAGTGTGTCGGTTACCATCAGCAAAAAGCTAGCATACGAGGTAGCTAGTAAACGCGGAACTTAAAAAATGATGGATAACATATTTCAGATTGCATAGGGATTAAAGGCATGGATTTGACTATCCATGCCTTTTTGAATGGATGGCGTAGAAGAAGTTCTATTTTCATGCAAAACAGGGCATTTACCGGAACCACAGAATAAAATTATTATTCTAGAAGCCTGATCTTTCAAGCCTTTCCCTGTTTTTTATTTGGACATGATTTAAACTATAATAAAAATGTGGTATAAAGAGCTGAGATAAAATGAGGGAGGATCGACCATGACCAAGAGTAATGAAACCAGCGACAATAAGGTGTTATCACCAGAACAGCGTGAAGAACTACTCGCAACATTGAAAGCCCGATTTGAGAAAAACATGAACCGCCATGACGGTCTCGAATGGCCTCATGTTCAAGCCAAGCTCGAAGCTAATGCCGAGAAACTGTGGTCGCTCCATGAAATGGAGAGGACCGGTGGCGAACCGGATGTGGTCGGTCATGATCCAGAGACGGATGAATTCATTTTTTACGATTGTTCAGCGGAAAGTCCTAAAGGCCGCAGAAGTGTTTGTTACGACCGGGAAGCTCTGGAGTCACGGAAGGAACACAAACCGCAGAATAGCGCTATGGATATGGCGGCCGCCATGGGCATTGAGCTTTTAACGGAAGCACAATACCGGGAATTGCAGAAGCTTGGAAAGTTCGATACGAAAACATCAAGTTGGGTGATAACCCCTGACAATATTAGAAAACTTGGCGGGGCCCTCTTTTGTGACTGGCGCTACGAGACTGTGTTTGTGTACCACAATGGCGCGGAATCCTACTATGCCGCCAGAGGGTTCCGCGGCTCGCTGAGGGTCTGAGTATTGGAGGCACCTCGGTGATGTGCAGTTTATATGGGGAACAACTCATCAATAGACGAGCAAAAGCCTAGCACGTTCATTTGAATATCATTTCTCCGAATATCATCGTGAAAAGTATCAATCTGACAAAGATTATGCCAATGGTGGTTTTGAAAATGGGATATGGCTACTTTTGTTGAACACCACATATCCAACTTAAAAACACCTCAAAGATTGTAACCATATGGTTATATTCTTTGAGGTGTTTTAATTTATATCACATTATGAGCAGTCCCGTTCCTAAACAATGAGGTGTTTAGCCCAGCTATTTATCATTTAATTTAGATATAAATTTTCTAAAAAAGTAATAAAATTAAAAATAAAGTATAATATTGGTTTACATTCCCGCAATTTGAGTTTATGTTGTTGATATAACACTAGGTATCTTTCATCATTTGATTATTATTCACTTTGAGGTGAAAAAATGAGAAGCAGAACGTTAATTCTCTTAATATTTTTTACAATACTTCTTAATGGTTGTCAGATGAGTGGGCAGGAGAATGAGCGGAAGGAACTTAGCATCCTGTACAGTTCTATATCTGATTTTCAGAGAGATTTTGGGTTTGTTAAAGATAAATTTAAGGATTTGAATATTAAGATTATCGAATTCTCCCCTCAACTCGGGGAAGGCATGTGGAACGAGATGAGATATGTTCCTGCAAAAGGTGCGGATTGGGATAGTGAGCGTTACATAAAACTGGTCCAGGAGCAAAAACCGGATATTCTATTTTTTCCGCAAACGATATATTCTGACCTACTTAATGAAGGTATGTTATCTGATATGTCTACATATGCAGAGGAAGATGATTTTAAAGAGATTAATTCCAATATTGCAGAAGCCTTTAAAGACTTAGGAGGCGGGAGATTGTATGCCTTGTCTGATTCCATTAGCTCACAGGTGCTGTACTACAATAAAGATTTATTTGAGCAGTTTGCGATACCTGAACCAACGGATCAAATGTCTTGGGAACAAATTCTTGGTTTAGCTAAACAATTCTCGTTACGGGATAATATAGAAGGTCTGTATTTACTCAATTACGACCAAGCTGGGTTGCTGCTGACAATGGGAAAAACAAATGGATTAAAGTGGTATGATTCTTTAAATCAAAGAACCTTATTTGATAGTCCCACCTGGAAAAAATACCTTGAAGGTGTAGTCTCTTTCTATCAAGAAGGTGCATCATATGCTTCCCAGGAAGATCCCAGTGATTTATTTTTAGATGGTAAGTTAGCAATGACATTAAATACCCATCAATTTGTAATGAAGCTTAATAACAATAACGCAAAGAAAATTAATTGGGGAGTTGTAACCGAACCGGTCAATCCAAACGAACCTGATATTAGCAAGACAAAGAGCTTCCAATATTTAGATGGAATCTATGTAGAGACAAAAAATTTTGAAGAAAGTCTGAAAGTTTGGAAATATATAAACAGCGAGGAAGCTGCAAAATTGAAATACAACTTAAGTATGTCTTTATTTACTGTTCCTGTTCGAGACTCGTTAATGGCAGATAATGATAACCGTAATTTGGCTGCATTTTACAAGTTAAAACCCCAGTTTAATTATGAATATAACGATTTGACCCGAGCTTCAGAAAAGGCCGCACTTCTTGAAATTAATGGAATATTACGGCAAGTGATTGAGGGGCAACTAACGGTTGATCAAATGATCATAAAGCTACAGGAGGATGTCATCAATGCTATTCAATCGAATAAATAATAGGGCTTTAATCCATAAAGGTATATTTATCCCTGTCTTGATATCTATCTTCTTACTGATATCGGGGTGTGGTACTTTATCTCCATCTTCGAATAAAGCAAATGATAAAAAGAATATGGAAACCGAGCTAACTATCTATTCTTCGTTTCAAGATCAGTTTTTTTACAAATATTATGGAAATTATTTGATACAAGAATATCCAAACATCAAATTTAGGCTAATCCAATCAACGAGTGAGAATGCTGAAGAGATGGCTAAGGAGGTTCAACAAAGCAAACCAGATTTGATCATTACATGGAAAGATAATTTTCGTGAACTGCAGCGGCAAAATATGCTTACAGACTTAAACAACTTTGTCCAGTCTAGGGACTTTAATCTTGAGGATTACTACCCTGAAATGATCACCACTCTTCAAAACGATACGGGACAGCTAAATGGGCTGTCTCCCATGGTTAGTCCTTTCGTAGTTTTTTACAATAAAAATTTGTTTGATGAAAACAAAATTGGTTACCCTACCAACCAAATATCCTGGGACGAAATGCTTTCATTAACCCAACAATTTATAGGGTCTGGAACAACGGGATTAACTGGGCGAAGCCCTGCAAGTCTGTTATCGGCTATTGCGAAATCCAAAGGTTGGAAGATTGTTGATACTCACAGTAAAAATTTAATTTTCAATGCTCAAGAGTGGACGAGTTCCATACAGAAGATTCTTGATTCATCGAGGGGAGGAAACCTTGTAAATGATACAGGCGAGTTATTCCTCCAAGGAAAAGCGGCTATGCATTATGGAACTTTAGATATGATACCAAAGCTTTTGGAAAAAAACTCATTTGCCTGGGAGGTAGTTACTACCCCAGTAGATTCACTGAATAGAGACATAAGTTCAGATATCTACTTCTATGATATTTTTTGCATCCCAGAAGAGGCTTCCCAGAAGGAGGCTGCGTGGGAAGTGATTCAAGCTCTACTAAGTGGAGAATCCGTTACTTATTTGCAGAATAACAGTATTCCAGGCTCTGTATCGACCCTGAGTAAATATATGAATTCTCAGTATGGGAACGTTGATCTTTCAGCAATTTGGAAGCAAAAAATTGATAATAAGCCTTACTTAAGCAGCGAACTATCACGCAACTTTATTGATAAATTCGATGGAGTCGTAGACACAGTCTTGACCAGGGCAGTTTCCAATAAAAACATAAGCCCTGAAGAATGTTTCACCGAGATAGAAGAACAGGCCAAAGTATTGTATCAGGAGGAGCGCCAAGCAAAAAGCGAATAATTAGTTTGTTTAATTTAGGGGGACGAAGATGACGAGTGATATCAAAGAGATTCAAACAGTCCTAAACCCCCTCTTTCCTGTCCACACATAATAAATTTTTCCTGTAAAGAAAAAGGAGTAACCTCGGCTATTATGATAAAGATACTTGCTCAATTTGGAATTATTATCTCTTCTCAATCTGCTTGTTCGTCTAGAATGAATTTAAGTCGCGTGCTTATGGCTATGACACATGATAAAGAAAATTTCATCCAGCAGTATCAGAATTAGTATTCACGAAACAGTTAGTATGGAGGATGCTAGAAGTTTAGTTAGTGCAATTCTCCAGATGATAGAACTGATCAAAACTAGAAGTAAATTTGAGCTTATTGCATCAGGAAAGTTTATGACAAATTAACCTTCAAACTTAATTACCACTCTCAAAACTAAATGAAGCCTTCGAAAACTGGCAGAGCCTTTCGAAAGACATTATGTATATTTAATGCCCACTAGCCTTTATGGTTAGTGGGCTTTTGCGTTGTTTTTTAAAGCAGCTTAACCGATTTATCCCTGTTCTGCACGCATGTTAGCACTTTCTTGCAAAAACTCCTCTAATGGGCGATAGTTTCCGCTCCAGTACTACCCATGTCTTCTTGTTCCAAAACCGGGCCGATCATTTCAACGTCGACATCCAGTCCTTTCAGAACGGATCTATAGTCCAAGACTTCGGTTTCAAAAGGAAGCAATAAGTAACTCGTAAGAAACGCCATATACGATCTTGTTAATCCCCAATGAGGCTGCTGCAAGCACGCATCTTGTACAGGGGGGTTGTGCTTGTATAGAGTATAGCCTTACTCAATAACTCATCCGGCAGGAATATATGAAGACAAAAAGGTTATAACTCTATCCGTTACATATTTTTCTTCAATCGATTATACTGATAAGGCCAACTCTACATGTTTAGGAGATGTCTCATAGATTATGCTAAAGAAAGAAGTCGCGTATATTCGCAAGCAGTTTAAGCTGGATCACGAAAAACTTCAGATTTACGATATTTTGAATGTGTATATTATGAAGGAAACGAACGAGATTTATCATTATGAGCGTCAGCCTTTTGCGCTAGTGGACAGGGAAAAGCAGGAGCTCTATATGGGGAATTTCAAAAAGCTGCTGGCCGGCGAATTGGATCAAAAGCTGTTTGAGCTAAAGCTTCATGAGGAAGCGGAGACGCCGACGCGGGTGCTTCTTCATCAAGGTCTGGTGACCGGGGATGCGGAGGAATGGCATGATCTGATGATTCTGCTGGTGGAGAAGATGCTTACGGATACCCATTATGAAAAGGATACGGTAATTACTTTTGTCCGCGGGCAATACTATCAGCCGACCAAAGCCAGAAACGAAGAGGCTGAGGAAAGCGAAAATGACGAGATGTTCGCCAATCCGTTCATTCTGTGCAGCATCAATTCTACGGAGCAGCAAAAGAAAACGCTCATGTTCGATTACGTCGAGAGAGAGTTCAAATACAATGTGATCGTCGATCCGATTATTAAGTTGAGTTCGCCGGAGCAGGGCTTTTTCTACCCCAGCGTGACGGATGGCTATTCCGACGTGAATCGGGTGCTGTATTGCTCGGGAAGAGCGCACGAACCGAACCAGCATTTCATCGAGGAAGTTCTGAATGCCGAGAAGACCGTGACGGCGTTGGAGGAGCGAGCGATTTTTGAGGAGATCGTGAAGGAAGTGGCAGGAGATCAACTCGACGCCTCAACAATCGCCAGCGTTTACGAGGAAATTCATCAGGTCATCGAGACCCATGAAGAGGAAGAACCGCCGAAGCTGGACTATAAAGATGTGGAACGCATGCTGATGGTCAGCGGCGTGGAGAATGTGACGGCGGAAAAAGTGGAACGGGCGTTCGAAACGATCGTCGATGACAGGAACTACGAAATCAAAGCGACCAGTGTCGTCCCGAAATTCACCTCGAAATCGATTAAGATCGATACGAAGGTCGCCACGATTTCGGTCAGCCCGCAGGATCTGAAGTACGTGAGACAGGTGAACTATCAAGGGAAACGGTGTATTTTGATCGAGGTAGACGAAGACGCTGTGATTGAAGGATTCACGCTGAATACGGAGACGTTGTAGGTCGGGAGCTGCTTCATAAATAGGAAGCAAATGCGGCTGAATGCCATCATCGATCTGCTAGTGCCCCATTAGACAACGTTGATAACATAGAATTCCTGCAAATGTGCATGTTTTTTTCTTGTTCGGGGCCAAGATTTTAAAATTCCTGCAATTCTGCAGGAATTTTCGGCGAGATCGGCTCGTATCGCTAAACTCGTTAGAAATGCCTGCAGATTTGCATCTTTTTGCAGTTGGAAGTGTCGGGAGTACGCAAGGCACCTTGACAGCTATAGGTATGGCACAAAGAAAAGTAACAAGGGTGATTCGATGGACATTAAGGAACTTGCAGCTGTCATAAAATTACCTGCTAATAAGAGGTATGAGTACTTTATCAAGAAGGTTGTTGATTTCGAAGAAATTTGGGGACTGTATGATGACGGCTGGGCAATGACACAAGACGACACGGGGAATAGCTTAATGCCTTTTTGGCCCAAAAAGGAGTTCGCAGAACTTTGTTCCATCGGTGAATGGTCAGATTTAGCCCCAAAAAGCATTGATTTAGAAGAGTTTATAGAAGATTGGTTACCCGGGCTTAAAGATGATGGTTATAGGGTGTCTGTATTTTGGAATAACGATGATTCAGCTGTATTGGAAGTGGATGACTTACTTAAGGATTTGGAGAGGGAATTGGAGAAATATTGATGTTTTCTCAACGTTGAGTGACTCAATGTAGATTGGGAAACACCAATTCGTGGGCTTTGCAGGGATTTGTCGAAATTTGCAGAAAAACAAATGATGTCCTACTTTTACAGATAGCGAGGGATTACAACGATGAATAGGGATATCTTACACGAGTTGGATTCGCTGAAACAGTCATTTGATTTACTGGTTAAGCGGGTGGATCGTCTGGAAAAGAAACTTGCGGGAGGCGGAAGCCCGAGCTACACTCCACCTCGGCCTTCCCCGATCACTCTATACATTGATTGTGATACTGCCGTATTTAAAGATGGCCTTCGCCCAAGTGCGATTGACTTTTTACGATGGAGTATGACGAACTTTCATTGTTACCTGATCACTTCATTGGAACAAGAGGAGTTCAAAAATCACTGCATGCATAGTAATGCCGATGATTTATATGCTGGAATAACATATATAAACGCCAAAGAATACAAATCCAAAGCGGACATCGTCGATATTTACGATGATTTTTACTGTATTACGACAAACAAGTATCCGGAAAGCTTAATGGACCTGAGTGACACACACTACAATGATCGGGTTATTAAAATTAACAAAATGCCGTTTGATGAAATTAGAGAAAAGATCAGAAGTAACATGAATTCCAGAATAGATGCAAAATTAAGCATGGTCGAGGCACAGAATGCTGAAGTTTTTTCCTTGTTCAAATCAGGTGAATATTTTGGGGGAAGAGGCGGCAGAGGATGGACTTACGAACATATAAAAAATAAAAGGAATGCGTTATCCATTGATTTTGTAAGCCGAACAGACTTCATCGTTGAGTGGTCATTGCAAAAAAAGGATAAGGATGATTGGGTGAAAGAATCCAAATTAGTATTGACTACAAACACTTATATGGAGCTTCTGGCACAAATGGATCTTTTGCCAAACCTGTTAACCGAAATCAATCAACAATTATCAAACAAATAATGAGAGAGGGAACATGGACAACTTGATAACTGGCATAGCTACGAACGACATTTCCCTTGATTTTGCCTTGGAATACACGCCTAAAATACCGTTACGGCCTCATCAGATGATGACCTTTAATTTGCTGGTCCAAAACGACAGCTTCTTAATCGCGGATCAGGAAGGGGTCGGGAAAACCCCGCCGATCTTGTGCAGTCACGAAGCTAAAATAAAGCATGGCAAGGCCGGGATGGGGTTATATATCACGAAAGCATCCCTGATCTACGATGTGTATAATCAAGCCCAAAAATTCACGAACCTTAGAGTTGCCGTAGTTGCCGGAAATATAAATAAGCGGATTAATATGTATTATGATTTGGAAAAAGGCTTGGCCGATTTAGTTGTTGTATCCTATGAGACGTTCAGGCAGGATTTTAACCAATTTAATGAACTTCATCGTGTGAAGCCGTTTAGTGTCGTCTATGCGGATGAAGCTCATAAAATACGCAATGTGGAGACAGAAGTGGCTTATTGGATCCACAAAATAGATACGCCGCAACGGTATGCGATTACAGCCACCCCGATTGTTAACAGTATTGTAGACTGTTTCAATATCCTGAGCTGGATAAGAGCCATTCCTTATACGTATGAACAGTTCTTAGCCCGTTATTGTGACATATCCCGGTCAGGCCGTATTACCGGCTATAGAAACATGGAAGAAGTGAGAGAAACGCTGCAGAATCATATGCTGCGAAGATTGAAACAAGATGTACTGCAGGACTTGCCGCCGGTGTCGAGTCACAATCTGTATGTAGAGCTCACAGCCGCGCAAAGGAAGCTGTACAAAATGGTCGAGGCGGCGGATGAAAACCACGTGTTTGCCAACCTGGATTTTGAGGATATATCCACTGAGTACGTTAAGTACACCCGGTTGTCTCAGATCGCGGAATCCACAGAAATTGTTGGAGGCGAAAAAGGAAAGAAGGGTTCTTCAAAGTTATCTGAGCTTGAGAATCTGCTTGAGGAGATCGTCCTACGTGGCGAAAAGGCAGTAGTTTTCTCCCGTTCCAAGAAGTTTACCCATGTGATGGCGAGCTATTTCTCGAAGTACAATCCGGCAGTCGTCACCGGGGATATTTCTTCTTACGCTGAGGGATCGAAAACCGTGTCGGAACGTCAACTCCAAGTGGATAAATTCCAAGAGGATGAATCCTGCAAGGTGATCTTCTGCGTATCGGCGGCCGGCCGAGAAGGTTTGACATTAACCGCGGCCTCCAATCTCATCTTCACTTCGAAAGATTTTAGTCCCGCCTTCGTTTCCCAAGCCATAGGACGAATCTGGAGAATGGGCGCTCAGGTGCACCCATCGATCGATGTGTATTCCATCCTCGCGTTAAACTCAGTGGATCTTGCGTTGGAGGAACTGCTTGGAGAGAAACAATATGTGATTCAGGATATGGTGGAGAGAAAATAACATACAGACTTCCAGACTAAAAAGAAGCATCGTTAAACGGTGTTTCTTTTTTTAGTATTGTAATACTAAATATTATCGTGGTATAGTTTACCTATACCGCTAGGAACAAAGTAGGTGATTTATTGTTCGAAGACTTTTGGAATCTATGTCTTAACCATGATATTAAATCGCGAGACCAATTGCTTCGTGAAGCCGTACGTGTGGTGAAGATGAAGCAATACATAGAGCAAGTCCCCGTCCCGGAGCGGGCCGAGATTGAAAGCCATTCGGACAAGCTGTTTGAACGGATGCTGGAGCAACTCGGAACGATTGAACTGGGGCATTTTCCGGGGGATCGGGAGCTGTTTTATAGACTCTACCACACGGGAAAAGATCTCAATCTGGCGGAATACGGCCGGCAAACCATCCGACAGGACCGGGTTATAGCTACGCTGCAGGTGCACTATAGTGTTTTTCGTGCCTTTACGGAAGCTTCCGGGGGGCGGAAAGAGCAGCATTGGCTTGTCGCTGAAGCCGAGAAGTTTATGGAAGGCTTGGCACGATTTACACCGCGGCCTAACGTGGATCTTACACTTTTAACCGAAAACTATATCCTTGGGCGTTTGTTAAAGACACATTTCGCGGGTCAGGATCATATTCGGATCGTTCAGGGTTCCATATATCAGCCTTTGCCACTGCCGGATCGGTATGATGCGATACTGACCGTTCCGAATTTCGGACAGAAGCTGGATGACGAATCAGCCGGGGTCCGGGAAGCGGAAGGCGCAGCTATTGAGCATCTGGCTCCGCTGCTGTCGTCCGGCGGCCAACTTGCGGCCGTTTTGCCGGCACGAATGATGTTTCAGTCCGGGACGATCGGGGAGTGGCGGAAACGGATGAACGAGATGTACCCGGTAAGGTCGGTTCATTCCTTGCCGGAAGGGTTATTCAGACCCTACACATCGGTGAAAACTTACGTCGTAGCTTTTGGCAGCGGACAACTTCCGGAGGAAATTCCGATCGGCCGATACAGGCTGCGGGATTCGGTTGTATTGGAGGAAGAACAAACGGTGATGCTGAAGGCCGCCGCCTTTCAACAGCTGGGGGACTGGCGGATCGAGCTTCTCCTGGAGCAGGACAGCGATACCTTGACGGCCTTTCAACAGGCAGCGATTCCTAAAGTCAAGCTGAAGCAAATGGCGGATATTTTCCGAGGGAAATCGATCTTGAAGCAGGATCTTCGTCCAGGCTCCATTTCGGTTCTGAATATATCCAACCTGGAGGACGGAGAAGTGAAGCTTGACCAGATGGAAACGATTGAGGAAGAGCCGCGCAAAGTAAGACGCTATGAGGTGTTTCCAGGAGACCTAGTGATGACTTGCCGCGGCACGCAAAGTAAGCTGGCGGTAGTTCCGGAACATTCGCGGATGGTCATAGCTTCGGCGAATATCATCGTTATTCGTTTCCGGGATCAGATGGACAGCATGTATGCGAAGATTTTTCTGGAGAGTCCGGTGGGGATCGCTCTGATTCAAAGCTTTCAGCGCGGAACGACAGTCATGAATCTGAATCCGGCGGATGTTGGAGAAATCGAAGTACCGCTTCTCCCGTTAGAGAAGCAACGGGCGATTAGTGAAGCCTACATCAAAGAGAAAAAGCGCTATTCGGACGCGGTTCAAGCCGCCACCCGTCGCTGGGAAGAGCAGCGGGAACAAATTTACTCAGCACTATATTAAGCAAGCATAACAGGGAGGTTGCTAAAGCATGGCAACAGCAAACATTGGATTTGAAGAGAAACTGTGGGCGATGGCGGACAAGCTGCGCGGAAGTATGGATGCCGCGGAGTATAAGCATGTTGCGCTAGGCCTGTTGTTCCTGAAATATGTATCGGATGCGTTTGAAGAGAAATACGCGGAGTTGGAACTCGAGCCTTATGCCGATTCGGAAGACCGCGACGAATATGATGCCGTGAATATTTTCTGGGTACCTAAGGAAGCGCGCTGGAGCAACATTCAGGCCAACGCCAAGAAACCGGAAATCGGCCAGATTATCGATAACGCCATGATTTTGATCGAGAAGGAGAATCCGTCCTTAAAAGGCGTGCTGCCGAAAGACTTTGCCCGTCCGGCACTGGACAAGACCCGTCTGGGGGAAGTCATCGACGTATTCTCCTTCAAAGTCGGCGACAAGGACAGCCGTTCCAAAGACGTGCTTGGCCGGGTGTATGAATACTTCCTGAGCAAGTTCGCCAGCGCCGAAGGCAAGAACGGCGGCGAGTTCTACACGCCTTCCAGCGTCGTACGACTCCTGGTTGAAATGATCGAGCCTTATAAAGGGAGAGTTTATGACCCTTGCTGCGGTTCCGGCGGGATGTTCGTGCAAAGCGAGAAGTTCGTGGAGGAACATCAGGGGAAAGCGGGCGACATCGCCGTCTATGGGCAGGAATCCAACCCGACGACCTGGCGTTTGTGCAAAATGAACCTGGCGATTCGCGGTATCGACGGCAATCTGGGAGAGTTTAACGCGGATACGTTCCATAACGATCTGCACAAAAACATCAAGGCCGATTTCATTCTGGCCAATCCGCCATTTAATATCAGCGACTGGGGCGGGCAGCGACTGACGGACGATGCGCGTTGGCAGTACGGGATCCCGCCGGCAGGCAACGCCAACTATGCCTGGATTCAGCATATCGTGTCGAAACTCGCGCCTAGCGGAGTGGCTGGGTTCGTATTGGCGAACGGCTCCATGTCTACGAGTACAACGAGCGAATTGGAAATCCGCAGCAAGCTGGTGGATGCCGATCTGGTGGACTGCATCGTTACGCTGCCGGGTCAGCTGTTCTATTCGACGCAAATCCCAGTATGCCTGTGGTTTATGGCGAAGAACAAAGCACCCAAGGGGCTACGCGACCGCCGCGGCGAAATTCTATTCATCGACGCCCGCAAAATGGGCCATATGGTCGACCGCACCCATAAGGAACTAAGCATGGAAGACATGAAGAAAATTGCAGATACGTACCATGCGTGGCGCGGTCAGTCCGAAGCGGGACAATACGAAGATGTAAAAGGCTTCTGCAAAGCCGCGAAGCTGGCTGAGGTGCAGGAGCATGAATATATTTTGACCCCGGGACGTTATGTCGGGATCGAAGAGGCTGAAGAAGACAGCGAACCTTTCGAAGATAAAATGGTGCGCTTGACGAGCGAACTGGCCGAGCAATTCGCGAAATCCCGCCAGTTGGCGGACGAGATTCGGAAGCAGTTGGGGGGGATTGGGTTTGAGTTTTGACTGGATTAAAACAACTTGGGGAGAGATTGCTAGTTTAGAATATGGTAAAGCCCTCAAAGATTACAAAAGTACTACAGAGGGGTATCCTGTTTACGGAACTAACGGTCCGATAGGTTTTACAGATAAATATTTAACAAACGGACCTGGAGTTATAGTTGGAAGAAAGGGAGCTTACAGGGGAGTTCATTATTCAGAAGGGCCATTCTTTGTAATTGATACAGCATACTATTTGATGCCTTTTAGTAGAGAACAGGTAGATATTAAGTGGGCATATTATAACCTAAAAAACATTGATATAAATAATTTGGACTCAGGTTCAGCAATCCCATCTACAAGTAGAGCTGATTTTTATTCTTTGAATGTTCTACTACCTTCAATTGTTGAGCAAATATCAATCAGAAATATCTTAGATTCTCTAGATAAAAAAATCGAACTAAACAACGCCATCAACAAGAACCTCGAGGAAATGGCCCAAGCTCTTTTTAAGCGCTGGTTTATTGACTTTGAATTTCCAAATGAGAATGGTGAACCGTACAAGTCCAGCAGGGGCGAGTTTGAGGAAAGCGAGTTGGGGTTGATTCCCAGAGGGTGGAGAGTGCTTGAGTTAGGAGAAATAATCGCGTCGATATCAGAGACTTATAAGACTGATAAAGAAAAACTAATATTCTTAAATACCTCTGACATATCCGAAGGAAAGGTATTGAATAAAGTTTACTCGGATGTTTCATCGTTACCAGGCCAAGCAAAAAAGAAGATAAGAAGAGATGATATTCTATACAGCGAAATTAGGCCGCAGAATAAAAGATATGCTTATATTAACTTTGATGCTGAGGACTATATAGTGTCAACAAAACTGATGGTACTCAGATCACAAAAAAAATCTCAATCTATATTTGTATACTTTTACCTAACAAATTCTATAGTAATAGACTATTTACAAATGTTGGCTGAAGCCCGTTCTGGTACTTTCCCGCAAATTACTTACCAACAAATAAAAACATTAAAGATTTGTTTACCAGAGGACGTTGAACTAAAAAGATATTCAAATATTATAGAATCCATACTAAAAAAAATTCAGCATAACAATCAAGAAATTAATAATTTGAATAATATTCGCGACAGCCTTCTCCCCAAACTCATGTCTGGAGAGATTCGCGTCCCGCTGGACGAGCAAGAGCTCGTCATCAGCGAATAACTACTTACATTTATATAAGATGAACTAAAGAAAGAGATGTAAGCATGGAAGTAAAATGAATCCGAAGAAACGGCAGTGGTCGCCTCTGTGAGTGGATTTCTACCTTACTAGAATATATAAATTCAAGAAATCCACAAACAACAGCGATCGCAGGAACATTTTACGTACTTGCTCCACATCCCTTACAACAGTTCATCAACAGTTTCAGCTTATATCCCACCCATCAACCAGCTTAGGAGGTGTGCCGTGTACATTACATCTTATGCAGAAAGCGACCTGGAGCAGGCGGCGATTGAATGGTTTGAAGAATTGAATTATAGCAAGGCCTACGGGCCGGAGATTTCCCCGGAAGGGGAATATCCGGAGCGGATGTTCTATACTGATGTCATCCTGGTGGACCGGCTGCGAGATGCCCTCGTTCGGATCAATCCCGGCGTGCCGCGCGATGCAATCGAGGAAGCGATTCGCATTGTCGAGGTGCCGCAGAGTCCGAGCCTGCTGATGAACAACCGAACCTTCCAGCGGATGATCACCGACGGAATTGACGCGGAATACCGCACGCCTGCAGGGGAGAACCGCACGGCCAAGGTGTGGTTGTTC
Source organism: Paenibacillus sanfengchensis (assembly GCF_036864765.1). Taxonomy (NCBI): domain Bacteria; kingdom Bacillati; phylum Bacillota; class Bacilli; order Caryophanales; family Paenibacillaceae; genus Paenibacillus; species Paenibacillus sanfengchensis. The sequence continues at coordinate 12,812 of NZ_JBAGJC010000009.1, read as the reverse complement.
GCAACCGATCTGGAACGAGTGGAGGAGAACGATTTTCTCGTCGTGAACCAGTTCACAGTCGTCGAAAACGGCGAAAAGCGGCCCGATGTAGTCGTGTTCGTGAACGGCATCCCGCTCGTCGTGATGGAGCTCAAGAGCGCATCCAACGAGGATGTGGGGATCAGCGAAGCCTACAACCAGGTGCAAACCTACAAGAGCAGCATTCCTTCGCTTTTTACCTATAACTCGTTTATGGTCATTAGCGACGGGGTTAATGCACGGGCGGGCACACTGACTGCAGATGAAGAACGTTTTATGATGTGGCGGACGATCGACGGCAGCGATGTTGCGCCTTCTACGGTACCTCAACTCGAAGTTCTAATTAAAGGAATGTTCGAGAAAAGGCGGCTTATGGACATCATCAAGCATTTCGTGTTGTTTCAGACGGACGGGGAGAAGGTCACCAAAATTTTGGCCGGATACCACCAGTTCCATGCGACCAACAAGGCGATTTCCAGCACAGAACGAGCTACCGAAGCCGAAGGCGACCGGAAGATCGGCGTCGTCTGGCATACCCAAGGCTCCGGCAAAAGCTTGTCCATGGTGTTCTATGCCGGCAAGCTGGTTCTTACGATGGACAATCCGACGATTGTCGTCGTGACCGACCGCAACGATCTGGATGAACAGTTGTTTGCGACCTTTAGCAAATCCCAGGATTTGCTGCGGCAGACGCCAAGGCAGGCGGAGGACCGCAAGCATTTGCGGGAGCTGCTGGCGGTTGAGTCGGGGGGGATTATTTTTACGACGGTGCATAAGTTCAGCACGGAAGGGGACGAAGATACATATCCGGAACTGACCGCGCGCAAGAACGTCATCGTTATGGCGGACGAGGCGCACCGCAGCCAGTACGGTTTCCAGGCGGAAATGGTGGCGAACGAGAAAACCGGCGAAGCGGACGTGAAGTACGGCTATGCGAAATATATGCGCGATGCGCTGCCGAATGCTTCCTATATCGGGTTTACGGGGACACCGGTGGAACTGAGCGACAAGAATACCCCGGCGGTGTTCGGGGATTACATCGATATTTACGATATGACCCGGGCGGTGGAAGACGGCACAACGGTCAAAATTTACTATGAAAGCCGTGTTGCCCGCCTGAATTTATCCGAGGCGGAACGTCCGATCATTGACAGTGCTTATGAGGAAATTACTGAGTATCAGGAAATGACCCAGAAGGAACGGCTGAAATCCAAATGGGCCCGGCTGGAGGCGCTGGCCGGTTCGGAGAAACGGATCAAGGCAATTGCCAAAGACATGGTCGCCCACTATGAGCAGCGGCAGCAAGGCATGTTTGGCAAGGCGATGATCGTGGTCATGTCGCGACGGATTGCCATCGACCTGTACAAGGCGATTATTGAGTTGCGTCCGGATTGGCACAGCGATGACGACAGCGAAGGCAAAATTAAAATCGTCATGACCGGTTCGTCGAGCGACCCGGAAGAATGGCAGAAATATATCGGGACCAAACGGCGGCGGGAATACTTTGCTAAGCGGATGAAAGATCTGAACGATCCGCTGCAGATCGTCATCGTTCGGGATATGTGGCTCACCGGCTTTGATGTGCCCTCCATGAGCACGATGTACATTGACAAGCCGATGAAAGGCCACAACCTGATGCAGGCGATTGCACGGGTCAACCGGGTGTTCCGGGACAAGCCGGGCGGGCTGATCGTCGACTATATCGGGATCGCGGATATGCTGAAGTCCGCCTTGCAGCAATATACGGAGAATGATCGCAAAACAGCCGGGATCGACACCGATCAGGCGATTGATTACATGCTGGAACGGTTGGATTTGATCCACGATCTGCTGCATGGTCACGATTACAGTAAATACAACTCGCCGAAAGCGTCGGAACGGATGCAGGCGATTGTGGAGACCGTCGATGCCGTGCTCGGCTTAGGTGAAGAGGGCAAACGGAACTTTACGACCTGGGTGACCGAACTTTCGAGAGCTTACGCACTGTGCGCCACGACACCGGACGCGGAAGAGGTTAACGTGGAGATCGGCTTCCTGAAGGCCGTGAAATCCGGCATCATCAAACTGATTACGACGGAGAACCGCAAAAAGACGACGGCCGAACTGGACGCGGAGTTGAACCAACTGATCTCGAAATCAATTATTTCCGAGGAAGTGGTCGATATTCTGGAAGCCGCCGGTTTGCAGAAACCGAACATCGCGATTCTGTCCGATGAGTTCCTCGAAAGCGTCCGCGGTTTGAAGCAGAAGAACCTGGCGGTGGAGCTGCTGCGCCGTTTGCTGCAGGGGAAAGTGAAGTCTTTTGAAAAAGTGAGCGTCGTTCAATCCCGCAAGTTCTCCGAAATGCTGGACGAATCGATCCGCAAGTACAACAACCGGACGATTGAAACCGCGCAAATTATTGAAGAACTCATTCAAATGGCCAAGGAAGTCAATCAGGCGGTCAAGCGCGGGGAAGACATGGGCATGATCGCGGAGGAGCTGGCATTCTATGATGCGCTTGCTTCCAACGAATCGGCGAAGGAGTTGATGGGTGACCTGATGCTGAAGCAGATTGCTCATGAACTGACGCAGTCGATCAAAAGTAATATTACCGTAGACTGGACGCTGAGGCAGAATGTCCGGGCCCAGATGAAGGTGACGGTCAAACGGCTGCTGAAAAAATACGGATATCCGCCGGATTTGGAACAGATGGCGATTGACATGGTACTTAAGCAAGCGGAAGTGATGAGCTTGTCCGCTTCTCAAGAGTTTCGATATTAAGGGGAATGGCGATGGAAACATCCAATTTTGCTTTTTTGCGCACATTGCACCCGGAGCTGACCGCCCTTGCCGAGCAAGCGGAGGGGAGCCTATGGCTGAACCCGCGAGGCACGCTGGTGCAGGGGAGACTGTTCGGCGAGATTCTGGCCACGACGATTTCCAGACAGGAGAAAGTGGAGCCGGTCTATGCGATCAAACAGATCGATCGTCTGCATAAACTAGCGCGGGAAGGACTTGTATCCGAAGACATTCGCGATAAATTCGAATGGCTGCGGATGAACGGGAATTCGGCGGCTCACAGCAGCGGCGAAATCCATCCCGATTTGGCCTTGACGGCCCATAGGCACATGTACGAGTTGGCTGCTTGGTATGTGGAGTTATACGGCTCCGTTGATATGGAGGTGCCTCCCTATCAAATGCCAGTGCCGAAGCCTCAGGCGGAGCCTCAAAAGGAACCGCCTTCAGTTCTGGATCCCGGCCTAGTGGAGAAAGTGATATCGGACCAATTGGAGGCCAGACTGCTGCCTACATTGGACGAGAAATTCCGCTCCATTGAGGAGGCGCTCCTGCGCATTGCGGACGCTCGAACTGCCGCAACAAATGAGGCGGCAACTCCCGCTCCCGCGAATTCGTCAAACACAGCCGTCCTGGAGCAGCCGGCGGTACAGGAGAACTCTACTCCTCGGGAAGGCATGGGGCTTACCGAGATAGCGGTCGAACTTACCCGCCGGAACTTATCCGTGATTGATAAACGACCGTTCGGTGGCGCTCTATGGGTGGTGGGCGGCTGGGAATTGAAAGAAACGCTCGGTACATGGAACGACCAGGGGATCTATTTCCGCTTTGCCAAAAACGGAAGTCAATCCACCAAGCGAAAACCGGCCTGGTTTATGCTGGGGAAGAATCCTTCCGCGGAAAGATGGGTTAGCACTGTGGCCGAGCTTGAAATAAGCGATCAAACGGACTCTACAGTCGCCCCTTCGATGGGGAAACAGGGCACGCCCGTTACTGTAGCACCACAGCGGGAACAGGTCGAACCTGAAGCATCAGCGACTTCTATCCAAAAGGTGGATGAGAAGGTTCAAGAGAAGGTTCAAGAGAAGGTTCAAGAAGAAGTCCGGAACGATTCCGTGACTACTAATACCCACGAAACTACCGAATCTTCCGAGGCTCCCGAGGTTCCCAAAACTACCGAGGCTCGCGAGGTTGCCGGAGTTGCCGAAGCGCAGAATGCTCCGCAAGATGACGGCGCAGTCGTTCCCGAAAAGCTGCGGGAGCAGCCTATTCAAGGTTACGGCTCCGACCGGCTGGCGGAAGTTTCGACTTCCTTAGGGGCTATGACCTTCGGGGACTGGAACGAAGAGCGTTTGATGCAGTTATATGAGCAACAGCCCAAGCTGCTGCATGATGTTATGGTTCAGCTGTGGTTCTTCGGGTTTCAATTTGAAGGCAAGCTGGGGCGTTTTTTGAAGCTGCAGCGCGAAAGTAACGATGCTTATATAGGAGACATCGCGATCGATAAAAGACTGGATGAAGTCCTGACTCCTGATGCGTGCCGGTTGCTCGGACGATTCGGCATCACCCGTACGCGTCAGCTCGGCGGAATCCCCGTTTCCTCTTTGGCCTGGCTGCTGCGAGGTCGTCATGCTGAGACCGTGGAGCGGCTTCGCGAGTACGAGTCCACCACCGAGGAAAAGGTATCGGAAAGCAAACCGTCAGGAGGCCATAAGACCATCAGGCTTAACGGTGAACAACTTCTGGTACCGGAAGAGTTTTGTCATACACGGATTGTGGATCTGAACATCCAGGGTTGTAATGCCCTGCTAAAGGGCATCCACGAGCATTGGAATATCCAGATGGTGGGCGAACTGCCGGAAGAACTGACGATCTTACCTACCAGAATAAAAAGCGTTGGCTCGGCAGCATTAGTAAAATTTTTTGACCAGTTAAAAAGTTTTATGAAAATCGGTGAACCTGGTTCGTCTATCGGCCATTTGGAGCAGTTTGTAGCTCCTCAACATTTGGCCTCGGTGCTCGAAGCCGGAGAAATTGTCTGGAATGCCGAAATATATCCGGTCACCAAGGAAGAGGCTGCTCTCAATCTCGACTACGCGTATTTCCTGGGAATTCAAAAGTTGATATCCGAGCTTCAGGAGGCCGGTATTCGAACGATTGGCGGTCTCCCCAGCGGGCTTAATCGGCTCCAGGCTTTTCAAGGCGTAGGGGCTACAGCGATTGACAAGTTTTATCACCAGCTCGTTCAAATGCTGGCTCGGCACAGAGCGGAACGGGAGGAAGCGGCAAAGTTAAGTGCGATGACTCCGGAAGAACGAATCACTTATGCCATACAGCAAGTCGAACAAGATTGGCGGGATTGGCTGCAGGGGCAGGACACTTCCAGGGGCAGTGAACGAAATTTGGAATTGCTGCGATTTCGCTGGAACCTCGACAGAGCGGGGAAAAAGGCCACGTTGGAGGAAACCGGTCAGCATTTTAGTTTGACCCGGGAACGGGTTCGGCAAATTTTGATCCGGCAAAATGAAAAATTGGCGAAGGATACGCAGCAACTAGCGAGTCTGATCAGAAATGCAAGCCAGCCCTTCCATGGATTCTTTTATTATCCGCTCCAATTGAAGGAGTCCTTTGTTCATCACTTGATTGCGGAAGTTCTTGATGCCGACGGCCTTGTTTACTTGAAAGAATACGGTTGGTGGTCCGTAAGATCCTTCACCGAGATTGAGTCCGTGTACGAGGTTATGCAAAAGACGCTTAAACAATCCTTTAAAGGAACTGTCATTACGGATCAAATGCTTCAGGAGACAGTGAACGAAGTTGCGGGGAATGGTCGAGTTCCTGCTGAATTGTTAATTTTGTTTGCAAAATCTCTATTGCTAAGTTCTGACCAAGGATTTATATTGTCGAATAGCACGAAGGCCGACCTTGTCGAAATGGTGTTGAAGCACTACCCTTCAGGAGTGGAAGTCTATAAGCGAGCCGATGAACTTATGGAAAAGGCGAATTCGATTTCACCGGATTCTTTTACGAGAGACCGAGAACTTACCTCCATCCTGAACAGGGATGAATACGCGGATACGGCCTACCTATGGGGACGGGGAATCTATATTCATCACTCCTTTGTTAAGCCGGATAAGCCGCTTATTGAAAAGGTATCTCTTGCTTGTGAAGAGCTGCTTGAGGTGCGGAGTCCGATCTCCGTGGGGAGGATGTACGGGCAGTTTGAAGGACCGCTTCAGGATGCGGGAGTGCCTAATGAATATGCTTTATATACCTTGCTTAGAAAATACGGTTCTCCATCGCTTCAACTCCGGAAGTTTCCGCATATCTGGCATGAGAATGACGGCTTCCAGCTCAATAATTCCGAAATGGTTAAGAGCTATATTCGGGAAATGAATCGTCCCGTGGAGCGGCAGGATTTGACCAGGGAATTCGTAGAGAACAGGGGCTGGAAGAGATTCACCCTGGAGTATAATCTAGCCTGGGACCCTGACTACGTAAGGGTAGATTATGGAGTGGTTGGGCTGAGGGATTTCTATAAATTAGATCCATCGGATGTCAGAGAGTTACTGGACAAGCTTACGATCCTTTTGGAGGAGCGCTCCATCCTTCATATTAATATGCTGTTTGAGGAAATGAAGGCGTATTGTAAGTCGCTCGACATTCATTCTCCTGCACTTCTTTATGATTTGTTGCAGGATTTTGCGGACAATACCCTGAAATTCATCCGCTATCCATTTGTGATTTCGGCCGGGCAAGATATTGAAAAAGTGAGCATGCAAGCCCTCATTGAACAATATATCGCCGACCAGAGTCTGGAATTTCCGGTATCCCGGGAACAGGTTGTGCAGTGGCTGACCGATGAAGTAGGCGCTAGGGAAGATTCTCTGGACATGATTCTGTCCTTATCTAAAGATATTATTTACTATGCGCGCGGGCAATACGGGGAGTATATCCATCGGGAAAACCTGGGTTGGAATGAGGACAAGGAGACGCATTTATTGAACTTGGTCAACAGGAAGCTTGAAGAAGCTTCCCTGAACGGTCGTCCTTTCTTATTAGCTAAGGAGTTGCTGGATGCGGAACATTTGCCAAAGCCTAGCGAGTACCTGGAGTGGTCCGAAGATCTCTTGATCGATTTGTTAAAGAAAAGCCAGAAGGTTCTGGTCATCGGCTCTTACGATGCTATCATTGTTTCCCTCTCCAACACTGCGATACGCCGGGAAAGCGACTTTGTAGCTTTTGTTATCGAGCGGTATTTTAGCGGACAGGCTCAGGAGAGAGAGTTAAATCGAAAATTAGCCGAATTGAAGTATTCGAAGGATGGACAACTGCTCTACGAGACGCTTAAAGACATCGAGAACGGGACAGGACGTATCCGAAAAGACGGGGATCGGTTCTTGTTGAAGATATAATATAACTCATATTTCAAGGATAAAGACATTCAATCGAAAGATCATCTTATCCAATCGCAGTAAGAAAGAGCTTCAACACAGAAGCTGATGTATGAAAAAAACTCATTAACAACAACAAGAGCGGGAAAGGCTGCCTTTAGGCCTATACCCGCTTTTATTTGTTCTCATTGTCCTTCTTCTGCAGCTCCACATATTCGTTTTCTACCAGTTTAAAAAAGTCGGAAGGCTTGATTTTTAACCCATTGCAAAGTTCAAATATTTTGGTTACAGAGGGTTCATTTCTGCCAACTTCAATCATGGAAATATAAGATCGATCCACATGGCATTCATGTGCCAGGTCCTCTTGGGTTAAGTCTTGTTTGATACGTAAACCTTTGACCGTTCTCCCTATAATTTGCTTGATGATAATGGAATGATCGTCCAAATAAATTTCCCCTTTTAAGTCCATTATCAGTTTGTTATACTAATCACGACAGATAAAGTATTCAACAAAATGTAAATATTATACATAAATTAAAATCGAAATAGGAGGTCATTTGATGGTGCCTTTACTTTATGCTCTTGATAAGGAGAAACGAAAATTAAACGAGATGGGGCTCAGATCTTTTGAACAAGGAATCCCGCTATACCAAAACAACGCACTCCAAACCCAAAGTAAAAAGGTGGATCAACTAATTGTCCAATTATACGAAAAAGGCCGATCTGCGCAACAATTGAAGCGCTAGGGAAATGAGAGAAGGAGGGCAACTGCAATGCAGATTCCGTCATGGTTTCAAAGTGCGATTCAGGAGAGGGTGAACAACGCTATGGTTCAAATCGAACGTCAGCCCGAGTTACGAAAGCTTAAGGCCGAAGAGCATGCTGCTCTTGATGCTATGTTTCCTGGTTTGAACAAGGTACAGATACCGGAGTTTCTGGATTGGGAGGACAAGCTTCATTGCAGAAGAGCTGCAGAGAATGAAGGCTTGTATATGCAAGGCGTAAAAGATGGAGTGCAGCTTGCGATTGCGTTGCTGAGTGATGATGGTCGGAGGACTTAAAGGCGTTTCCCCATACGGTATGCTCAAACAGGCGATCGGTCTTTTGACCTCAGTTTTTGCGGTATGATGTTTACTAATATGAACTTAAGACCACTCCATGATATTACTGCGATATGCTATAACGAGGACTTTTTTTATAGATTATTTAAAATGGATGTGCTAGGTATGAACAAAAATGATGAAGTAAGGCTTATCTTGATGTTGGAAGCAACACAATTTGAACTAAAAAGAATCGGAAACCGAAATAAAATGATGGAGGAATAGCTTGTGAAAAGCACAAGATACATTGCGCTTGTCGTGGCGTTGGTCTTGCTGACGGTGTTAGCTGCTTGTTCAGATAAGCCCACGCCGATTGATCAGCCTGCGTCCTCATTGCAGCCATCAGGGCAGATTTATCTGTATGGGGAACAGCATGGCGTAGAAAAAATTTTAGATAAAGAATTAGAACTATGGAGTGATTACTACAACAACAAAAATATGCGACATTTATTTATTGAAACTCCGTACTATACCGCAGAGTTTTTAAACATTTGGATGCGGTCGGATAGCGATGATATTTTAGACGAGATCTATGAGGATTGGATTGATACTGCGTCGCATAACCCTGATATTAAGGAGTTCTATAAGAAGATAAAAAGCAAATGTCCCAAAACGATTTTTCATGGTACGGATGTTGGCCACCAGTACGATACAATCGGAGAACGATTTATAAAGTATCTGGAAAAGAACAACATGGAAGGCTCTGAGCAATACTTGCTGGCGCAGGAGGCTATTGAGCAAGGTAAATATTACTATGGAAATTCCGATGATGCTTATCGCGAAAACAAAATGGCGGAGAACTTTATCCGCGAGTTTAACAATCTAAGTGGCGAAAGCGTGATGGGGATTTACGGTGGAGCACATACCGGGTTTGACGGCATGGATTACACTACGCGTTCCGTTCCCAGCATGGCAAATCAGTTAAAAAAAGTTTACGGCAACAACATTTATTCGGAAGACTTAATTGGGTTAGCGAAAGATATCGAACCGAGCAGAGTGGATACTATAGTAGTTAACGAAAAAAAATATGAGGCTTCGTATTTTGGAAAACAAGATTTGACCGCATTTGAAGATTATGCATACCGGGAGTTTTGGCGTTTGGAGAATGCGTACAATGATTTCAAAGATAAGTCAAAAACAGGCGATGTATTGCCTTATGACAACTCTCCGATGCTGATAGAAACAGGGCAAGTTTTTGTTATAGACTATACAAAAACAGACGATTCGCATGTAAGAAAGTATTACCGTTCTGACGGGAAGGTTTGGGATAATATGCCGTCAACGGAGGAGTTTACGGCAGAGTGAGTTTTGGAACAGACGTCTCAATGGAGGCTGCTGAATGCTGGTTCCGCAAAAGCCGATCCAGCACGTCCTTCTGATCCACACGATTCGACATCGCACTGACAATGTAGCTCCGTGTCCATATCGTATGGTCGATCCAAACCTTTTGCATATCGCCTTTCAACTGCACCATTTTGGGGCTTAGACATATCGCCTCTTTCTGCCCGTTTGTGTTTGTGATCGCGTGCGCGGTTAAGGGCTGCACTATGCTGCAAACAAGCGCGAACGTCAACAGCCATATCGGGAACCATTTATTTTTCATTCACCCTGCTCCTCTGTACGTGTGGAATATAATCGGTCATCTTAGTGTGTTTAAAATATCCAGTTATATACAGGGGGGGTTCATTCTCTATAAATAATTCGCTAAAAAATTATATGCACATACTATTTGGGGTATCCCATTTATGGTACTATTTAGGTTGTACAACTGAACGGATGTAAGGGCGGTCGGCTAATCTCCCGGAAGGGAGGTGATGTCATGGAAGTATACCAAGCTTTGACGCTGATGATTTCATTTGCGACATTGGTTGTGTTGATACTTTCGTTCCATAAAAGGAAATAGACCGCCCTGGTAGGACACGGTCTATTCCGTCGTTCCGATGCCGGCCGCTCTTATAGCGGAAGTTGTGCAGAGGGGCCGGTTGCAGCCGGTCCCTTATATAGTTTTATCTTAGCATATAGAAAATTATACCTCAAGAATAATGAGACCCACTCCAGAGGGGAGATCAGCAACTCCAATGCGTAATAAAAAGAAAATCCGCGGTTGGAAGCGTAAAGTTAGGCAAATTGAACACTGGAAAATGCGACATATTGATTTGGACATCGAACAGTTATGTCGTAACGGTAGAGACTATGTAAAGCTATGGATTGATCCATTCTATAGGTTAATCAGACGCGATCCTCCCATGTGGTATTCAAGATTAATGCTGGAGGCTATGACAGAAGTTTATCAATCGTGGAGTAGACAGATGGAGAAATTAAATGAGCCATTTTATTTGAAGCTATGGCTGTATTATCCCCATTTTATAAACTCACAGGTGGTAGTGGCTTTTCGCGAAAGCTTAAACTACTACGATCATATTTTTTATGAGAGCAATGATAAAAAAGAATTTCCTTCGCAACAATTTGGAGCAGTTCCTGGCTTAAATAAATGGAAATGGGACCATGTTATTGAGACAGCTGATTATTGCCTCTCCGAACTTCAGGAGGACATCAAACTAGGGATTAGGACCGCAAAAGAAGTAGAATCTATAAAATACAGGTCGTACAAGACCTCAACTGTTAAATTTAGTTATGGTGAAGACACTGTGTATCATGTGAAGATTGGAGATGTTTGGTTAGGCGAGAGTTCATAGGGAACTTCGACCCGACATCCAAATCGGATTTAGCCCACGGCCACGGCAATCCAGGTGCTTAGCCCATTTTCACCCCTTCCAACTCCAAAAAGATGCAAATCTGCAGGTATTTAAGCCGATTCCAGAGAGAATGCGAAAAAAGATGCAAATCTGCCATTAATCTTGCAAAAACCTTAACATCAGTTAGTCGTAATGAGTTGAACTAATGATGGAGGGATAGAGGCAGCCGGGTGAAATGTTCTTCCGATCGCTGTTGCTCCCGGATTTCTTGATGAATTAAATTCAGATAAGGTAGAAGTCCGGTAACAAAGGCGAACGCTACGCTTCTCCAGAATCATTTCACCCTCTTGCCTTTTCCCATCCTATGCTCTAGTTCAACTTGTTTGCCAGTGATGTTTCGCCTCTCCCAAAAAGGCAAAAAAAAGCCCCACCTTACTTTCAAACGTACAGACACATTTTTTTCCAGAGTATAGTTTTTCTTCTGTTTTGGTTCTACATTTTTTTAGTAATAGATCATCCGTAGTTTCTCCAAACGTTCTGGATGAATTCTTGGACGACCGCCCTTTTTCCTTCGGCCCTTACTCGTCCGCTGCGTCACTGGATGTAAACGGTCCAAAAAATCGGTCCACGCATTCGTTAAATACGCACGCATCTTCCTCGTCACTTGGCCAATGGGCAGATCCGGAGCGTAGAGATACCGGATTTCTTCACACACTACGTACGCCAGTAGGTTTAAATAAATCAGGTTCCATACCGCCTGTGGCTTGTTGTTGTATATTTTTTTCAGATGCAAATTTGACTTCATGAATTTAAAAAATAGTTCCACTTTCCAGCGGTAGTGATACATTCGGGCCACATCTTCCGCTTTTACATCCCAGCGGTTCGTTAGAACTCGCACTTGATGAACCTTGTGCTTATTGTCGATAAACTCAAACTCGACCAGTCGGAACACGCCGGTTTGTTGGCTATCCGGGTCCTTGATTTCTACTTCGGCATCCCGCTTGATGAAACTCCCCGCGACCTTGGACTGAAGCACCCGTACTCTGCTGTTGCTCTTAAGTCGGACCACAAAGTAAATCTGATTTCGATCCCAATGGAGGAATTGTCCGTAACAGATATAACCTCGGTCAAACAAATAGGTGGTTCCTGGCTCCCAAACAAGGTGTTCCAGCACTTCCGAGTCTAGGTCGGCCACCATCGCCGTGGAGAGTACGATGCCTTTTAGCCAGGCGCTTATCTCGCCGGTGAGATGCAGGCAGGTATGCATTTTTACCGCACTCTCTCCCGCTTGGCGTAATGCCCACTTCCCTCGCGGTAGGCTCAGAGTGATTGACGAGGAGTCTACCGCGGCCAGTCGCCCAAGTCCCTTGAGCTTTTTCGGTAGTGTAGGTCCCTGGTGATGCCACAGGTTTTTGAGACGCTGGAGGAACAAGTTACGAACACTGTCGGTTGGAATTTGCGCTAGTTTTCGATTTAAGGAGGAAGCATGGATCGACTCCAAGCCTACCCATTTTTGCAGCCACGGAGCACTTCGTAAATGCTCTGTGATGTTATCTAGTGAACTCCGTTTTTGCAAAATGGCCTCCAGAAAGAGAAGAATCGTGTTGCCAAAGCAAAGCTTCTTGGCGTAATGATCGCCACAGAGTAAACGCACATGGACATCCAACCAACCTAAGGCTTGACGAATCACGGATGGGTTAGGTATCTTTTTATTCAAGGAGACCTCCTTTCGTATGTGTCTGTACAATTCTACGATAACTGGGGTCTCCTTTTTTTGTAAATTATTCTTCTTACTTTTTATGTCATTTTTTTTGCAAGATTACTGC